>JANQEO010000384.1 GCA_028278325.1 Candidatus Binatia bacterium
ACGAAGCTTCAGCCTCCCCTTGGTCCCCCAGACCGATTCCCGTACAGTGGCCCGCCACACTTCGGGGCGTGGCTCAGCCTGGTAGAGCGCTTCGTTCGGGACGAAGAGGTCGGTGGTTCGAATCCACTCGCCCCGATTTCTCAAGCCTCTGTGATACAATGTTTTGTGTCCCAGAGGCTTCTTCTTTGATCGTGGTGATTGGTGGTTTCCGCCACGGTTTCCGCCAGATTCTGATGCATCGCCGGCGCCACGAGCGACGCGAAACCGATCCCACGATCGACGAGGCCTCTGTCGATGGGAGCACGCCATGGGCTCGAGGTCGGCGCTGACGGTCACCAACAACAAGGGGTACTGGGAGTTCAAATGGACCCACCCCGGCACCGGCGAGCGCAGAACCGTCTCAGTGTCGCGCAAGCTGTGCAAAGAGCTGGGATACACGCCCACCGGCAAGACCGGGCAGATCACCCGCGACGACGCGATCAAGGTCCGCGTCCTCTTCGAAGGGATGGCCGAAGAGCGCCTACGGGCATCCAACAAGCCGACCGGAACGCTCCAGGAGCTCTTCGAGGTGTTCCGCGACGCCAAGTGGGGCAAGAACTCCCCAGGTGTGCGAGCGCAGAAAGAGACCGTGGTCGAGGACTTTCTGTCGATCGTCGGTGCCAACAGGTCTCCTAGAGACGTGACGGTCGCTGACGCTGTCGCGTTCAGAGAGCGATTGCTCAAGAAGGGTCTGCCCAGTGGTCGCGGTCCTGTGAAGAGCTCGACAGCCCGCGACTACTTCAGAATTCTCAAGTCCATGTTCACCTTCGGGCAAAGGGCCGGCCTGGTCGAGCTCAACCCCTTCGAGCTCGTCGAGCTACCCCAACGCAGCCCGTCCGACCTCGCCCACTTCACGCCGCAGAAGATCCGGGAGCACTTACTCAAGTGCGCGTCAGGACCTGATCGGGAGTTCGTGCGGTGGGTCGTCGTCGGTAGTTTCTTTCTGGGCCTCGACGTCACCGAAACCAAGCACGCGCGTTGGGAGAACTTCGATCGGAAGAAGGAGGCGCTGTTCATCGATGTCGTCAAAGGCAAGGCAGGGGAGGCCAGGCGGAATTGGGTGCCGGTTCCCAAAGTCGTACTGCCCTCGTTCCTCGCCAGGTCGAAGGACTCCGGGTTTGTGTGGACAAGCCAGCATGGGCAGCAACTGACCAAGCCTGCCATGGACTCGTTGCGAAACAGGATCCGGGCCGACTGGCCCGGTTTCTCCTGGAAGTCCCTCCGTAAGTCATTTGCCGTGTTCCTGCAGTCACGAGGCGTCTCGGTGGATCAGATCGGCAGGGTTCTGCGTCACAACGAGTTCACGGTCGGCAGAGTCGCCAGCAAGCACTACATGGTTCATGACTTCGATGTTGTGAAGAAGACGGTGAACAAGGCGACGAACAATCTGAAAGCGCTGGCCAAACTTGCGCTGCCCTCAGGTCAGTCGGACACGTAGTGGTCAACTGTCGGAGTCGACGACGGGTGGGCCCCATCGTCGGGCTTTGTTCTCCGCTTTCGCCTCTTGGCCCGGTTGAACCTCTGCGACAGCAGGGAAAGGGGGACGAGCCGCTCTCCGTTGATCAGGCCGGGAATGGAGGGAATCTGCTGACGTCGCATGCGCTCGCGGACGTCTTCGACTCTCAGCCCTAGGCGCTTGGCAAGGGCGGCGGCGGAGAGGTACACGTCATCGCCGGTGACGATGACTCCTTCGAGGCCAGCCATGTCGGCCTCGCGCCATCGAAGTTGTTCGTTGTTGGCCATGGATCGTGCACCTCTCTTCAAGACCCCGAAGACCCAGTCCGTCTACGCAGAGATCGGTCTCTCCCTTCCTCGCGTCTGCTCGACGCTTCCGCTAGTTTGATTCGAGCGCCCGCAAGTGGCCTGCAAGCCTCTCGAACTTCTTGATGAGGGACTTGGTGTCGCTGATGAAGCAGTACCTGGGCGTGCCCGCTTGGTCGACAGAGGCGATTCTCTTGAGTTCCCGCTCGTCGATGTCCTTCGGCGTGGCGCCAACGCCAATGACGTCGATGACCACCCCTTGCGACCTGAGCCTGCGCGCCGCGGGAATCGGATAGGGTCGGCCCTCGGTGTGCTCGCCATCACTTGTGACGATCAATCGACGGTGTCTGTTCTCATCACCGGGGTCCTCCGTGGGCTTCTCAGCACCTTCCAGCCAGGTCCTCAATCTCCTCAGAATGCTGGGCGCGACCGGTTTTCCGAACAACACCTCGCCCGCTAGCTCCAAGCCAGCGGTGATGTTTGTCGCCCCCTCAACGTCGATGCTTCGGACGGCGTTCGATAGTGAGTCGAAGGATGACCCGACGGGTGACAGGCCGTGCTTCAGTGAGGCCGTACTGCTGAAAGTGACAATCCCCACCCGATCGCCCGGATGATGCTTGGCCTTCAGCTCAAGCAACTTCAGCACGGCGTCCTTCGCGCCCTGGAGCCGGCTCGGACGCAGGTCCGTCATACCCTGGGATCCGGAGTTATCGAGGACAACAAGGACGTCCTCAGCCCGGGAGTCGTCGTACGAAGCGAAGTTCAAATAGGCTTTCATAGTTGTCTAGTCCTTAGTGTCAGGCGTTGTGGTACTTGATAGTCAGGTCTGTGCTCTTCCCGGACTCTGCGTCTTCCGCCGTTGCAGTCAGAATCGAGTTCCGGTCAATCCCGAGGCGTACCGTGATGACGTGCGGACGATTTGAGATTCTCTTGAGGTCCTTGAACTCGAAGAACCCGAGTTCTTGGCAGTCGTCAATGTTCTCGCCGTCCGGCCCCTGGAGGACCTTGATGAGCGCGTCGGTCTGCCCCTTTGCCGCCAGCTGGAATCTGCGCTCGTGGACAGATGGGATTCGCTGTCCCTTCTTGAGCAGCACGCTGTTGATGAGCTGGTCCTGCTTGTCGAGCGTGGCCACGCCGATTGCGTGGGCCGTGACTTCCTGAAGTCGGTAGTCAAGCGGAGGGATCTTCCTACCCCCGATCTGAATCTGTTCCCCGTCCTGCTCCAGGGTCATCCGCGCATACATCGTGGTTCCAAGCGCACAGGCGAAATGGGGTTCCACATGCCAGGCAGGGTCCTGGCCGAAGCGGTCCTTCACAGCCTTCTTCACCGCCGGCAGCTCGGACCCTCCGCCAACTAGGAGGATCTCAGCGGGATGAACGTTCGCCTCCTGTGCAGTCGTCTCTGCGCACGTCATGATCTGGTCCACGAGATCCTGCGTTCTCTTGTCAAAAGCCTCCCGCGTGATCGTGCTTGTAAGCACGTGGCCGTCGTCGCAGGGTGCCATGACTCCGGCCTTGTCGCGCGCTGACAGAGTCACCTTTGCCTGCTCGACGCGTGAGAACAGCTCTTGGAACAGGATCGGGTGGTCTTGAGGATTGGGGCGAGAGTTGCGAGTCGATTCGAGTTCATCCAGAACCATGTCCTGCAAGCGACTGTTGAAGTCCATTCCCCCGAGCTCCGGGACGCCGCTAGTCGCGAGGATCTCGATGGACTTGCCCTTTACGCGAACGACCGAGACGTCGGTTGTTGTGCTACCGACGTCGATGATGAGCATGTCACCGTCACTACCGCGTTCGTGCAGGCGATTGCCAAGAGCCGCTGCCGACGGCTCTTGGATCAGACCGATCAGGCGAAGCCCAGCTTTCTCGACCGCAACCTTAGTGTCTTCCTTGGCAGGGTCTGAGTAGTTGGAGGGAACGCCGACGGCAACGGCTTCCAGGACGTCGCCTGTTCGGACCTGATAGTCCTTGGCGATCTTCTGGAGGGTGAGCCGCGCGATGTCTCTCGCTCGATACTCGGTCCCGTCTTCAGCCGTGTGAACCACATCAGAAGTCCCCATGCGCCGCTTCCATCCGGAAACAAACTTGGAGCCATCAACGAGCCCGGCGTTCAACGCATCTCGCCCATACAGAATCTCATCCCCATCGAAGTAAAGGACACTCGGCGTGAAGAGCTCCGCCTTGTCGTTCGGGATTACGATGGGATTCCCGCGTTCATCAGGTGCCCCCGCTTTCACGTTCCCTCCACCAAGATCGATTCCCATGAATGTCATGACTGTTCTCCTTGTGCACGGACTTCTTGGATGTCCTTGCTCTCGATGAACGTGTACACCGACACCGCAATGGGCCGGATCATCACGCCGTCTCTGCGAAAGCCCCGCCTCACAGTCCGCTGAACTGTCCGGTCTCTGCGTGGATCGGATGTGCCTTGTTGTTTGCAGGGCCGCATGAGCTTGGGGTCAAATCGAGTCCCTTCGCGGACTCGAACGGACTCGACCCCAAGGAACTCAAGGCACTCGGCTAGCTGAACACCTAGCCCGCGTGCGAGTCTCCTCGCCTCATTGGATCCTGAGGTCGAGGCCCCGAGTTCGTCCGCGAGGTCGACCAGGCTGAACAAGCGTTGAGCTACGCCGCGCGCCACGTGGTCAAAGCAGTGCTCACGGATGGCGGCCGTGTGTCGCTCCGTAGCAGCCTCGAGGCAGGAATACATCTCATGAAGCGCGCGAAGTCCGTCCTTTTGATGTTCAACGGAACTTCCGATCTGGGAGATCTCCTGGCTCTGCACGCCCAACGCACTCTCAAGAGTGATCATGCGAGCATTGAGCTGATCAAGACACTTCGGAATCGCGAGAAACTGCTCCAGGGCCGGCGTAGAAGGTGTCTCCGTGACGTCTGGCCTGATGCCTGATTCGTGGTTGCTCGTTGGCGTGAGCGTTTGTTGTTTCATGTCTAGCTGTCCTTTCGATTGGAGCGCACAGTTGAAGCGAGGATGACGATCAACACTCCCGCAGCAACCAGAGCGGATATTGACTTGGCCTTCGCTTCGGGATCTTGTCTAGGATGCGGGTAGGTCAGGTCGGCGAAGAAGTCGATGATGGACCCGCCGTACTTGAGCGCGAGCCACACGATTCCGACGGCTGCAAGTCCAGTGACGAGCCGATCCCAATGCACGCGCATCACATTGCCCTCCTGACTGACCGGTGATTTGTCTTCTTGTTTTCCGGTTGCTCATTCGGGGTGGCAAACAACCGGAAATCTGGTGCTACTCGGGCGCCGCGCGAGGCTTAGTGCAGAAGCGTTTGTTGAGCCTGTTCATCGCGGGGCCCAGGGGCTGAACCCACACCTCCAGGGCCGTGGCCCTGCTTAGCGCTCGCGACCGTGTCCGTATCGAGCGAGCCACCCTGCTGGAGGCGTAAGCGCCAGCAACATCGCTCGGTGGGACGGGAGCGCTTGGTCCGCGCTCGGCGGCGGCGTGAATGCGGGCGTGTCTGCCCTTGCTGTCTTCGACGACGGGACAGGTCCCGCGCTGTACGCTGGAGGGAGCTTCACTACAGCGGGAGGCGCGATCGCCAACCACATCGCTCGATGGGACGGGAGCACCTGGACGCCCCTGGGTAGCGGCATGGGAGCCGCGGCCCTCACCTACACTCCTGGGGTCCGAGCGCTGACAGTTTTCGACGACGGCTCGGGCTCAGCGCTGTACGCCGGCGGGTACTTCACTACAGCGGGAGGCGCGATCGCCAACCACATCGCTCGGTGGGACGGGAGCACCTGGACGCCCCTGGGTATCGGAGTGGCGGGGACCCCATTTGCTACCCCATCACCGGTTGTCACTCTGCTCGGTGTGTTCGATGCGGGCAGCGGCCCGCGGCTGTACGTCGGTGCCTGGAACATGACGGCCGCGGGCGGGGTGCCTGTCTCTGGCCTGGCCAGGTGGGACGGGAGCGGCTGGTCTACGGTTCCGGGCTGGAACGGCGGGCTCGCCTACGATTTCACAGTCTTTGATGACGGGGCGGGGCCTGCTCTCTACGTCTCGGGCTACGCCTCGGTGGCGGGCTATCCACCAGGACTCGCTTACTACCACCGGCTGATGAGGTGGGACGGGGCGACGTGGATTGGGGTCCTAAGCAGCCCGTCGATCGCGCACTTCTACGCCCTCCAAGCTTTCGACGACGGTGGCGGCCCCGCTCTCTTCGGCGCCGGTGGTTTCTACACCGTCGGGGGCGTCGCGGCCAACCACATCGCGAGATGGGACGGGAGCACGTGGTCCGCTTTGGGCGCCGGCATCTCCAGTGCGTGGGCTCACGACCTCGAAGTATTCGATGACGGATCGGGACCCGCCCTCTTGGTGGCGGGGACCTTCCCGGTGGCCGGCGGGGCGTCCGCGAATGGCGTCGCCAAGTGGGACTGCGCCAGCACGATCTCGGTTTCGGCCACCCAGGCATCGCCCGGTGCACCCGTCTTCGTGAACAACACGAACCTCACTCCCGGCAACGAGTACTACAACCTCTTCGCCATCGCGTGCCCCACGGGCCCTGGCACCTGCGGGGGACCCTTCGGCGCGAACTGGACGACGCAGAACGTCAACCTGGTGCTTTGGCAGATGACCAGGCCGGTGGGCACCGAGCCGTTCCGTGTCATTGCCCCGTCGAGCTACGTGAACTGGGGTCCGTACAACCTGCCTCCGATCACCCTGGACGCCATCTGCATTGACTTCTCGAGCGGGATGATCGGTGCAACCTCACCCATGGCTCGCTTGACAGTGCAGTAGGTGGTCGGCGGTGCGAGTCGGGGTCGCTACGCGGCGGCCTTGGCCCGACCGACCTGGCGGTGCAGTTCCCCGCTACCCGGGGGTGACGGGGTCGGGACGGTCATGATTCTGGCGGGATGACCAGTCCCCGCACTCGGTCCGAACTTACGTTCACGGGACGTCCAAGGCCCACGCTTTGCAGCATCGACGGACATGTCCGTCGTCCGCCTGACCGACGTCATTTCCCTGGCCTGCTGCCTGATCTCCCTCCTGTCGGCATCGCTCGTGGCCCAGGGGTCCTGCGCGTGGTCTCCGCTGGGGAGCGGTGTGGGGCCTCCTGGCGTCGGTGTCCGCGCTCTTGCCGTATTCGACGATGGGAGCGGCGCCGCACTGTATGCCGGTGGCGGGTTCGTCACGGCGGGCGGTGTGGCCGTCAACCGGATCGCAAAGTGGGATAGGTTCTCCTGGTCGTCGCTCACGAGCGGGTTGAACGGCAACGTCTGGGCGCTGACTGTCTTCGACGACGGGACCGGACCGGCGCTCTATGCGGGCGGAAGTTTCACGACAGCTGGCGGTGTACCGGCCAACGGCATCGCCAGATGGGACGGGACCTCGTGGTCGCCGCTCGGAAGCGGCGTGACAGGAGCCAATGTCTACTCTCTGACAGTCTTTGACGATGGAACGGGCCCGGCGTTGTACGTTGGGGGTGCCTTCCAGGCAGCCGGGGGTGCTTCCGCCGATCGCATAGCCAGGTGGGACGGGGTCTCGTGGTCGCCTCTTGGCACCGGCATGGACAATGCCGTCACCGCTCTGGCCACGTTTGACGACGGAACGGGTCCGGCGCTCTATGCGGGGGGGTACTTCGCGACAGCCGGTGGTGCGCCCGCCATCCGTGCCGCCAAGTGGGACGGGTCGACGTGGTCGCCGCTTGGGAGCGGCATCCCAGGGAGCGTGCTCTTCGGCGTCTACTCTCTGACGGTCTTCGACGACGGCCTCGGCCCGGCGCTCTATGCCGGCGGTGAGTTCACGACGACGGGAGCAGCCGGGGATGTTGCGCGGTGGGATGGATCAACCTGGTCGTCTCTCGGAGCTCCGCAGAGCGGTGACTACGTCCTGTGTCTGAGCGTCTTTGACGATGGGACCGGACCAGCTCTTTACGCAGGGCGCGGCGTCGGCAGCCTGTCCCGGTGGGACGGTTCGTCGTGGTCGTCGGTCAGCGGATTCTCGGGTGGTGTCGCCTCATTAGCGGTCTTCGACGATGGCAGTCCCAGCGACGTGGCCGGTTCCGCGCTCTGCGCCGGCGGCATCTTCACGACGGCCGGTCCGGCGGGTGCGAACCACCTGGCAAGGTGGTCCTGCGGCAGCACTATCTCACTCTCTGCGACGCAGCCGGGCGGACCGGGCGCGCCCGTGTTCGTGAACAACGCCAACCTCGCGCCTGGTTCCGAGTACTACAACCTCTTCGCCGTTGCGTGTCCCACGGGCCCAGCCACCTGCTGGGGACCCCTCGGTGCCAACTGGACGACGCAGAACGTCAGTCTGGTGCTCCGTCAGATGACCAGGCCGGTCGGCACCGAGCCGTTCCACGTGGTCGCTCCGTCGAGCTACGTGAACTGGGGGCCATACAACTTGCCGCCGCTGACGCTGGACGCGCTCTGCATCAACTTCAGCGGAGGCTCGATCGGTGCCACGTCTCCAATGGTCAGGATCACGGTGCAATGATGATCTCAACGATGAAAGCGGTTCTAGCGACTGCTGTGCTAGTCGGGGGGCTCGTTCATGGGCAAACCGTCTCGGGACTCGATATCGGCGCTGGCACCTTTGGGCGCCTCGGGCACGACTGCACGTTCGTGGGCGACCTGAACGGCGACGGTGTGGCTGACTACGTTGCGAGCGCCCTCAACGAGGGGTTCGTCGTCGGGCAGACGTCGCCCGGATACGGGCTTGTTCGCGTCTACTCAGGATCGAATCACTCGGTGCTGGGTTCGATCCCAGGGAACCGACCCGACCTCCAGCCGTTGCCGCTGAACGCACGGCTCGGCACCGCGCTAGCGCCGTTTGCCGACCTGGATGGAGACGGCACGGCCGATTTCGCGGCCAGCATCGCATCGTCGAGCTCTCCCGGACGCGTCGTTGTCTTCTCTGGGGCAACACTCTCGATCATTGCCCAGGCAACTCGCCCCAACAACTTTGGATCTGCCCTGGCGTCGGTCGGTGATGTAGACGGAGACGGAGTCCCGGATCTCCTCGCGGCCGGTGGGGGCCCAACGATCGGGTTTGCATCGCGTGGCGAAGTTGCCCTGTACAGCGGCGCGTCACTCGCGCCGCTCTTATCCGCAGTTGCCTTTCCTGGGACAACCGCGGGAGAGCTCTTCGGTGCCAGGATTACGGGGGCAGGGGATCTCGACGGAGATGGGCGCGCGGAGATCGCAGTGACGGTGATCGCGACCGGATCACTGGTGGGCAATCGCGTGGAGGTCTTTCGCTTCGATCCCGTATCGGCGACGTTGTCGCCATTTCGGACCTACATTTGCCCGGCGGGGTGTGGCTTCGTTTCCTACCCAACGTCGGTCGCAAATGTAGGTGACTTGGATGGCGACGCGGTCGATGAGTTGGCCATCTCTGCGACTCGTACCAACGGCGACGGGGTGGTGTTTGTGCACTCAGGGCAAACAGGCGCCGTGCTGAGACAGCTCGTGGTTCCCGGTGCAACCGGCACGTTTGGGCTGGACATGGATGCCAGCGACGTTTCTGGCAATGGGGTTCCTGATGTCATCGTCGGCGAACCAGTAGGGGTGGGGGTGGCCGCACCCGGCGACGGGCGGATCCATGTGTTCAGTGGAGCCAGCGGACTGAGCTACTACCGCATCGACACCCTGCAGGGAGGAGATCAGCTCGGGTATTCCATAAGTGCAGGTCCGGACCTAGATGGCGATGGGTTTGGCGACTTCATTGCCGGGGCTCCCATGTACGGCGCTGGTGCACCCGGATCTGGTCAGTCAACGTCAGAGGGCGCGGTTGCAGCCTTCTCTGGACTCATCGTTGCGTCCGTGAGCACGGTCGGCCAGGGATGTGGAGCGCCGTCAGTCCACCCCGTGCTTTCCATGACCCTGCCCCGGTTTGGGTCACAGGTCCTTGCCGCCATCACCAACACTCTTCCAGGAACGGCCGGCAGTATTGTCATCACAGGAACTCCACCTCTTCCGTCCCCGCTGACTGTTGGGAGTTGCTCCATTGCCATCGATCCAAGTGCCATCGCCACAGCTACATGGATCCCGTTTCTGACCAACGGTGCGGGGATCGCAGTCGTCTCGGCGGGGGTGCTGCCGGTGCCTACGCCTGCCTTGGCTGGTGTCTCTTTGCGTGCCCAGGCGTACGTGCTTCCTGCGATCGGGCCGCTAGTGAGCAATGGTTTGGAGGCGCGAATCGGCGGCTGATGGGGCCGCTGTCCCCAGACGTGATGTCTCCCACGGCCTTCGGGACTCCTGGCAACGGACATCCGTCGTGGAGAAGGTCGGGGGTTCGAGTCGTGGTCCCTACGCCGCCATGATGGCCTGACCGACGTAGAAGGGTTTACGGCAGATTCCGGGCTCGAATGTTCTCTCCTCCGCGAAGAGTCGTCCCCCCGCTACTAAAGAAGAGACGACGTGGTTCCCGGACTGCGTCGTTTTCTTTTGCCCGGCGAACACCGCGGGGTGCCGTAGAAGGCGACCTCACCCCGCCCATTCTCGAGGTCTATCACGATCTCGTGCTTCAGCCCGCGCACGACGGCCTCGCGCTCCGCCGTGGTGCCGGGTCGGATCGAATCGCCAAGGGCGGCGGCTTCCCGGGGTGAGCTCCTCGACGCAGCGTGCGGCCTCCCTCTGTCGTAGCTCACCTCAGAAGTCGAAGGCGCACCTCGAACGGTGGTGAGTCCTTCATAGCGAGTGCGGCGTCGATGACCTTGTGGGTCTCCGCGAAGGTCCTCTGGTCCGATGCCGGGTCGTTGAACCTCGCCGACCTGGCAATGTACTCACGGTCAGCGTCGACGATCCAGTTGAAAACCCCTTTGCGGAAGACGGGTCGATCGCTGAGACGGACTGTCAGACCCAATCCACCCCCTGTCGCGAGTCGATCGAGTGCAAGTGATACGAGACCGTCAGGATGCGACTGCTGAGCGGCACGGAGGACAGCCACGACATCGGCTGCTTGAACTGGCCGGTTCTTCATCCCCTCAACCGTCCGACGCAGCTCCTCCCGCGGGATCCCCGGTGAGGACTCGACGCTGATGCTGCGCAGCACGTTGGATGCACCGCGATCGACCGGCTCCTCTGCCCGGCCGCCCACCTTTGGAAGCCCGCGCTGCGCTTGGAACTTGGACCGAATCCGCGCGATCTGCACGTCCCTGGCGCGAGTGGGCATCCCCGCACTGAACTCATACCTTTGCGGCCACCACAGGCAGAGCGCCTCGGCCGCCAGATCTGCAGTCCGGGGCTCGACCACGATTGATGTTTGTTCGCCCCGGCTCAGTTCATGCTGACCTGGTTGACGCACTGGATCGCCAAGCAGCGTGATGAGAATCTCCTCCGCAGCCGCGGCGATACTGTCGCGTTGATCCGACTTCGCCCGGGCTAGGACATCTCCCAGTCTTGTATCCAGTGCGGCCTTGACCACAGCGGCCCGCAGCGACGGCTTGCGGCGGTCGAGGCGATCGTTGACAGCGCGGAGGGCAACCAGATCGCCGGATCTGAGGAAACAAGTCACGAGTTGCTGCGACAGGAGATCGGCCTGAGTCGTGAGACTCCGGGCCTTCACTTTCGAGGGCAGCTGTGGAAGGAGCCCTGGTACAAACACGCCGTGCCTCCACTCATCGAGAAGGGCCACGAGTCCCCCGCGATGACCGCGATCGAGGAGCGCGTCGGCGGCTGCAATCCTCGCCGGTGCGTGACACGCCGAGCGGGCGAGCCAGCGTAGGAACGATGTGTCAGATTCACGCTCGAGCCGGGCGATACCCTCGACCTGGTGCGCGCAACGGTCTAGATCCCAGCAGTAGCCGTAGTTGGGCCAATCTTCGTTCTTGGAGATCTTGCGAATGCCATCGATCGCTGCGCCCACGTGCTTTGGGAAGTGATCGATCACCCATGATATGGCCGTGGGGTCACCGTCTCGCGCGCGCGCAACCACGTGCGCCTCTTCGCCAGCACTTGCGATTCCGCTCCACCACGCCTCGGCCTTGCTTCTTGTCTCTCCAGCTGTCCCCCAAAACGTCGTACTTGAAAGGGACGACAAGATGCGCCGGGCGACAGTCCCAACCGTGTCGACGCGCAATCCTCCCCCCCAGCGTGAGATGTACCACACACGTCGCGTCGGCTTCGGATTCTCAAGCGCCCGAATCAAGTGCGGCACACCGCGCAACCCGAGCCGATGAAGACGGTTTGCCGGATCTGTCTTCCTGGTCGGATTCGCAAGCTCGAACTGGACCGGATATCCACCGGAGAAAAACGTGAGCTCGCTCGGTAGGAAGTCTGCATCATGAAGGGTGGCTACAAGACTCTTCGCGTCGTTTGGAATCGGCTGGCCACGACGGGCGTCGTTTGCGCGAACAATGCTGTCGATGTGCCGCACGCGCTCAGCAACGACTTTGGATCCTTCATGCTCACCGAAAGAGGCCAGCCACAGCCGGTGGCGATCGAGAATCCGCTTCCAGTCGTTCTTCCGCTCACTTATCTCAATGGTGATCCGACGCAGAAATCCCGCGGCAAGTTCTTCGCGCGCTCGGTCGAGGCGGATTTTGCTCCAGACGCTGTGCATCTCGCCATACATCCCGCGTCGGGCACACTCCCGGGCTACGACAAGCACTACGCCGCGAGGGCCCATCACCTCCTCGAGAGCTGGACGGAATGCGGACCGGTGGCTGGGCTGCCGACCGAGTCGGCGAACCTCCAATCCTGCAGTCTTGGCGTAGTCGGACAGGTCGGCCGGCTCGTGCCAAACCGTGAGGCCCCCCGGTAAGCCCGGGAGAGTCGTCGAGAGTTCAGAGCGGCAGCCATCGAGCCAACGAACCGTGAAGCGCCGCCCCTTCTGCGAAAGAAGGAATCCGTATCGCTCCTCGCTTCTGAATCGGTCCACAAGCCGGTTGTGCGATCCGAGCGTCACTTTGACGAAAGGAAGGTCTGAAGTGTCCCCAGGGTCGAAGGCGTCGATGATTGAGAACAACTCACGTTGTCCGACGTTCGGTGGTGCTACTGGCTGGGCCAGAACACGGAGGGTCAAGAGCAGCGTCAGGCACGCGCTTCGGGTCGTCATCGCCTCTCTCGTCTTCGAAGGACGGTGTGGATCCTATCCCACGCACCGTGTCGTGTGCCAACACGGGCCGAAGGCTCGAAGTCGCCACATTGGACGCTGGGATGGTTGCGCGTATTCCGTGTCCGAAGCGCTACAGTCCTTGCTCACGTCGCTGCGCAACCTGTCAGGACTTCAGGTCGCATTCCGGCGGAGATGGGACGCTATCGTTCGCGTGGCGGCCTGACAGCTTCCTCGGGGTGTTGAAGGTCCTTCGGGGCTAGGCGTAGGGATCGAAGGTCCAGCCGGTGTACACTCCGTCCAGAGTGGAATGGATTCAGGTCCATGAGGTATGCGCTCGCCACGTCGCTACTCGTGCTCAGCATTCCGGCTGTGCGCTGCCAGCCTGCGCGAGCGAGTCCAAGCCGATTGCGGAGGCTCGTGCGACCGCCTCGCCTGCGCAGTCGTGCACTCAGGAACCATTCGTGCCGGTGACGTGGCCCTGGTTCATCCCGAAGAAGGCTAAGGCCGCTCTTGATCGTGCGTCCATTCCCCATCAGTACTTCATCTCGTGGGGCTGGTACCTCACCGTTCCGAGGCGGTGTCGGGATCGGGCCGTGTTGATCCTGTCGTCCGCGTCGCAGCGTGCAAACACCGAGTTCGAGCGCCATTTGCACGTTATGACTGACAGGTGAGGTGAGCGTCCGATCTCCGGATTCATGTGACCTCGGCCGTGGATGCGGGCCGCGTGTGTCCTCCCCGATAGCAGAGTGACGCTGCTACTTCGGCAGTGCTCGGCAGTGGGGGCGTAATGAGCCTTCAGAGAATCGCGAGCAGCTCATGGAGCGCCTCGGTCTGCACGAGGTAGTTGGAGTGCTCACGGACGCGGGAGAGTATCGGGATCATGTCCTTGTCGCCGAGGAAGCCCAGGGCCACGGCCGCGAACGCACGAGTCACGTCCGCGTGCTTCTCCCGCTTCTCGACGAAAGCCGCCAGCATGTTGACGGCGCTGCGATCACCGATGCAACCCAGAGCCACGGCGGCGGCGCCGAGGGTCGGCTTCGACATAGCCGGTTCAGAGATCACGTTTCGGAGGATCTCGACGGCTTCCGGATCCCGGAGCAGGCCGAGGGAGATGGCGGCGCGCTTGCGCAGATCCGGGTCGCCCGCCTGCTTGACCAGGTTCCGAATGGCTGGGAGCGCGCGGGCGTCGTTCAGGAGGCCGAGCGCTATAGCCAGGTGGCCTCGTAGATCCTGATAGATCCGGCGGTTGATGTCATTGCGCAGAACGTCGCGGGCAGGTTCGTGCGCGAGAAGACCAAGTGCAATGGCCATCGGGCTCTTCTGGGCCTCGGACTTGCTTTGCTTGTAGGCGTTGAGGATGAGGCGACCTGTCTCGCCGTTCTCGTCGCCGAACTTGTGGCCCAGGACGCCGAGGGCCAGGCTGGCAAACCTCTGGTCGTGCGGATCGCCGTTCAGGACAAGATCGTTGAGGAACGCCTTGCCTTCGGAGCTTCCGATCTCGCCGAGCGCCATCATCGCGAGGTTCCTTGCGCCACGGTTGGCTGCTGCATTCCTCGCCAGGGCGATCAGGTTGTTGACCGTGATTCGGTCCTCCCTCTTCGCAAGCAGGCCGAGCGAGATCGCGCTCGAGCATTGGATGAAGCTCGCCTCTTCCTTCAGGCCGCTGACGAGCGAGGCAGTGGCCGACACAGCACAGACCTTGCCCAGTGCCACGCCGATGTGTGTGCGGAGGTAGAGATCCTTGGTGGGGTCGTTGAAGATCGCGAGCATCCCCGGGATGGCGATCTTGTTGGGGATGATCTGCAAGGCGATGGCTGGGCCGACCTGGAGATCATGGTTCTTGGACTTCTTCTGTGCGAGATGCAGCAGCTCCATCGTCCTGCCGTTGTCGAGATTGACACGCGCACCGATGAGACCGATCGCGACGCTGGCGAACGCCCGCGTTCGGGTCAACACGTCGTCGGTACCCGAGCTGACCATTCCTCTGCCCTTCGTCGTGTTCCTCACGATCTCCCTGAGGTCCGGGATTGCGACTTTCGCTCCGAGGATCCCGAGCGCGAGACACGCTGATTCGCGAACACGCTTGTCTCTGTCACCGAGCACCGACTTGATGTCGTCTATGAGTTCGGGCCACGTGGTATCTCCGACTTTGCCGAGCGCTATCACGGCGGCCGCGCGGGCGTCGTAGTGCGGGTCCTTCAACCCGATCTTGAGAGTGGGGAGGATCGCGGCTCGGATTCTCCTGGTCGTGACGTGGACGTCCTGACCATCAGTGGAGCCAAAGCGCTTGGGCGTGTCGGATTGTGCATCCAAGCTGCGTTTCTTGGACTTCAGGTTAAGGAAGCGCTCCTTGTTCAGGTCCCACCACCAGTCCCAGTCGAGGTAGCGAGGCGTATGTGAGCCTTTCTTGGCGGGTCCGGGACGGACTGGACCGCCGGCGCTACGGATGCCGGGGATCGGGTTGCTCGCCGTTCGGGGATCACCGCCGGCGTCGCTGGCCGGTCCCGGACCAGGAGGCAATTGTGAGGCCCCGGGCCCGCCGGGCCCGCCGAAGTGATGATGCCCTCAGAGGGCGCCTGGGCCCGTGTACGACCCACCATGAGCCAGAATCGTTGGCGCTCCCACTGTCAGAAGGGCCACTAGCTCAGTCAGCAGAAGGCACGGGCGCAGCATCGATCAGTCCCTCTGGTTCGAACCGGCGTTAGTCGTAGCGGCAATCGTGCAACGGCCGTGCCTGAGGGCTCGGTTGCAGCGTCCACGTGCGAGGTCTCCTTTCGTTTCACACCCCCATGTCTGCAGCCTGACCATGCCGCAGGGGACACATGTGGGCCGGACTCGCGCCCGTCCAGCTGGAGCGCCTGCCCCCGAAACGGCTGCTCCCGCTGCTACCGAACGGAAACGCCGTATCGGTGGGGTAACGGGGGGCGTCTACGATCGCCGGCCCCGCTCCGCTTTGGGCTTCATGCTTGAAGCTCCTGTCACGGCTTGGGGCCAGAACATGGAGCTTTGTTCTGGGCGACTGTGGAGATGTGCCCGCTGGATTCCTTGTCTTGATTGCTGCGGCGTAGTTGTGCTGACCTGATAGGACGCGATTGACAGAGATAGGGTGCCCTTCATGCGCGTGCTCCTTCTCATTGCGATGACAGTGGTCAGCGTCGCGCAGCGGCCGCTACCGAAGGTGCTGATTCTCGAAGCCGTTCCGGGCCGTCACGAGCTCGAGGAGCCGGACGAAACGCTGCGGTGGAATCCTGTGCGGTTCTACAACCGACTGGCTTCCGCGCGCTTCGAGTGCGTCTCGGCCAGGGCTCTGCTACTCGGCTCTGATCCACGCATCCGGTGCGTCCTCGGTACTTGGCAGGATGTCCGCAAGATCACACGGTTCGTCGAGCGCGGGGGAGGTGCCGCGTTTCCCGCTGGCGCCGTCGGTGGAGAGGATCGGCTGTTGATGGACGCGCTTCTGGGAGTGCGTCCGGGCTCGCCGTTGCGAGTGCACCATGAGGGACGACTCGTTGCGCTTGATCCTGATCATCCCGCGGCCCGAGTCGTCGACGGATTCACTTTGCGCGAAGGGAGATTCATCAGTTCGGTTCCTCGTGTTGCCCTAGCTGACGGGGCGCGCCCAATCATCGGGATTGGCGACGAGGTGGTCGCGTGGACGCGCGCGATCGGCAAGGGTCGAGTCATCGTCTCCGGCATCGAGCTCGACCGGCTCAGTCCGGCGCAGGTCTTGGCCCACCAGGTCGAATCCATCGCCTGGGCCGGGAGAGTCGGCCCGTTCCGTATCGCGCCGAAGTCGGCAACGGTTCTGTTCGACGGGACCTCGACCCGCCACTGGATCGCGGAGCAGCGTGGCGAACCCTGCCCCTGGAAACTCGTCGATGGGACGCTCGAGGTTTCGCCGGGTAAAGGCTCGATCATGACGCGGGAGACGTACGGCGACTTCCAGATGCATGTTGAGTTTCGAGTCCCCGAAGGGGCGGGTGGTAGCGGCGTCTACCTACAGCGCCGCTACGAATTGCAGATTCTGAACACGCCGGGGCGGGAGACGGAGCCCCACTACTGTGGAGCCCTGTTCCGGTATCGCGCACCTGACCTGAACGCCACCTTTCCGGTCAAACTTTGGCAGACGTACGACATCACCTTCCGTCAGCCGCGCTGGAAGGACGGGAAGAAGACGAAGAACGCGCGGATAACGGTCGTACACAACGGGCTGACCATCCACAACGACGTCGCATTGACTCGGAGCACCAGTGCCGGGAAGAAGGAGTCTCCCGCACCAATGCCGGTCCTGCTCGAAGATCACGGCTTCAAGGTCCAGTTTCGGAACATCTGGATCGACCCGTTGCACTAGGTCGATCAGTGTGCGGTTGCTCCCGTCGCAGGGGCCGCCGCTACTTCGGCCGTGCTCGGCAGTGCGGCGTAATCAGCATCAAGAGATCTCGTTTCTCTGGCTGTCCGCCCGCTTGGAAGACGCGGGAAGGCACGCGGGCAGCCAGGCCGCCTTCTCCTTGGCCGCCCGGGCGCGCGTCTCACGGGCCTTCTGCGCGGGGCTCTTCCGCTTCGCGGCGGGAGCCGTCTTCGTGGTCTTGGAAGTCATGTCTTGGATCTCCTGCCCCGGCGTTGGGGCGAGGACATGAAGGCTCAAGCACGGCGACACATGAAGGCGAATCCGTCGGATTGCTGGACTTGATTCCGGCCAATGGATGAGGCTGGCTGTGAGCGTTCGGGTACGGTTTCCGAGTTCATCGGGGTCTGACCAGGACAGCGTCAAGAGACCATGCCACTCGGTGCACCGCTCATTCTCTTCGCTCCACTCGCCTTCTACATGGCGCTGTGCTGGCTGATCCGACGCATTGACCGGGCAACGCACGAGGAGCCGCTACCCCCGTTTCCCCTTCCGAGCAGCGTTCTTCTTGCCGTTGGGCTGTGGACCATCCTGTGGATCATCGTCCTGAGCGTGCTCGAGAGCACGTTGGGTGGGTTCGAACGGGTGAAGGAGTCCTCGCTCGGTTCGTTCGCGCTCGTGCAGAGGCTCCTCGCCGTCGTCGGTTTGCTCGGTGCGCCGTTCGTGACCGCTTTCCTCGCGATCTTCACCGTGGCGGGGAGCGCGGCCAAGAAAAGGGGCGGCTCGTGGTTCCTGAGCATCTTGATCTACCTGGCGGCGTGGCTGACTCTGGCGAGCAGCGGCTGGATGCCGACCGTTTGACTCGAACAGAGATGCCCCCGCCACCTCGAATCGGTCGCGGTGTGCTACTCAGGCGAGCCCCGGTAGTGCGGCGTGATCAGCATCAAGAGGCACCGGGGTTCCGGGCCCTGATCGTCCGTAGGTAGCACACCGGTCATCACGAGTGTCGATCGGTTTCCAAGGAGAACGGACGTCGTGACGGTGCGGCTACTGATGTTTGGATTCCCGTCGGGCGTGCCGAGGGTCCGGGCGACCATCATGTCGATCGCAACATCGATCTTCCCCTCGGTGAAACGGCGCGGCAGCAGAGCAAGACCTAGTTCCTGGTACTCGGTCTTCTCCTCCGCCTTCGGCGGTGGTCCTCCGACGGAGACCTTCGCCACCCTCTCGAACATCACTGACAGCTTGGCGTTTACGCGCTCATCACCCTGGGACGCGATCCGATCGATCGGACCGGGCTCAGAGGTGTTGCCGACAACGGCGAAGCCCCACCTGGGATTGTCCGATTCAGCCATTCGCTTGCGGATCGCCTCGATTTCTTGATCGCTCAGCTTTGGTCGGTCGAGGGCGAGGGATGCTGCCTCGATAGCCGCTTCTGGGACCTCCACAACTTGGACCTCGAAGTTCACGTCGGTGTCGTTCGTGGGCGTCAGCGAATCGGGCGCGTCAGTTGACTGGCAGGCGACCAGCAATGCGGCGCAGCAGACAAGGACGGTTCTCAACATCGGATGGTCCTCCTCAACATGGCATCGTAGGCGATCCTGCGCCTTGCGGCGAACACGCCGTGGACGCTACTGATACTGCGCAGTTGTCACTCCCTCCAGCCCCCAAGGGCCGCAGTTCGTTGTCCCGGCTGCGATAGACTGCTGCTATGGCAACGAGATCGTTCGTTGTTGCCCTGTTGATGTTTGCGTCCGCCTGTT
>JANQEO010000446.1 GCA_028278325.1 Candidatus Binatia bacterium
GCCGAACACGACCGCGGAAGAGCCACCGCCATCACCTCCCCCTGAAAGGGGGAGGTCGGCGAGCCCTCGCTCGCCGGGAGGGGGTCGCAGGCCGCGCAAACCATCACCTCGCCGATTGTCTAGCCGAAGAATGCGCGTCACCGGTCCACCTCGCCGAACACGACCGCGGAAGAGCCACCGCCATCACCTCCCCCTGAAAGGGGGAGGTCGGCGAGCGTCAGCTCGCCGGGAGGGGGTCGTGAGCCGACACGCCCACCCTTCACCGATGCGCTAAGCCTGAGCCGAGCACGCGTTTGAGCGACACGAGCCATCTCGCTCAATACACCTTGCAGATTTCCATGCACATCATTGTTCCAGAACCGCAAAACAATGATGCCCTTGGCGTTGAGCCAACGCGTTCGACGGACATCTGTCCCCTCTCTCAGCGCATGTTGTCCGCCATCAAGCTCGATCGCCAGACCGATTGCAGGACAGTAGAAATCGAGGACGTAGGGGCCGATCGGATGCTGTCGTCGGAAACTCAGCCCATTGATCTGATCGCGCCTCAGTGCTCGCCATAGTTTTTTCTCCGCGTCCGTCGACCGGCCGCGCAGGCGACGCGCGCGCGATGTCATTGCAGTGGTGCGAGCGAAGCGTGACCCCCTCCCGGCCGCTTTGCGGCCAACCTCCCCCTTGCAGGGGGAGGTGGAGCCAAATTCACACCTTGGACGGAAAGCGTCTTCACCCGTTGTACGCAATGCACCGTCATCCATTGTATGGATGCTGACCAACGATCCGCCTCGCCGAAGAATGCCGGTCACCGGTCCACCTCGCCGAACACGATTGCGGAAGAGCCACCGCCATCACCTCCCCCTGAAAGGGGGAGGTTGGCGAGCGTCAGCTCGCCGGGAGGGGGTCGCAAGCCGCACAACCCATCAGGCCGCCTATTGATCAAGTGTCTACTATTCGATGTCATCGCAGTGGTGCGAGCGAAACGTGACCCCCTCCCGGCCGCTACGCGGCCGACCTCCCCCTTCCAGGGGGAGGTGGAGTTGAGTTCACCCTGTACCCGGAATGCGTCTCCATCCGTCGCACGGAACTCATCTGTTGCCCTGACCCCATCCATTGCACGGATGCTGACCAACGATCCGCCTCGCCGAAGAACGCCGGTCACCGGTCCACCTCGCCAAACACGATATCGAGGGCGCCGATGATGGCGGTCATGTCGGCCAGCATGTGACCCTTGCTGATGACGTCGAGCGCACTGAGATGGGCGAAACCGGGTGCGCGGATCTTGCACTTGTAGGGCTTGTTGGTGCCGTCGGCGATGAGATAGACACCGAACTCGCCCTTGGGTGCCTCCGCCGCGGCATAGACCTCGCCGGCGGGCACATGGAAGCCCTCGGTGAAAAGCTTGAAATGGTGGA
>JANQEO010000047.1 GCA_028278325.1 Candidatus Binatia bacterium
CATCCAGTTCACCTTCGAGACCATCGAGGAGATCCGGCGCAGCAGCCTGCGCCTGGAGGCGTCGCTGCACCGTGTGGCGAGAACCGACTTCGTCGCCCATTAGGACTGACGAGTCGGCGAGATGGCACGCCCGGCGCCGCTGGCAACCGAGACAGCGGCGGCAACGCGAGAGCACGCGCCACAGCGCCGGGGACTGCTTGATCGCGGCTTGGACTTGGGGGAACAGTTTCAGCCCCGAGACGAAGGCTCGTCCTTTCGCATTCAATGCGGCCGGGACGTCGCGACGCTCCCCCCGCTCGTCGCTCCCGTGATCCTTGCAGGGATCCTCCCCCACGCCGAAGTCGAGCGCCGTCCGGAGGGCTGCGGTGATCCGCGTGTTGGCGGTTCCGCACACGGGCATCACCGGAATCGGCGCCCCGGCTCTGTTCCGGCTCGTCAGAGGCGCGACATGTGCCGTCCTGTCCGAGCGCCCCGACCGGGCGCGCATGACGGTCCGACCCACGACACGCGGCTCTTCGACGGTCTCGCTGCGGCCGAGGTGACGCCGGCCAAACGGCGACGGCGGGTCATGCTCGAGCAGGAATGCCAACGCGCACAATCATGAACGGCCTGCAATTACAAACTTATTAACATTGCATTATTCTCAAGGCATACAGCCGTCCTAAGATCCGCACCAACTCAGACAATTCGAGGGTGCGGACATGAGGCGGTTTAGTGGTCATGTGTCAATCGGTGTATCGATCGGTCTCTTGGCACTCCTCGGCTTGCTCTCCGCGGGGCAAGGGCGAGCCGCGCCCGCTCATGGGTTTTCTCCTATCCACGAACTGAAATACGCGCGCGGATTCCAACACTTCGACTATGTGAACCCGTCTGCGCCGAAAGGCGGCGTCGTCCGACTCGCGACCGTGGGAACATTCGACTCGCTGAACACCCTGCATTACCCGGGTACGACCCCTGAGCAGCTCCGCACCTTCCTCTACGACCGCTTGATGGTGGCGAGCGCGGACGAGCCGGCAGCCTACTATGGGCTGCTGGCGCGGGCCGTCGACGTCGCAGACGACCTGAGCTGGGCCAGATTCCACCTTCGCGCCGACGCCCGTTGGCACGACGGTCAGCCGATAACCGCCGACGACCTCGTCTTCACGTTCCGCACGCTGGCCAAGCAGGGCGCGCCCTATTACCGCCAGGTGCTGCGCCTGTTCAATGTCGAGAAGGAAGGACGGCTGACCGTTCTCTTCCGATCGGAGCGGCCGGGCGACAGGGCGTTCGTGCGCATCGTCGGCACGCTGCCGGTCCACCCGAGACACTTCTGGCAGAATCGCGTGGCCGACGGCAAGTCGCTCACCGTGCCGCTGGGCAGCGGCCCCTATCGCGTCGAGCGTGCCGAGGCCGGGCGCAGGCTCGTGCTGGAGCGGGTGACCGACTACTGGGCCAAGGACCATCCTGTCAATCTGGGCCGCTTCAACTTCGACCGCATCAAGGTCGACTACTACCGCGACAAGACGGTCGCGCTGGAGGCTTTCACCGCGGGAGAATTCGATCTGTGGCAGGAGCGCGATGCCGCCAGTTGGTCAACACGATTCCAGCGTCGAGAACGCGGCAGTCGCCGCCTCGTGCAGCACATATTCGCGCTCGATACGCCCGGTCGCTCGTCCTTGCTCGTGTTCAACCTCAGGCGTCCCCTCTTTCAGGACCTCCGCGTGCGCCGAGCCATCGCGCTCGCCTACGATTTCGAATGGACCAACCGAACCATCTTTCACGGGCTCTACAAGCCGATCGAGAGCTTCTACGGAGACACCGCGCTCGGCGCATCGGGACCGATGACCGGCGCGGAAGAGAGGGTGCTCGGGGATGCCATGGGCCTGCTTCCAAATGAGGCCATCGACGATCCCGGCCCGCGGTTGAGGGATGGCGCGGTCGGAAACCGGCAGGCGTTCCGCGCGGCCGGCGCCCTTCTGACCGAGGCCGGCTATCCGGTCGTTGACGGCGTCAGACGCCACCGAGACACCGGGGAACGGTTAGAGATTTCCGTGGCTTTCAACAACCCCGCGCTGGTGCGCGTTCTTGGGCCCTTCGCACGCAACCTGGAACGTCTCGGCGTCGCCCTGTCCTATCCACTTCTCGAGCCGACCTCGGCAGTCCGGAAGCTGCTCGACCACGACTTCGACATGGCCTATCTGGCATGGCAGCCCCGCATGCTTCCCGGCAATGCCGAGCGCCTGCTCTGGGGCAGTGCCTTGGCGCGCAGCAAAGGCACCTATGCACTCGCCGGCGCGCAGGATCCCGCGCTGGACGCCGCCATCTCCGCCATGCTCAAGGCCCGAACCTGGGCGGACCTCAAAGCAGCCACGCAGGCGTTCGACCGCACGCTACGCTGGCGGCGCTACACGCTGCCATTGTGGCGAACGAACGAGATCTGGCTCGCCCATTGGGACGGTTTTGGTCGCCCCGACAGACCTCCGAGCATCTCTCCCTCCTTCGTGGACCGCTGGTGGTCGAAAGGCTTGACGCTCAATTAGCCGACAATCCGACGCGCCCGGAGATTCGGATCAGGACGAGAAGGATCATGCATGTCGATCGCCATGAACCGGTTGCAGGTCTGGAGGCGCCGCGCGATCGATTTCGAGGTGGTCTCGAAGGCACGCGACAGATCACGAGGACGATGTTGATGGCCATGCCCGACCCGTCGGCAAGCAGAGACCCGACCGGCAGTTCACGAGTCTCGAGCGGCAAGGTGTCGATCTGCCCTGCGGCGACGCCACCACGCCCTTCCGGCTCGATGCGCCGCTGACCGCCACCACCCAGCTTCACCGAGAGCGGAGCCTCATCGCTCGGAGCCAGAGAGGAGACGAAGTGGAAGCAGCGATCATAATGCTCGTCCTGACCATGTTGGACGATGGTCAGATGTCCGGCGCCTTCGTCGCCACCGAGGGACCGAGCAACTGCGAGCAGCGCGCCAAGGTCGTGCGCAGAATACTCTCCGGAGCCAGCATAGAGATCCGCAGGATCGCCTGCCTCGAAGGCAAGGTGAGCTTCGAGAAGTTCTCTCACAAGACACCGGAGAATGCGCCAAGATATCACTACCTCGTCCGACACGACGGCAAGTCGGTCGAGATCTTGGCCGCCTCGAACATGGCCGCCTGCCTCGAAGCTCTCCAAGCGCGAGGAGCGGGCGCGGGGCAAGCCCACTGCGTCAGCTCATCGCAGAAGCCGACGGGCCGATAGAGGCGATTGCACAAAGTCGTTCACGAGCCCGCAACCGGAGCCGAGGACGAGCTTCGTCGGGACCGAGGACACCGCTAGCGACACGCGTTCCTCTGCGTGAGACGCTCACGAAAGGTCTCACCTTCTGATAGGCCCAGCATGGAACTCGCCTCGTACCATTGCCGCGCAATGCAATAATCCACCTCGAGGCCGAACTTCCCCTTCTCGAACACGTATCCGAGCACCAATGCGGACAGCCCATGACCTTCGCCCGCAGCGGAACCGAGCCAATACAGCCCTTCCAATCGTGCGTCCTCGGTCCGTGCGGCTTTCAGAAGGCGCAAACCAAGGTGATGTTGCGACGGTACATGCCCGTGCTCGGCACCCGCGGTGAAAAACGCGGTGGCGGCCGCGGCATCGGCCCGAACACCAGCGCCTTCATCGAAGCGGTTTGCCAGCTCGAACATGGCCTCGACGTCACCGTGCTCGGCGCGGTGACGAAGCGTCGCGATCAGGTTCGGTTGCGCTCCATTGCACTCTGCCGCGTCGCGAGCCGCCGGGTGCTGGCGCGACTGATGACCGCCCGGACATTCGGTGGCGGGGGTCGCCATGCCCGCTCCATGCGACGCCTTCGCGGGAACCGCCGCGTCTGCCATCCTCAGCGTGGACAGAGTCGCAAACAAGACGGTCATCGCCCCCGTCAATACGAACGTCGCGCAGACCGACCTGACCATGTCACGAGTTCCGATCGCCTCCAAAAGGACAGCTCCAGCGGGCTACCCTAGCGGCAAAGGTCACAGATCACAGGTGAATTTGACGCATTAATAAATCTGAAAACATTGCACTCAATGCACGTATCGCATGGCTGCTACAGTGCGAGAGGGCCGACTGGCGGATGCCGAATGATCCGCTGCGGGCGGCTTCTTGCGCAAACGAGACGGGGGAGCTCTCCAGAAATGACGCGTTGTGTGATTGCATTCGTGACCTTGATGGCGGTCTTCGTGCTGACCACGCAGCCCGACGCTGCCATGGCCGAGACCCATGTTGTGGACATGCTCAACAAGCATCCGACGGACAAGAAACGGCGGATGGTGTACATGCCGGAGATCGTCTACGCGAAACCCGGCGACGTGGTGAAGTTCGTTCCCACGAAGAAGGGACACAACGTCGAGTCGATGAAAGGCATGCTTCCGGACGGCGTGAAGAAATTCAAGAGCAAGATCAACAAGGTATTCGAGCTTACCGTGACCCAACCGGGCGTCTACGGCTACAAATGCACCCCGCACTATGCGGTCGGCATGGTCGGATTGATCGTCGTCGAAGGTGACAATGTCCGCGAGACGTTGGAGAAGGCAAAGAGCGCGAAAATGGCCGCTCGTGCGAAGAAGGTCTTTGAACGACTGTTTGCCGAGGTGGAGAAGAAGCTGAATGCGGGATCCTAGGCCCCATATCACGAAGACATGCCCTATAGGACGGCTCGCGCCGGCGCATGGACAGGGGAGCGCCGGCGCGGGGACACGGGAGGCTGGCCGGAGGAGGCGTGACCATCGAGGCTGACGTTCGGCCCGAAGACGTCCACGCAGCAAAGGCCGAATTCGAGCGCCTCATTCCTCAGGCGCAGCACCTCCATGCTTCAGTCGCAGCAACGCGGCCAGGACACCGGTCTTCGTCGGACCGAACGAGTCCAGGGGAATGTGTCGACTCGTCCCCATGTCCGAGAGCGTCATCCGGCCGTTGTTCCAAATCACGAGCTGATAGGGCGCATCGGCCGGAAGCCCGCGCAGTTTCCGCACCCGCTGCAGGCCGCGCAAAGCCCCGCGAACCAGGCCGTCTCGCCCGGGCTCGACGATCCCGATGGTCTTGTCGAGCCTGGTATCGACGACGGCCAGCCGGTCGGAGCCGAGGTCCCTGAAGCTCAGGTCATGAACCGTACGAGGCGTTCGCGCTGCGGCCCGCCGCTCCGAGCTGGACCCGCTGAGCTGGACCAACGCCACTGCCACCAAGGTGAGGACGACCATCCCCGCTGCGCCCAGAAGAGGCACGCGCGCACGGCGTTCCGCGGCGGCGACCGGCGAGAGCGCATCCGCCGGCCCGGGTGCGCTCGATGTCCGGACAGGGTGCCGCTCAGCGGGGACATTCGTGCCGGAACGAGCCCGGGCTGTGGCTTCGAGACGGGACGCCAAGGCTCCGGCGACCTCGTTCACCTCAGGCACCGCCCGCAACATGGGTTGGGGGTGTCGCAGGTGCCAAGGGCGCGCATGCGGCCACATGACCAGATAGGGAATCCTGGCGCCGCTCTCGAGCTTGATCGAGATGTTGCCGACCCCGTTCGAGCCGGCCTTCAATTGAACGGAGTCGATCGCCTTGAAGGGGATATCCAGTGTGCTGGAAAACGCGATCCCGATGCGCATGACAATGCGACGGTTGGTGATCGTGTAGACGGTCGTGCGCGCGCCGAGCCAGGCCAGCAGCTCGAAAATGCCGATCACGATCGCACCGCAGCCCGCCGTGAGGACGGCGGCGAGCGTCGCATCACCAGTACTGCCCCCGTCTTGCAGGGAAGATACGACGTTCCACGCGGCAAGAGCGGCGAAATAGACCGCGATGAGACGTGTGTGGAACACCTGGCGCGCCAGGGGATGGCTGCACGGAGCCCCCTGCCAGACGATGTGCTCGCCCCGCGGCAACGGCCCCGGCAACCCTCGACGCACGCTGTCCTTCGTCCTTGCGTCTTCCGAACCTGCGTCTCCCTGCGGCTCGGAGCGGCCTCTGTGCAGGCCGGGAACGGTCGCGGTCGCGGAGGAATCCATCGCGTCCAGTCCCGACTCACATCCGTTCAATGCGCGCGGCTGTGGCGACCGGCCCTGTCTCATTCGCCCCACGACGATACGGTCGAATCGGGCGTGACCGGCCACATGTCCAAGTCCTCGGGGACGATGCCGTGTTTTTGGCCCCACACGGTCCAATCGTCCACGACGGTCCCGGTCAGCAGGATCCCGATCCCGCCGGTCAGGGTCGTCAACATGGCGAACCACCACGCCCAGCGATGGATCGATTCCATGGTGGCGTTGAAGCCCATGGTCCAGCGCCAGAACAGCGCGGCGCGTTCCGAAGCCGTGCCGCGGTCGGCAATCTGCTCGGGCTCGCGCTCGCCGCCATACTGGGCAACCGAGAGGACTGTCGCCCCATGCATCGCGAACAGCAGGGCCGAGCCGTACAGGAAGACGATCGAAAGGCAATGGAACGGGTTCCAGAACAGGTTGCCCCATTCGATGGAGAAATTGTTCGTCCAGTCCAGATGGGTGAAGATGCCGAACGGCACGGCATGATGCCAACTGCCCATCATCAGCGGACGAATGAACCCGAGCACCAGATACAGCCAGATTGCCGCGGCAAACGCCCAGCACACGTGCAGCCCGAGACCGAGCGCCACGGCGCGCCGATACATCCGAACCCACCACAGCAGGATCGAAGCTGTGATGAAGAACCCGGCAATCAACCACCAGCCACCTTCCTTCAGCGGCGGCAGGACCTTCAGGCCGTGCTTCTCGAGCGGGGGATCGAGGGACAGCCACAGGAACTCGCGCACGAACAGCACCGGGTTCCAATCCACCTGAGCGGCCATGTTGAGGCCGATGATCACGAACCCGACGCTGAAGAATATGATCGACGCGACACCCCAGAAGCCGAGATAGACCGGCCCGATCTGAGCACTGCCTATCTTGCCGAGCCAATAGCTGAAGATCGGCCCACCCAACCGCTCTCTCGTGTCTCGGCCGATGTCCACGCCCATCTCCGGGGGACCGAGCACCTGCACCTGGTTGAAGATCGTCTGATAAGCGGCCATGTCCGCACTCCTTCGCTAGGCATCCATCCGACGGGGAACTCAGCTGCCTCCCCAAGTGATCGTCTCTCGGATGAACTCCCACCATTCGATCCACGATCCGCTGTAGATCGGCGGTCCGCTGATCATGATGCAGACGGCACTCCAGAAGCCCGACGACAGGGCAAGGAACAGGCCGAGCCGGTGGATGCCGAGCGGACCGATCGAGTAGCCGACCGTATCGCGGAAGTAGGTGTCCTCGTGCTCGGACGATTTCACCGCCTGCCCGGGCTGCGGGTTGACGGCGGACAAGACCACGCCCCCATGGAGCGCCAGCGCGAACGTCGTCGTGAAGAAGAACGCGATGGCAACCATATGCGCCGGATTGTAGTGGAAATTGCCGTACTGGTAGCCCGTGGCCCAAACCCAGTTGAGATGGCTCATGATCCCGTAGGGGAATCCATGCCCCCAGGCGCCGAGCATGATCGGCCGAAAGATGTTCAGCGTCACGAATGCAAGAATGGCGACGCCGAAAGCAAAGGGAACATGATAGCCGATGCCGAGCTTGCGGCAGATCTCGACCTCCCTCAGGGCCCACGAGACGAATGCGGCGGTCGCAAGGATCGTGATGATCTGCCACAGTCCCCCTTCGCGCATCGGCGCCAGGGCAAGCTTGTACTCGATGTCGGGCGGATTGATGCTGATCAACCAGATGTTCCACGTGGGCCCGAGAGCGGCTCCGTAGATGATCAGCAAGGTCCCCAGGACCGTGCACAGGATCATCACGAACCCGAAGAAGCCGACATAGAACGGGCCGATCCAGAAATCGAACAGATCCCCCCCAATCAGCGTGCCGCCGCGAACGCGGTACTTTCGCTCGAAGTTCAACAATGCCATGCCGGCACCCTCCTGCTCTTTTTTCCGGCACTTCCCTCGACATGCAGCGTAGCACCCATGCGACAGTGCATCGAATGCAATGTTCTCAGATCGATAGTTGCGCCGAATTCACCTACAGCCCTGACCTTCGGCACGCGAAGAGCCGGGGTGCGGCCGGGTGTCGAACGCGCTTCCCTCGATACGCGCTGATATGCTCGAGTCCTGCCGACGGTGGCGGGAGGTGTGGACGGCGTGGCAAGCGCGTTCGGTGATGGGATGGATGAACGCCTACGGTTCGTGGCTCGGCTGCCGGATGGCGAGCCCCGGCGTCCCGCATCCGGTGCGCCGGACCTTCGCGCGCCTCACAGGTTCGACCACACCAGCACCAGTCCCGACACGGTGAGCAGGGTCAGCACGATCCTGCCGAACTGGGCGTCGTCGACCCGGCCGTAGAGCCGCCGGCCGAGCCAGATGCCGAGCAGCGTTGCCGGCAGCGACACCAGCAACAGCACGAAGAAGGTCTTGGTCAGCAGGCCGGCGACGCCGAAGGCGACCACGGCGGCCGACAGGATGGCGAAGTTGAAGGGCTGGTAGGTGCCGCGCTGCTCGTCCT
>JANQEO010000054.1 GCA_028278325.1 Candidatus Binatia bacterium
CGCGAACGGCAACGTCCGCGAGTCGCAGGCCCAGAAATCGACCCGCTCGGCGGCGGGCGGCTGGACCGCCAGCTCGCGGCGCTCGTAGACCAGTCCGACGTGCCGCAGGGGGTAGCGGACGACGCCCTCGCGCAGAGCGCGGCCCGCCACTCGCAACAGAGCGATGTTGAGATCGACGCCCAGCGCCAGGCCACTGCCCCGTGCGGCGAGCTCGAAGGTCGCCCGGCCCGCCGCACAGCCCAGGTCCAGGGTCGGAGCGCCCGGGGCGGCGCCCGCCAGCTCGAGCGATCGGCCGACGAGACGCGGCAGGTCGCCCGCTCCGGCCTCCGTCCCGTCGGCCGCCGGCTCGAGGTCGCCCCAGTGGGTCCAGCCGTAGCTCGAGAGCTGCTGGCGGACGGTCTCGTAGGCCGAGCTCGGGCCACAGCAGTCGCCGAGGACGCTCTCGAGCGTCTCTGAGAGGTCGTCGCGGCACTGGATCTGGTCGATCTGACCGGCGACCAGCTCCCGCAGGTTCGGCACGATCACCGGAATGCCGTCGACGATCGGAAACTCGCTCGCGCACTCGGCCGACGGGCAGCGGAGCAGCCCCTCGAGCACGTGGCCGGACCGCTCCGCGAGAGTCTCCACGAGCTCGAGCGGCTCGGCGGCGCCGTCCGCGTCGGGGCGCTGGCGGCAGACCGGGCAGAGCGGCCGCAACGCCTCGAAGTGCCCCACCCTCATCTTGGCTCGTCCCCCGGCATGCTCCTCGTCGGACCACGGTGCGGACCGCTCGGCAGCCAGGCGGCCGGATCGCACAGTCGTGTCTCGGTGGCGGCGGCCATTGTAACCGCGGCCGGCCGCTACCGACGCACTAGCAGCATCCTCTCAGGCCTACCGGAGCCGCATGCAGGAGGACCGCTCTTCCGTCGGACAGGCCCGTCCCAGCCGCTCGGCTCCTTCAACCGGCTCTCCCTAGGACTGCCGGAAGAGATGAGGCGCTCCACTGCCCTGCTGCGCAGGTCTCGCGCTCGCGGCTGGGTCTGACTCGTGACACCCGCGGGCTTACCCAGTTACCCTCTTCCCTGAAGAATATACGGGCACGACAGAAGCTGCTGGCGTAGCAGGGCAAGCCTGACCTACTATTGAGTCGATGCCCTTGGCGCCAGGTCTCGCAAGCCGAGCCATGATCAGAGGAATCCCTGCTGCCGCGGTTGACATGTTCTGCGGCGTGGGGGGCTTGACCCACGGCCTGCGACGAGCCGGCTTGACCGTAGTGGCCGGTTTTGACGCCGACCCCTCCTGCAAGTACGCATTCGAGCAGAATAACGGGGCACCCTTCGTCTGCAAACCGATTGAGACAACCAGCGCGAAAGAGGTCCTGGGCTGGTTTCCTGAAGGTTCAACTCGGGTGCTCGTTGGATGCGCGCCCTGTCAGCCGTTCTCCTCCTACTCGTCCTCTTCCAAGAGAAGAAAGGACTGGACCCTCCTCGAGCAATTCGCCGATCTCGTGGACGCCGCTCAGCCTGATGTTGTCTCCATGGAGAACGTAACTCGCCTCCGGTCCTTTGACAGGGGCGCACTCTTCGACTATTTCGTAGACCGTCTAGAGAGACACTACAAGGTCAGCTTCTTTCACGTGCCCTGCACGCACTATGGTGTACCTCAAACCCGTGTTCGCCTCGTCCTCTTTGCATCGGTCTTCGGTCCCGTGAACCTAGAGCCCCCTTCTCTCGAGGGCAAGGCACCAACGGTTCGCACCGCCATTGGACACCTCCCGCCGATCCGCCACGGAGAAGTGCATCACGAAGACCCCTTGCACCGGAGTCAGAGCCTGTCCGATCTGAACTTGAGACGGATCCGCGCCTCAAGGCCAGGGGGTACCTGGTCCGACTGGCCCGACGAACTACGGGCTGCCTGCCACAGGAGGGAAACCGGCAGGACCTATCGAAATGTCTACGGACGAATGGAATGGGAGCGTCCGTCGCCAACGATAACGACGGGCTGCTTCAACTACGGCAGGGGACGGTTCGGACATCCCGACCAGGACCGCGCTATCTCTCTCCGAGAGGCCGCTCTGCTACAGACCTTTCCAGAGGACTACGAGTTTGCTGAAGAGGCCCAGAAGATCTATTTTGACCGAGTAGGGCGCCAGATCGGAAACGCTGTTCCAGTAGCGCTTGGTGAGGCCATCGGACAGAGCATTTGTGCACATCTCAAGGACCGAGGGGTCTTGTGACTCGTAAGCCAATCTACAGCATGACCATCGATCTAAACGTCCTGAACCATCTCGGGATTGGTCTCTACTCGAGCACGCCCGCAGTACTGTCGGAGGTTGTCGCCAATGCCTGGGATGCAGACGCTAAGCTGGTCACGATCGACATTCGCCCTGAGAAGGATGAAATTGTCATCGAAGACGATGGCATCGGGATGACGCGCGACGAATTGAACCAAAAGTACCTTCGCGTCGGCTATCGGAGGCGACAGGACGTCAAGGGTCGTACTACTCCTCTTGGTCGGCACGTCATGGGCCGGAAGGGAATAGGGAAACTCTCAGTCTTCTCGGTAGCGCGCCAGATCGAGGTACAGACTGTAAAGGACGGGAACCGAAGCGGGCTCGTGATGGACAGAGAGGCCATCAAGGGGCTCATGGACGCGACCGATCCGGTCGATTACCACCCCGAGGCAATACCCGATAGGGACCTGGATATCGAACAGGGGACTCGCATTGTGCTCCGCGAGTTCGACAAAGCGATCTCGGCAACGGGGAAGCACTTGAGACGCAGACTCGCGCGTCGCTTCTCAGTGATAGGCCCATCCAGAGAGTTCATTGTGGTTGTCGACTCTAAGCAGATCTCGCCAAAGGACCGAGACTTCTACAAGAAACTAGATTTCGTCTGGCACCTCGGGCAGGAAGACGAGGAGGTTCGCAAGAGCACGAAGCTACTCGAGAGCCAGGTAGTTACGGGTAGCGTCGGGGAGATTGACCTTGAGACCGACAGCGGATCTTCCAGCCGGACAGTGCCGCTCTCTGTGACTGGTTGGATCGGCACAGTAGACTTACCAGAGAGCGTGGACAAGGACAACAACGCGATCGTCGTCATGTCGCACGGCAAGTTGGTACACGAGAATCTCCTACCGAATTTTCGTGAAGCCGGTGTCTACGCCGACTATGTGATCGGCGAGATCAACGCCGATTTCCTAGACGCTGACGACCAAGACGACATCGTGACCAGTGGTAGGCAGCTGGTCAAAGAAGGAGACCAGCGATTCGAGCTCTTGGAGGGTTACACATTGGCCCGCCTGAAAGAGATCAAGGCACTTTGGAGCGGGCTCAGGACCAAGCATGGAGCCAAGAGGGCCCTCGACAATCCCGTCTTAAGGGAGTGGTACGAGAAGCTATCGGCGGACCTCAGGAAACCGGCCGAACGGCTCTTCGGTAGGCTGCACGCCCTTAATGTAGGAGACGCGGCAGCAAAGGGCGAGCTATACAAGGGCGCGCTGCTCGCATTCGAAAGGCTGGCTCTCCAGCAATCCCTGTCAGTGCTTGATGACCTCAGCAACGAGACCGACCTGGAGACACTGATTCGCCTCTTCGGCAGCTTTGACGAACTTGAAGCAGCGCACTACTACGAAATCGCGAAGGGACGACTGTCTGTCATAAAGAAGTTCCAAGGCTTGGTACCCGAAGCACTTGAGGACGTGCTGCAGCAGTACGTGTTTGACCACATCTGGCTACTAGACGCGAGTTGGGAGAGAGCAGCCGCGAACACCCGGATCGAGGAGGCCGTCACAACGGAGTTCAAGAGAGTCGATGCCAAACTTAGTACTCAGGAGAGGAAGGGTCGAATAGACCTTCGCTACACATCGGCAGCAGGAAAGCACATCATCATCGAACTCAAGAAGTTTGACGCTTCCGTGGCCGCAGCGAAGCTGGTTGGACAGGTTCAGAAGTACCGGTCTGCGCTGAGCAAGTGTCTAGAGGAACGATTCCCAAAGGAGCCGCAAGACATCGAGATCGTCTGCATACTCGGACGCGCGCCGACTCCGCGAGATCAGCCTGTAGAGAACCGCAAGATGCTCGCCGCGGTAGATGCAAGATGGTACACGTACGATCAACTCCTCAAGGACACCGTAGACAAGTACAGCGACTACCTGGATCGAGAGGAGCAGGCACGCGAGGTCTTGCTGCTCGCCGATAGGCTGGTAGCGAGCTTCGAGGAAGCAAGCTGAGCGACCACCTGTCAGATGAGGAGCGGTCCGCGGTGATGCGAGCCGTACCCGGCCGCGATACGTCTCCCGAGATCAAGCTTCGCAAGTCGCTCTGGGCGCGAGGACTGAGGTACCGCAAGCACCAAAGGGTCGCAGCAACTCGTCCTGACGTTTGCTTCGTCGGGCCTCGTATCGCTGTCTTTGTTGACGGCTGCTTCTGGCACGGCTGTCCCCGGCATTACACCGCGCCGAAGACCAGGCAAGTATTCTGGGAGACCAAGCTCCGGCGCAACCGGGAGCGCGACAAGCGCAACTCGACCGACCTTGAAGGCGTAGGCTGGACGGTACGGCGCTACTGGGAGTGCGAAATCGACTCAGATGTCGAGGCGATCGCGCTGGAGATAGAATCTCTCGTCAGGCGTTCCGCGCTGAAGTAATCGTCTCACCCTGCAACTCTCGATCCGTCGCCGAACGACGCAAACACACGAGTATCCTGCTCGGGCGCGCCCGGACAAGGTCGGCTAGCCTGTCCTGAAGGGACGAGACCAGCCTAGGGCGCCCTACTCCTCGGGCTCCGCCTGCAGGGTCTCGAGGAAGCGGATGAGCTCCATGATCTTGCGGTGCACGCGGTCCTCAGGGGCCTCGCCGGCCTTCGCCGGTGACGCCGCCAGAGCGCTCTGGAACACGTCGCCCCAGATCGGCATGTCGCGCGCGCCATGGGTCCTGA
>JANQEO010000058.1 GCA_028278325.1 Candidatus Binatia bacterium
TCGTACTCGATGCTTAGGTGGGTCACGTCGTCGTCGATCCCCACGGTGAAGTGGCGTTTTGGCTCTCTTTTGGCCATTTCGGTGAAGACGCCGGCCGCCATGGCCGGAGTGAACTGTTTGGAGGAGAGCCCGTACCGCCCGCCGATCACTTGCGGAATGGCCGCCTCGGGAGCATGCGACGCCCAGTTCTCGGCCAACGAGGCAACGACGTCCTGGTAAAGCGGCTCGCCCGTCGCCCCCGTTTCCTTGGTGCGGTCCATGGCGGCGATCATCTTGACCGTCTTGGGCAGAGCGGCGACAAAGGCTTCACCGTCGAAGGGGCGGTAGAGGCGGACTTTCACGAGCCCGACCTTCTCGCCTTCTTCGACCAGCTTCTCGACCGTCTCTTCCACGACGCCGCCGCCGGAAGTCATGATCACCACCACGCGTTCGGCGTCCGGGGCTCCCACGTAATCGAACAGGTGGTACTGCCGGCCGGTGAGGCCGGCGAACTTGTCCATCGTCTTCTGAATCACGCCCGCGCACTTGTCATAGAAGGGATTGCAGGCCTCGCGTGCCTGAAAGAAGACGTCGGGATTCTGGGCCGTGCCGCGCAATTTCGGCTCATCGGGGCTCAAGGCTCGCCGGCGATGGGCCTGGATCAACTCCATGTCGATCATCGCCCGGCAGTCGTCCTCGGTAAGCTGCTCGATTCGGTTCACCTCGTGGGAGATGCGGAAGCCGTCGTAGAAGTGGATCAAGGGCACGCGGGCTTCAAAGGTGGCGGATTGGGCGATGAGGGCGAAGTCGTGGGCCTCCTGGACCGATCCGGAAGCCAACATGCCCCAGCCGGTCGTGCGGCAGGCCATGACGTCGCTGTGGTCGCCGAAAATGGAGAGGGCGTGGGTGGCCACGGTCCGGGCGGTGACGTGAAAGACCGCGGGAGTCAGCTCGCCGGCGATCTTGAACATGTTGGGGATCATCAGCAATAGGCCTTGCGAGGCCGTAAACGTGCTGGTGATCGCACCGGCCTGAAGCGAGCCGTGGACGGCCCCGGCCGCCCCGGCCTCGCTCTGCATCTCGACCACGTCGGGGATGGTGCCGAAGATGTTCTTCCGGCCTGCCGCGGCCCAGGCGTCGGGCATCTCGCCCAGCCCGGAGGAGGGCGTGATCGGGTAGATCGCCATCACCTCGTTGACGAGATGGGCGATGTCGGCCGTCGCTTCATTGCCTTCGACGGTCACCAGGCGTCTCTGTGCCACTGGACGTCTCCTCTATTCAGAATGGTGCGCAGATGTGCGGTTGGGTTCGGTCTGGGATCGGCCGTCGGTCCAAAGCTCGGCACGGACCTACTCGAACCGGACGTGCATCGCCGGTCGGATGTCGCCACACGGGGCCGAACGTCGCAAATGTCAAACCCATAAGCGTAGCGACTCGCATCCCTCGCAGCAAGGGCCCATCTTGGGGGGTTCAGGGTTCGGGGGTCAGGGTTCAGAATTTCGCTTCAGACGTTACGTGCAAGTGCTGGACCCTGAATCCTGATTCCCTGGCTGCGGCCAAAGGCCGGGTAGGCATCCAGTGACAGGGATGGGGGAATGTCAAGCCGGCAACGCCGCCACCGCAAGCCCGCTGGAGGGAGTTGACGTCGCGAAGAGGGAAACGGCTCCCGATTGAGCTTCAGCGGGATCCGCGTGCCGCATCCCGCCGGCGCGACTCCCGTCTAGATCGCTGCCGGCGGGGGCCTTCCGGATCGCGGGAATCGGGATGGCGGAATTCGGGACGTGACAGGAATCCCGCAACATCGTCGTGAACGTCGCGGGTCTGCATTACGATCAGGGCTTCCAATGCGCCAAGGCGAAGTACGGTCAAATCGCCCAGGCCGCCAACGTTGGCCCATGTCTCCGGGGCAATCAACGAGGTGATCGTTTCGACCAGGTCGTCGTGGTACGATCGAGCCGATTCGGCCGCCTCGCGCCGGCCGGCCACCAGATGGTCCAACGGGTAGATCCTCGTGGCCAGCATGATTTCGGCTTCTTCCGGCGTGGTGATCAGCAGGACCTCGTCGCGAAACATGTACGTCAGATCAAGTTGGTGGAGGATCAGACGCAGGGCCGAGCGGAGCGAGACTCCCTTGACGTCGATCGTGACGGGGGTGTAGGACGAGACTCCCACGTCGTCCAGACAGCGGTGGTCGATCTGGATCTCGATCGCGTGTTCCTTGGAGAGATAATCGAGCACGTCTGTCAGGGGAGTCTCGATGAACTGCATCGTCGTAGGGGATTCGAGCGCCTCGTTGATCGCTTTCTCGACCCTGATCGTGAGGGGGCTCCCGCCGACCGGGTGAAACTCGCCGCCGGCCTTCGCTTCGACGGCGCGGCGCAGGTTTCCGAGAAAGTCGGCGACTTCCTCGTGGACACGCTGAGATTGCATCACGATCAGCGAACTTGGCTTGCCCGGCGGAATGGTGGCGATCGAACCGGCTCCGCCCACGTTCTCCCAGGTATCCGGCGAGACGCAAGTCGTGATCGCTTTGATGAGTGATTGACAAGCAGCCGGTTCGCCACCCGACTCACCCTGGCGCCCAAGGAGATCGCCCACTGGGTAGACGCGCACCAACGGGCGAACATCCGCCTCCTCGGTCGTTGTAATCAGCAAGACCTCGTCTAGGATCACGTACGTGAGTTCCATGTCGCGGAGCATCAGACGCAGGGCCGAACGGAGCGAGGTTCCCTTGATATCCCTGGTTATGGGCGTGTCGGCGGGGACGCCCACGTCGTCCAGCGCGCGACGGTCAATTTGGATTTCGATTTCGTGGAGGGCCTTCAACGTCGCGATGAGGTCCGTTAGCGGAGTCTCGATGAACTGAACCTCAGTCGGGCTGTTCAAGGCCTCCTCGATTTCCTTTTCGGCTGCGGACGGTTCGCCCCACTGGGCCCAGCACGCGCGTTGCCCGGTAACCGACAATGCCGCACCCAGAGACAGCACAAGACAGATCAGAGACAGGGACTTGGACATGACGACGCCTCCTCTTCGAAAAGGGCCTCGATAGGGACGGTGCCCGGACGGTCGGCATGCCGCTCCCTCGCCGCCGACCGCGGGGCAACTCAGGCTGTTCCACATGCCAGTCTATCACAACGATGCGTGGTCAGACAGAATCATCTCGATCGGACGGCAAGAAGGAGAGTCTGTCGGGCAAGTGCTTCACCGCCCACGTGCCGATTGGGTCCAGGGCGGGAATCAGGCTCAGCCCGACTTTCGACAGCGAATACTCGACTCTCGGCGGCACCTCGGGGTACTGCTTGCGGCAGACGATGCCGTCGGCCTCCAGTCGGCGCAACTGCTTGATGAGCATCCGCTCGGAGATGGCCGGCAGCGACCGCTTCAGCTCGCTGTAACGCAACGTTCCCGCCGCAAGTCGGGCAATGATGGGCACTCCCCACTTGCCTCCGAGAACGTCCAACGCCGCCTCGACCGGGCAGTCATATAGCTTTTTCCCTCTGTCGCTCTCGGCGGTCTTTCGCACTGCCGGGCCTCCTACGCGCGATACTGACACTAAAGTAAGTACCTGTCATCAAAGTATGTACTTGCAGTACGGGAAGTCAAGGGTATGATCGCCAGAAGAGTGACGGTCGTTTCCGTTTGCTCGACGCGCGGATCAGTCCGCCCATCAAGTAGGAGACCGGCGATGATGACAGAGGATTGCAGAGCATGGTGGCGTAATTGTGGTCAGGAAGCCGATTCGGAGATGCTGGCCATCGATAGGATGGAGGACGGCATCGCTCCTCTTGATCCGAACGTAGTGAAGATTCGAGAACTGATTGATTGCCTGGAAATGTGTCACCACAAGGCTGAGCGATGGGTCAGCAACATACTGGAGGCAATCGCGACAGGGGAGACTAGCAAGGGGCTGGGCACGCGAGCGCCCGGCCAACCTCATCCCACAGAACTCGTATCGAAGAACGCCTGCGGCGCGCTGGCGGCCTGGGTTGCGGGACGTCCCAGCACATCGATCGACTTGACGGTAGGCACGGTTCCGGCATCTCGGATCCTTGCTTGCCTTGGGGAACGTTCGCCCCTGAAGGAATGGCAGGTCCAGCGGGTGATCGAGAAGATCCGGAGCTGGACCGATTGGCCCAGCTCGGATCGGGACCCAAGCACACAGTACGCATGGCTCTCCTACGATCAAGACGACTGCCCCGATCACTACAAGGAGCACGAGGACTTTTGGCGGGAGACCGTTGAGACAATCCCCTTTGAAGGGCTTCAAGGGTTGGACGGAGGGGATTTCTCGTTGGGTCTTGCCATCGACCTGCTTTGGACATGTCACTGGAACTTCGTAGAGAATCTCCAGATCGTACTCGAGGTGATTGGCGGGAATCACAAACCAGAGAAGCCGTTTGCGGCGTGTCACTGGAACATAACCCTGTCGCCCATTCGTGCGCGGATGGAAGTTGTCTCCAACACCCTGGGGGTCTTCTGTGGCAAATCGAGGCAAGGCGGAGAGATAGACAACGAAGTGTTGTCGCTCCTAGGAGAGGCGACGGAAGTGAAGAGGTGGCTTGCCGCGTCCTTGGACAAGACAATACGGCTTCAGCTAGATCTGTGAGACACGTGCTCACTGAAGACTCCTTGGCCTCAGTCTTCCCGGAATGGGCCACGCCACTCGCAGTCGTCCATCTCCTTCCGCCACGCCGCCCACTGCGTCTTGATTCCGGCGAGCAGTTCCGGGCGATCGTCCGACAGATCGTGAGTCTCTCCGGGGTCGTTCACCACGTCGTACAGACCGCCGTCGTCGCCGGCCTGGAACCACTTGTATTGTCCGACGCGCGCGGCTCGGTTGTCGGTTCGGTAGAGTTGATGCCAGAACATCTGATTCCGCGGCGAAGGGCTTCGTCCTTGCAGCGTTGGCAGGACGTTGAAGCCATCCAGCGCGACGTCCGCAGGCGGGGGGACGTTTCCGGCGGCCAACAGCGTCGGAAAGACGTCCAGAGAGGAGAGAAACTCATCGCACGTTCGTCCCGGCGGCAGTTTGTCGGGCCAGTAGGCGACCGCCGGCACGCGCAGCCCCCCCTCACTCATACGATTGAACCCGCCTCGCAACGGACGCGTCACGCCTCCACCGTTGTCCGGGAAGAAAAAGACCAGGGTGTCACGTTCCAACTGCAATTCTCGAATCGTGTTCATGATCCGGCCGATGGCGTGATCCATCGCCGTCACGGACGCCATGTATCGCGTGCGTTTGTCTTGCGGGTCCCGATCAGGGTATTTGGCCAGAAACTCCGGCGGGGCGACGCAGCCGGGTTTGGACAGGTTTGCCGACCCCGCCGGGTTGTTGAACGCCGCGTACAAGAACCAGGGCAGTTCCTGTTCTTCGTGGATGAACCGTATCGCCTCGCGCTGGAAAAGAGACGAGCAGTAAACGCCCCGGTCCCGTTCGGTTCGCTCGTTGCCTCGAAACATGGAGGGTATGCCGTAACGTTCGTGCGTAAAGAAGTCGATGCCCGTGCAAGCGAAGCCGTAGAAGAAGTCGAATCCACGCTGCAGCGGCAGGAATCGTCGAGCGCGGCCGCTATCCCATTTTCCGACCATTCCCGTGGCGTAGCCGCCGGCTTTCAGGGCCTGGGCGATCGTGACCTCGCGCAGATCCAGCCCCAGCGTCATCTCCGGTGTGAATGCGTACTCGATCTCGGTGTATTGATGGCCGTAGTTGACCATGTTGTTGCGGATCATGCCGTAGAGGCCGTTGCGCTGCGGGTAGCGTCCGGTGAGGATCGCTCCGCGAGACGGTGTGCAGGCAGGCCAGGCGATGTAGAAGTGCGTCAATCTCACGCCGCCGGCCGCCAGTGCGTCGATATGCGGAGTGAGGATCTCCGGATTGCCGAAGCACCCCAGATCGCCGTAGCCCTGGTTGTCGCTGACAATCAGCAACAAATTCGGACGGCGCCGGTGGGTCGTGGCGGGCTCGGCCAATGCGAGTTGTCCGACGCCCGTGCGACGGCCCTCCTCATCAGCAACGACCGAAGGAGTGTCGGCCTCGATGACTGAACAAACGAGGCACATGCAGGTGGTGATTGTGAATACCAAGGCCAATCGCATAGTCGTTGCTCCCAGAATGGCAGGGGCGACGGCGGTCCGACGGCGCCGTCGGTGCAGAACCTGGACTCAGTTGTCGTCGGCCAACGGCAGTCCATCCGGATCGACGAGAGCGACTTTGTAGACGTTGCAGTAGCCGGCGAGATCGGACGAGAACACGATGTACTTTCCGTCCGGCGAAATCCGCGGGTGAGGGTGCGCCTGTTGGATGTGCATGGAGGAACCATGGCGGCAGAGAGCACGCGGCTTCGCGTACTGCTTGCCGTCGTATTGCCAGAGGCGGATGACGTCGCCGCCATCGCCTACGATCAGCTTCTCGTCCTTCGAGAAGGTATGGCCTGTTCGCCCGGGAAAGGACGTCTCGTGACTGTCCGTGCCATCGAAGCGGATCCTTCCGATCATCGGGGTCCCCTCGGCGTCGCGTCCGTGATAGCCGATGCGCACGCCGTCGGCGTACCAGTATTCGTGACCGACGACCTCTCGACCCTCGGTCGGTCGGATTTTCCATACTCGCCCGGTGTCCGCGTCCAGCCCCCAGATGCGATGGTCTACCAGGTTCCAAGGCCCCTCGTGGCAGAAGGTGAGCAAGTTCCGTTCCGTTGGCGACGTGTTGACGTGCCCGATCCAGCGTCTCTCTTCGTGGACGGTTTGGATCCCGTCACCTTCGGAATCCACCTGCAGGATACGGCTCAACGGGTTGGCAGCGAAAGTCTCCTTCATGCCGACGTAACCACGGTGGAGATCGACGGCGAACTTGTCCGATTGATCTTCCCAGATGCCGAAGTACACGTGCCTGCCATCCGCGGAGCAGTTGGTCATCGAGACGCACCAGCCCTTCGGGAGCTGATGAAGGCACCGCGTCTTCCTTGTCTCGAGATCCAAGGCCATCAGGCTCAGGTCGTGCCAGAAGTAGACCTCGTCGCGAGTCGGATTCGTGCATGCGCTGAAGAAATGGAGTTTTCTGGGCAGCGGGACGGGTTCCAGGTCGGTCAGTTGTTCGATCTCACCGCTGGCCAGATCCATGCCGAAGAGGTTCGTGCGGTTGTCTCGGTCCGAGCTGAAGAGCAAACTGCGACCGCCGTCGTACCATCCCGGATTGGTGAAGTAGAAATGGTGACTGTGCCCCTTGTAGTCCGTCAGTTGCGTCACTTCGACCCCGGTGAACGGATCCTTGTATCTCTTCCGCTCCGCCGCAGTCCGGTTTCCCACACCGGGTCGGCCAACATTCAACCCGGATGAACCGGTCTGTGCCGCTCCGAAAACCGGGGTCGCGCCAACGAAGCCAGTCAAGCCGGCGGCCACGGAAGCCCGCACGAACGATCGGCGTGAAATCATGGACATGTTGTCTCACTTCTGAAGAAGTTGGCCGTGTCGGTCGGACCAATACGAACGGGGCTAGCGAAAGTGGTCTCGTTCTTGGAGATGGAGTGTGAGCTGTTTGACGAAGAGGTTCATCTTGGCACTTTTTCCACAGGCCATTAAAGGGCGTCTCCGTGCCGCGGTCAAATGCAGCGGCCCCCGGCCCGTGACGGCGGACACGGGCCGGGGGCCTCGTCGCTAGTGCGTCTGTGAAGGCGTTTGATCTGGAGGGTGGAAGTCCCTTCCAGGCTAACGTTACCAGCCTGTAGTCGAAAGTGGTAACTGCGTTTCCGTGAGGAAGGGTGGAAAGCAACCTGAGACGAACAACCAGTCCGTAACGTGTGTGAACTCGATTCGGCCAAGCCTGTCGGGGAGGCTCCTAGTGATGTCCGAACCCTTGACCGTGTGACGGCGATCCTACCGACCTTCGAGGTCTGCCCGGGGGATAGACGCGGCAAGTCACGGCGGTGAGGTAACGTGCGAAAGCGACCGTGACGAAATGGCAATGCGGTGGTTGGAGGCGGAATGGTTGGAAGGTCAAACGCGATAAGCAGGGAGAACTGTCGGGCACAGGACGCGGACGACGAACCGTGACCCCCAGCAGCGAGGGACACTGCTTGACCAATGGCCCTGGCCCTCCGGTGGGGTATCGCCCGCCGGGAGGGAACAAACTTGGCGATACCGGCAACGTCGGTTGAAGCGGCCCGACAGAAGTCAGAGCTCTCATAGTAGCGAGGAAGCCGTGCAGCATAACGCGGCGGAGCGAAGGGGAGCAGGAAGGTAGATGTGAGATGACCAAATCGCAGAACCGTAAACCGGCTGCCAGGAGGCGACGGGATTACATCCCAGTCACAGTGCCGTTCGCGGCTACCCCGGCTGGAGAGACACCCGGCATCGACGAGTGGGCTCATCGGGCGGTTTGGACGGACCGCATGTTGGCGACACTTTTGGAAAACAAAGTGAGAGGAGGTAAATGGCACACGCTGATCGATAAGGTGTTTGGCGAGTTGAACCTTTACTGCTCGGCGGGCAAGGTGCTGGCCAAGCAGGGGGCCGCGGGCGTCGATCGGCAGACGGTCGAAGATTTCGGCGAACACGAACGGGAGGAACTCCAGCGATTGCAGGCGGAACTTCGCCAGGGGAGCTATGCTCCCGCGGCGGTGCGTCGGGCCTGGATTCCCAAGCCGGGGGGTTCGGAGAAACGACCGTTGGGAATTCCCACGGTCCGGGACCGGGTCGTGCAAACGGCGTTGGTTCACGTGATCGAGCCGATTCTGGACGCCACGTTCCATCCACGGAGCTTCGGCTTCCGCCATGGGCGCGGCTGCCATGATGCCCTGAGATGCGTCGAAGAGCTGCTCGCCTCCGGCTACGTGTACGTCGTGGACGCGGATTTGAAGAGTTACTTCGATACGATTCCGAAGGAACGGCTGCTGAAAATCGTTCAGCAGAAGATCTCGGATCGCCGCGTGCTGGGTCTGATCAAGCAGTTTTTGGACCAAGGGATCATGGAAGACCTGCGGACGTGGACTCCGGAAGCCGGGGTTCCCCAGGGAGCCGTTCTCTCCCCGGTCCTGTCGAATGCCTACCTCAACCCGTTGGACCATCGTATGAGTGAGGGTGGTTTCCAGATGGTGCGATACGCGGATGACTTCGTCATCCTGTGCCGTACTCTCGAAGAAGCTGAAGCCGCCCTGGCCGTGGTGCAACAATGGGTAGAAACGCGTGGGCTGACACTGCACCCGGAAAAGACGCACATCGTGGACGCGCGGGAAAAGAGCTTTTCGTTTCTGGGCTACTCGTTTCGCGGTGACCTTCGGTTCCCGCGGGCGAAGAGCCACCGAAAGTTCGTGAACCGCATCCGTGAGCTGACCCCGCGAAAATCGGGCGAATCGCTGGAGTCCATGCTTCAGCGTATCCATCGAGTGACGCGGGGTTGGTTCAACTATTTCCGTCATTGTCACTGGAGCATCTTCCGGGCTTACGACGGCATGATTCGTCGACGCCTACGCCGGATGCTCCTGAAACGACACCGGCGGAACCGCCGACGCCTGTCTCGCACCCAGCGTTGGCCGAACGCCTACTTCACGGCCTGTGGGTACATCAGCCTGAATGCATCCCATGTCCGTTTCGTACAATCCATAGGAACCTACTGACCGGAGAGCCGTATGCGGGAGAACCGCACGTACGGTTCGGAGGGAGGGGAGGCTCAACTCAATGAGCCTTCCCTACCCCTATC
>JANQEO010000073.1 GCA_028278325.1 Candidatus Binatia bacterium
CCATGGATGAGGGGCTTCGCTTCGCCATCCGTGAGGGTGGACGCACGGTGGGAGCCGGCGTCGTAACCAAGATCGAAGAGTAACCGCGTCGAGTAGAGATCGTGAGAGACCGGATCGTGCTCAACTGCGACGTTTGTACGAGGAAGAATTATCGCGCCAGCCGCAACAAGAAGCTGACGAGCGACAAGCTGGAACAGAGAAAGTACTGCCCTTCGTGTAGGAAGCACACGCTGCACAAGGAAGGGAAGGTCTGAACAGGGTCAGTAGCTCCAACTGGCAGAGCATCGGACTCCAAATCCGAGGGCTGCAGGTTCGACTCCTGCCTGACCCGCCAGCAGTGACGGCCATTGAGCCGGGAACGGGACATCGGACGAACGACGACAATGGCGAACGTAACCGAATATGTAGAGCAGGGGCGAACCTTCCTTGGAGAGTGCGCTACCGAGCTCAAGAAGGTCGTATGGCCAACGAGAAACGAGACCTTCACCTTCACCACGGTGGTGCTGGTGGTCGTCGCCTTTGTTTCGCTCTACCTGGGGATCGTCGACTACATTCTGTCGTTGCTCCTCGGGTTGGTGTTTTGAGGAGGCGGGTGCCTCGTGGGTGAGAAGAAGTGGTACGTGGTCCATACCTACACGGGCTACGAGAGCAACGTGAAGACGCAGTTGCTCGAGCGCGTGAAGGCTGCAGGGCGGGAGAGCCAGTTCGGCGAGATCCTGGTTCCCGAGGAAAAGGTCGTCGAGTTGCAGAAAGGCAAGAAGAGAACGGCAACCAGGAATCTGTTCCCCGGCTACATCATGGTGGAGATGGATCTCGACGACGACACTTGGCACATCGTCACGAGCACTCCGAAGGTGACGGGGTTCGTCGGGGGAACGCAGCCGCCTCCGATCCCGGAATCCGAGGTGCGCAACGTCTCCGCACAGATACAGGAGGGTGCGACGAGGCCCAAGGCCCGTATCGCGTTCGAGGTAGGAGAGCAGGTCAAAGTCATCGACGGGCCGTTCGCGGACTTCAACGGGGTTGTCGAGGAGATCAAACCCGACAAGGGCGTTCTAAAGGTCGCGATCACGATCTTCGGTCGCTCGACGTCCGTTGAGATGGACGTGGTTCAAGTCGAGAAAATGTAGGCGCAGGTCCAATGGCGAAGAAAATCCTAGACTACATCAAGCTTCAGATCCCGGCCGGCAAGGCCAACCCGAGCCCGCCGGTGGGCCCGGCCCTGGGACAGCGCGGCGTCAACATCATGGAGTTCTGCAAGGCCTTCAACGCCCAGACTCAGGCTCAGGGCGACGTCATCATCCCCGTGGTGATCACGGTCTATGCCGACAGGTCGTTTTCCTTCATCACGAAGACGCCGCCGGCGGCGGTGTTGCTCAAGAAGGCGGCTTCTGTGCCCAAGGGCTCCCCTGAGCCACACAAGGAGAAAGTGGGCAGCGTCACGCGTGCTCAGGTCAAGCAGATCGCCGAGACCAAGATGGTCGACCTGAACGCGAACGACGTAGAGGCTGCGATGCGCATCATCGAAGGTACGGCACGCAGCATGGGACTTACCGTCGAGGGTTAAGCATGGCATCGCGAGGCAAGAGATATCGTTCGGCCGTCGACGGCGTGGAAGCCGGCAAGGCCTATCAGTTACAGGAGGCCATGGAGTTGGCCGCCAAGGGCGCCGGAGCCAAGTTCGAGGAATCCGTCGAGATGGCCATCCGTCTCGGTGTTGATCCCCGTCACGCCGACCAGAATGTTCGCGGCACCGTGGCTTTGCCCCATGGCACGGGACGCGAAGTCCGGGTCGCGGTGTTTGCCAAGGGCGACAAGGCCAAGGCCGCCGAGGCGGCTGGTGCCGACTTCGTCGGCGACGACGAACTCATCGCCAAGATCCGGGACGAAGGCTGGCTGGATTTCGACAAGGCGGTGGCGACCCCCGACATGATGGGGTCGGTCGGAAAGATCGCCAAGATTCTGGGTCCGCGCGGTCTCATGCCCAACCCCAAGGTCGGTACGGTCACTAACGACATCGAGAAGGCCGTCGGCGACCTCAAGGCCGGTCAGGTGGAGTACCGCGTGGAGAAGGCGGGAATCGTCCACGTGGGCATAGGCAAAGTTTCGTTTGGTGCGGAGAAACTCACCGACAACGCACGCACGGTGTTGAGCGCTTTGATCAAGGCGCGGCCATCGAGCTCCAAGGGCCAGTACATAAAGGGAATCTCGGTTTCGAGCACGATGGGGCCGGGTATCAAGGTGGACCCGGCGGACGCACGACCGGCGGCATAGGACTATGGAATATCAAGACAAAGTCGCGATGGTGGAGACGCTTGCGGGGAAGTTCTCGCAGGCGCCGATAGCCATCCTGGCCGACTACCGAGGACTGACAGTCAGTGAAATCACCGAGGTGCGAAACCGCGTGCGCGAGGCCGACGGCGAACTCGTCGTGGCCAAGAACACGCTGACGCGCCTGGCGATCCGCGATACCGACGCTGCGGCGATCGAGCCTTTGCTCCAAGGTCCGACGGCGCTCGCCTTCGGCGCCGACGATGCAGCGGCGCTTGCCAAGGCGCTCGACGGTTTCGCGAAAGACAACGAGGCGTTCGAGATCAAAGGCGGCGTCATGGAGGGTGAACTCCTCGACACCGCCCAGATCAAGCAACTCGCCTCACTGCCCGGACGCGACGAACTGCGGGCCAAGCTTCTGGCGTTGTTGACCACGCCGGCCACGCAACTCGTCCGGGTACTGCAGGCGCCTGCGCAGCAACTAGCCCAGGTCATGCAGGCGCGCGCGAAGCAGCAAGAAAACGGTTAGAGCTCACCGGGCTCTCCCAGAGTTACAAGGATCAGGAGGAACAAATGGCACTCAGCACAGAAGAGCGGCAGGACATAATCGAGAAGCTTTCGAGCGCGACCGTGCTCGAGATCTCGGAACTCGTAAAGGAGCTCGAGGACAAGTGGGGCGTCAGCGCTGCCGCACCGGTGGCCGTGGCGGCCGCGGGGGCGGCTCCTGGGGCCGAAGGCGGGGCGGAAGCTGCCAAGGACGAGTTCGACGTCGTACTGACCGGCGCCGGTGACAAGAAGATTCAGGTCATCAAGGCGGTCCGCGAGATCACTTCTCTGGGTCTCAAGGAGGCCAAGGAACTGGTCGAGAGCGCACCCAAGCCCGTCAAGGAGGGCGTTTCCAAGGAGGATGCCGAGGAAGCCAAGGCCAAGCTCGAAGAGGCCGGCGGAACCGTCGAGATCAAGTAAGCGTGACGGCCCATTCGGCATTCACCTTTTCTAAGCCGTCCTTGAAGGAGCGAAAATGGCGTCGAGCGTTACACGAAATCTGCGGCTAAGGCGTAACTTCGGAAAGATCAGGCGCATCCTCGATGTGCCCAATCTCATCGACATTCAACGGGAGTCCTATGAGGCCTTCCTGCAACGTGATGTCGAGCCGGGGCAGAGGAGCGAGGGAGGGATCCAAGGGGTCTTCAAGTCGGTCTTCCCGATCTCGGACTTCAGCGGTACGGCCGAGCTCGATTTCGTAAGCTACGTAATCGGCGATCCCAAGTACGACGTTGACGAGTGCCACCAGCGTGGCATGACCTACTCGGCGCCGCTCAAGGTCACCGTTCAACTGCTGACCTGGGACATCGACCCCGATACGCAGACCAAGACGCTCAAGGACATCAAGGAGCAGGAGGTCTACTTCGGCGAGATTCCCCTCATGACCGAGAACGGTACCTTCATGATCAACGGTACCGAGCGCGTCATCGTCTCCCAGCTGCATCGTTCGCCCGGGGTGTTCTTCGACCACGACAAGGGGCGGACCTCGGCGGGGGGCCGCTTGCTGTTCAACGCCAGGATCATTCCCTACCGCGGCTCATGGTTGGATTTCGAGTTCGACTCCAAGGACATCATCCACGTTCGCATAGACCGGCGTCGAAAATTCCCGGCGACCGTTCTGCTGCGCGCCCTGGGAATGTCGTCGGAAGAGCTGCTCAATTACTTCTACGTATCCGATCAGATCCGCTTCGACGGCCACAAGGCGTTCAAATCCTTCAAGCGCGAAACGCTCGAAGGACAGAAGGCCTCGCGCGAGATCAAGCACCCGCGAAGCAACGAGACCCTCGTCAAGGAAGGGCGCAAGATCACCCGCAAGGCACTGCGAGAACTCGCAGAGGCGAAGGTCGAGGAAATCCCCATCGCGATGGACGAGATCATCGGGCGCGTTGCAGCCCACGACATCGTCGATCCGTCCACAGGGGAAGTGCTCGTCGAGTGCAATGCCGTGGTCACGGCCGAGCTGTTCGACGTGATCCGCGAGAAGAAGATCGAGAAGATCGACCTTCTATACATCGATGATCTCAACCGCGGTCCCTCGCTGCGCAACACGCTGATTCTCGACAAGATCGAGAATCCTCAGGACGCGATCATAGATATCTACAAGCGCCTGCGTCCGGGCGATCCGCCCACGGTCGACACCGCCACACAGTTCTTCAACGACTTGTTCTTCAACCCCGACAAGTACGACCTCTCGCAGGTAGGTCGCCTCAAGCTCAACCACAAGCTGGGCTTGGACGTCCCGCTCGAGCAGGGGACGCTGCGGCGCGAGGATATTCTGGCCGTCGTCAGCTACCTGATCTTCCTTCGTAACGGCAACGGTTCGGTCGACGACATCGACCACCTCGGCAACCGGCGCGTCCGCACGGTCGGGGAGCTGGCCGAGAACCAGTACCGCATCGGACTGTTGAGGATGGAGCGGGCCATCCGTGAGCGCATGAGCCTCCAGGACCTGGAAACCCTCATGCCCCAGGAGCTGATCAACTATAAGCCCGTCTCGGCCGTTATAAAGGAGTTCTTCGGCTCCAGTCAGCTGAGCCAGTTCATGGACCAGACCAACCCACTGTCGGAGATCACGCACAAGCGTAGGCTTTCGGCTCTGGGGCCGGGCGGTCTTACCAGAGAGCGCGCCGGCTTCGACGTGCGTGACGTGCACCCCACCCACTACGGGAGGGTTTGTCCGATCGAGACTCCTGAGGGACCCAACATCGGTCTTATCTCGAGCCTCAGCAGCTATGCGCGCATCAACAGGTATGGCTTCGTGGAGACCCCGTATCGCAAAGCCGAGAACGGCGTCGTTTCCGACGACGTCTTGTATCTCACGGCTTTGGAAGAGGAAGAGCATACGATCGCGCAGGCCAACGCGCCCATCGATCACGACGGACGCTTCGTCAACGAGATGGTGGCCGCCCGTAAGAAGGGTATCTCGCCCCAAGGTGAGCAGACGATGGACTCGACGGTCGTGCGGCCGGACAGCCTTACGCTCATGGACGTGTCGCCCAATCAGCTGGTCAGCGTGGCTGCTTCTTTGATCCCCTTCTTGGAGCACGACGACGCCAACCGCGCCCTCATGGGATCGAACATGCAGCGTCAGGCAGTGCCACTGCTGCGCACCGACGCACCGTTGGTGGGAACGGGCATGGAATTCACCGTTGCGAGGGACTCCGGCGTGACGGTTGTCGCTAAGCGCTCGGGAGTCGTCGAGAGCGTCGATTCCAAGCGTATCGTTGTGAAGGCCGACCGGCCGGTGGGACCCCGTGATCCGGGTGTCGACATCTACAACCTGGTCAAGTACGAGCGTTCCAACCAGAACACCTGCATCAACCAGCGTCCGATCGTGGTCGTTGGCGAACGCGTGAAGCAGGGCGAGGTCATAGCCGACGGGCCTTCGACCGAGCTCGGCGATCTGGCTCTTGGCCGAAACGTCGTCGTCGCCTTCATGCCGTGGAATGGCTACAACTTCGAGGATTCCATCCTGCTGTCGGAGCGGTTGGTCAAGGATGACTTCTTCACCTCAGTTCACATCGAGGAGTTCGAGGCTGTCGCGCGCGACACCAAGCTCGGACCGGAGGAGATAACCCGCGACATTCCTAACGTCGGAGAAGAGGCCCTCAAGGATCTCGACGACAGCGGTATCATCAGAATCGGAGCCGAAGTCGGCCCCGGTGACATCCTCGTCGGAAAGATAACGCCCAAGGGCGAGACCCAGCTGTCCCCCGAGGAGAAGTTACTGAGAGCCATCTTCGGCGAGAAAGCGGGTGAAGTCCGCGACACCTCTCTGCGTATGCCTCCGGGCACGGAGGGCACGGTGATCGACGCCCGCGTGTTCTCGCGGAAGGGTACGGCCATCGACGAGCGGGCCGCGCTCATCGAAGGACAGGAGAGGAACCGCCTCGAGAACGACCGTGCCGATGAGTTGCGCATCATCCGCAACAACGCACTCGAGAGCATCATCCGGCTCCTCGACGGCAAGATCACCGCTACGCGCCTCACCGACTACGCGCGCAAGGTGTTGTTGCCCAAGGACTCGCCGGTCAGCCGTGAGGTGTTGGAAGAGATACCTCCCAGCTATTGGGCCGAGATCAAGGTCGGCGACGAGAAGGTGGAAGAAGAGCTCACCCGTATCGTCGACGCGATGAATTCGAAGAACAACGCCATCAACGTCCAGTTCGACAGCAAGCTCGACCGGCTTTCCCAAGGGGACGAGCTGGCCCCCGGCGTCATCAAGATGGTCAAGGTGTTCGTGGCCATCAAGCGCCGACTGCAGATCGGAGACAAGATGGCCGGGCGCCACGGCAACAAGGGCGTGGTTTCGCGCATCGTTCCAGAGGAAGACATGCCGTTCCTGGAGGACGGCACCGTTGTCGATGTTTGCCTGAATCCACTGGGCGTTCCGTCCCGAATGAACGTCGGGCAGATCCTCGAGGCCCACCTGGGCTGGGCGGCGCGCAAGCTCGGCGAGGATCTCAAGGGCTTGGCTGACAAGAGTGACATCGACGGGCTTCGTAGCAAGATGAAACATGTCTACCCGGGCAGCGGTTCCGAGGGTTTCATCGACGGTTTGTCCAGCCAGGATCTCGAGAAGCTGGCGCACAAGGCGGCCAGCGGCGTTCACGTTGCGACCCCCGTGTTTGACGGCGCGTCCGAGGCCGAGATTTTCGATATGGTGTCGATGGCTCAGCTTTCGGAAACCGGGCAGTGCATGCTCAAGGACGGTAAGACGGGTGAGGCTTTCGACATGCCCGTGACCGTCGGTGTCATGTACATGCTCAAGCTTCACCACCTGGTCGACGACAAGATCCACGCGCGTTCGACTGGGCCGTACTCGCTGGTCACGCAGCAGCCGCTGGGCGGTAAAGCGCAATTCGGCGGACAGCGCCTCGGTGAGATGGAAGTCTGGGCCCTGGAAGCCTACGGCGCGGCATATACGCTCCAGGAAATGCTCACGGTCAAGTCCGACGACGTCGCCGGGCGAACGCGCATGTACGAGGCCATCGTCCGCAACGAGAACCAACTCGAGCCCGGCCTGCCCGAGTCATTCAACGTCATGGTCAAGGAGCTCCAGTCCCTTTGCCTTGACGTCAACCTGGTCGAAGAGGAGGAAGCAGCGTGATGGAAGACCTTCTCACTCAGCTTTTCGACAAGCCCAAAGATCCCCGCAGCTTTACCGCGCTGAGGATCAACGTCGCCTCGCCCGACACGATCCGTTCGTGGTCGCACGGCGAAGTGAAGAAGCCGGAAACGATCAACTACCGTACCTTCAAGCCCGAGCGCGACGGTTTGTTCTGCGCGAAGATCTTCGGGCCGACCAAGGACTACGAGTGTAACTGCGGCAAGTACAAGAGGATGCGCCACAGAGGCGTCGTCTGCGAGAAGTGCGGTGTCGAGGTCATCCAGTCCAAGGTGCGCCGGGAGAGGATGGGCCACATCGAGTTGGCCACGCCGATCGCGCACATTTGGTTCACCAAGAGCTTGCCGAGCAGGGTCGCGACGCTGCTGGACCTGACGCTCAAGGGCCTGGAGAAGGTTCTCTATTACGAGAACTATCTGGTTATAGATCCCGGCGAGACCGATCTGCCCGAGAACTCTCTACTGACCGAGGCCCAGTACCGGGAGAAGGTCGAGGAGTTCGGCCCCGGCTCTTTCGAATGCGGCATGGGTGCAGAGGCAGCTCGCCAAGTGCTCGAGAACCTCGACCTCGATGATCTGTCGGAAGATCTCAAGATCGAGCTGGCGGACACGAATAGTGAGGCCAAGCGCAAGAAGTACGTAAAGCGCCTCCGTGTCGTGCAGGCCTTCCAGAATTCGGGTGCGCGGCCCGAGTGGATGATCCTGGAGGTCATCCCGGTCATACCGCCTGATCTGCGGCCCTTGGTGCCGCTCGACGGTGGCCGCTTCGCGACCTCTGATCTCAACGACCTCTATCGTCGCGTGATCAACCGTAACAACCGTCTAAAGAGACTCATGGAGCTCAGCGCGCCCGACATCATCGTGCGCAACGAAAAGCGCATGCTCCAGGAGGCCGTCGATGCCCTGTTCGACAACGGCCGTCGCGGCCGTCCGATCACGGGAGCCAACAAGCGTCCGCTGAAGTCGTTGAGCGACATGCTCAAAGGTAAGACCGGCCGCTTCCGCCAGAACCTCCTCGGCAAGCGAGTCGACTACTCCGGCCGTTCGGTCATCGTCGTCGGTCCTGAGTTACGCCTTCACCAGTGCGGTCTTCCCAAGAAGATGGCGCTCGAGCTGTTCAAGCCGTTCATCTACGGACGTCTGGAAGAGAAGGGTCTGGTCACGACCATCAAGAGCGCAAAGAAAATGGTGGAGCAGGAGCGTCCCGAGGTGTGGGACATCCTCGATGAGGTCATCCGTGAACATCCCGTGCTCTTGAACCGTGCGCCCACGCTGCACAGGCTCGGCGTGCAGGGATTCGAGCCGGTCCTCATAGAAGGTAAGGCCATTCAGCTGCACCCGCTGGTGTGTGCCGCCTTCAACGCGGACTTCGACGGCGATCAGATGGCCGTTCACGTGCCGCTGTCGGTCGAAGCACAGGTCGAGGCGCGCACGCTGATGATGTCGACCAACAACATCCTATCGCCTGCGCACGGCAAGCCGATCATCGTGCCCACCCAGGACATCGTGCTCGGCCTTTACTATATGACCCGCCAGCGTTCCGGGGCTGACGGCGAGGGCAAGGCTTTCGCCAACTTCGGCGAAGTCCGGATGGCCTACGACCAAGGTGTCTGCTCGCTTCACGCGGGTATCAAGGTTCGTTACGACGGCATGGTCGTGGACACGACCGTCGGACGAGTGCTCCTTTACGAGCTGGTTCCCGACGAAGTCGGATTCGAGCACGTCAACAAGGTCATGAACAAGCGGGCCCTCGGCGATCTCGTCGATGTCAGCTACAGGAACTGCAGCAACAAGGCTTGCGTCATCCTGGCCGACCGCCTCAAGGATCTGGGATTCTCGATGGCGACCAAGGCCGGCATCTCGATCGGGATCAAAGACATGAAGATCCCGGACGGCAAACAGAAGCTTCTTGATCAGGCGTCCGATTCGGTGTCGGAGATTCAGAAGCAGTACGAGGCCGGCTTCATCACCAACGGTGAGCGCTACAACAAGGTAGTCGACATCTGGGCCGGAGTAACCGACAGCATCGCAGACGAGATGATGTCGGAGATGGCGACCGAGCATCATGTCGATACCGAGGGCAAGCGCCACGACGTAGAGAGCTTCAACCCGATCTACATGATGGCGGACTCCGGGGCTCGGGGCAGCGCTCAGCAGATGCGTCAGTTGGCCGGCATGCGCGGGCTGATGGCCAAGCCGTCGGGCGAGATCATCGAGACGCCGATCGCGGCCAACTTCCGCGAGGGGTTGACGGTGTTGCAGTACTTCACCTCCACCCACGGTGCGCGCAAAGGATTGGCCGACACCGCCTTGAAGACGGCGAACTCGGGATACCTGACGCGCCGTCTCGTCGACGTCGCCCAGGACGCCGTGATTTCCGAGCTCGACTGCGGCGCTTTGGACGGCATCGAACTCGCCCCGTTGATCGAGGGCGGAGAGGTGATCGAGGGCCTCGGCGACAGGGTGCTCGGCCGTGTGGCCCTGGACGACATCCGCGACCCGTTCTCGGGCGATACGCTCGTGGCCGCCAACGAGCAGATTACCGAGGATCTGGTCGAGAGGATCGAAGGCGCCGGCGTGGAAAGGGTCAAGATCCGGTCGGTGCTGACGTGCCAGTCACCCCGAGGGGTCTGTTCCCTGTGTTACGGCCGTGATCTGGCCCGCGGCCATCTGGTCAACATCGGTGAGGCCATCGGTGTTATCGCGGCTCAGTCGATCGGGGAGCCGGGAACCCAGCTGACCATGCGAACGTTCCACATCGGCGGAACGGCCAGCCGCCGCGCGGAGCAAACGACACTGGAGCCGCGCAACGGAGGCGTCGTCAAGTACATCAACGTCGACACCGTCGTGGACCGGGAAGGCTACGCGGTGGTCATGAACCGTACCGGCGAGATCGCGATCTGTGAGCCCCTGGAGAACGACCAGTTCCGCGAGCGTGAGCGTTATCCCTTGGTCCACGGTGCGCGATTGCGCAAGCACGACGGCGACAGCGTGGAGGGCGGCGAGCTGATCGCGGAGTGGGATCCTTTCATGACTCCGATCATCACCGAGATAGGTGGAACCGTTAAGTTCGGCGACATCGTCGACGGTGAGACCATGAAGGAGCAGGTGGACCCGAATACGGGGCTTGCTGCGAAGGTGATCGCGGTGAGCAAGGGCGCCGAGGATCGCAGACCGCGCTTGGTCATCACGGGACCGGACGGCAAGGTCCTCGAACGCCTGCGCGGGGGCGAAGCGAGGTACGGATTGCCCGAGGGGGCCTACCTCAACGTCGACGACGATACCGTTGTTCAGCCCGGGGACGTCATCGCCAAGATCCCCAGGGAGACCACCAAGACCAAGGACATTACCGGCGGGCTGCCTCGGGTAGCCGAACTCTTCGAGGCCCGGCGTCCTAAGGAGCATGCCGTAATCTCGGAGATCGACGGCATCGTCACCTTCGGCAAGGACACCAAGGGTAAGCGCAAGGTCATCGTGACTCCGGAGGTGGGCGAGCCCCGTGAGTACCTGATCGTCAAGGGTAAGCACGTGCTGGTCCAGGAGGGCGACCGCGTTCGAGCAGGCGAACAGCTGCACGCCGGTGCTTCCAATCCCCACGACATTCTTACCGTCAAGGGGGAAAAGGAGCTGGCGGCCTACATGGTGGACGAGGTTCAGGAAATCTACCGCCTCCAGGGCGTGCGTATCAACGACAAGCACGTCGAGGTCATCGTCAGGCAGATGCTCAGGCGCGTGAAGATCAAGGATGCCGGTGATTCGACCTTCCTCGTCGGCGATCAGATCGAGAAGGCCCGCTTCGAGCTGGCCAACCGCCAGTTGCTCGACGACGGCAAGCAGCCGGCCATCGGTGAGCCGCTGTTGCTGGGCATCACCAAGGCCAGCTTGGCCACTGAGAGCTTCATATCGGCGGCTTCCTTCCAGGAGACGACGAAGGTTTTGACCGAGGCGGCTGTGACCGGTTCGACCGATATGCTCATGGGCCTGAAGGAAAACGTGATCATGGGCCGCGTGATCCCTGCGGGGACCGGCGTGGCGGCCTACGCGAAGGTCGATGCGTGGGCCCCGGGAGTCAGCGACCTGGCCGAGGACGACCTGAGCCAGGTCCTCGAGCAGGTTTTGGGGGCCTGAGGTACGCGTCAGGTTTGACTGTTTAGACAGCTCGGCTTAGGTTTTCGGGTTCTTTGGCCCGTTGACCCGCGGTGATGCCCGGCCGGGCAGCGCCGCTCGGCGGGCTGCATGTTTTTAGGAGTAACTGTGCCGACGATAAATCAGCTCGTCCGAAAGGGACGCAAGAAGCTGGCGGCGAAGTCCAATACGCCGGCGCTTCAGGCTTCGCCTCAGCGAAGGGGCGTGTGTACGCGCGTCTACACGAGCACACCCAAGAAGCCGAACTCGGCGCTGCGCAAGGTCGCCAGGGTGCGCCTCACCAGCGGCATCGAGGTGACGGCTTACATTCCGGGCGTGGGGCACAATCTCCAAGAGCACTCGGTCGTCCTTATAAGAGGTGGCCGCGTCAAGGATCTTCCGGGCGTTCGTTATCACGTAGTTCGCGGCACGCTGGATACGGTGGGCGTTTCCGATAGGCGTCAGGGCCGTTCGAAGTACGGGGCCAAGCGGCCCAAGTAGGCGGAGGGAGCGGTAGTGTCGCGAAAGGGACCAGCCAAGAAGCGCGAGATCGTGCCTGATCCCAAGTACGGGGAGAAGGTGGTGACCCAGTTCATCAACTCCATCCAGCTCTCCGGTAAGAAGAGCCTGGCCGAGCGGGTTTTCTACGGTGCGATCGACAAGGTGCAGGAGCGTGGCAACGAGGACGGCCTCGAGCTTTTCAAGCGAGCGCTGGACAACGTCCGGCCGGCAGTCGAAGTGCGCTCTCGTCGTGTCGGCGGCGCAACCTACCAGGTTCCTGTAGAGGTACGTCCCTCTCGTCGTACGGCACTGGCTATCCGCTGGATCATCAATCAGGCGCGATCCAGGCCCGAAAAGAGCATGAGCGAGAAGTTGGCCGCCGAACTGCTCGAGGCGGCGAACAATCGCGGCGCGTCGGTCAAGAAGCGCGAAGACACGCACCGTATGGCCGAGGCCAACAAGGCCTTCGCGCACTACCGCTGGTAGGTCGTCGGGGAGCGGGAAGAGATCTGTCATGGCCGGCACTCACTCTCTGAGCAAGACGCGCAACATCGGGATCATGGCCCACATTGATGCCGGTAAGACAACGACTACCGAGCGCATCCTTTTCTACACCGGCATAAGTCACAAGATCGGTGAGGTTCACGACGGCGCCGCCGTCATGGACTGGATGGTCCAGGAACAGGAGCGCGGCATCACCATCACTTCGGCGGCCACGACCTGTTACTGGCGCGATTATCGCATCAACATCATCGACACTCCGGGTCACGTCGATTTCACCATCGAAGTCGAGCGATCCCTGCGCGTTCTGGACGGTTCCGTGGCGGTATTCTGCGCCGTGGGCGGGGTTGAGCCTCAGTCCGAAACGGTCTGGCGCCAGGCCGATCGATACGGAGTCCCCCGAATCGCGTTCGTCAACAAGATGGATCGCGTCGGAGCCAACTTCGACGAGGTTGTTTCGCAGCTGCGAAGCCGTTTGCAGGCGCCGGCTGTTCCGATCCAGTTGCCGATCGGTTCGGAGGAGAACTTCTCCGGCATCGTGGACTTGGTTCGTATGAAGGCGGTCGTGTGGTCCGAAACCAACTACGGCGTCGACATGGCCGTGGAAGAGATCCCGGCGGAGCTCGAAGGCAGGGCGGGGCAGTGCCGCGAGAAGCTTATCGAGGCATTGGCTGAAGTCGACGAGACCCTGCTCGAGAAGTTCATCGAGGGCGAGGACATCCCTGACGACGAGATCCGGCGCGCCCTGCGCGAAGCCACTCTGTCGATGCAGATCTGTCCGGTTCTTTGCGGGTCAGCGTTCAAGAACAAGGGCGTCCAGGCGATGCTCGATGCGGTGATCGATTATCTGCCGTCCCCGGAGGACGTCGATACGGTCGTCGGGACCCATCCCGACAGCAGCGATGCCGTCGAACTGAAGCGCGCCGTAGGGGAGCCGTTCTCGGCTCTGGCGTTCAAGATCATGACCGACCCCTACGTCGGCACGCTTTCGTTCATGCGCGTCTATTCGGGCTCGATCAAGGTCGGCGAGACGGTGCTGAACGCCACCAAGGGCAAGAAAGAGCGAATAGGGCGTTTGCTAAAGATGCACGCCAACAACCGTGAGGACATCAAGGAAGCCTCGGCCGGAGACATTTGCGCAATGGTGGGACCCAAGACGGTGACCACCGGTGACACGCTGTGCGCGATGAATACTCCCGTGTTGCTCGAAAAGATGAGCTTCCCGGAGCCGGTGATCGCGATCGCCATCGAGCCCAAGAGCAAGGCGGATCAGGAGAAGGTCTCTGCAGCCCTGGCCAAGATCGCGGCCGAGGATCCGTCCTTCCGCATCACCCACGACGACGAGACGGGGCAAACTCTGATCTCGGGTATGGGTGAACTGCACCTGGAGATCATCGTCGATCGCCTTACGCGCGAGTTCAACGTCAACGCCAACGTCGGCAAACCGCAGGTCGCCTACCGCGAGACAGTTCGCAAGGCGGTCACGCAGAATACCCGTTTCGTCAAGCAGACGGGCGGGCGTGGTCAATTCGCACACGTCGAGATCGAGGTCTCACCGTTGGACCCGGGCGGCGGGTTCGAATTCGTCGACGAGATCAAGGGCGGCGCGATCCCGAAAGAGTACATTCCGGCCGTCGGCAAGGGCGTCGAGGAGGCGATGACCTCAGGCGTATTGGCCGGCTATCCGGTGATCGATTGCAAGGTCCGTCTATTCGACGGCTCCTATCACGACGTCGACTCCTCGGAGATCGCGTTCAAGATTGCGGGATCCATGGCGTTCAAGGACGCCCTTCGGCAAGCATCGCCGATCCTGCTGGAGCCTCTGATGGAAGTCGAGGTGGTCGTGCCCGAAGAGTACATGGGCGACGTCATCGGCGACCTGAACGGGCGGCGCGGCCGTGTCCAGAGCATGGATTCTCGGGCGGGGGCCCAGGTCGTCAAGGCCATCGTGCCGCTCGCCGAGATGTTCGGTTACGCGACCGAGCTACGCTCGCGCACGCAAGGGCGTGCTACTTACACGATGCAATTCGGACACTATGAACCCGTGCCCGCGTCTGTTTCCGAAGAACTGACCGCCAGAGCTACGGGCACTTGATGAAAAAGGAACCTCGCTGAGAGGAGAGCAGGGATGGCCAAGGAGAAGTTTGATCGTAGTAAGCCTCACGTCAACGTGGGCACGATAGGTCACGTAGATCACGGTAAGACTACGTTGACG
>JANQEO010000074.1 GCA_028278325.1 Candidatus Binatia bacterium
GCAACGATACCAAGTATCACCGTGGACGGTTCTCTGCTGCGCAACTTTCCCCGAGGCAATCCGGTCAAGCTGGCCGACCATGAGTTCGTACGCTACTTCAACGGCTCGGTTCCCCTGCAAGTCGTGCTCGAAGGCGGCGAGTTGGACACGTGGAAACGCCCGGAAGTTCTCAGAGAGGTCGAGAAGTTTCAGGACTTCATGGAAGCCGGCGGCCGTATCGCCGAAACACGCTCCATCGTCGACTTCATAAAGCGCATGAACCAGGTGATGAATCCGGACGATCCCGACGGCTACCGGGTGCCTGACGATCGCGAGCTCATAGCCCAGTACCTGCTTCTGTACTCTCTATCGGGAGAACCCGACGACTTCGATGACGTGGTCGACTACGACTACGAGAAGGCCAACGTAAGGCTGTTGGTCAACTCGGACTCCTCGCCGATCGCCATGGACATGATCAATACGGTGAACGCTTACGCCGCGGAGCACCTGGCGCCGCTGGGGGTAGAAGCCACGGCTTCGGGGACCTCTCGCACGACGGCGACATTCGTGGAGCTGATCGTGTCGGGGCAGGTTCGTAGTCTGCTGCTCGGTGTCGCTCTGGTAGCGTTGCTGACGGGGCTGATGTGTAGGTCTCTACTCGGCGGCCTGCTGACGGTTATGCCGGTTGCAATTGCGATACTCCTCAACTTCGGCCTCCTGGGAGTCTCGGGCTCGCCCCTTGGTGTGACCATGGCGTTGATGAGTTCCATGGCTCTGGGAATCGGCGTCGACTACGCGATCCATTTCGTGCTCAAGTATCAGACCGCTCGCCGCGGCGGCGAACCGCGAGAGAAGGCGCTCACCGAAACCTTTGCGAGCACGGGCGTCGCGATCTTCTACAATGCGCTGGTCGTGTTCGTCGGATTCCTGGTCTTGGCGCTGTCGAACTTTCCTCCAAATCGACTTCTCGGTTTGCTGGTGGCCTTCAACATGCTCGTTTGCTTCATAGGGACAGTTACTTTGCTGGCAGCCGCCCTCCATTTCGGTCAGCCGGGTTTCGTGCGCCCTCGACGGAGCGATCCGGGATCGCGCGCCGGGTCAGGGGTGAAACAAGCCGCGTGAGGCAACACCGACCCACCAGGTAGCCCGGTGGTTTTTGCGTCACACTCCTTCCTGGGTTTCCTGCTCGTCGTGCTGGCGGCGTATTGGGTCGTCGGCCGCAGCGACGACAGGCTCGGCAAGCCTCTTCTCATCGTCGCTTCCTTCGTTTTCTACGGATATTGGATACCCGCCTACGTCGTGCTGCTGGCCGCCTCGATCCTGTTCAACCACGCCGTGGCGCGTGCGATGCTGGCCGGCGCGGGAGAATCAACCAACCGTTGGTTGGTCGTAGTCGGTGTCGCATTCAACCTCGGCCTGATTGCCTACTACAAGTACGCCGCCTTCGTGGTCGAATCTCTCAATACGGGGTTGCAAGCCCGCTTACCGGTGCCCGAGATCGTACTGCCGATCGGCATCTCGTTTTTCACGTTCCAGCAGATCAGCCTGCTGGTCGATGCCTACAAAGGCCGTGTCGAGAGGCTCCCGTTCTGGGATCACGTCCTGTTCGTGTCCTTCTTTCCCCAGCTGATAGCCGGTCCCATCGTCAGACAGCACGACATGCTTCCTCAGCTGGCTTCGCGTCAACATTGGCACCTGCGCGCCGACTATCTGGCTGCAGGCATCGCGTTGTTTTCTCTCGGACTCTTCAAGAAAGCCGTCCTCATCGATCCCTTCGTCCCCTATCTGGATATCATCTATGAGGCCGCGGCGAAGGGCGGTCCTGTCGGATTTCTCGACGGCTGGGCTGCCGGCATAGGCTACGGTTTCCAGATCTATTTCGATTTTTCGGCGTATTCCGACATGGCCATCGGCCTCGGTTTCATGTTCGGCCTGCGCCTGCCCGTCAACTTTTTCTCTCCCTACAAGGCCGAGAATGTTCGGACCTTCTGGAGACGCTGGCACATAACGTTGTCGAGATTTCTCCGCGACTACCTTTTCATTCCTCTGGGCGGCAGTCGTCTTGGCCTGGCCCGCACCGTGGCTGCGTTGATGATTACCATGGGCTTAGGCGGCCTGTGGCACGGGGCTGCCTGGACCTTCGTGGTGTGGGGGCTCATGCACGGTGCCTATCTATCCTGGAACCATCTGTGGAGAGCGGGCGTATCGAGGTGGGCGCCTGGCTTGCGTGATCGCGTGCGGCGTTCGCCGGCACTTTCGGTTACGGCCCGTCTGGTGTCGGTTGCTGCGACCTTCTTGGCTGTGTCGTTCGCATGGGTCGTCTTCCGTTCTCCGGATCTCGTCAGCGCCTGGCATCTGATGGTTGCAATGATGGGAATGTCGGGCTGGCACAGCGTGGCCGAACTCACTCGCGGCATCGTGCCACTCATTCCTCTGTACATGGTGATTGTGTGGCTGATGCCCAACACCATGGAGTTGTTCCAATCGGTTCAGGCCGCTCTCCACGTCGAGGAGTACAGGGACGAGCAGGCCACCCCTCTCGTGCCGGCCTGGCTCGGCTTCGATGTGTCGACGCGTTGGGCGGTGGCAACGGCGGTCGTGTTCATCTCCGCCTGGTTCACGCTGTCGAACCTCAGCCCGTTCATATACTTCCAGTTCTAAAGCGTCATGGGCACGCCTGCACATAGGTTTCTCAAGATCTTTGCGTGCTCGGTGGTTGTGGTATCCCTCGTCGTCGCGTCGATCAACCTGGTCGCGTTCCGTTACATGACGCGCGCCGACAATCAGGACATCGTTCAGCTCTTGTCGGGATGGGGGAGGACCTACAAGCCCATTCTGTTCGACGAATTCGCGCCGTCGGTTGCCGTCTACGGCGCCTCCTGGGCCAGGGACGCTTTCGACCCCCTCGAGGCGGGCAATCTGATCGGGCGCTCCTTCTTCAATCACGCCGTCTCAGGGGGCACGCCTTACGAAACCAGAAGGTTCGCGGATGCCTCCCTGGACAACACGAACCTGGAAACGGCGATCGTAAATCTGGACTCCTTTCTTCGGGCCGAAGCCGTCGCGCAGGTCAGGTACGGCTTCGACGAATCACTTCTCGACTTTCATGCTGATGGAAGCCCCAACCATTGGGCGCGCCTGCGGCGTGCGTATTCGCTGGCCTTGAGCGGCTGGGCCATCGGCACCAATGTCGGCCTCGTTTCGGCGATCCTCACGCGAGATGCCGGGGCAGCCAGACCCGAGTACCTGCGAGCTTACCAGCGGGCCGATCTGACCTCGCGAAGCCTCGACATGGAAAGGGCCAGACGGCGGATCTTTCCGGATAGCGGCGATTCGCGCGAGACGGCGGGCGTGCAACCGGTCAACGCGTTTTCCGCTGACGGCGTGGCCGAGCTCGAACATGTCATCGACGGGTTCTGCAGGGCCGGGGTGGATGTGTATGCGTACTTCAATCCCTTCCACGCGTGGCAGTATCCGTGCCAATCCGAGGCTCTTGCCGAACTCGCAACACTCGCCTTCCTGCGTGAGAAGCAGAAGCAGTGCGCGTCTACTATCAGGTACTACGACTTCGACTATCCGAACAGCGTGACCTTGGAGGGGGTGCTGACCCCGGTCGTGTCGAGTGAGTACTTCAGGCCCGACTACCATCCCCGCCCGTCGGTAGGGCAGTTGATGGCAGCGCGCATGTTCGATCGTGATTTTCCGGCCGGCACGCCGCCGGCGGTACAGCATGACTTCGGCATCGAGCTGCTGTCCCATGGAGCCGCCGAAGACTGGCTGCTCTCGCGTGCAGCCCGATGCCACGGTGACTGGGGCGAGGACGGGTACGCGACCTTTATGGCTGCGCTGGGCCCTCGTTGACGGGAAGCCGCCGAGCGTGGCCTTCCATAGTTCTGTTCGGTGGTCCCGGGCCAGTCAGCCTTTGCTAGTCGACGTATCCGAGAGAGCGCAACTCCTTTTCGAGTTTCTCGGTCTGCGGGGTCTCTTCGTGGGCCGGCGCGGGAGTGTCGTGGGCTTCGCGCCAGGCTGCCAAGGCGGCCTTCATGGTTTCCATGCGTGGGTCTTCCTCTATTGGAGAGAGTTCGCGCGGATCCGTGCGAAGGTCGAAATAGTCGTAGCGTTCGAGGGTGATCCAATGGATGAGTTTTTCGCTGGCGCCCGTCAGCGACTGCAGGTGTCCTTGGCCTCGTCCGCCTTCCATACGCCGAGAGGTCTCGCTCTGCACGGTATCAAAGGACGGTGTCTGGCCCGATAGTGCGGCCGCCAGGGAGGGCCCGGGGATCGGGTGGTCAGCGATTCCGGCGATGTCGAGAATGGTAGGCGCGATACTCACTGAGGCCGGGACCAGTTGTTTGATACGTCTGGCCTCGATGCCGGGGCCGGTGACGATCAAGGGGACGTGCAAGACCTCGCGGTACAGCGTGGTTAGATGGAAGCATCGCCCGTGCTCGAGGAATTCCTCGCCGTGGTCGGACGTAAAGATTACGACGGTCTTGTCGAGTACGCTGAGCTTGGCCATGTGGGCCAGAAACTTGCCGACGTAGCGGTCGCCCCGGTGTATGCCGCCGTCGTACTCGGCGATGAAGGGCCTGATGTTGCGCGGGCCTTCGTCTTTCTTGCAGATGCGCCTGTAGCGCTTACCGGGTGGAGGCTTGTCGAGGCCGAGAGCCGCGCGATCGATAGGGTCTGAATGATAGGGCGTATGCGGATCGTAGCCGTGTAGCAGAAGGAAGAACTTGCGGTCGGCGTGTTCCTCCATCCACAGCTTGAATTCCTCGAGGCTGTCGCGAAACACACGGCCGTTGACGCGGTACATCTCGAACCCTCGGTCGAAACCGAAAGCCGGCGCCATGTTCACACCGCCGGTGAAAGCGGCAGTCGTGTATCCGTTGTCGGCCAGCACCTCGGCCAGCATTGGGACATCGTCGCTCAAGCGGCCACGGTCGGCGAGCGCGATGTAGCCGTGTTCGGCGGGGTGGAGTCCGGTGAACATCGACATGTGCGCCGGCCGAGTCCATGAGGATTGGCTGATGGCGTTTTCGAACAGCACTCCTTTTTCAGCCAGCGCATCGATGTTGGGAGTGGTAGGGCGCTTGTAACCGTAAGCGCCGACGTGATCCGCACGCAGCGTATCCATGGAGATCAAGACGATGTTGCAGTCAGGGCAGCTGTAAGACTGAGGGCGTGACGTTTGCAGATCGCAGGCTGTGACCGTGCAAGCAATCAAGGCGAGCCCGCTGATTTTGTATCTGATAAGCATCGATCGCTGCCGTGTCGCGTATCCCCCGTTGGAGTCACGAACCTCGGGCGTTACAGGATACACGTGGTTGAGGCGAAACACGCACGGTCACGGACGCGCCTAAACTCTCCTTGACAGGGCGTCGTTCGGGCGAATAGGGTCATCGGCGTGCTGACCGCTGGCCCCAGACGGGTGGCCCAGCGTATCCTGCCCCCGGCGCTGTCGGCTGCCTTTCTACTACTGCTCCCCACTATCGGTGTGTCCGCGACATGCGGCGACAACATCGACGGCGTGCGTGTTCCGTGTGCGTGCGGTGATGTTGTAGTCAGCGATACGAAACTGTTGCCCGGCGATCCAGTCGTGCGTGAACGGTGCCGGTTCGACGGTCTGGTGATCGCCGCATCTCGGGATCGTGAGTCTATTAGGCTGGACCTCAACGGTCTCTCGATCGTGGGGAGCGGGTATGGCGTTGGGCTTAGAGTTCTTGCAGGGGGTAGCGACGGGGCAGTGATTGTTGGCGGGACATCTTCCTCTCGCGCTGAACTCGCAGGGTTTGGCACCGGGGTACAGGCGAACCATGCACAAGCAGTCAGTGCCATCAAATCTATAGTCGTAAGTGGGAATCGCTACGATGGGCTTTCGATGCGTACCGCCGGAGCGATCCTGTCAGATGTTCGCGCTGTTAAGAACGGTGGCAACGGCATCCGGTTAAGGGGCCAAGGTGGGCAACTACGTGATGTAGAAGCGGCAGCCAACGCGATCACTGGGATCAGGCTCGACGCGAACGGCGTGATCGTTGATGGGGTAGCATCCAAGAATGGTCGCTACGGAATAGTCTGTCACGGAAATCGTAACGATATCGGAAGCGTTGTCGCTAGTGAAAACGGCTTGCATGGGCTCGTAGTGCGTGGAGGGGGTAATCGTATCGAAGGATTTACGTCCATCGACAACGGATTCAGGCTGAAAGTTAGGCGGAGGACCCGCGGCGTTCGATGAATCGCGTGCTGAGGATAGCCGTGGTTATGTGTGTGCTTGGCTCAACTGCAGCACAGCTAGGTCACGCCGCCATTGTCGCGGAAAGCCCCGATGACATTTGCAGTCCTCTGGATGATCCTTGCGTAGTCGATCAAGAGGTCTTTGTTACCACCAACAACTTGGATTTCGGATCCCGCACGCTACGAATCACAGATGAAGGCCGGTTAGTAGGAAACATGATGCATCTGACGTGCGGTGCATTTCATGCTGAAGGCGGACGCAAGAGTATTGCCATCGACACGCGAGGAGAGGAGTACGGTTACTTTTCAGTTATTGCGTCGAGGACGTGCTCGGCGGACTCCACGACTCCGTGCTTGAGCGACTCGACGTGTGTCTCGCGCGGCTTGGGTTCATGTTCGGTTGGCAGCGGTAGGATCGAGTTCGATGCGAAGATAGCTGGTCGCGACGTCGCTCCGGCGTATGTCGACATGACAGCTGCGGGGGACGTCGTGATCGACGGTTTTGTGGATCTGGGCGCTAGTGGTGGAGGCGATGGGGCTGGTGGCAGCATCGGGCTAGAGTCCACGATGGGCGCAGTGATCGTTAGGGGCCGGCTTCGCGGCGATGCTACGTCGCTCACTGGGTATGGCAGCGAAGGTGGCATTGGGGGAAATGTCGTTGCCCGGGCGCGGACTGATGTTGATATCGCGGGTGAGATTGATGTGGCTGGCGGGTATTGGGGTGGGGACGTCATACTGCGTAGTGGTCGGGACATAACGATCACCAGCGACATTGATTGCAGCTCTGGCCCGCGCTATCCGATCGGGAAGGGAGGCAACATCGAGATCGATGCACTAGGGGACATCGCTGTCCTTGGCCCGGATGGTTTCGACAAGACCCGCATCAGCAACAATGGAGGTGGCAGGTACTACCACTACTATGGGTGGTACTCTGGGTACGGCGGCTATACTTGCTTGAGAGCCCGGGAAGGCGACATAGTCTTAGAAGAGAAGACAGAGGTTCGGTCGTTGGCCGGGCCTGGTGAGTCGATTGGCGGGAATATCTCCGTCTCCGCTTATGAGGGACTCGTCGACATCGCTGGCGAGATACGTGCCGAAGGAGTCCGTAAACCCTCGGGGACTTATGGGGGGTATATAGAACTGGACGCTTGGGAGGGTCTCTTCGTCCGTGACACGGCACTTATATCGAACAAATCGCAGACCTGGACGCCTACAATGTTCATGTGGTCACTTGGCCCGATGGTGATCGACGGGGTCGTTAACGCACGGGCGACGGGTGGTGGGTACTACGACGAGACTGCTTATGGTGGTAGTGTGTACTTGCGTGGTCGGTTCGATCTTGAATTAGGCGGCGTGATCAAGACAGGTAACGACCAGGACGAAGAATCGGGTGCGACGGTGATAGATGTATGTCGGCTCAAGATGCGAGCCGGCGGCCGAATCGACAACCGCAGTCGGCTCAACGACATTACTGTGCGCGAAAGCATGGCTATGGCAGAGGGGAGTTTGATTTCTTCAGGCGGCTCCGACGCTCGGAACCTGATCACCTACAGAGCTGTGACGAAGCCGCCGGAATTGCAGGGCACGATCGATCCACCACCTATACTTCGTGTAGATAGCTCGCTTGCTGGCTGTCCTGTCTGCGGCAACTCCGAGATCGACTTCGGTGAGACTTGCGACGACGGTAACGCTTTGGCGGGTGACGGCTGCAGCGATACCTGCCATGACGAGGCGTGCGTCGCCGACACTCCCGGCTTTCCGGCGGCACGGCTATGCGATGACGGCGATGCTTGTACGATCGACACCTGTCTGGGCGACGGTCTTGGGTGTGAGCATGTAGCGTCCTGCGAAGAAGGTGTGGCCTGCACCATCGACGCATGCGACGTGGATGCCTGCACGCATACGCCTGACGACTCGGCCTGCGATGACGACAACGAATGTACGACCGACATCTGCAACACGGTCACCGGCTGCGTTCACGCTAACCTTACGGGCGGCGACTGTGACGACGACGACTTTTGTACCGTTGCCGGGGCTTGTGCATCCGGCGAATGCCGCGCCACCGACGCGAGCCTGGCCGAAGACGGGAAGATCTTCGTCAAGTTCAACCCGGGGGCCGACAGCGACAAGGCATCCATAAAAGGGGAGCTTCCGCTCGCCGACCTGACCAGTCTACCCACCGATACGGGTTTGGATCTGCGCCTATTCGATCAAGCCGAACAAGGAGTGTTCTCTGCTCAGATCCCGCCCACCTTCTTCGACGATGTTCGAGGAGATGGGACGAAGTTCCGATACAAACGATCCGCCGACTCGCCGGTAGGTACGGAAGGCGTGCACTCGGTATGGATCAGGCCTCGCCCTGCCCAGGGGGTGGCGAAACTAAAGATATCGCTCAAGGGTACCGACCTCGCTGCGGCGGCCGATCAGCCGTCGTTGTCCTTGTCATTGTTGTTTGGTGTCGACCCCGCTGTGGATGACTGCCTGAGCATGCGCAGCCTACCTTGCACGAACACCAGCAAGCGCACCCGCTGCAAAGCCTGATCGCTCCGCGCGAGCCGCCGAGGGCAGGCGGTTCAGAGATGTCCCCCATCTGGGGCTCATAATTTCGTTGACAGTCGAAAGTCAGGGTTGGTACGCTCCGCTCATGTCTAGTGCCTGGGCCTTGCGGGGAGCCCGGCACTCCTGTGTGTCGGTTCTCCTTTCTATAGCGTTTGCGACTTTCGTAGCGCTTCTATCATCGACATCTACAGCTCATGCCGAGGTCTGCGGCGATAACGTCGACGGTGCTCGCGTAGCCTGCGCCTGTGGTGATGTCGTCGTCGCCGACACCGTGCTGATAGCCGGCGACCCCGTAGTCTCCCAACGCTGTCCGATCGATGGCCTCATCCTACGCACGCCGGCTCTGGCAGACTCCTTGACGCTGGATCTCGGAGGCTTCGCAATCGTTGGTAGCGGAATCGGTCATGGCATCAGGGTCGAATCTGGCGGCAACGACGGTGCGCGTATCATCGGCGGCGAGGCCGGCGCACCGTCCGAGATCGTCGGCTTCGGCACTGGCATCGTTGCCGCCAAGGCAGGCACGCTTGCACGAATCGAGAACGTCGCTGTCAAAGGCAGCCGTCACGACGGTATGCGTCTGCGTGTGTCGGGTGCGCTGCTGATCAACGTCACTGCCGAAGACAACGGGGGTGACGGACTGAGCGTATCCGGCAGTGGCGGTAGACTCGTCGGCGTCACCTCTAGCGGCAATGCAGGCTCCGGCGTTCGGCTGACCACGAAAAGAACGATCGTGGAGGCAGCCGCCGATGACAATGGACGCCATGGCGTCGTGGTCGCCGGGGGCGGTAACGACCTTTCCGGTGTAACGGCTCGCAACAACGGCGGTCACGGCGTGATCGCGCGTGCCGGCAGGCACAAGACCGCCGGTGTCCGAGCGCTGGGCAATCACGGAAGAGATCTTGTCCGCACGCGACCGGAGATGCCGAGATGAGTCGCTTCGTCAGGAATACTGCGCTCGGCATCGCAGCAGTTCTGCTCGGCGCACACCAGGCTGCCGCCACCATCACTGCCAACGGCCCCGACGATATATGCCTGCCGACGGCTGACCCCTGTGTGATAAGCGACACCGTCGAGGTTCAATCCCCCGGGGATTTGGATTTCGGCCTGCGCACGGTTCACATCACCGGGTCGGGAAAGATCGAAGGCACTGCGACGATCTCCTGCGGCGCTCTGTTGGTCGACGTGGGTTCCACGAAGACGGCTTTCGACATCAAGGGCAGTGGCTCCACCCCCGGGGGCACACTGACTGTCAATGCACGGCGTGCTTGCTCGGTCGATGGCCTGACCGCGTGTTTCGACGATGCACTGTGTGCGGGCTCGTCCTTGGGAACGTGCTCGGTTGGTGACGGCAGCATCTCCGTTGACGGCAAGATTCTCGGCGCAGGCTCTCCGGGAGGAGAAGCGATCCTGCGAAGCGCGGGCGATATCTCCTACACCGACGGCACCATCAAGATGCACGGCGCCGACCAGGGGGCACCGGGCGGAGTGCTCGAGATGGAATCGTTCCAGGGGTCCGTCACGCTAGACGTCAACGTAGACATCAGCGCGGGCGCGCCCGGCTATTACTTGGAGCCAGATGACGGTGGAGCGCTCCGTTTGGCTGCTGCTGTCGACGTGACGGTCAACGGCTCGATCGATACCGGTGGCGGCTTCGTTGCCGGCCTCGTCGACATAGATGCCGGCAGGGACATAACGGTTGCCAACGACGTCAACAACAGCGGCGGCAACATGCCCTTCGCCTATGGTGGCGAGATCAACATCAATGCCGGCCGTGACCTGGTCCTTTACGGGCCGGCGGGCCGCGATACCGTGCAGATCAGAGCGAACGGTGGGGACGGCCTGAGCTACTACGAGGGAACCCAGTATGGCGGCGCCGGTGGCTACAGCTACTTCATCGCCGGTTCCGACATCACGGTGGGCGAGAAGGTGGTCGTCGAAGGCAACAGCGGCAAAGGCAAGTGTGAAGGTGGGTCCTACGGTGGTCCTATATACTTCCAGCCGCAAAACGCGGCCAAGGTTTATGGGACAGTGCGGAGCGATGCCAGCGGTGAATGCTCCATCGCCGGAAAAATCGAGATCGATGCGCCTGCCGGCATCAATATCGCCGATGGCAGTCTCCTATCTGCCGTCGCCAAACGCGGTGGCAACGTCAAGCTGACTTCCGATGCGGTCATTGCCGTCGACGGCAAAATCGACGTCAAGGGCCACCCGCCTGGAGCGAACTACTACCTGCTAGCCGGCGACGGAGGCGAGGTGGTGGTGACCGGCATGGCCGACGTCACCGTCGGCGGACAAGTGTTGGGCGGAAGCGGCGGCGCTGCCGAGGCATTCATATTCGATGTATGCCGGTTGGCGTTGACGGGAACAGGAAAAATAGACGCCACTCACGGAAACGGCTCTCTGTACGGCGCTTACGACCTCGAGTTCTCCATCGGCGAAAGCATGACGGCCGAGGCCGGCACCAAGATTCTCGCCGAACCGCAGGGGGGTGCGGATGTTCGCATATCCTATCGCGATCCCGCCAAGCCCCCGGCCTTGCTCGGCCAGATCTCTCCGTCGCCCATACTCAGTGTCGACCCGAGCCTCACCGGCTGCCCGGTGTGCGGCAACTCCGAGATCGACCAGTTCGAAAGCTGTGACGACGGCAACACCACCAGCGGTGACGGTTGCCGTGACGATTGCCAGGACGAGACCTGCATTGCCGAGACCCCCGGCTTTCCCGGCACCAGCCTTTGCGATGATTCGGACCCGTGCACGATCGACACCTGCATCCCCGGTGGGGCCGGCTGCGACCATCTAGCCTCCTGCGAGGAAGGCGTGGCCTGCACCGTCGACGCCTGCGCTGTCACGAGCTGCACCCACACTCCCGATGATCTCCTGTGCGACGACGGCAACGACTGCACGGACGACGTGTGCAACGCCACCACCGGCTGCGTCTATGCCAACTTGACCGGCAACGGCTGCGAGGACGGAGATTTCTGTACCGTCACGGGCACCTGCGCGACCGGTGACTGTCAGGCCACCGACGTAAGCCTGGGCGGCAAGGGCAAGATCGTGGTGCGCTTCAAGCCGGGGCCTGACGACGACAAGGCCTCCATGAAGGGTGAGCTCCCCCTGGCCGAGTTCACCAGCGATCCGACCTCTACCGGCCTGGAGGTGCTGTTGTTCGACGAGGACGACGTCGGTGTGTACTCGGCGCAGATCCCTGCAGGCCTGTTCGAGGACTTAAAGGGTGACGGTAGCAAATTCCGCTACCGGGCCTCCGATGCGTCTCCGCCGACGGCGGCCGGGGTCAGGGCGGTGTCGATCCGGCTGAGCCCGACCAAGGGCGTCGCCAAGGCCAAGATAAAGCTCAAGGATTTCGAGTTGCCCGGGGCCTTGGGCCAGTCGTCCATGTCTTTGTCTCTGCTCTTCGGGGCGGATCCGGCCCTCGACGAATGCTTGACCCTCCGAAGCCTGCCTTGCTCGGCCAGCTCTGCCCGCACCAAGTGCAAGGAGTGAGTGCGCCCTGAGGGCCCGGCCGCCGGCCATCCCGGTGTCCGGCTTGATGTGCGCCATCTTTGCTGTTATCAGAACCAGCTACGCTGTTTCTGTCCCGTTGGTAGGGGGTCGTAGTTCAGCTGGTTAGAACGCCGGCCTGTCACGCCGGAGGTCGCGAGTTCGAGTCTCGTCGGCCCCGCCACTGACCGAAGGAAGGCGGCCCCTACGGGAAGCCGTCGTGAGCAGCGTTTGGTAGCGAGTTGCAGAAGGTAACCGACAGTCTGAGTAAGCAGGATGCTCTCGATCAGCGCCGCTGGTTCGTCGTCGACGCCAGCGGTGAGGTGCTGGGCCGGCTGGCCACCCGCATCGCCAACGTGTTGCGCGGCAAGGACAACCCCGCGTTTACACCTCATGTCGATTGCGGCGGCTTCGTAGTGGTCGTCAACGCAGGACAGGTGCGGTTGACGGGCAACAAGGCCGAGCAGAAGGTCTACCACCGTCACAGCGGGTATCCGGGCGGGGTGAAATCGAGGACGGCCGGTGAGCTTCTCGAGAAGAATCCCGAAGAGCTCATCCGCAAGGCGGTCCAGGGCATGTTGCCCAAGAACCGCCTGGGCCGGCAACTCGCGCTCAAGCTCAAGGTCTACAGAGACGGCGATCACCCGCACGCCGCGCAGGCGCCCCAGCCCTTGCCCTGATGGCTACTCGAAGAGGTATCGCACCGAAGATGGCTCAGACTTCAACGGAAGTTCCCGCAACCGGCCGCCGCAAGACCGCCGTGGCCAGCGTCAAGCTCAAGCCCGGCAACGGTCAGTTCGCCGTCAACAGGCGTACGATGGAAGACTACTTCCCGCGCATGACGGCTCGTATGATCATACGCCAGCCCTTGGAGCTTACCGGCACGGCCGACAAGTACGACATCGCCGCCCGCGTTACCGGCGGGGGCGTCTCGGCCCAGGCCAGCGCACTTCGCCACGCAATCAGTCGAGCGCTGGTTGCGGCATCGGCCGACCTTCGGCCCCAACTCAAGAAAGCCGGACTGCTGACCCGCGATGCCCGTGAGGTAGAGCGTAAGAAGTACGGGCGGCACAAAGCCCGCAAGCGTCCGCAATACTCCAAGCGCTAAGCGTTTACCGGGATCGGCGCACGTCGCTGCCGACGTAGAAGGCCAGGGCCACCCCGGCGAACAGGATATTTGCTGTCCATGCCGACAGCATCGGCGGAATATTGCCGCTGCGTCCCGCCGACGCCGCAACTCCGCTGACGACGAAGTAGAGAAAGGCGATAGCCAGGCCGAGGGCTATGCTGGTGGCCATTCCTGCATGGCGGCCGCTGCGGGCGGCTACCGGAAGCGCGATAAGCACCATGATGAGTCCGGCGAAGGGCCTCGCCAGCTTGTCGTGGAGGTCGACCTCGGCGGCAAGGGTGCTGAGCCCGCGGGATTTCAGCACCCCGATCCTTTCCCATAGCTGAGCCGAGCTGAACTCGTCGGCATAGCGCCGCCTCGTCGTCAGCTCGGACGGGTCGACCGAGAGCACGAACTCGCCGGGTTCGAGGTCTCGAGTCACGATTTCTCCCTCCGGGCCGAAGTTCTTTACCTTGCCTTCGGTGACTTCCCAGCGGTCGTTTCTCCAACGAGCCGCCGCGACTTCGATGATCCTGTTGAGCCTGAACGACGGGTCGGACTCGTAGAGCGTCAAGCCGTAAATGGCTTTGTTGTTGGCGTCGAAGTAGTCGATGTTGAAGAACCCGCCCGAGTCCTGAAACCACACCGAGGCCGCGTTGTAGCGGCCGCGAGCCGGCTTCTTCTTGATCACCACATCGTTGATGAAGCGGTGCTGCGATGTCGCGGCCGGCAGGATCGTTTCGTTCCACACCACCATGAGGATGCAGGCGAGGGTGGCCAAGGCCAGCATCGGCTTGGCCAGCTGCCAGGTGCTCAGCCCGCAGGCGCGCATCGCCAAGGTTTCACGCTGTCGGGTCAGCAGCCCGATGTTGATGAGGGTTCCCAGCAAAAGCGCCATGGGGAACATCTGGTTGACCACGCTGGGCACCTTCAGTGCGAAGTAGGCCGCCACGTCGGCGGATTGGGGCGAATAGCGAAGGAAGCTGTCGATGCGGCTGAAGAAGTCGATGAACAAGAACAGCCCCGTAGTCGCCAGCATGCAGACCAGGAAGATCTTGAGCAGCCGGACCAGCAGGTAGCGGGCTAGGATCGGCATCAGTCGGCCTCACGCGACCGCCGCAAGGCCCGGGCGGCGGTGACCAGCAGGGGAGGATACATCCAGCGCTCTCTTCCGGCCCTCACCAGCATCCACAGGCCTGCCGTGCCGAGCACGATATCGGGAGCCCAAACGATCAATTCGACGTTGCCGATGCCGCTTCGTGCCAGCGTGACCGCCCCGCTCAACATCAGATAGTAGATGAGGACCACGGCTACGGTGACGGAGAAGCCGTGAACGTGGACGGAGCGGGTGCGGCGCATGCCGAGGGGAACCCCGACGATGGCGAGAAGGAAGGACGCGGTGGCTATCACGAACTTGCCGTGGATCTCGATCCTCTCGTCGACGGCTGTTTCGCCCGCGGCCAGCAGCCTGTCACGGGTGTCGAGCAGCTGGCGCCAGCTCATCTCCCTGGGCTTGCTCGCCAGGGGGCTCGGTGTCATCAGGTCGCGCTCCAGGTCGAGTCCCACCTCCAGCGTGTTGAAGTCGGTCTTGTCGTAACTCTCCTGGTCGGCGTGGAAGCCCAAGCTCGTGCCGTCGACGAGCATCAGATAGACGCGCTGGTTCTCTTCGTCGCTGATCAACTGTCCGCTGGTCGCGAACGAGGTCGTGCGCCGGTAGCTGTCGCGTTCGTCGGCCAGCATCACCCCGCTGAGCAAGCCCCCTTCGTCCTGTATGCCTTCGACGTAGATGACCATGCCGCCGAACTCGTCGTTGAAGACTCGCGGCTGGATGGCGGCCGTCGCTCTGACCTTGGTGATCTCGTAGAGGGTCTTGCGGATCTGGTGACCGGCCCATGGGCGTACGTGGGCCGAGATCAAGAACGTTACTATGCCGGTAAGGGCGCCCAGGAGGATCACGGGACGCAGCATCTGATAGAGGCTGATGCCCGAAGCGCGCAGGGCGACCAGTTCTCCGTCGTTGGCCATTCGGCTGAACCCGATCACCACCGACAACAGGAAGGCCATGGGCAGGATGATTTCGAGAAACCCGGGCACGGTGTAGGCGAACAGCGCCGCGACCTTGGTGCCGGGGACTCCGCGCGCAAAGATGAGATCGACCAGCTCGATCATGCGTTGGACGAGCACCAGGAACACGAATACCGCGATGCCCGAAAGGAAGGCCTTGGTCACCTCGACGATGAGATAGCGGCTGAGGATTTTACCCATTCGTCGATGAATAGTAGACAAGCGCGAGTTTGCTGTAAACGCCGATGCCATGGCGCCGAGTAGAAGAAATCAGAGAAAACGCCGTGGGCGCTCCGGTGGCGGGCATCTGACCGCCGCCGGCCCCAACGCGGTGGCCGAAGCCCTTGGTGCCGGGATTCAGGTCGACCACGTTTTCTTGGAGCAGGGAGCCCCGGCCCGAGCCTCCAAGGTCGCCGAGGAGGCCCGTCGCGCCGGAATCCCGGTGTCCTCGACCGGCAAGGGTGAATGCGATCGCATTGCCGGTGTGCGCTGCCAGGGCATCGCCGCCGAGATCCGTTATGGCTACAGCGAATTCTCTGACCTGCTCGACAGCGGCGACGGCCTCATCGTGTTCCTCGACGAAATCCAGGATCCTCACAATCTGGGGGCTATCCTCCGCACCGCCGAGGCCGCCGGGGCCTTGGGTGTCGTTATCACGGCCCGCCGGGGAGCCCAGCTCAACTCGACTTCCTTGAGAGTGTCGGCCGGAGCGGCCCTCCATCTTCGCTTATGCCGGGTAAACAACCTGGTCAGGGCCCTCGAGCAGGCCAAAGAAGCGGGTTTTTGGGTGATAGGCCTGGACCATGAGGCCTCGAAGCAGCTGGCGCCGCCGGAAGGGCAGGCGAGGCTAGCCCTGGTCGTGGGCGGCGAGGGCGAGGGGATGCGCTCGTTGGTGCAAAAGTCCTGCGATGAGCTGGCAAAATTGCCGATGAAAGGCCGGGTCGGGTCCCTCAACGCATCGGTCGCCGCCGGCGTAGCCATCTACCGTCTCGCGGCCGGGCCTCCCGAAGCTCCCTAGGCCGGTCTGTCTATTGACAGTTGATTCCTCGGTTGATAGTCAAACCTGTTTACTTGGGCGCGAGTAGCTCTAAACGTACGTGTGTGCGGTGGCTCAGCACATCGGTCAAGGGTGAATCGCGACTATTTTCGGCGGGTAATCGATAAGTATTCGGCAGTTGATCGGCTGTTGGTCGAGTCTTCCCGGGCCGTGTGCGGGTATCACGACCGGTTCGACAGCAGGCGACGAGAAGTGCCGATGTAGCTCAGTTGGTAGAGCAACTGACTTGTAATCAGTAGGTCGCCAGTTCGATTCTGGCCATCGGCTCCGCTTGGAGGGCGGCTAGAGGAGAGGTACCCGAGTGGCCAAAGGGAGCAGACTGTAAATCTGCCGGCGTTTGCCTACGGAGGTTCGAATCCTCCCCTCTCCACCATGATCGCTTAACGGTCGTCAGGGAGGTCGAATTCGGAAAGGAAAGGGCCGAGCGGGCTCGAGAGACAGAACAGGTCGCGCGGGAGTAGCTCAGTTGGTTAGAGCATCAGCCTTCCAAGCTGAGGGTCGCGAGTTCGAATCTCGTCTCCCGCTTCGTGTTCTGCCGACACGCTCGGTGCGAGAGAGGCTTTCATGACGCTTGCCCACGTAGCTCAGTCGGTAGAGCACGTCCTTGGTAAGGACGAGGTCACCGGTTCAAGTCCGGTCGTGGGCTTTGGAACCGTTGATACTGGTGCCGCGGCGCCGGCCGCGCCGAGGCACTGAGGCCGGGAACGTAGTCGAAGAAATAGGAGAGCAGGGATGGCCAAGGAGAAGTTTGATCGTAGTAAGCCTCACGTCAACGTGGGCACGATAGGTCACGTAGATCACGGTAAGACTACGTTGACG
>JANQEO010000089.1 GCA_028278325.1 Candidatus Binatia bacterium
AACACTCGTTGACAGTGGCCTACGGCCGACGATCAGCTCTTCCAAGTGGCTGGGTTTGGAGGCGCCTCTACGTGGCAGGGTTTGGGCGCCTCCTGACACAAGAAACGGGGCGGAGACCCGCTCGATCAACGGGCCCGCCCCCGGCAGACGTGGGTAAAGCTGGGCAGCAAAACTCGCGTCCGAACCAAGGATTCACGCTCCGCGGCCGTCGCTGGGCATCGGCCGGCCAAGTTAGAACGGCTCCAGGTGGGACCAGCGCCCCGTGTTGTCGATCAGCCAGTTGGCCACCGCGCTGACGAACCAGCGCGTGCGTCGCATATTGCCGACGATCTGGCAGTGCTCGGCGGCGATGTCGTAGATGAACGCCTCGTCCCTTTCGATCGCCCGGCGAGCACGCTCGACCAGTTGGTTTCTGGTTGTCATCGTGATCTCCATTTTAAGCAGAGGATACAAAGACGAAGGAATGCTGAGCTGGACGATCCCCGCTTGATGAACCGGATTGTCCGTGCGCTACGCGGGGTCGGCCCTCCGTGTCTCGATTGGGCAGCCGAGTACGCACGATTCCGCAACCGTCCAATGACACGCGCTCTTCTTGCTGTAGCCTCTAACCGCGATCTCGAAAAGGGCAAAGAACGCTGCCTGTGCCGGTTCGCCAGTATGCTCTTGAATCCGTGCCTTGCTCCGTCCTTCGGAACGCCGTCAGGCATCCGTGCGGCTTCCTGGTCGGCCCATGACCCTCTTGCTGCTCGTCGGGGGTCCCGGTATGCTGATCGCAGCTTGGCCTTTTCGGTCGGCACTGCGCTAGTGTTGGCGAAATGCAACCTGGAGTTAGGGTTGGGGGCGAAGCCGGACCAAGGCCGACCGCTCAGTCCAACCGTCGGGAAGCGCGCCCATGCCTGTAGCATTCCGAGCGCCCAAGGCTCACCTCGTGAACCACATGGGAGGCGAATCATGTCTGGAGCATACGTCCGCCTGGCCACAGTGACGTCCCTTGCCCTGGTCACCGCGACAGGTTGCCACGAAGTCAAGTGGGAAGACTGGCAGTTCGTCAAAATCGAGGAGCATCCTCGCCAGTCGCAACTCTCCTTTCGATCAGCGCCCAAGGGCGCTGCGGTTTTGCTCGACGGCGCACGTATAGGATGGACTCCGTGCGATGCAGAAGTCGGATACACGGAGACTGCGGCGATATTTGAACGTAAACAAATCGAGACGAAAGGCTTCGAGAAACGCGTCATCGATACCCAGAAACAGCGCCGCAACGTGACCGAAAACCCATCCGCTCACACGGTACGTTTTTCGCGCCCCCACTATTCTGACGCTTTTGAGGCCTTTGTCGTACCAGGCGCCGCACGTATCGACGTGGAGTTGAATCCGGTGCCTTACCGAGAGGAATTCAAGAAGATTGATCGCGATCTAAAGCGAAGCCAGCGTCTCCGGCTTCTGAGCAACCCGCAGGGTGCCGCGGTATTCCACGAGGGTGAGAAGCTTGGCGTGACGCCCTTCGCACGCACGTTTGACTATTCTGAGAGCGAACTGGTGTTCGAGACAATGATCATCGAGGAGCGCACCGGACCGTCACCGCACATACGAATCGACTCCCGTCGTGAGAGGGGCGGCGTGTTGCCTGGAGTATATAATCTGGTGTTTAAGCGGGAAGGATTCCTTGACGCCAGCGTCGTCTTGACAACGCCCTCAACAGACTCTGAATTCACCGTAGACCTCCTGCCATCGGCGGAGATTATCGATATCCCATGCACACTGAAGATTACGGCCCGCCTAGACTACTACGACCAGATCGAGGGACTCATCACCGACTATGTTGTTCCAAATAGGGCGGGGCGGCGAGTTGTCGACCGTAATCCCGCCGACGAACCGAAGCCGGTTGCGGGCTCGCTGGACGCCTACCGGCGGACCTACACCTTTCTGGTCAAAGACACGGACACGTTTGAAAGAATGGTGGCGGAACTTAAGTTGTTGAAATCTCGGAACCAATGGAAGTTCGAATTCACCTACGCGACCCTGGAGGCTGGATTCGACACGAATGTCATGCTCAGTGACATCGTACACACGGTGCGAGCCCAGGTGCGACCGAAGTCTTACTTGTTCTACGTCGAAGGGGCGACATCGTCCCTTCGGCCTGTTGTTCCCCGATCAGACGACGGGATGTACCAGTTCAACGTGACCCTCCGGCGCGACCAGACCGACGTAGTTCTTGTTTCGTTGTTCGACCCACCCGACAATCGCTACGCGTTGCCAATTGCGGTATTCATGAAGGTAGACGTTCATTCGCAGCGCGCAACGGAGATATCGCGGGAGACCTTCGAGGAAGCAACGCGCTTGCAGCTGTCTGACGAGCTGATCGAAGAGCTCGCTCGCTCATTGAATGCGGACGGATGACTGGAGGATGGGCGGCAGGCGCGGCCCGGCAGGTGAATTCACCCACGAACGGGGCCGATTGCGGTGTGGAACGGAGGGACAGATTCTGGCCGTGACCGGTTACCTGGATCACGACCGCCTCGACGGAGAAACGTATGCCCCAGACGTTTGCCGCGATCTGGCAATGCTCCGTTGCCACATCGTAGATGAACGCCTCGTCCGGTTCGATCGCCCGGCGGGCGCGCTCGACCAGTTGGCTTCTGGTTGTCATCGTGATCTCCGCTTCTCGCAAGGGACACGAAGTCAGATAGGCGACTGACTCGACACGCCGTCCGACGCCGGCTAATCTGGCCTGTTAAGCCAACGTGTGTTGGCGTGTCATGCCGTTCATGCAAGCAGCTCTCGCCGATGATCAGGAGGACGTCGTGTCGAAGATAGAGTTTCCGATCGACAAGCACGATTGGCAGCCCTCGCCGCTGCCGGGCCAAGTGGTGTTGGTGACGACCCTGGCGGCCGACGGCGAGCCGAACGTAGCGCCAAAATCGTGGGTGTCGATGGCGGCGTTCGGTCCGCCGCCGGTGCTCATGTTCGGCTGTACGTTCGACCACGCGACGGCTCGCAACACGATGCAACGCGGAGCGTTCGTGATCAACGTCCCCGGTCAGGACCTGGTGGAGCAGGCGTGGCGGTGCGGCAGCGACTCGACCACTCAGGGCGCGGCGCGCTTCGGGGCATGCGGATTGACGCCCGTGCCATCGGCGCGAGTAGCGCCGCCGCGGATCAGCGAATGTCGCGCACACCTGGAATGCGAGACAGACGGCTACCGCGAGTGGGGGAGGGAGGTGGTCGTGTTCGGCAGAATCGTAGCCGCATCAGCCGACACAGGCGCCCTCGAGGGGGATCAAGCGGCTCGGTACAGCTATCTGTCTCCCTTCTTCTTTCTTGAGGACGGCTGGGCGGCGTGCCTGGGCGTGGCCCGCTCGGTGGAACGACGCGACATCGGCTGATGAACTTGACCGCCTGTGCGTTGGACCTACCCACCCTTTAGTGCCGCGATACTGCAGCCGAATGACTGCCAAGGCTGCGCGGTCCAGCGGCGACGTCTTCCATTGGGCGTGTCGGTTGACCGCACCGAGTAGTCCTTCGCGGCGTAGTCACCCCAGAGCGCCGCCGCGATGTCCGAGGCATCTCGCGCACACTCGATAGCGGTCCCGGCTGTCTTGGGCTGCTCCGTGTCGCACTGCGTCTCGCCGCACCGCGCCTCGATGGCCGTCTTACGGACGCTGGGTCAGGTAGCCAGGGCAATGACGCGGTCGTGCGATTCCTTCAGCAAGATCCTGAGCTTGAATTCTTCCCTTTCAGTGTTGGTGGCACTCGCGGCGCCCTTCTGAGCTTCGACTGCAGTCCCCCCGCCGCACCGGGCGTGCTTCGAGATTATTTCGCCGCGGCGGCTGGGACGTATTTTTCGTGCATTTGCCGCAGCCTTGCCAACGCAGCCTCGTCATCTGGCGAATACTCCAGATGTTCTTGGAAAAACTGGAGCCGTCCCCTACACTCTTCCAGGATCTCGCCCCACGATCTTACCCAAATCGAAAGGCGACGATCCTCATCGTCAAAGAGCAGGCCCACCGGGCGATTTGGCTGCCGACACCGCCTACGGACGTTGGCGGCCACGTCATTCGATACGGCCCAGAAGACCCAGCGGGTGTCCGTATCCTTGAAACGCTCGTCTTCTGCGACCGCAAATGCGTAGCTCTCAATCTGATCGACTACTCCGCTGTCGATGCTCTGTGTGGGCCGCTTCAACTCGACAACCAAGTGTTCCCGTTGGTCAGGACGCGGATGTGGTATGCGGCGCGAGAGCATTAAGTCGACGATGCCGATAGAGCCGTTTTGCCGGCGTACGGGTGCCGGGCACAGCTCTTCCCTGCCGAGATTCTCCAGGTGTTTCCGCAACACCTCTGTCAGGCCCTTGTCGCTTAACGTGAGAGAGAACTCTTCCCCGAACAGCCAAGTCCGATCCTCAAGGAGCTTGTGCAATTGGGAGCGTTCAAGAAACTTCTGCTTAGCCTTCGGATCGAAGAGCAGAATTTCGATAACTCTGAGAAAGTCAAGGCGATCGGCCACGACCTTCGACGCGTTGATAACCGCGGCCAGCGAGGTTCTCTCCAGAAGGTCGGCGAACTCCACCTGCTTTTCCTGTGGCAGATCCAATACCTCGCCGATGATTCGTTGAACGGCACGCGGGCTCGCCTCGATGGCGTGTTTGAGGAGACGAAACGATAGCCGCTTACCTTGTGGGCCCAGTTCCTCGAATTCTGGCATATACGCGTTGAGGTCAAGGGCCAATACATCGAAAACCTGACGCTCAGCGCGCTCGATCAGGTTCGCCGGCTCCCCCTCGTAAGGGTAGACGTCCTCGGTCTTCCATTGTTCGACAAGACCAGCCGCCACCTCCGCGGATCTGCGTCGAAAATGCTCCCTGAGCTTGGCTTTGGCGGTATCGAGCAACTCCTTGAGGTCGGGGTGTAGCTCCTCTAGCGCAAGGACGGCTTGGTCATCGAATTCCCGGAGCACGTCACATTTGAGGTAGGCCGTGAACACGAAACCCGGAGCATGGATGCCTGGGGGAACTTCCGCGAGTGCGAACCCGCCCTCATCGCAGAGATAGAGCGACCGATCCGCGGCGGTCCTCCATTCGATGACGGTCAGCGTCGCTTCAACAACTCGTCCATCCCGTAGGGTAATCGATTCGAGCTTGTAGTCTTCCTCGTACTCCTGTACCGACGTCGGGTCGATTCTAGTGCCGTCGTAACGTATCTCTACGTCGGGATATTCGCGAAGATATAACGCAAAGTACCGCGTGATTTCGTACACGGCATCGGGACCGTATATCGAGCGGAAGTTCTTCCGGATGTTTGAGACGACCACCGTCGTCCCCGTGCCCGCGCGGCGAACCGGCTCGGGATCGCCGAGGGAGAACACACCCAGGTCCGAGGCGTGCCCGGTGATGGTGTACCCGTTGGTCGCGCCATTATCCTGATACCGAGTTTTCCAGGTCACATCGCGACCAAGCGTGAACGCGCGGAAGCGCCCCTTGCCCGCTTTGCCGTGCAACAGGCGTCGTCTTTGCTTGGACCGCTGGCGGTTCTTCTTCCATGAACCGCCTAGGTTCCGAAACGCCGGAGTTGCTTCCTCGTAATCAATGCCATGGCCGTTGTCGGTGACGCGAACGGCGTCGAGACCGCCGAGGCGATTGTGACGGAAATTGACGCGCACCTTCGTTGCGTCGGCATCGAGGGAATTCCAGACAAGTTCGGCGACGGCCAGAATCGGTTTGCGAACGGACGCCATTCGCTCAAGGTGATCGCTTTGGACCTCTACACGTATCTCTTTCATGTAGCGACCCCCGTAGCTTGTCTGGAGTGCATCAGTCTACCACCGAAGCCCCACGGGCACAATGGGGGGACCGCACGCTCCGGGCAGGAGGGAAGCTCCACCGTCGGGAGCGTGCCGCTGATCGCTCGACGGGGCAGGGCCGGCGGACCCTTCCCATGAACGCATGAAGATCGCGCTTGCCTGCCGAGTGCGGTGGGCCGCGCGTCTTATCTTCGTGAGCTTTGGATTACTTCGATCCCGCTTGGTGATCGGGTAGCGTGGACTACACCCGCCATGGGTATGCAGGGTCGTCGCAGCCGGAACGTCGCTCAAAGGCCACTTCGGAGCCCAGTTTGGCTTCAAGCTGGCCTGGACTGCCTCCGGAGCGAGACAGGGGCCTGTTAGGCCGATTTGTGTGGCTAGGATGGTCACTGAGCGGGTAAGCGCCCACCAGAACCACTCTTGACCGGCTGGTCGTCGTCGTAGACGCTGATAGCTGCAGGCCTGATGGCCGTGCGGTATTATGAGCGGGTGGAGTAGCGAGCGGTCAAGCGGGCGCGGCGGGCCGCCTCGATGGTTTGCTGGCGCCGGCCGAGAAAGGACGACAGAGGCAATGGACACTGCACAAGCACGAGAGGTCCTGGGGGAACAGTTCGATCTTGCGTTCGAAGACGCGGACAAGCTCATTCGACATCTGGGACTGGCCAGGGACGCGCGGATTCTGGATGTGGGGACCGGAAAGGGGTACTTCGCGATCATGCTGGCACTAAATGGCTACAGCGTTCTGACCGGGGAGCCCACAACCGACGATTCGGTCTACGCGAGGCAGGACTGGCTGACGAGCGCCCGGGCGGTAGGCGTGGACCATCTCATCGAGTTCAAGCCCTTTGAAGCCCAGGAGATGCCGTTCGACGACGCTTCGTTTGATGCGGTCTTCTTCTTCGGCGTTCTGCACCATGTGGACCAAGGCGCGCGGACACGCGTCCTGCAGGAGGCCGTCCGCACGGCCAGGCCGGGGACGCCGATCAGCTTCCTGGAACCGAACCAGGAGTACATGAAGCTCGTGCTGGAACATCACCCGTCGCATCCGGATCCCGCCGATCCGAGTGCATACGCTCACGGACTCGGCTTGTCACAGGAGACGGTGAACGGGCGGTTCTTTGATTGTACGATCTTCCGACGGGAGGCGGATTAGCAGCAGGACCCACGGCCGTTTTCGGCCGCCCATGCGGTACGGAGCGCCGCTCGACCTCCCGCGGACCTCCGGGCTCGAGCGCGCCAAGGCACCTGGACGGCAAGGCAGCGGCACGACGAGGCACCGGGAGAGGAGCCGTCTGGGCAGCCAGTCTGTAAGAGCCCCGGGGCAAACGTGGCGCGCCGGGCACGCCGCTTCGACGTTCTCACTGTGAGGTTATGCCATCGCGACATCTTCGACCCGTATCTTCTGTTCGCTCGACGTGACCGGGCTGGTGAAGCGTCGCGCTGAACACACGACTGTCTCGCATGCATGTTCAGCACAGCCGCATCGAGTCGTCATCAAGAGAATGAAGGCGGGCGAGGCTTGAGTTCTACAGATTCCCCGAAGGCAGGTGGGACAGCGAGGGCTACGAGTCGCTCATTTCACGGCACCAGCTCGACGAATACCTGAAGAAGATCGGGGTGTGGACCGCCGCGGATCAGTCCACCTTCCACCGGATGAATCTGGCAGTCCGCCAGTGCGAACGCAAGCTCAAGCAGGGTGGCATCAAGCTCTAAGACGCCCGGCAGCTCGCCCTGCGCATGCGGGACCTGCGGCTCTCGCTGGTCGACACGCGGTGACAGTGGCAGACAATCACTCATTCAGTCGCCATCACGGCGGGCTCCACCAATTCCCGTCGCGCATGATCAACCACCGGACGAGAACGGCGTTCAGGTGCGGGCGTGCCAGGGCAGCCACGCCGAAGCAAGCCGCCAAGGTCTTGGCGTGCCATCACCACAAAGCTTAAATAGATCGACTTCCTTATCATCTGGATACCGACGCCAAATGGCGCAGTCAGGGTTTCTTTCCCTCCTTCAAGGCTCTTCAAAGCCCAGGATGTCGTTGTAGTCATCAGTTCTTCCAGCAATCCGATAGTGTTCCTTGTGCGCCGGAGCGCCGACCGTTGTCAGTTGCCTGTGGCTCCTAAGTGCGTTTGACGGCGCCAAATACCGCGAAAAGGGAACGATTTGGGTCAAATCCCGTCGGGGCCATTCCCCTAAACAGTTCCCTTTTCGAAGGATTTAAATAGCAGCGTAGCTTCGGATACACATGAGCTTGAAAGACCGGTTCGAGCGTGCCAAGCAGAAGCTGCTGACGGAGACAGCGATCTGCCCGGATAACCGTCGGCTGTTTCTGGAGTTCTTCAAGTACGAAGAGTACAAGTTGAAGCGCACAAACGGCCTGCGTGCCCTTGACGATAGCTGCTTTCGAACGCTGTTGGACTACGTCACACGCCTGAGGACAGTCAATCGATGGTTTCAGAACAAGCCCTGGACAACGTTGACCAAGACCGACATCAAACGCGTGTACGACGATCTCGAAGACGGGAAGATTCTGAACCGATTCGGTCGGCCGCTCAAGGACCCCACCACGTACTATAACCACATCATGCGAAGCAAGCCATTTGCGATGGCGGGCAAGAAGGCGATCGTTGATCAGGTCATGGAATTCGCGAAGCCCCGCCGCAAGGAACAAGTTCGCTTCATCAACGAGGATACCTTTCGCAAGCTGGTCGACGTGATGACCAAGCCTGAACATCGATTGCTGGTCTGGCTGTGCTTTGATATAGGCGAGAACGTCTCGTCTGTGCTGGAACTTCGGGCCCAGGACTGCGTCCGACGGACGAATCCGGATACGAACACACCAGAATACCGGATTAACTTGCGGTGCGAGACTCTCAAGCGAAGCCGCCGACCGCGGAGCGAGTTGACCAACTACACGGAGACCGTGCAGTATCTAGACCAGCTGCTCGAAGGCAAGGAGAGTACGGACCGGTTGTTTGCCTTCGGGTATCGGCAGGCCAAGAAGATCGTCCAGCGTGCCGTCAGACTCACCGACGCGCGGTGCATTCCGGACGGGCAACCTGTGAGTCTGAAGGATCTTAGGTCGTCCATGGCCTGTGACCTACTCTCAAAAGGTTGGACTACCGACGAGGTGAACGCCAGGTTAGGCCACAAGCCCTCGTCCCGTGAGCTGGACAAGTACGTGAACTTCCTGGCCCTGGATCGCCACCGCCCAAAGAAGAAACTCCATGATAACCAGATCGAGAAGCTTGCCGCCGAGCTGGAGAAGGTCAAACAGCGCGAGCGACTAAGCGTGCAGCGGCAGGAGTCCTTGAAGGAGGAGTTGGCTTTACTCAAACAACGGGTTGCCGACAATAATGTCCTGATCTTTGAGGAGGTCCAGCGAGTTGCGGCTCGTCTGCCCAATACCAAGCCGTCGGGATCGCTTGGACGCGGCGCAAAGGCTGGCCGACGATCACTTACTCAATCTGCTGTTTCTCGGCGTGCCTGAGCAGCGAGATGAGCACGACTGTATAGTCGGTCTCCGGATCGTACGCCTCCGCGAGCGACAAGCAGTCGTCGAGAGGCAATATCTGGAATCCCGAGGGGCTGCTGCTATTCTCAACAGGGACTACTGAGCTTGCAGTAGGCGCGCAGGCGTCTTTGGGGTTGCCATTCGATTGGCGGCATTCGCTGCCGCCCGATCCGCGACCGGCTCTCATGGCAACTCTGATTCCTTCAAGGTATCCGTCGCGGCCTCTTCTCGATTGGACCGATGTCATGGTCATCACGAAAGAAGTCGGCCAGGCACTTGCGACTGCAGAATAGGCGCTCGGCCTCGAGTGGCACTGCACTTCTCGGCCCCAGCACGGCCTGTTCAGTCTTCCAGACGTCGTCACCGAGATAGAGATCTTTGCGGCAGCCGACGCATCTCGTCCCGTTCTCCTCGCTATTCTCGTGGTCTTCGCTTTCGCTGAGCACTCCTGCACCTCCTTTCTTTGTCATGGAGATGCATGGCAATTGGTGGTCATAAAGCTTCGACCGATCTGCCTTGGGCCGGTCCGATCTGACTGACAGTAACATATATAAGGATCCACTGCCTTGTGGAGTGTCAGGAGGCGCCCAAACCCTGCCACGTAGAGGCGCCTCCAAACCCAGCCACTTGGAAGAGCTGATCGTCGGCCGTAGGCCACTGTCAACGAGTGTT
>JANQEO010000094.1 GCA_028278325.1 Candidatus Binatia bacterium
AGGCCTCCAGCGACTCGCAGCTGCGCACGTCCAGGTGGTTGGTGGGCTCGTCCAGCAGCAGGGTGTTGTGCCCTTCCTTGATCAGGCGCATGAGGGCGAGGCGCCCGCGCTCGCCGCCCGAGAGGTCGCCCACGGGACGGTCGAAGAGATCCTCGCCGAAACCGAAGGCGCCGAGGAAGGAGCGCAGCTCGCCGATGGTCGCCACCGGGTCCACCGCGGCCATCTCCTGGAGCGCCGTGTTGTGGTCCGAGACGCTGGCGAGCTCCTGGTCGTAGTAGCCCAGGTCAACGTTGTGGCCGGTGACGACGCGACCGCGGTCGGGCGTCTCCCGGCCGGCGAGCAGCTTCAGCAACGTCGACTTGCCGCAGCCGTTGGGCCCGACGATGCCCAGGCGGTCCCCGCGCGAGACGTGGAGGTCCAGGCCGCCGAGGAGTTCGCGTCCGCCGAAGGCCTTGGTCAGGTTCTCGGTCTCGAGCACGGTGCCGCCGCTCGGACGTGCCGGTTGCAGGGCGAAGCGGAACAGTCCGGGTTCGGCCGTCGGCCTCTCGAGCTTCTCCTCCTTGGCCATCTGCTTGCGCCGGGCCTGGGCCTGGCACGTCTTCTGCCCCTCGATGTTGCGGCGGATGTACTCTTCGGTCTGGCGGAAGCGAGTCTGCTGGCGCTGCCAGGCGGCCAGGTCCTGTTCGTAGCGCAGGCGACGCTGCTCGTCGAAGAAGCTGTAGTTGCCGCTGTAGACCACGAGACGCCCCCGGTCCAGATGCCAGGTGCGTGTGGTGATGCGGTCGAGGAAGTGGCGGTCGTGGGAGACGATGACGCAGGCCGCGGGGAGCTGCTCGAGGTGCGACTCCAGCCACTCGCACGATGTCAGGTCCAGATGGTTGGTGGGCTCGTCGAGCAGAAGGACGTCCGCGCCCGACAGCAGGACCGCGGCCAGGGCGGCGCGGCGGCGTTCTCCTCCGGAGAGCCGGTCGACGGACGTGTTCCAGGTGGGCGGCGGCAGGCCCACGCCGCGTAGGGCGGACTCGAGCCGCGCCTGCACCGAGTAGCCGTCGCGTCTCTCGAATTCCTCCTGCAGCCCGCCCTGCCGCGCCACGAGTTCGTCGTGGTCGACCGGATCGGCGGCCGCCAGGAGGTGGGTGACCTCGGCGATCTCGGCTTCGAGCTCCTGCTCGCGCGCGAAGGCCAGTTCCGCCACGACCCCACGCAGGTCGCGCGCCGTGCCGTCCACGTCGGTGAGCGTCGACTCCTGACGCAGCAGACGCGCGCGCACCCCGCCCGTCACTTGGCGCGTGCCGCCGTGCAGCTCGAGGTCGCCGGCCAGCGCCGCCAGCAGCGTCGTCTTGCCCGTGCCGTTGGCGCCCACCAGCGCGCAGCGCACGCCCGCGTGCACGGCGGCGTTCACGCCGCGCAGGATGCGCTCGCGTCCGTAGTCGAAGTGGGCGTCCTGAAGGGAGATCAACGACACGTCAGGTGCTCCGGTTCACCGCCGGGGTCCAATGGTTCTTTCGAGCGTCGCGCGGCGAACGACCACACCATGTGGCCGGAATCGGCAAGGACGATCGTCGCGAGGACGAGAATCATGCTTCTCCGAGCGCGGCCTTGCAAGGAATCGCGAGGGAGGCGTACCCCCAGCGGTACGTTGGCCGAGCGGTTTCGAAACGACGCACCCGAGGGCGCATGAGGCCGTCCGCAGTAGGCCGAATCGGCAAGTTCGAGCCACGAAAAAAGGCCCCGGGCTCGGGGGGCCTTTTTTCGTCGTCCGGTGCCGGCAGGTTCTAATTCACGACCTGCGGGCTCTTGCGGTACTTCAACGGCGACAGCCCGCAGCGGTCCTTGAAGGTCCGCGAGAAGTGGGCCAGGCTGTTGAAGCCGCATTTCTTGCTGATGTCTTCCACCGAGAGATCGAACCGCTTGAGCAGGCACTTCGCGTTCTCCACGCGCACCTGGATCAGGTAGTCGCTGAAGCTCATCCCTACTTCCGAACGGAAGAGGTTCGAGAAGTAGCCCGGCGACAGGCTGACCATCTTGGCCATCTTGTCGCGGTTGATGTTCTCGTGATAGTGGGCCAGCACGTACCGGCAGGCATACTCGGCACGGTAGTCCTGCAGCGCGCCGGCGGCGTGGATCGTCTCGCCGTCGTCGGACTTGAGCGTGATGTCGGGCAGGGTGTCCTGCCAAAGCTGTTCGTTGCCCGGAAGATTCGCCAAGGCCGGGTCGAGGCGGGTGCTGTCCTCCGCCGTACCGCCGCTCAGCAGCCCCGGTGCGGCCGCAGCCGCGAGGGGTTGGACCCGCGTCAGGTATTCGGTGACGAAATGGGCCGTCCGCACCACGTTGTCCCGGCGCGCAACCAGGACGGGCGCCTGGGCCCGGTTCTCGAACGGAGCGAGGGCGGCTGGCAAGGCCGCTGGCGTCTCCGCCGCATACACGAAGACGAAGGAGACGGCGTCCAGGGACTCCTCACCTTCGCCCTGCGGCAATCGCCGCATGAGGATCTGGGAACCGAAGAGGGCCAGGCAAAGCTCGGAAGGATTCGCCTCGGCCCTCGGACAGAGGAAGAGAATCCGCTGGCTCTCTTCTCTGCCCTGGACGACACGCTTCGCGATCGTAGGAAACTCGATCACGAAGCTCGACCAGGGTTCCTGTTGGAGTTCGTAACGTTCTTCCACATTCAACCCCCCAAGCTCGTGGTCTTGGGCAGCGCAAGTGATGTAACAATAGGACAAAATTTAGCCTATTACGTGATATATAATACGATTCACCAGACGGTCTTGTCTATGAAAAAACAAAGAATATTGACGTGTTTTTTATGAACGCCTGAATCCAGGATTCACTTAATCGAAGGCCTGTATTTTGTTGTCGAATTCCGTCCGTCAGAAACACGAAGCGAGACTCACGCCATACCCCCGCAAAGCTCAAATCCTGGACGGGATAAGGGAGCCTTCAGCGCACGAAGACGATGCGCCTCGTGATGGTCCAGTCGTCGAGTTGCAGCTTGCAGAAGTAGGTGCCCGACGCGACCTTCCGGCCGAAGGAATCGGTGCCGTTCCAGTGCACCGTCACCTCCCCGGAAGGTACGGTCTCCGCGTGGAGGGTCGCGAGCTCCTGGCCGTCGATGCCGTAGATTTTCACCGTCGCCATGGGTTCGCTCCGCGTCCAGGGGACCGGCGCCTGCGGGTCCAGCCGTGCCGGTCGGTCGTCGGGATCCTCCCAGACGAAGGCCTCTCCCACCGTGGCCGGGATCCGGAAACGCAGGCTGATGCGATCGCGGAACGGGTTGGGCCAGCCTTCGAGCAGCGCCGGCGCCAGGGACGGTCGCGAACGCTCGGCTTGCAGGAGCCGTTGCTGGTCCGCTGGGAGGAGTTCCTGTCCCGAACGATTGCGGGCCAGCGCGAAGGCGGAGCGCACAGGGTCGGTCGACGAGACGTCGAACTCGAGTTTCACCTGGGCGACGCGACCATCGAGAAGCGCGAGTGTCAGCTCGGACGGCGGCTCGTCGTCCACCAGTCGACGCACGAGGGCCGGGTGCGGGGAGCGGAAGCGGAAGCTCAGGACACCCTCCGCATCGTGGCTCGACAACCCCTCCAGGGAGAGGCACGGACTCCGCGGCGCGGCGCCCCGGCGCGCGATCGCCTCCGGGGTGACCCGCGACCACGCCACGCCGACGGTGGCGCCCTCGCGCGGCGTCCACACGACCTGGTCGGGTGCGCCGAGGTCGTGGTCGAGCAGACGGAAGAGGTCCGGGTCGAGCCGGCCGCTGCGACCGGGTTCGATCTTCGCCAGCAGCACCAGGTGGCCCTTGTCGTCGAAGCGCCAGCGGAAGTCCGGGGGCTGCTCCCGGCGGCAGGCCGCGCAGCCGGGCACGACGATCCACGGCGCGCGGCGGCCGTCCACGGGGTCGGATACGCCATCCCGCACCAGACGCGCTTCGGCGAGACGCCGCACCAATCCGGACCACGACGGGGCCGCGCTCACCGCCACGGCCAAGGGCCGACGGCCGAGATGCACCCTCAGCACGACGCCGTCGAGGACCGCGCGCCCGACGCCGTCACCTGCCGGGTCGTCCAGGATCGAGACCCCCACCCAGTGCTCGCGGTTGGTGGAGTTGCCCGAAGTCCGGGTCACGTAGGTGTGGACGGTGAGTTCGGCGGGTCTTCCGGAAGGGCGGTGGCGCCGATCGCCGATCTCCATCTCCACCCAGGCGTCGCCCTCCGCCTCGAGTTGCCAGGCGGTCCGTCCGGGTCCGTCCGCGGCCAGGGTGACGAAGACCGTCGGACGCAACTGGCGCGGCGTGAAGTGGTAGAACTCGGCGTGGACGCCGTCTGAGCGGCTGACGACGGTCATGGCGTCGCCGATGGCGGCGTGGTCCTCGTCCACCTGGCCGTCGCCGTCGTTGTCACGGCCGTCCAGGCGGTCCTCATCCACCCGGCCGTCGCCGTCATCGTCGGCGCGGGCGGCGAAACCCCGCTGCCCCCCCGGATCCCCGTCGGCGGCCTTGGCCACGAAGGGCGCAGTGGACGTGCGCCCCCCGCGTCGCGCACCGGTCACTTCCGGCCGGGCCGTAATCAGGGGGCGACCCGTGTCCTCGACGCGGAGCACGAGGGAGGCGTCGTCGGTGATCTCGGCCACCAGACCCGGAGCCAGGTCGAGGTCGCGCAGGAGGTGGGTGGCCCCCGTCGCGGCGGCGGCGACCAGGACGAGCACGACCGTCAGGGGAAACGAGCGTTTCCAGCCGGCGGCGGAAGAGGCGCGGGACGACGGGTGACGGACACTCAGGCACATGGCGGGATACTAGGCAAGTCCGGAGCCCGGAATCAACCCCGTGCGGGACGGTGGGGGCAACCTCAAGCGAGCTGGCGCCTTAGCGTGTCGCCGAAGACCGGGACACGCTCCGCGGGAGGTGTTCATTCGGTTTCGCCTCCGCCGGCGTCCTCCAGGGCGGTCTCTTCGGTGGAGCCGTCGAGCTCATTGTCCTCGCCGACGATGTCCTGGCTGATCTTGGCGATGCCACCCACCTGGTCGCTCTGCTTGAGGTTGATGATGCGGACACCCTGGGTGTTCCGGCCCTGCTGGCTGACCTCGTCGAGTGCGATGCGGATCATGATGCCGCCCCGCGTGATGACCATGAGCTCTTCGCCGGGCCGCGTGTCGCGGATGCCCACCAGCGGTCCGTTGCGCTCGCTGCATTTGATGGTGATCAGGCCCTTGCCGCCACGCTTCTGCGTCCGGTAGTCGGCCAGGGGCGTGCGCTTGCCAAAGCCGTTCTGGGTGATCGAGAGCAGGTTGCACTCCTCGCACTCTCCGTCGACGACGACCATGCCCACCACGTGCTCCTTGGTGCCGATGGAGATGCCCCGCACGCCGCGCGCGGTGCGGCCCATGGGCCGGGCGTCGGTTTCGTGGAAGCGGATGGCCATGCCGCTGCTGCTGGCGAGGATCAGGTCGCTCTCGCCGTCGGTCTCGCGCACGGTGACCAGGTGCTCGCCCTCGAGCAGGTTGATGGCGCGGATGCCCGCCTGGCGCGGCCGCGAGAAGTCCACCAGGGGCGTGCGCTTGACCACGCCCAGGTTGGTGGCGAAGGCCAGATAGTGGTCCTGGCTGAATTCGCGGATGGGCACCACGGCGTGGATCTTGTCGCCCGGCTGGATCTGGATGAGGTTCACCAGCGGCTGCCCCTTGGAGGCGCGGTTCGACTTGGGGATGCGGTGCACCTTCAGCCAGTAGAGCTGTCCCTTCTCCGTGAGCACGAGCAGGTACTGGTGCGTCGACGCGATGAAGAGGTTGTCGACGAAGTCCTCCTCCTTGGTGCCCATGGCGGTGATGCCCATGCCGCCGCGGCCCTGCTGCCGGTAGGTGTCGAGGGGGATGCGCTTGGCGTAGCCCTGGTTGCTGATGGTCACGACCATGGGCTCGTCGGCGATGAGGTCCTCCAGGTCGATCTCACCCTCGTCCTCGACGATGGAGGTGCGCCGTTCGTCGCCGTAGGAGTCGCGCACGGCGGTGATCTCGTCGCGGATGATCTGCAGCACCAGCTCGCGACTCTCCAGGATCGCCTTCAGTTCGGCGATGCGCTCGATGAGTGCCCGGTACTCGTCCTCGATCTTCCGGCGTTCGAGACCGGTCAGGCGCGCCAGGCGCAGGTCGAGGATGGCCTGGGCCTGGACTTCGCTCAAGCCGAAGCGCGCCATGAGCTCCGTCCGTGCCGAATCCGGCGAATCGCTGTTCTTGATGAGCTCGACGATGGCGTCGATGTTGTCCAGCGCTATGCGGTAGCCCTCGAGGATGTGGGCCCGTTCCTCGGCCTTGCGCAGCTCGTAACGCGTGCGCCGGACGACGACCTCTTCCCTGAACCGCAGGAACTCCTGCATGGTCTCCTTGAGGTTCATCACCCGCGGCTGGTTGTCCACCAGGGCCAGGTTGATGACGCCGAAGGTCGACTGCAGGTAGGTGTGCGTGTAGAGCTTGTTGAGCACCACCTGGGGGAAGGCGTCCTTCTTGAGGACGACGATCACGCGCATGCCGTCGCGGTCGGACTCGTCCCGGAGGTCGCTGATGCCCTCGATGGTCCCTGCGCGCACGAGGTTCGCGATCTTCTCGATGAGCGCCGCCTTGTTCACCTGGTAGGGCAGCTCCGAGATGATGATCCGTGCCCGTCCGCCGTCCTCCACCTCGATCTCGGTGCGCGCACGCACGACCACGCGGCCGCGGCCGGTCGTCACGTAGTCGAAGATGCCCTTGCGCCCGTGGATGACGCCGCCGGTGGGGAAGTCCGGGCCCTGCACGTGTTCCAGCAGGGCGTGGGGCTCGAGATCCGGATCGTCGAGCACCGCCAGCATGCCGCGGCACACCTCGTCGAGGTTGTGGGGCGGGATCTTGGTGGCCATGCCCACCGCGATGCCGTCGGCGCCGTTGACCAGGAGGTTCGGCACCATGGAGGGCATCACCGACGGCATCATCCGCGAGCCGTCGTAATTGGGGACGAAGTCGACCGTCTCCTTGTCCAGGTCGGTCATGAGCTCGGTGGCGAACTTCGTCAGGCGCGCCTCGGTGTACCGCTCGGCCGCCGCCGAATCGCCGTCCACCGAGCCGAAGTTGCCCTGGCCGTCGATGAGCGGGTAGCGCAGGGAGAAGTCCTGCGCCATGCGCACCATGGTGTCGTACACGGCGGCCGTGCCGTGCGGGTGGTAGTTGCCGGTGGTGTCGCCGGTGATCTTGGCGCTTTTTCGATAAGGGCGGCCGGGCTGCAGGTTCAGATCGTTCATGGCCGTCAGTACGCGCCGATGCACGGGCTTCAGGCCGTCGCGCACGTCCGGCAGGGCGCGGCTGATGATGACGGACATGGAGTACTCGAGATAGCTCGTGCGCATCTTCTCTTCGATGCCCACCTCGATGATCCGCTCGCCCACCGGCGTGGGGACGGCGCCGCCCTCGGGTTCCTGCGCGTCGTCGTGGATGTTCGATTCGGCCATGCTTTGCTTCCTGCTTTGCTAATTACTAACTGACTTTCGGCCAAATAATTGACTGTCGTATCTCGATCTAACGCTTCGCTTCTTTCAGTCCAAGGTGTGACCGAAACATCTGGTGAACTTGAAATCTAGCGATTGTGCCGAGATTCAGCGCCGAAACCTGATGCGGTCCAACGTATGAACTTCCGCTTCTCCGCAACGCCTTCAAGCCACCGACGGCATAAGCCCTAAGAAATCCAACGCGCCAAAGAACGTCTATCAATATTTCTGGGTCTTGATCCTCGACCCACGGCGCACTGTCGTCTAACTTATATTCACCGCAGGTGATACCGAGGCAAATTAGCTCAAGGTCATCTCGCTCTAGCGTATATGGCCTTCCCCGGAACACTTCGAATACTCGCTGAAGACCGGGGAATTGAAATCTGTACTCTGCTGCGATGTCTTTTGTGCGAGATTCAGAATAAGTCAGCTCTGCTTGACTAATGATCCCGTAGTCTATTGGGTAGCTGTTTCTAGACTTTGCTAAGTCGTGGCACTCGGTGCAAAGTTGGATTATTTCGCGAGGTCGATACAGCGTGCGGTCAACCATATAATTGAAAGACTTGGCTTTTCGATAATCAAGCACCTTGGCAAATACTGCATTCCAGCACTGTTCATCGCTGAATTGTCTCAATGACGGAACCGTGTGACGGATACGGCTTGCTACAACAGATATTAACGATTTCTCATCCCATCGAATCGTTTCAGTAATATCGGTATATTTCTGTGCATCATCATAGAGTGCCGGTATGTTTTCGTATAACTCCTGCCGAAGAGAGACATATACAGTAAGGTCTGGAGAAAGCTGATTGATCGACACGCAGGCCTGAAACAAACCGGCGACAAAGGCCTTTGCGTCTTCTGAAGAGTCCCAGCCTTTATCGAGCTCATCAACAAGTACCATTGTCTTGCGATTGGCACACAGTTCTTTTAGGTCGTCTAATAACGGTTCAATCTCTTCCAGTTTATACAGACGGCTAAGCTCTTTGACCTTCGCCGATGCCTCATACTGACCGATCTTAATCCCCTCTATTCTCTTCATATATGACACAAGGGTTTCGATCGGATTATCTTGCTGGTCCTTATGATTGTCTCGCAGATAATTGTGAACTCTCGTTGCAGCAGCTGTCTTGCCACGAACGGATTTCTCAGTAAGGCCTTTCATGACTAGCACGTAAATCAAATACTTCCACGCACTGGCAAATGCCGAGTATTTAACCCAAGCACCTTGAGCTTCAGCTTGAAGCACGGCCGACAACATTTCGTACGAATACTCATCCGGGCTCAGTTCAAGTACCAAGGAGCCGCGCTCGCGTTCTCGTGAGGCAAGTACTTTAAAAATAGCGCTCTTACCTGTGCCTCGATTACCGAGAACTATTGTCTTCTCACGATTCTCTACTCGCCGGTACGCATCGGACTCAACGAAGTAACTAGCAAGACCGTAGTCTATATCCCGTTCGGCTGCGGGGGCACCGAATTTCAGGCCAGTAAGGTCGTGATCGCCCGTACCGCTACTCATGAAGTATCCTCCACATCAAACACGTTAATACACTCGCCAGTGTTCATTAGATATCCAGGTCGTCCAGGTTGACCAGGGCGGCGTTCTCCTCGATGAAGCGCCGGCGCGGCTCTACCTCGTCGCCCATGAGGATCGTGAAGATGTGGTCGGCCTCGGCCGCGTCCGCGAGGGTCACCCGTGTGACCGTGCGCGACTCCGGGTCCATGGTCGTCTCCCAGAGCTGTTCCGGGTTCATCTCGCCCAGGCCCTTGTAGCGCTGCACGTAGACGCCCTTGCCGCCCATCTCCTCCACGAGGCGCTCCTTCTGGTCCTC
>JANQEO010000106.1 GCA_028278325.1 Candidatus Binatia bacterium
GACCGACTGGCCCGATCCCGACCGATGTTGAGCCCCCTCAACAAGCCCGCTCGCAAGGTGCGAAGCGCAAGGCTTGCAGTCTGCGCAACGCTGCTGTTCGCGGCCGGCCTCTGCGACCCAGGGGCTGCAGCCGCAGATGACCCGCTCGAAACGGGGCTGGGTCTGATCGAGCGCCACTACCTCTTCTACAAGGAACTCGACCCCCAGGCCCTGCTGGGAGCCGCACTCGAACACGTCGAATACGTAGTCGGCGATGTCGAAGCCGGCCCCTCGGGAGAGAACGCCTACCGTCTACGCGCCAACGGTTGTGAAATCCGGCTGGAGGCGCCGCCCGACGGGAAACTGCGCTCCCTCGGCCCGGCGCTTTCCCAGACTGCCGTGTTGGTCTCGGCCTGCGCGCGCGACATCCCCGAGGACCTGCCGAGCATCGAACACATCCTTCTTTCCGGCGTGCTGTCGGGCCTCGACCCCTACTCGGTGGTGCTGCACGGCACACGCAACAGGGAGCACTCGATACAGTTCCGCGGCCAACTAGCCGGCATCGGAGCGAGAATCGGCACCCGCGACGGCAAGCTGACACTGATCGAGGTCTACAAAGGCTCACCTGCGCACGGAGCCGGCCTGCGAGACGATGACGTGGTTACACGCATCGACGATCTCTCGACTGTCAACATCCTGGTCACGGATGCGGTTACACGAATACGAGGCAAGGTCGGCACACCGGTGACTCTGACGGTTGAACGTGAGGGCAGCGACGAGCCGCTTCCGATCACTGTCACGCGGGGACTCGTGCGCATTCCGTCGGTCACCGCCAAGCTCCTCGATAGCGGCGTCATCCACGCAGAGATCTCCCATTTCAGCCAGACCACCCCGGACGACTTCAGAAAGCGCGTAAAGGAGATCCTCGCCGGCAGCAGCGTGAAGGGCATCATCATCGACTTACGCCGCAACTCCGGAGGTAGCATGCTGGGGTCGGCCAACATCGGGGATCTGTTCCTCAACAAGGGAACCCTGATCGTGACCGCCGGGCGGGACGGAAGAACGGCCCGCGGCCTGCGCTCCGAGATCAATGCGGGGCTGTCGACGCCTTTCATGGGACTGCCGGTGGCGATCCTTACCTCGGGCAGAACCGCTTCCGGGTCGGAGCTGCTTGCTGCAAGCCTGCGCAACCACGACCGCGCGATACTCGTCGGCGAACGCTCTTTCGGCAAGGGCACCGTTCAGAAGACCTACCGGATCGCGCCCGAGTCGTCTCTGAAGCTGACCATCGGCCGTTTTCTTCCGAACGAGCGACCGATACCGGGGCGCGGCATGACACCCGACGTCGAAGTGTCCCAGTATCAGTTCGGCGACGCGGGAGTGTTCGTGCCCGACCGCAAGCTCGAGGAACTGCCCTTTTGGCTCACGACACCGGCCTGGGCCAACCTCCATGAGAGAACTCCCACCGCCAGTATTCGTTACGTCTCCAGCAACGGTGATAACGACGACGAGGAAGATGCGGAGGACATCATGTTACAGACAGCCGAAGACATCCTCGCGAAGTTCGGCTCGACCTCGGCTTCGCGCATGCTTAGGGCAGCAGCAGATCGTCTCCGCGAAGCCGGAAGCGAAGCCGACGCGACCCTGACACGCCAGCTGTCGGAGCGTGGGATCGACTGGGCGGACGGCGTCAATGCGACCGACGCCGGTAATCTCGAGGTTGTCCTCCGCCTGGACGGGGAGGTTCTCAACGCAGGCGAGGAGAGCACGGTGCACCTCGACCTGACCAACAAGGGCGAGGCTGCGTATCACCGCGTACGCGGCGTGTTCTACTCCGATTCGCGCCTGATAAACGGGCGCGGTGCGATATTCGGTATGGTGCCTGCGAATGGGACGCGCACATGGAGCTTCCCGCTCAAACCGGGAGTACGCAGCCGCACGGGTAGAATCGAGGCGTCCTTGGCTCTGTTCGACGACACGGGCTTGATCGCCGATCTCGGCCCCCTCCACCTAACCGTCCAGGAACAAGATAGGCCGCGGTTGACGTACCGCTATTCGATCGACGACACAGAAGACGACACGGTCTTGAAGATAGTCGTCGACATCAAGAACAAGGGGCAACGTGCGGCCGAGGACTTCAACGTGACCCTCAGACACAAGCTCGACGACCGTTTCGAGCTTATCGACGGTGCGGCTACCATCGACAAGCTCGAGCCCGGTGAGAGCACGCAAGAATCGCTGCGGGTACGCTTGCTCGGCTCTTACGAGGACCCCGATGTTACCGCTCTCAGTATCGTGGATCCCCGCTACGATATGATAATGACATCCGAGATAGATCTCTCGGCGACCGGCCTAGAAAGTGATTGGCTGGAAGCCCCGGTCATAACGTTCGAGAGGATCGAGCGCAGAAGCGAGTCCGGGGATTACCTCATCCACGTCAGAGCGACTGACGAAAGCGGGCTCACGAGCGTGCTAACCAGAATCGACGACGACCAGTTCGACTACGCGCGCGCTCAGCCGGAGCCCCTCGAGGAACTCCGCATCACTCTACCCTGGAAACCTTCGGAGGGGGTGAAGCGCTTCGAGATCTTCGCGAAAGACCGCGACGGTCTTTCGACTCGCTACGTGACCGGACTATAGGCTAGTTGCCGTCCTTGCCCGGCAGCTCGACGCCCGCGAGTACGTCGCGGTCGATCTCCAGGGACGCCTTTTCCTTGAGGTCGGTCACGAAGGCTTCCGTACTGGCCCGCCGGGACTCGTTGATGAGGTGCACGCGGATCTGGCTCTTCACGTCGTCGAACTCTTTCATGGCGCCGTCCTCTCGGCCGTTGCGTTTGATGATGTGGTAGCCGAACCGGGTCTGGACGATTTCACTCAGCTGATCGTCCTCGGTCAGGGCGAACGACGCGTCCTCGAACTCCTTGACCATGCGGCCTCGCCCGAAGTATCCGAGATCCCCGCCACGCTTGGCGTTGGACTGATCGATCGAATGTTCGGCCGCAAGGTCGGCGAACTTGGAGGGATCCTCCTGGAGCTTGGTCAGGATCTCTTCGGCCAGCGGCTTCTCCCTTACCAGAATGTGGCTGGCCGACACGCGGTCGGTCGAGAAGTTCTCGGGGTTATCGTCGTAGTACTTGCGGATCTGCTCGTCGCTTACCGTCGATCCCTGATGCTCCATCATGACTTGTTGGATGACCAGACGGCGCTCGAGGTCGTCGATCTGCTTCCGGATGTTGGGATCGCTCTGCAACCCTCTGCGCTTGCCCTCGTCGTATATGAGCTCCTGGGTCAGCCTGCTCTCGACGAACTGCATGCGCTTCTCATCGTTCTGCAGAGCCTTGCGCGCCCGCTGGTTGAGTTCACCCACGAGATCGAGGAAATCGCCTGCGGTGAACTCCTTGCCGCCATAGGTGGCCACAACCTCCGCTCTCTCCGGCGAAGCGTCGGCCGACCCAGCAGTCTTGCCTGCCTCCGGCGGTGAACAGGCGGCGAGGCCCAGCACGACGGCGGAGCAAACCACAAAGCGAAATCGGCTGATCGATCCAACGACACGAAGCATGGGGAACCCCCTGAAAATCTACGGGATTAATTGGTTACGATGCCACAACGGACGGCAACAGCAACAGGCTAGGAAACCGAGACGAGCACCGGCGAGCGGGCCGGCCTGGCGCTGACCTCGCCCACCACTCCGGCATCGACTCCCTTGCGCCTCAGAGCCCTTATGAAGCCGGCACCACGGCGGCGGGGCAGGCTCACCAGCAGGCCCCCTGAGGTCTGCGCATCGACTACCGCCTCGCTGATCCCAAGAGGCACCTCTCGAGCGATGGAAAGGCGCCGACCGAGGTGGCGGCGCGTGCGCACCGATCCGCCGGTCACATTGCCGAGTTCGGCCAGGCGCTCGGTGCCCGGCAACAGGGGGATTCTGGAAGCGTCGAACTCCAGCCTGACGCAGTCCGATGCGGCCGCCATCTCGGCGGCATGCCCGGCCAGGCCGTAGCCGGTAATGTCGGTGCAGGCACGGGCCTCGTAGCGGAACATGCGCGAGCCTGCCTCGGCATTGAGAGCGATCATCGAGGCGACCGAAGCACGTTCTTCGGACCGAGTCGCGGCGCGCTGCTTGATGCCCGAGCAGACGATGCCGGTCCCGAGCGCCTTGGTCAGCACGAGCACATCGCCTTTGCGTGCGCCGCCGTTACGAACGAGGTGCTTCGGATGAACCGTGCCCGTCACCGCCATCCCGTACTTGAGATCGGGATCGGAAACCGTATGCCCACCGACCACCACGGCCCCTGCAGCTGCGGCACGCTCCGCACCGCCCTCGAGTATCCTCGCCAATACGGAGCCGGGAAGATCGCCGGCCGGGAAGCCGACTATGTTGAGCACCGTCACCGGCTTTCCCCCCATGGCATAGACGTCGCTCAGTGCGTTGGCGGCCGCGATCCGGCCGAAGGTGTAAGGGTCGTCTACGATGGGGGTGAAGAAATCTACGGTATTGACGAGGGCCAGGCTGGCGGTGAGCTTGTACACTCCCGCGTCCTCGTTGCCGCTTGTACCGGCAAGGAGCCGCGGGTGGGAAGGCAAGTCGAGCTTTTTCAGAACCGCGTCCAGGTCCGCCGGACCCAGCTTGGAAGCTCAACCACCGGCCTTCACCTTCTCGGTCAGACGGATGAGTTCTCGCCTCGTAGCCTTGTTACGCTTGGTCGCCACTGTCTTCGCTGCGCGCCTCAGGCCGTCGGCCTAAGCCGGCGCACGTCACCACTCCTAACGGTAAGGCCTTCACTATCGAAGTAACCGAGGAGGGGGATGCAGTACTTTCTGGAAGCAGAGATCAAGTCCCTGAAACCTGATGCCGAGATCTCTCCTTCGGCCTCCAGGTGCCTCCTCAGCTTCTCGGCGATGTCGGAGACCACGCCCGATGCGAACACGAGGTCGCCGGAGACCCTCACGGCCTGGCCCCGGCCGACCAACACATTGATCAGATCGGCAAGCTTGGCCGGTGTGACCTCAAGCTGCGGAGCGAGATCCTTCACTGCCGGAGGCATGAAGCCCGAGTCCACCAGCGTACCCAACAGCTTGGTCGCCAGATCTTCGTCGGCACCTCCCACCGACACCTCATGACCGGCCAGCGCCACCTTACTACCCCGGCGCACGACTTCTTCACGGCCTTCCAGCACCTCGACCAGACCGCGGAACAATCTGGCGTCGATGTCGATCCCCGACTCTTTGCGAAGCTGCTCCAACTCCATGCCGGCCTGAGCGGGCTGGGCTGAATGGTATTCCTGCAGTTTGGCCGTGATCCTGGAAACGCAGTCCTGATAGCGTTGCGCCGTCGCTATGAGCAGTGGCGAGCCGTCGTCGGGGAGCGCCAACAACCCTGGCGAGGCCGCAACCACGCCCCGCAGACGGTCTCGATCCAGCCCCGTGGCCAGGCCGACTTCCGCGGGCGGCCTGCCGATGCCCGTACCGAGTTCGAGGAAGGTCTCGACCCTTTGAGTGTCATCCCCGCTTTCGAGAAGAGACAGAAGATCGGGAAGATTGGACTCCGAGCGACGGTGCCTGGGCGCGTTGGACACGATCACCACACCACCGCCGAGTGTCCGCTGCGCTGTCTCATCACGAAGGACGAAGCGGTCACCCGGGTAAGCCGCGACCGCGTGCGACGCGGTCACCTGAGCGTAGGCGTGTTTGCGGGGCGCGACGGTTTCGATGCCGCCCAGCCAGATGATCCGCCCTGCAACCTCGTCCGTGCCGATGTGAAGTCGCACACGATCGTGCGACGCTACCGCCGCCCCCGCTGAGGGCCGGATCTCGACATGGGCATCGAAGCGGCGCGTGGATACGTCTGCACCGGGTGTGGCGAGGGTATCACCCTTGGACAGGTCGTCTTTGCTCACCCCCGAGAGATTCAGCGCCACGCGCTGTCCGGTCCACGCCCGCTCCACGGTCTCGCCGTGGACCTGGACCGACCGAACCCTCACCGGCTTGTGCTCGGGCAATACCAGCAGCTCGTCGCCGGCGGCGACGGAGCCGCCTGCGGCTGTGCCGGTGGTCACTACGCCATGCCCTTTGATCACGAAGACCCTGTCTAGAGGCATGCGAAACGGGCCCGGCTGAGTGTCGCGCTCGAGCTCCGACAAGACAGTGCGAAGATAGGCAGCCAGGTCGTCCACTCCTTCTCCGCTGGTGGAAGACACTTCGAACACGGGCGAGTCCTCGAAAGGCGTGCCCGCCGCCAGAATCGCTATGTCGTCGCGCACCTCGGCGGCCCTGGCGGCGTCGACGAGATCGCGCTTGGTCATGACGAAGACCGCCCGGCGGACGCCGAGTAAGTGGACGATCTCGAAGTGTTCCTCGGTCTGAGGCATTACCCCGTCGTCGGCAGCCACCACCACCAAGACTATGTCGAATCCCTGAGCACCAGACAGCATCTGCCTGACGAAACGCTCGTGGCCGGGGACGTCGACTATGCCGGCCTTGTCACCGTCGCCGAGATCGAAGAACGCAAAGCCCAATTCGATGGAAATCCCGCGCTCGCGCTCCTCGGGCAAACGGTCGGTGTCGATGCCGGTCAGGGCCCTCACGAGCGCGCTCTTGCCATGGTCGATATGACCGGCCGTGCCGATGATCGATCGCATTCTACGCCGGAGCCAATAACCGGGCGTCGCTCACGCAACGCAGATCCAAGAGGAAGCGGCCGCTGTCTATCCTTCCGATGACGGGTACAGGAGCGTTGCGGAAGCGCTCGGCGATCGCCTGCGCCGGCACTTCTTCGGAGGCGATGGAAACCGCGAGGGAGTCGATGAAGACGTCCGGCTGGGCGCCGCTTCCGATCTGAACCTTCGAGGGCTCCAGCTCGATGGCATAGCCGGAACCGAGAGCATCGCTGAGAAGCGCGACGGCATCCTCGCCGACGCTGCGGAGACTCTCGATCGGTCTAAGTAGCGCCACGAAAGTCGGAATCTCGCTCTCGGGCGACGGATGGAACCTGTACAACCTCAGAGTGGCTTCCAAGGCCGCCAGCGTCATCTTGTCGCAGCGCAAGGCACGGCGCAGAGGGTTCTTGCGGAGCCGGGCTATCGCGGAAGCCGACCCGACGGCGATGCCGCACTGAGGTCCGCCCAGCAGCTTGTCACCGCTGAAAGTCACGACATCGGCACCGGAGGAGAGTCTGTCGCCAACCACTGGCTCCGCCGGCAACCCCCACTGTGACATGTCGACCAGGGCGCCCGCCCCCAGGTCCTCCACCACGCTCAAGCCCTCGTGTTCATCGGCCAGCTCGCGCAGATCAGCCAGTGACACTTCCGTGGTGTAGCCGACGAGCCGGTAGTTGCTCGGATGAACCTTCAAGAGCATGGCGGTACGCGCACCGATCGCCGAGCTGTAGTCACGGGCGTGAGTCCGGTTGGTAGTGCCCACTTCCCTGAGAATCGCCCCGCTCTTGGCCATGAGTTCAGGCAACCGGAAAGAGCCGCCGATCTCGATCAACTCGCCTCTGGAGACCACGACTTCGCGGCCTTCGGCCAGACTGTTCAAGGCCAGAAGCAAAGCCGCAGCATTGTTGTTGACCACGGTGGCAGCCTCGGCGCCGGTCAGATGTTTGAGATGATCCTCGACCAGGGTGTCACGATCCCCGCGGCTGCCGGCCTCGATGTCGTACTCGAGAGCACAGGCCTGAGAAGCGGCCGCCTCTACTGCCTCGACAGCGGTGCGTGCGAGTTGGGCCCTGCCGAGGTTGGTGTGGAGCACCACCCCGGTGGCGTTGATGACGGTGCGCGGTCGCCGCTCCGTCTCCCGGGCCAGGCGCTCGGAGGCACTATCAAGGACTCCTGCCGCACTCAGCACGGCATCGGAAGCCTCGGCGCCGTTCCTCAGGCTGGCTCTGAGCCCGTCGATCACGGCGCGGACGGCGTCGGTCAGCGAAGGCCTCGAATATTCCGCCAGCAGAGGGGCGGCTTCGGGCGAGGACAACACGCTTTCGACTGACGGCAGACGTCTGAGTAGTTCGCTGTTGTCGGTCACGAACGGCAATCGTGCCTCGTTAGCGACCGTCTCACAAACTCGACTCGGGAACTGCCCGTCCCGGAAGCGGGCCTTGGCCTGAGGCGCGGGTTGTGGGACCATTCCCCCTGACCATGACGCTCCGCGACCACGCCACCGCAGTCGTCAAGACCTTGCAGGACGCCGGCTTCCAGGCGGTGTTTGCGGGCGGCTGCGTCCGCGATGCGATCCTGGGACTCGAGCCCAGCGACTACGACGTCGCCACCTCCGCGGAACCGGCGGACATCGAAAGGCTCTTCCCCAAGACGATACCGGTGGGGAAACGCTTCGGCGTGATGGTCGTGCCGGCCGGCGGGCACAACATCGAGGTAGCCACCTTCCGTAGCGACGGCCTCTATGTCGACGGACGCCACCCCGTCAGCGTCACCTACAGTGACGCTCGCGCCGATGCTCTGCGGCGGGACTTCACCATCAACGCGATGTTCGAGGACCCGGTCTCGGGCGAAACACTCGACTATGTAGGCGGGCGTGAGGACCTAGCGGCGGGCGTCATACGCGCGGTGGGAGATCCGTCTCGCCGCTTCGCCGAGGATCACCTGCGCCTCCTACGCGCGGTCCGCTTCGCGTGTCGCTTCGACTTCGCCTTGGACGGTCCTACGCGCGAGGCATTGGCTGCGAAGGCCGACACTATCAAGGAAGTGTCTGCGGAGCGTATCGGCGACGAGGTCGTGAAGATACTTACCGAAGGCCGAGCCAAGCAAGGATTCGAGTTGCTCGACGAAGTCGGGCTCGTCCAATGGATAATTCCCGAGATGGTCGCGATGAAGGAGTGCGAGCAGTCGCCGGACAGTCATCCTGAAGGTGACGTGTTCGTCCACACCATGCTGTGTCTCGGGAATCTACCGGCCGGGTGTAGCGAGCCTCTCGCACTCGGTGTGCTGCTGCACGACATCGCGAAGCCTGCTTGCGCCATCGAGCGTGACGGACGTCATACCTTCTACGGCCACACCAAGCTCGGCGCCGAGATGGCTGTCGAGATCTGTAAACGGCTGAGACGTAGCGGTGCCGTCACCGACAGAGTCGAATTTCTCGTCGAGCAACACCTGCGTCACTGTTCGGCGTCGAACATGAAGAAGTCGACCCTGAAAAGATTTCTTCGCCAGCAGGGCATAGATGAGTTGCTGGAACTCACGCGCATCGACGCGGTGTCGTCCAACGGCGACCTGACCCACTACGAGTTCTGCAAATCCGCGCTGGACTCCTTGGAGCCCGAGCAGATCCGCCCTCAACCCCTGTTGAGCGGCCGCGACCTCATAGAAATGGGACTGTCACCGGGACCCAGGTTCAAGAAGCTTCTTCAAGCCGTGGAAGACGCACAACTCGAGGGCCGGGTATCAACGAGTGAAGAAGCCCTGGAGCTCGTACGTTCTCTACAGGAGCGGCCTCAGAACGAATCCAAGTAGGACAGCAAGGTCATGATGCCGAAACCCGTCCCGCCCCGCGGCCGGTAAGGCATCGGCTTCTCGGCGAAGGCCGGTCCGGCGATGTCGATGTGAGCCCACTTGGTATCGCTGACGAAGGCGGCCAAGAACAAGCCGGCGGTGATCGTTCCACCGTAGCTCGAGCCGATGTTTTGAATGTCGGCCACACTCGACTTGATATCTTCCTTGTATTCGTCGGGCAGAGGTAACTGCCAGATCTTCTCTCCCGCCTGTTCACCGTGCTTGATGAGGGCGTTCACGAAGCCCTGATCGTTGCCCATGATGCCTGCGATACGCGTGCCCAAGGCAACCATACAAGCGCCGGTCAAGGTCGCCAGGTCGACCATCACGTCGGGCTTCTCTTCGCACGCGACGCACAAGGCATCGGCAAGAACCAAGCGCCCCTCGGCGTCGGTGTTGAGCACCTCGGCGGACGTTCCGTTTCTGAAGGTGATGACATCGCCGGGCTTCTGAGCCCTCCCACCGGGCATGTTCTCGGCCGACGCGACGTAGCCGCGCACTTCGACCGCCGGTGCGATCTCGGCCACCGCCTTCATCAAGCCCAGTACGGCGGCGGCGCCCGACATGTCTTGTTTCATGGCCTCCATCGACTTGGCGGGCTTGAGAGAAAGGCCGCCCGAGTCGAATGTGATTCCCTTGCCTATTACCGCGACGACGGCCTTGGCCTTACGCTTGGGCTTGTAAACGAGCTTGATGAAGGCGCCGGGCTCGGCGCTGCCGGCCGACACCGCGAGAATCCCGTTCATGCGCTCGCTCTCGAGTTTCTTTCCCTGCCAGACCGTGCACGACAACCCTCCCTCGCGGGCTATGGCCCGTGCGGTCTTGGCCAGATAGGAGGGCGTCTTCACCGTCGACATCTCGTTGATCAGGTCACGCGCCGAGCAAACCGCTTCACTGGCGCTGCGGCTGCGCTTGACGGCGGCCGATGCCGACGGAGGCAGGCTCGCGCCGGCGACGATCAACGAAGACGGGCCGTCGTAGGCATCCTCATCGCGGCTCTTGTACTTCTCGAACCTGTAGTCGGCCAGGAGGAACCCCTCCACCACCGGTCCCACGTGCTTGGAAGCCGCGCGTCCCGATCCCACACAGATCGCGATCGTTTCGGCTTTGATGCCACCGGCCGCAGAGCGCGCCCTGGCGGCGGCGCGCCGCCACGTCTCGGCGTCCTGGGAATCACCCATGCCCACCAGCACTATGTCGGCGCCGTCGCTCTGCAGGGTCAGAGTTGCCGCAGGCTTGGCCTCGAAACCTGTCTTCTCGATCCTATCGGCCAAAGCTGCGCGGACGCCGGGAGCGAGTTCGCGCGCCGCGCCGCCGGTCTCCGATCCCTTTGCAACGGGAATCACGATCATGTCGGCGGCGAGATCGGCTGCGCGCTTGCGGGCTATTGAAATTCGCATGGTCAAACCTCCGGGGGTCTGCCTCGTTTATTGCAATACGGTCAGCTCGTCAATGAGACGTATCGGTTGCGGCGTCGCAAAAGGCGGGTAAACATCGTTAACATGACAGCTCATCTCTTCGGGTCGTCGCAACCACCCTCGCGGACGCATGAGCGCCGGCGAGAAGTAGTGTTTCTGGTGCTGGCGGGCTTGTTCTTGGGCACCCTGACGATGCTCAACATTCTCGGCGTCACCAGGTTCATCGATCTGTCTTTCTCCATCCCCCTGACTGATCTGCGGATTCCGATGATCATCGCAGTCGGCGCACTGCCGTATCCGGTGACCTTCTTGTGCACCGACTTCCTCTCGGAGTTCTACGGGCAACGCCGCGCAAACACGGTGGTGCTGGTCGGGCTTCTTCTCAACGCCTGGGTGGTAGTGGTGCTTTGGGCGGGAGGCGCCGTTCCGGGCACCGAAGCTCCGGGCGCCGAGCAATCAGGCGTGTTCTTCGAGGTGCGGCGCTTGGCCTTCGGAACCGTGACTGCGTCCATGGCCGCCTACCTGGCGGCACAGCTAATCGACGTTCGACTCTTCCACTTCTGGAAGTCTCTTACGCGAGGGCGACATCTTTGGCTGCGCAACAACGGTTCCACGATGGTCAGTCAGCTCGTCGACACCAGCGCTGTGATCCTGATCACTCACTATTACGCCAGCGCGCTGCCTCTGGTCGCAGGACGTCCCGTCGGCGCTCAACTGCTCGAGTTCATCGCGGCCGGCTATGTGTTCAAGCTGCTGGTTGCGGCAGTGGATACGCTGCCCTTCTACGCGGGGGTCAGAATACTCGGAGAGTACCTGGCAATCGATCCGAGATCCGAGGGCCGTTAGGGAGCATCGTCGTCGATGATGTCGGAGCCGTCGTCATCGCGCAGGGACTCGCTCCAGAACGTGCCCTTGCCCCAGTACCACACCGCTACGCCGGCAACTGCGTAGGCAAGGATACCCTGCAGGAGGCCGGCTCCGCCCGCCCAGAGGAAAAGGCCGAGGACCAGAACCGTCGCCACCACAGCTACGGTCTGCTCGATGCGCTTCTCGCGCAGTCTCGCCCTTGCTACGTGTTCGGTGATGCGCTGCCCGCAGTGCGGACACTTACCGCCCGGCTTGGTCGTGAGCGGCCTGTCACAACCCGGACAGTCTATCTTGGTGACGTAAGGCACGAAGAAACCCCGCAGCCTCGGCTGCGGGGTTTCTCATACTACGATCGCGTCCCGGTTGCCTACGACGCCGGGGGCGAAGGCTGGCGCGCCTCCACGGGCACTGCAGTGAGCCGCGGAGATTCTATTCTCACGCCGTCGCGCCGCGCAGTGGCCGTCGAGCGCATGGGAACACGCCCCTTCCGGCGGCTTCTTTCACGGTCGCGCCAGGAAATGAGCCCTTCTCTCAGGTACTGGGAGTTGAACCCCAAGAGAGCGCAGATGTTATTGAACGAGAACGTGCTGCGGTCGTCGTCCTCGTCGATCCATTTCTCTGCGTCTATGAAAAGCTGACGACGCTTGCTGTCACGAGCGTGGAGGTGCTTCTGAAAGCACTCCACTGCGTCCTGCATTATCGCGACGACGAGCCGATGCTCTCCACTCGAGTACTTCTTGCGCTTCAGTGCCGCGAAGTACTGTATGGGTAGGAGCACATCCGGTTCGAAGATATCGTTGAGGCGCTCTTCCGCCTCGTGGCGATCACGTTCAGTTTCCGCCATCACTACACCCCTTCACATCCACGGTGATCGACCCAAAAACGCGACTCGCGCGCGTCGATCACGCCACCACTACAAACCACGGGTGCAGGGCGTTCCACACTCAGGTGCGAAACGGCCTCCGCCTCCTCTACACTACGCCACTACTAAGACAGGAATCCGTCCGGGGGACGGTTACAGATCAGCGAGACTTGTACTCTCGAACAGGCCCACCACACGCCTCTGCCCCTCCTGCCACACCGGAAGCATGCCACAAGACGGGGTCAAAGCGCAATCGTGAGTTTCCGCCAGGCAACTGTTGAGAACGATGGGGCCGTCGACGGCTTCGATGATGTCCTTGAAGCTGATCTCCGACGCATCGCGGCTGAGGGTATAGCCACCGTCGGGGCCGCGCTTGGACTTGAGAAGACCGGCTCTGGTCAGGTCCTGGACGATCTTCTCGAGGAATTTCTTCGGCACGGCCTGGTTCTCCGCGATCTCGGCCAGAGTGGCGGGCGCATCTTGACTGAGGAAGATCGCTGCACGCAGCGCGTAATCGACTCGTCTGGATATCTGCATGACCGACATGGTGTTTATCCTCTCATTGATCGTTGTATTCGGCGTGCCAGGCCATCTGTATGGCCTCCAGCTTGGCCTCGGACACCTCGGAGGGGTCGTCGTCGAACTCCTCGAGTCCGACCACCCAGTCGCGCAGGTCCGTGAAGCGGACCGTCAGGGGATCCACCGAGGGCCTGGTCTCGAGCAGGCGTATGGCGATCTCCTCGCTGTCTCTCCACAAGAGCTTCATCGTCCTTCCCCGGCGCCTAGGCCTCCTTGGCCTCCTTCACCTCATCCAGGATCTGCTCGACGCTCTTGGTTTCCAGGGCGTGCTTGATTGACGAGCTCATGATCAGCTCCGCCAACGGCAAGGAGGCCTCGTTGAGGGCCTCGATCTTCTCTCGGGCCGACCTGTAGTCGCCGCCCTTTACGGCCAGCTCCAGCTCGTCCATGGCAGCCTCGATCTTGTCACGCAGCGCGTCATCGATCATGGCGCTACGCTCACGGAGGGTCTTACGGGTCACCCGCAGAATCATGTCGGCCTCGGTGCCCGTCTCGATCCTCTGACGGGTCTCGAAGTCGTCCTCGGCGTGGTCGATGGAGTCTTCGAGCATGCGCTCGATCTCGTCCTCCGAAAGCCCATAGGAGGGCTTGACCTCTACCGAGCTGGCCATGCCGGTGCGCTCATCCAGGGCGGTAACGCTCAAGATGCCGTTGGCGTCCACGAGGAAGGTCACCTGAACGCGCGGAAAGCCGGCGCTGGCCGGTTCGATCGGAATCCTGAAACGCGCCAGGCTCCTGCAGTCGGATGCCAACTCCCTTTCTCCCTGCAACACGTGAACGTCGACATGGGTTTGATTGTCTACGGAGGTCGTAAACGACTCCCTCACGCTGGCCGGTATGCGGGTGTTGCGCGATATCAGCGGCGTCATCACCCCTCCCGCCGTCTCGATACCGAGCGACAGGGGCACGACGTCGAGCAAAAGCATGTCGGCGCCTGCGCCTGAAAGGATCCCCGCCTGTATGGACGCGCCCAGAGCAACCACTTCGTCCGGGTTGAGGCTGCAATGCGGTGCTTTGCCGAAGAAGCGCTCCACCTCCTCACGAACCAGCGGTACCCGAGTGCTGCCACCGACCAACACTACGTGGTCGATGTCATCGACGGTAAGGCCGCTGTCGGCAAGTGCTTGGCGGCAAGGCTCGAGGGTGCGCTCCACTATGGGACCAACGATCCGGTTGAAACGCTCTCGTGTGACCGTCTGCGCATCACCGTCGAGTGGTTGCACCTCGGTGCCCTCGCTGTCGGTCAACTCCCTCTTGAGCCGCTCCGCACGAGCGAGTGCCTCTTCGACTTGTTCTGCGCTGTCGTTGCCGGTGAGAATCAGCTCTTCGGCTACCGCACGGTCCATGTCATCGCCGCCCAGCGATGTGTTGCCGGCCGTCGACAGCACTTCGAAGAGCGCTTCGCGGACGTGGAGTATCGATATATCGAAAGTGCCGCCTCCGAAATCGTAGACAGCTATGTTGCCGTCCTTCATGTCCTCGAGGCCGTAGGCCAGACAGGCGGCAGTCGGTTCGTTGACCAGCCGCAGGACATCGAGCCCGGCGAGACGCCCGGCATCGCGCGTGGCTTGGCGTTGCGCGTCGTTGAAGCGGGCAGGAACGGTGATGACCGCATGCTCGACCGGCTCGCCTACGTGAGCCGCAACCCGGGTCTTGAGCGCCTTGAGTGTGAGTGCCGACAGCTCGGGGGCGCTGTATGACGTCTCCCCCACCTTGAACCTCGGCATCTGCTTCGACTCGGTGTCGAAGTCGTAGCGATGCAGCTCCTGCTCGGTGAGATCACCGACACCGGCGCCCATGAAGCGCTTTACGGACCGAATGACCGTGTCGCCGCCGACGGGCGACACCGCCGAAGACACGAGAGCCACGCCTTCTGCGTCGCGCACCAACTCGGCCTTGCCGTTGTCATAGATGCCGACCAGGCTGAAGGTCGTCCCGAGGTCTATGCCACAGATCTTCGGCATCCGTCCTCCATGGCACCCTTGAGGTTGCGCACCGCCGTGTTCAAGTAGGCGATCTCCGCCAGGCGGCCGGAAAGCCCGGCAACCGCGTCATCATCGCCGTGAGGCCACTGCGACAAAGCCTCTTCGACCACCGACTCGGCTTCGCCGATCCGCTCCTGCAGAGATCTGACGGCGGCCTCGGCTGATCGCTTCGCTTCGCCGTCGTCAGCGCCGGAAGTCAGTCTCGAGGCCAGCTCTTGAAGCTCGAACAACTCGCTGGCCAGAGCCGGCTTCAGACCGTCCCCGTCACTGCCCAAGGGTTTGCCGCATAGCTCGAGCCAGTAACGGGCTCGCGAAACCGTATCGTCTAGGCAGCGGTAAGCGTCGTTGACCTTCGAGACGTTCACCAGGCTTGCCTGGCGGTGAGGTTCGGGCGCGGTCGTATAACGATCGGGATGCAGCAGCCGGTTCAGCTCGAGGTATCGTGATTTTAACTCCGGCCGGTCGCAGGCCGGGGGCGTGAAGCCCAGCGCGGCGAAGTGATCCAAACCGGGATCGCAGGGCGTTATCGTCTTGCAGTGCGGACAGAAATAGTTGTCGCGGAAGTCGGCAGCTTCGTAGCTGGCCCCACAGTTAGGACAAACCTGCATGCAAGGTCACACCAGAAACGACTGGCCGCAGCCGCAAGTACGTGTGACGTTGGGATTGGTCAGCTGAAACCCGGCCCCCGTCAGGCCGTCGCTATAGTCGACCTCGGTGCCGTTCAGATACAGATAGCTCTTGCGGTCCACGAACAGCTTGGCGCCGTCCTCCTCGAAAACCTTGTCGCCCTTGCGCTCTTCGTCGAGCTCCATCTTGTACTGGAGCCCGGAGCAACCGCCGCCGATGACTTTGATGCGCAGGCCTTCGGCGGACTCCTGTGAGCCGGCGACGAATTCCTGGATCTTGTGGGCGGCTGTGCTGCTGAGGCTTATCATCAGTCTTCCTTGTTGCCGTCCCCGGCCTCGTCGTGCCTCGACCGCCAGTCCTTCACCGCCGCCTTGATGGCGTCCTCGGCCAGAACCGAGCAGTGAATCTTGACCGGCGGGAGACTCAGCTCCTCGACGATCTCCGTGTTGCTGATCTCCATGACGTCGTCGACCGTCCGGCCCTTGACCAGCTCGGTCACGTAGCTGGAGCTGGCGATCGCCGAACCGCAGCCGAAGGTCTTGAAGCGGGCATCTTCGACCACGCCCTTGGGCGAAATCCTCAACTGCAGCTTCATCACGTCGCCGCACTCCGGCGCACCGACGACACCTGTGCCGACGTCCTCCGACTCCTTGTCGAAGCTGCCCACGTTGCGCGGGTTCTGGTAGTGGTCCAATACTTTGTCGCTGTATGCCATCGTTTCCTCCGAAAGCTCAGTCGTGCTGCCACTCGACAGTGTCGAGATCGATACCTTCTTTGGCCATTTCGTACAGAGGAGACATCTCACGGAGACGTCGTACCTCCTTGATGACGCGCTCGGCTACCACGTCTATCTCCTCTTGGCTGTTGAAGCGGCCGATTCCGAAACGCAGAGACGTATGGGCCAAGTCATCGCCCACGCCTATCGACTTGAGAACATAGGAGGGCTCCAGGGAGGCCGATGTGCAGGCCGAGCCCGAAGACAGCGCGATGTCCTTGAGCCCCATCAGCAGGGACTCCCCTTCGACGTAAGCGAAGCTGACGTTGAGGTTGCCCGGTAGACGGTGCTCGAGGTCACCGTTCACATAGATCGAGTCCAACTCGGCGAACAGCTTCTCGCGTAGGCGCTCACGCAGCCCCTTGATCCTTTCGGCCTCTTCGTCCATCTCCTGCGCGCAGAGTTCACAGGCCTTGCCGAGGCCGACCACGCCGGCGACGTTCAAGGTACCCGAACGCATGCCCCTTTCGTGTCCACCCCCGTCCATCTCTGCGGTCAAGCGGACACGCGGGTTGCGCGAGCGAACGTAGAGGGCTCCGATCCCCTTCGGCCCGTACATCTTGTGGCCGGAGATGGCGAGCAGGTCGATGCACATCTCGTCGACGTTGACCGGAACCTTGCCGACGCTCTGAGCGCAGTCCGTGAAGAAAATGATGCCGTTCTCACGCGCGATGCGGCCGATGTCGGCGATGGGCTGAAGTACCCCGATCTCGTTGTTCGCGTGCATCACCGCGATCAGTATCGTCTTGTCGGTGATCTCCGAGCGCAGCTCATCCAGATCGATCAGTCCGTTCTTCTTGGGCTTCAAGTACGTAACCGTCGCCTCGCCACGGCGCTCCAATGCCTTGCAGGTATCGAGAACGGCCTTGTGTTCGGTTTCGACGGTTATGATGTGGTTGCCCTTGTCTTTGTAGAAGTGCACCACGCCCTTGATGGCGAGGTTGTCGGATTCGGTGGCGCCGCTGGTCCATATGATCTCTTTGGGCTTGGCTCCGATGAGGGAAGCCACCTGCTCGCGTGCCTTGGTGGTCGCTTCCTCGGCTTCCCAGCCGAAACCGTGACTGCGGCTCGCGGCGTTGCCGTAGCACTCGGAGAAGTAAGGGAGCATGGCCTCGAGCACGCGTGGATCCACACGCGTCGTCGCTTGGTTGTCCATGTAGATCATCTCTTCAGACGCAGTCATGATCGCTTCCTCCGTTGCGACAATTCAGACCTAACTGGTCTAGTATATACGGAGCCGTCTCTGCCGAATCAAGCTCTTGAGCCTTCTAGCCGTGATTTCAGGCCCGGGCTGAGAGAAAAGGTAGCAAAATTAATCTCTTGGGCGGCCGAACAGTAGGTGGGCTTATGCGGAACTCTAGAGTTCGCGGGCCAGGTAGCGGCCCGTGTAGGAGGCCTTGCAGCGGCTGACCTCTTCCGGGGTTCCGGCCGCCACCAGCCTGCCGCCGTCGATTCCGCCTTCCGGGCCCAGATCGAGGACGTGGTCTGCGGTCTTTATGACGTCGATGTGGTGCTCGATGATGATCACCGTGTTGCCGGCGTCGGCCAGACGTCCGAGCACATCGAGTAGGCGTTCTACGTCGGCGAAGTGCAATCCCGTCGTCGGCTCGTCGAGAATGTAGACGGTCCGGCCCGTGGCGCGCTTGGCCAACTCTTTGGAGAGCTTGATTCTCTGCGCCTCACCGCCCGAGAGTGTCGGCGCCGGCTGCCCGAGATGCACATAGTCGAGACCCACGGAACTGAGGGTATCGAGCTTTCGTTTGGCGGGTGGGATGGAAGAAAGAAACTCGGAGGCTTCGCCGACCGTCAGGTCCAGGACGTCGGCGATGTTCTTGCCCTTGTAACGGACCTCTAGAGTCTCGCGGTTGTAGCGCCTGCCGCCGCACAGATCGCACATCACGAAGATGTCGGGCAGAAAGTGCATCTCTACGCGTATGAACCCGTCGCCTGAGCACGCTTCACAACGACCGCCCTTCACGTTGAACGAGAAGCGGCCCGCCGAATAACCACGCATGCGCGATTCGGGCAGCATCGCGAACAGATCGCGTATGTCTCCGAACAAACCCGTGTACGTCGCAGGATTGGAGCGCGGAGTACGACCGATGGGGGTTTGGTCGATGTCGATCACCTTGTCGACTTCTTCGAGGCCTTCGATGGCATCGAGCTCCCCCACGTCGGCATCGGCGCGGTTGAGCTTGCGAGCCAGTGCCGTGAACAACGTGTCGACGACCAAGGAGCTCTTGCCCGATCCCGACACACCGGTGACGCATGTCACCTTGCCGAGGGGGAAAGACACGGTCAGGTCGTCGAGGTTGTTGTGGCGTGCGCCCTTGATGACCAGATTCTTGCCGCTTCCCTTGCGCCTCCGCCGGGGCACGACGATGCCGCGATGACCCGCCAGGAATTGGCCCGTTACCGAGTTGTCGTCCGCCGCGATCTCAGCTGGCGTGCCCTGGGCGACGATGTCTCCACCGCGGCGGCCGGCTCCGGGTCCCATGTCGATCACGTGGTCGGCCTGACGGATCGTGTCGGCGTCGTGCTCGACGACGAGGATGGTGTTGCCGTCGTCGGTCAAGCGACGCAGGCTGCCGAGGAGCTTTTCGTGATCGCGCTGGTGCAGGCCGATCGAGGGCTCGTCGAGCACGTACAGCACACCCGACAACCCGGCTCCTATCTGCGTGGCCAGACGTATCCGCTGCCCCTCACCTCCCGACAAGGTGCCGGCCGGCCGGTTGATGGCGAGGTATCCCAGACCCACGTCGGACATGAAACGCAGACGCTCTACGATCTCCTTGTGAACCAGCTTCGCGACCTCGCGCTCCCGCGCCGGTAAGCGCAGTTCATCGAAGAAGGCCATCGCTTCGGTAACCGACATGGCTGCAACTTGGTCGATACTGCGGTCACCGATCAGCACGTTGCGTGCCTCACGAGTCAGCCGGGTGCCTTCGCAGGCCTCGCAGGTCTTCTCGGTCATGTAGCGCTCGAGCTCCGAACGCATCCAGTCGGACTCCGACTCGCGGTAGCGCTTCGTCAAGATCGGGACTATGCCCGCGAAGCGGCGCGGACCACGCTCGCCGGAACGACGTGCGGCTTCCTTGGCCTTTCGGTGCTGATCCTCGGGAGTGCCGTGCAGTAGTGCCTGTTTCGCCGCATCCGGAAGAGAATCGAACGGCGTATCGGCGGCCACCCCCGCATCCTCGCAGGTGCGCCGCGCCGCCCAACCGTACTTCGTGGCCAAGCGCTTGTTCCAGGCTGCGATGGCGCCTCCGAAGGCCGGCTTCGAACCATCCGTGACCAAGGTCTCTTGGTCGAAGCGGCGGGACTTACCGATACCGTTGCATTCTTTGCACGCGCCGTGAGGGCTGTTGAAAGAGAAGGTCCGAGGGCTGATCTCGGGGTAAGAGACACCGCAATCGGGACAAGCGAAGCGTTGGCTGTAGGTCTGCAGTTGCGCCTCGCGCTTGGAGCCGGGCCGCTCGGATCTGATGGTCACCGTTTCCTGAGCCAGCCTGAGCGCCACCTCTATGGAATCGGCTAGCCTCTTCTCGGTGCCAGGCCGCACTACCAGTCTGTCGACCACAACCTCGACGGAATGACGCACCTGCTTGTCGAGCTTTATCCTGTCGGCGAGCTCTATCAGCTCACCGTCGATACGCGCCCTGACGAAGCCCTGTTTCTTGAGGGCCGCAAGCTCCTTGCGATACTCCCCCTTGCGGCCGCGCACTATGGGCGCCAAGACCTCGATGCGGGTCTTGTTCGGCAATGCAGAGACTTGATCGACGATCTGGCTGACGGATTGGGACGAGATCTCCCGGCCGCACTCGTAGCAATGCGGATGGCCGACGGTCGCGTACATCAGTCGCAGGTAGTCGTAGACCTCGGTGACCGTACCGACGGTGGAGCGCGGGTTGCGGCTGGTCGTCTTTTGCTCGATCGAGATCGCCGGCGACAATCCTTCGATGGAGTCCACGTCGGGCTTCTCCATCTGATCGAGAAACTGCCGGGCATAGGCGGATAGTGACTCGACGTAGCGGCGTTGCCCCTCCGCGTAGATGGTGTCGAAAGCCAGTGAGGATTTACCGGATCCCGACAGCCCCGTAATCACGACGAGGCTGTCGCGAGGGATCGTGACGTCGATGTTGCGTAGGTTGTGTTCTCGGGCACCCGAGATGACGATGTTGTCGCTCACGAACCGGGATCAGGCGCCTGCCAACTCTCCTCTCAAGGAATCGAGCTCCGATTCGACTATTCGACGGTATTCGTCGAGATGCTCCTGGCTGTCGGCCTCGAACCTCATCACCAGAGCCGGTTGGGTGTTGGATGCACGGATGAGACCCCACCCGTTGTCGAACTTCATACGCACACCGTCTACATCGACCAAGTCGTACCCCAGCTCCCTGAAGCGCTCTTGAGCGCGGTCGGCGAGCTTGAACTTCAGGTCGTCGCGGCAGTCGACGCGTATCTCGGGCGTGAACACCGCCGGCGGCAGATCCGACAGCATCTCGGAGAGCGAAGCGTCGGAGTTGGCAAGCACTTCGATCATGCGCGCACCGGCGTAAACGGCGTCGTCGTATCCGAAGTAGCGATCTGCGAAGAACAGGTGGCCGCTCATCTCTCCACCGAAAAGCGCTCCCGATTCCTTCATCTTGGCCTTGAGCAACGAGTGGCCGGCTTTCCACATGATGGCCTTACCGCCCTTTGCCTCGATGTCGTCGTAGAGCCTTTGAGAGCACTTCACCTCCGAGACGAAGGTGGCGCCCGGGTGTTTGGCCAGGATGTTGCGGGCGAAGATGACCATCATTTCGTCGCCCCAGATGATCCGCCCGGCGTTGTCGACCAGACCGATGCGATCCGAGTCGCCGTCGAAGGCGATCCCTACAGCGGCGTCTTTCTCTTTCACCGCCGCGATCAGGTCCTTCATGTTCTCTTCGACGGTAGGATCCGGATGGTGGTTGGGGAAGCGGCCGTCTGGCTCGCTATAGAGTTCGGTGACTTCACAGCCCATTGCTCGATAGACATCGGGCGCGACGGGACCCGCAGTGCCGTTGCCGCTATCGACTACGACCCGGAAACCCTGAGCGCAGCGTCCGAACTGCTCATCGAGGAATCCCTGGTAGGCGGGAATTATCGGATAGCTTTCCTCGCCCCCGTCGCCACGAGCCATCTCGCCTGACTCGATGATGCCGGCGAGCTCTTTGATTCCCTCGCCGTGGATCGTCGACTTGCCGATGCATATCTTGAAACCGTTGTAGTCGGGCGGGTTGTGGCTGCCCGTGACCTGTATGCCGCCCATCAAATCCAGATGGTGCACCGAGAAGTACATCAACGGCGTCGGACACATGCCGATATCGACAACGCTCACGCCCGTAGAGCGGAGCGCGTCCTTGATGATCTTGTGATACGTCGGGCCGGTTACCCGGCAATCGTGGCCCACCGAGGCGCGGTTGATGCCTTGGCTCAAGAGTTTGGTGCCGTAGGCTCGCCCCAAGGCTTCGACGAACCCCTCGTCGTAGTCTTTCTCGGCGATTCCGCGGATATCGTACTCGCGGAAGATTTCAGGATTCATCTTCATAGCGCCCCCTCCGGTGAGACCGTCATCTTGCCATGCGTGCAGCCAACAGAATTGCTTCGGTCATGCTGCCTGCGTCGCATGTACCCGCACCGGCAAGTTCGTAGGCGGTACCGTGATCCGGCGAGGTCCTGACGAACGGCAGTCCCATGGAGACGTTAACCGCCCGCCCGAAATCAGTAAGCTTCAACGCTATCAACCCCTGGTCGTGGTACATGCAAATCACGGCATCGTACTCACCCGCTGCGGCCGCCGCAAACAAGGAATCGGCCGCAAGCGGCCCCTCCACACGCAGGCCGGAGCGTGCCAGCCTCTTGACTGCGGGACCGATGATACGACGCTCCTCGTCGCCGAACATGCCGGCTTCCCCGCCGTGGGGATTGAGCGCCGCAACTGCGAGACGCGGCTTTTTGAGGCCTTCGTAGAGCGCAAGATGCTTCGCGGTCACCTTCGCGGCCCTCGTGATCTTGGCGGCCGTCAAAGCGGCCGGCACCTCGGCGATACCTATGTGCACGGTGACCAAGACCACTCGGAGTACGCGCCCGCGAAGCATCATCACGGCGCGGCCGCCCCAAACATCCGAAAGGTAGTCGGTGTGTCCGTGGAAATCGCGGCCGGTCCTCGCGATCCATGCCTTGTTGACCGGACCGGTCACCAGGCCGTCGAAGCGCCCGGCCTTGACCGCTGCGGCAGCCTCTTCGAGATACGCGAACGCCGCCCCGCCCGCCGAACGCCCTGGACGCGGCAGCCCCCCTCGTGAACGCAGCGACCCGACTTCGACCACTTCACTGATGGCGGTCGGTCGACCCGCACCGATGCGCTTGCACCTGGCTGCCCGTTCGAGCACGCCGCTGTCTCCGAACGCGGTGAGAGTACAGGCGCGGCGAACTGCCGGACGCGCCGCTGCCTCGATTAGCACTTCGGGCCCGATCCCCGCGGGATCGCCCATGCTGACGGCCAAAGACGGTTTCACTCGGCGGTCAACGACTGCAGCTCCGAAAGGTGGCGAGTAACATGGTGGCGCCCGCGGACATCTTCCCGTACCCACCGTGTGAACCGCTCCTGGAGCAACTCGTCGTAGAGTTTGTCGCGGATCTCGTCCTCCACATCGGACAACGGGACGCGCTCGGGCGGCAACACGTCGATGAGCTGCACTATGTGCACGCCGCTCGCGTCTTCGCCGGGTTCGGAAACCTCACCCGGGTCCAGTGCGGAAAGCATGCGCTCGTAGAGGCGTGACATGCTGCCCCTGCGGAAGGCGCCTAGATAGCCGCCGGCGGCGGCCGACGGTGCTCTCGAATACTTCTTTGCAGCCTTGGCGAAGGCGGAGCCGCCACGCCGCGCCTCCTTGTACGCTTCGGCTCCGAGTTCGCGTACGGCGGTGATGGCTGCCTCATCGGCCTCGCGCGGGAACGGGATGAAGATGTGGGCGCACTCGACTCGCTCGGGCAACTCGTAGGCCGGATCGTTCTTCCAGTGAGATCGAATCTCCTCGGGTGTGACGTTCACGCGCGATCTTATCTCACGGTTGATGAGCTCGAACCTCTGAACTTCCTCGCGCATCCGCTCGAAGTAGTCGCTCCATTCCAGTCCCAGCTCATTCAGTGTGCTCATGATCTGTTCTCGGCTGGAGCCTGCACGAGGGATCACCTGGTCGATGTATGCCTCGACTTCGGCGTCGGGCGCGCGAATGCCCTGGGCTTCGAACTCCGCTTCGAATATCCGGTTCATCACGAGCGCATCCAGCAGAGTATCCTCGTTCTCACGCTGGTCGGGGGTGAGAAGGGGTGCCCGGCGCTTCTTGAAGCTCTCGAACTCGCGCAGCGTGATGGGGGCGCCGTCAACCGAAGCCACTATCGCGTTTACCAAGCGCGGCGCCGCGTCGGCTGCGCCGGCTACGGCAACGAGCGCCGCCAGCGCCACCAATGTCATTGGTACTTTCAGTGTCATCACACTACTCGCAGGGCCGATGCGTGCTCGCACCCTCGTCAGACCCGATACCCGCCTTCGGGTCTTCGGCCGACCGTGGAGCGAGCCCGTTGAGCAACCCGTCGACCCGATCGATCATCGTATCCCAGCTATCGTTGCCGGTGTCCATCGTAAACAAGCCTTCGGGCCTGAGCCTGTAGGTGTCCGACACTCGCGTAGCCAACTCCACGAGTTCCCCGCTGTCGACCGGGGAGTCCTCGTGGAACTTGACGGACACGAGACGACCGTTCCATTTTAGCTGCTCCACCGCCAAACGCTTGAGCACGGGCCTCAACGCCATGATCTTTACGAAATCTTCCACCTGGGGCGGCAGCGGGCCGAAGCGGTCCGCCAGCTCCTCGGCTATCTCTGAAGTCTCCCCGGCATCGGTGACGTTGGCAAGCCGCTTGTAAACGAGAAGTCTTTCTCCGACATCGGTGATGTAGTCGTCGGGCACGAAGGCATGGGCCCCCAACTCGATTTCCGGCTCCACTACGGGCGCCACCGCCTGGCCCCGCACTTCCTTCGTGGCCTCCTCCAGCATGCGCACGAACAACTCGAAGCCCACGGCCGCCATGTTGCCCGACTGCTTCTTGCCGATGAGATTGCCCGCACCGCGAATCTCCAGATCGTGAGCGGCCAGACGAAACCCGCCGCCGAGGTCGTCGAGCTGTTGGAGCACGGCCAACCTTCGCCTTGCGGTATCGGTTATCAGGCCTTCGTTGGGAACCAGGAGGTAGGCATAGGCGCGCCGATGGGAGCGCCCCACCCGGCCGCGTATCTGGTAGAGCTGAGCCAACCCCAGCGCGTCGGCGCGGTTGATGATCATCGTGTTGGCGTTCGGGATGTCCAATCCTGATTCGATGATCGTCGTGCACACGAGCACATCCGTGTCGCCTTCCAGAAAGGCGATCATGACTTTTTCCAGCTCCGTCTCTTTCATCTGGCCGTGGGCTGCGGCCACTCTCGCGCCGGGCACGAGTTCCTGGACCGTACGCGCCATGGCGCCGATGGAGCTGACACGGTTGTGGACGAAGAACACCTGGCCGCCGCGATCGAGTTCGCGGCTGATGGCCTGCTTGATCAGACCGGGATCGTGACGGGCGACGTAGGTGCGGATCGACAAACGGTCGACCGGTGCGGTCTCGATCAGGCTCAAGTCGCGCACGCCGCCGAGCGCAAGCTGCAGAGTCCTCGGGATGGGCGTGGCAGTGAGGGTGAGAACGTCGACCTCGCGGCGCAGATGCTTGATCCTTTCTTTGGCCTGCACGCCGAATCGATGCTCTTCGTCGACGATCAGCAGTCCGAGACGCGAGAACGCAACGTCCTTTTGTAACAGCCGGTGCGTGCCCACGACGATGTCCACGCCGCCTTCGGCCAGCCCCTTGACCGCCGCTGCGTTTTCTTCCCTGCTGTTGAAACGCGACAGCATCGCCACCTGCACGGGATAACCATCGAAGCGCCTCTTCAGGGTCTCGAAATGCTGGCGGGCCAGAATCGTGGTGGGCACCAGGAAAGCGGCCTGTTTACCACCCAGTGCCGCAAGGTACGCAGCGCGCATGGCCACCTCGGTCTTCCCGTAGCCAACGTCACCGCAAACGAGACGGTCCATGGATTTCGGCCGCAGCATGTCGGCGACCATGTCGTCGATCGCCGACTGCTGCCCGGGCGTCTCCTCAAAGGGGAAGTGCGCTTCGAATTCCTCGTAGTCGCCGTCTTGACGGGCGTAGGGTCGCCTCTCGTTGGTCATCCGGAAGGCTTCCAACTCCAGCAGCTCCTGGGCTATTTCGAGCGCCGATTCCTTGGCCCGCGCCTTGGTCCTGACCCATGCGGCCGAACCGAGACGGTCGAGTTTGGGAGGCCCGCCACCACTTCCCACGTAGCGCTCGATCAGGTTGATGCGATCGACGGGGAGGTAGTAACGGTCTCCGCCCAGATACTCGAGATGGATGAAGTCTCCCTCTGTACCGCCGGCGAGCATGTGCTTGAGGCCTTTGTAGATGCCGATGCCGTGGTCGACGTGCACCACGGCGTCACCGTTGGCCAGCTGACCCAACATGTTCATGGCGCGCGACTGGGACACGCGCCGGCGCCGTGTACTCCGTCGTCTCTCGCCGAAAATGTCGTGGTCGGTGACGAACGCAACGTCGTCGGCCGGCAGCTGAAAGCCTTCGTCGAGCCTGCCCTCGACCATCCATATACAATCAGGCGTGCCGCTCAGTGCGGCCGGGAGGCTCTCGGCACGACGCACATCGCCGGCACCGTTGAGCTCGAGCAGGTGCTCGAGACGGTGCAACTGGGTCGGATCGGAAGCCACCACAGCGAGGCGGCCGCAGTTCTTCCGGATCGCCCGGATCTGATCCACCACGGGGTGAAAGCCTTCACTTCCGCGCTGTGCTTTCAGTTTCGCACGCGCCGCGGCCAGCGCCGTATTCGCGCGCACGTCGACGCGCCACGCGCGGTGACCAGGCTCGCCCGTGGAGTCCAGCGCTTCGGTGAAATCGAGCTCGATGCCCGGCCGTCGAGCGATTAGAGACTCGATGTTTCCTCGTTCCGCATATGCCGAGGCCGCTTCGAAGTGGAAGGTCCCGGCGTCGCCTGCGGCTTGCTCGGCCGCTTCGATGTCGTCGCCGTGGCGGTCGAGAGCCTTCTCGACGGCCGGCGCGTCGATCACCACGGTCAAGACATCCTCTCCCAGAAAGTCACCGAGCCAGTTACTCGCGTCGAACACGTAAGGAACCATGAGCTCGACGCCGGGGAAGCGCTCACCGGCCGCCAGGCAGTCGTCGAGTTGACGTCTCTCGGCGGTTGGCAGGCCTAGCTCCTCGCATCGCCGGCCTACTCGACGTCTTACCTCAGGTTCGGCAAGGCGTTCGAGGGGAAACGGCAGAGCCGGAAGCACGACCATCTCTTCGAGGCTGGCGAACGACCTCTGGTCGGCCGGGTCGAAGGGCCGTATGGACTCGACGGTGTCGCCGTCGAACTGGCAGCGGCAAGGATAGTCGTACCCGGGCGGCCACACATCGATGAGACCGCCGCGCACCGCCTTCTCCCCCGGCTCCTCGACTGCGCCCGCGCTCCGATAGCCCGCCGCTTCGAGCCTGTCGACCAACCCGCTGAAGTCCAGCTCTTCGCCTACGACGAGATATACCGACTCTTCGACCAGAGCCGCAGGAGGAAGGGTGCGGCAGGCAACGGCAGCCGGCGACGTTACTATGATGGGCGCGGCCATCTGTAGAAGCTGGTATAGCGCGGCGCTTCTTGCGGCCTCGGTTTCGGGAGCCGGCGAGACCATCTCCAGCGGCGGCGCTTCGCGGGCCGCGAACAAGTGGACGCGCCTGTCGAGGAAAGGCAGCTCGGCGGATTCGCCCCGAAAGGTCTTGAGTTCGGCGTGGAGCTGTTCAGCGTAGCGGGGCGTGTCGGCCAGAACGATGACCGGCCGCGACAAGCCCTCGACCAGCGAAGAGACCATGTAGGAGACCGACCCGCGCTCGAGGCCCTGAAGCTTCCAGCGCAACGCTGGAAACTCCGCCAGCTCGGCGGCCAGCGAGGTGCGCAGCGACTCTGTGGACGGAGATCCGGTCAAGCCGCGTCAGGGCCGCGCCATCAAGTTTGCCAGGGCCCGCAGCCCCAGTGTGTAGCTGTCGACGCCGAAGCCGACTACCTGCCCGTCGACGACGTCCGACAGTAGGGAGCGATGCCTGAACTCTTCGCGCTTGTGGATGTTGGAGAGATGCACTTCCACGACAGGCAAGCCGAGGGCGAGCACGGCGTCTCTTATCGCGACGCTGGTATGGGTGTAGGCGGCGGGATTGATGAGCACCCCGTCTTTCTCCTCGCGTGCGCCCTGCAGACGAGAAACCAGGTCACCCTCACTATTGGACTGGAAGGTTTCTACCTCACAGCCCAACTCGGCCCCGAGGCTGGACAACTGCCGGTCGATGTCGGAAAGGGTGTCGGTGCCGTAGACGTCCGTTTCTCGCTGCCCCAGCAGGTTCAGGTTGGGGCCGTGAACCACGAGTACCGACTTCTTGGCGCCACGCTTCCCTGACTCAGGCATACCCGATCACCTTACTATAAGGATGCGACCACGTCAGCGGGGCTGAGCAGGCGGCGCTCGTGGCTTCCCAGGCCGCCGGTGAGGACGAAATCGACCTTGTCGCCGCTCGACTTCTTGTCGAAACCGATGGCGCCGCGCAGATCCTCCATGGATACGTCTCGGGGTAACTCCGTGTCCAATCCCAGTGCTCCGAGAAGCTCTGCGACCCGCGAGGGCAGATCTTGCTCGCAGGCGCCGTGGGCGGCGGAGATCCTGGCAGCGGCCACCATTCCTATGGCCACCGCCTCGCCGTGCAAGTAGCGCTCATATGCCGTGAGCTTTTCGACCGCGTGTCCGATGGTGTGGCCGAAGTTCAACACCTTGCGCAGCCCCGCCTCACGCTCGTCGGCGGCTACGACCTTGGCCTTCAAGCGGCAGCTGCGTGCAACGATGTCGGCCATCAGCACGGGATTGCGCCTCGAAACCTGTTTCGTGTTCTTCTCCAGAAGCGTGAACAACTGGCGGCTCAAGATGACGCCGTACTTCACGACCTCGGCAAGGCCCGCCCGAAACTCGCGGTCGGACAACGACAAGAGGGCCTTCGTGTCGGCCAACACCAGCGACGGCTGATGAAACGCCCCGACCAGATTCTTACCCTGGCTGCGATTGACGCCGGTCTTGCCGCCGACACTGGAATCGACCTGGGCAAGCAAGGTAGTGGGGACCATGACCAGGCGCATCCCACGCAACGCCGTTGCTGCGGCGAACCCGGCGACGTCGCCGACCACACCACCTCCCAGTGCGACGACCACCATGGATCGGTCCGCGCCGGCGTCGAGGATCGCGTCGTACACCTTCTCTACCGTAGCCAGCGTCTTGAAGCGCTCACCGTCAGGAAGCTCCACCACGGATGCCGTCTGCAAGCGCGCTCGGCGCACCGAGGCGAGAAGCGCATCGAGATACAGCCCTGAGACTTTCGCGTTGGTGACGACCGTGATTCCCGAACCGCCGCCCATCTTGGCCAGTGCCGGGCCGGCTTCCGACATCGCGCCGGGACCGACCACGATCGGGTAGGAGCGGTCCTCCAAGGCCACCCTGATACGTTTTAAGCCTCGTCTCTCAGGGCTCATCGTTCACCTCGGCGGGTCCGGCCTTGAGACGAGGCTCGATGATGCTCAAAACCCGAGCCACCGATTGCTCTACCGTCAGGCCGTCGGTTTCCACCAGGACATCGGCCTTGCGGTACGAATCCATTCGTTGCTCGTACAGCCGCTCGAGCTTTTCGCGGGCTCCTTCGCCGGCAGCCAGAGGGCGTCGTTTGTTGCGGCTCACTCTCTCCATGATGGTCTCGAAGTCGGACAAGAGGCACACGACGACTCCCAAGGACGACAGCACTCGCCTGTTGGCCGGGGCAACGAAGGTCCCGCCCCCGGTGGCGATCACCGAAGGCTCGTTGCAACTGAGCCCCGCTACTACGTCCGCCTCTATGCGGCGAAACGCAGCCTCGCCTTCGGTTTCGAAGATGCTCGATATGCTGCGCCCTTCGCGCCGTTCGATCAGCTCGTCGAGATCGACGAAGGGACGCCGCAAACGTTTGGCCAGCCGCTTTCCGACGGCGGTCTTGCCGGTACCCATGAAACCCGTGAGCACGACATGCATCAGTTCCCTATCCGCCGTATCTGCTCGAGATAGCCTTCGTAGTTCCTCGTAACTTCGGTAAGGGAGTCGCCCCCGAACTTCTCCAGGAACAGCCGGGTGAGCTCGTAGGCCACGACGGCTTCCGCGATCACCGCAGCCGCCGGCACTGCAACCACGTCGGACCGCTCGACGGCGGCCTTCGACTCTTCTCGAGTCGCTATGTCCACCGACTTCAGAGGCCTCATAAGGGTCGAGATGGGCTTGAAGGCGACGCGCACCACCAGAGGCTCACCGCTGGTCATGCCCCCCTCGGTTCCTCCGTAGTTGTTGGAGGCCCTTCCGATGCCGTCACCGTCCTTGACGATCTCGTCATGGACCTCCGAGCCGCGAACACGCGCAGCGTGAAACCCGACGCCTATCTCCACGCCCTTGACGGCCTGAACCGACATCAACGCCGCAGCCAGGCGTCCGTCGACTTTTCGGTCCCAATGCACGTAGCTTCCCAGGCCGGGTGGCAGGCCGGTAGCACAGACCTCGACGATCCCGCCGAGCGTATCACCGCTCTTGCGGCACTCGTCGATCTTCTCGATGACGGCCTTCTCCGCGGCGGGATCGGCCATGCGCACTTCGGAGCTCTCCGACGCCTCGAAGATCTGTTCGGGCGTCATCTCGGAATGATCGGCCTCGATGCCGCCGATCTCGGCGCAGTAGCCCATGATGCGAACGTCGAAGCGCTCCAGGATCTGACGTGCCAGTGCGCCCGCCGCCACCCGTGAGGTCGTCTCACGCGCCGATGCACGCTCGAGGACGTTGCGGACATCGCCGTGATCGTACTTCTGTGTGCCGACGAGATCCGCGTGACCGGGCCGCGGCCTCGTGACCACGATGGAGTCGTCTCGGTCGGCGGGGTCCGCCGACATCTTGGTTTTCCAGTTCTTCCAGTCGCGGTTCTCGATGACCATGGTCACGGGCGAACCGAGGCTCTCGCCCCAGCGGATGCCGGAACGGAACTCGACAGCATCCTTCTCGATCTTCATGCGGCCGCCGCGCCCGTAGCCCTTCTGACGCCTCGCCAGCTGGTGATTGATGCGGTCGATGTCGATCGGCCAGCCGGCGGGCATGCCCTCGACGATGACCGTGAGGCAAGGCCCGTGGGATTCCCCGGCTGTCAGGAAACGCAACATCGGAAAAATCTATCACAGGGGGGCGGCTAGGGAATCCCCGCGCGCTCAACCAAGCAGCTTGGGGGTAACCATGAAGATCAGTTCCTCGCTCTCGCTGTCGTCCCGGTTGCTGCCGAAGAGAGGTCCCAGCAAAGGCAGGCCGCGAAAACCCGGGACGCCGGAACCGCTGCTGCTCAATCCGTCTCTCAGCAGCCCGCCGAGAACGGCGGTGTGTCCGTCGGATACCACCACCTCGGCCTCGACGACGCGGCTGAACTCCTCGGGGATGCCGTCGGGAGGCAAGGGAGGCCCCAGCGCACTCGACTTCGCGCGGATCTTCATGAGGATCCGTCCGGACCCTTGCCACAGGGGTTCCACTCTCAGACTCAGGCCCACCGGTATGGACTCCACGGCCCGGCCCGACGCGGCCGGCGCGGCGGCCACGTCCTCATCAGCGAGCAGGGCCGAGCGGTCAGGCAGCCTGACCCTCAGGATTCTGACGCTTTCGATCGTAGCCTCGCGCCCTTCGCGAATGAGGAGTCGAGGCCGCGAGATCACCCTCGCCATCCCGGAGGCCTCCAAAGCGCTCAGGCGTGCCGCGAAAGCGGGGTTGCCCGAGAGATCGGCTGTAAGGGTGGAGGTTTCGCCTGATGCATCGGGCGAAGGGAAGCTAACGCTCGCACCCACTTCACCGCTCAAGGCCCACTCGACACCGAGTTCTTTGCGCGCCGTCTCCGATACCTCGACGATCTCGGCCTCGAGCATGAACACTCGCCTGGCCACATCGAGATCGGAGGCCAGCCGCCGCGCAGCTGCAACGGCGTCGTGGCGGCCGACAAGAACCAGGGAATTGGAGACGGGCTCGGCGACCACGCCTACGCCGAGGGGCCGGGCCGAAGCTTCGAGCACCTCCGCGAGCTCCTCGGCTTGTGCTTCGCCCAGGGGCACGACCGCAAAAACGTTCTGCGGTTCGGCTTCCTTTTCCTTGGCGGGAAGCGGCGAAACGGCCGGTTCCCGCCCTCCTCGAGCCTCGAGCGCCGGGGGCCGCGGCTGCTCCGGCATGCCGTCGGGGCTTCCCAGACGTGATCGCTCCGGCAGGACTTGTATGAGACCGGCCTCGAGGTCGTAGTCGAACCCATAGGTCTCGGCATAAGCGTCGAGACGTTCCCGCCAGGGGTTATCGTGGGCGACCAACGCACTGACTTCCATGTCCACTAGCGGTGAAACCGCCAAGCCGAGGCCGGCCTCCACCGCCAGCTCGGCCAAGAACACACTGAGCTTGTCGGTGCGCAGCAACGGACGCGGCGCTTCTTTCTCCCGGGCCGGAGGGAGCAACTCCGGGCTCGGCATCTGTTGCGGCCGCACTATCGAAACGAACGCGTCGAAGAACCCCGGCGGCGCCAGGTAGAGGGCCACTGCCGAAGCCACGCACGCGACTAGCAAGAACAAGCGGCGGCGCCCCCGCCTCGGCGCGACGAAGAGATCAGCCGATGGCACGGAGGTTCGATCCGCCCAGCCTTGACAGCGCCAAGCCCACGGGCACCGCGAGGCCGGGACCGATCGCGGTAGCGGCGCCTATGCACTCCTCCCGCAGCTCTACCGCCGCCAACGGATCGACGGCATCCCCACCCCCGCTGCCCAGATACAGGCCGAGAGTGGCCAAGGCGCATTCCTCGCAGTCCAGCGCCCTCAACTCGAGACCGCAGTCGCGAAAGAGGCCGCGAGCGGCAGCGACGGCTTCAGGATCGGCATAGGCCGTCGCCCCCTCCATGCCGTGCACCGCGAAGCGGCACCAGCCCTGCTGTCGGTCGCCGTCCGCAGCAGCTTCACTTGCATCGACGAGACGGCAGAACTCCTTCGACAACGCCGCCGCATGCTCGAGGTCGCGTCCGCCTACTGCCCGCGCCGCGTCGAGCAAGCCGGGCGCGAAGGGCGACCGCTCTGCGTCGCCCGCGTCCACGGTCCCTTCGGCCATCGCGCAAGCGATCATCAGGGGCTCATCGAGGTAACGCCGCATCACGGCCACGACCAGCCGACGCCTTCCCAGATACCAGAACGCCCGCGGCACGCGCTTCGACCTCAAAACCCGCATCCTTGCAGCCTTCTACACAGGCTGGGCGGGCGTCAATAGCGCGTCAGTGATATCGACAACTCCCTAGGAACTGCTGCGTGAACCGTTACGCGACCATCACCCCGATCCCTACGCTTCGCTCGGTGGATCTCCTTACGTACGAGTTGCCTGACGAGGACTCTCCATGCGTCGGCATCGGAATGCGCGCCATCGTGCCATTGGGTAGGCGGCGTGTGACCGGTTTGGTGGTCGGGCTGAGCGGGGAGCCCCCCGAGGGGATCACCACCAAGAAGATCGTTTCGATGCTCGACAGGGAGCCGGTCGTACCCGAGGCACTGCTGCGCTTGGCGCGCTGGATGTCGGAGTATTACCTCGTGCCGTTGGCGGACGTCATCTCTTTGGCAATAGGAAAAGGATTGACCACCGCCTCGAGTCGACGCGTAGAGCTGCTCGACGCCTCCGCCGCGCATACCAAGAACGAAAAGCGTGTCGTCGAGGCACTGCTAGAAATTGGAGGTCCCGTCGACGTGCGCCAGTTGAAGAAAAAACTGGCGACGAACTCGATAGACAAAATGCTGTCCACGCTCGCTTCCCGCGGTGCAGTGGAGGTCACCGATACACTGGGACCGCCCCAGGTCCGCGCCCGCTACGAGACAATCGTTCGGGTGGTGTCGGATCCCGACGGCCAACCGTCGGCCGAAGTGTTCAAGAGGGCGCCGCGTCGCCGTGAGATCTTCGACTATCTCGACTCCATGCCGGGGAAACGCGCCACGATGTCTCAGTTGACGGCCTTGTTTCCCCGTCCTTCGGGCCAACTCCGCACCCTTGAAGAATCCGGACTCATCGAAAGCTCCGACAAGGAGGCTTACCGCGGCAACGTCGATGCCGAGGAAGCCGACACGAAAGTCGAACTCACCCCCGATCAGTCCGAAGCGATCCGCCAAGTCGAAGACAGCTTGGACGAGTATCGGACCTTCCTACTCCACGGCGTCACCTCCAGCGGCAAGACGGAAGTCTATGCACGACTGATCGAGACGGCTCTGGCTCGGGGCAAGAGCGCTCTCGTACTCGTGCCCGAGATACCCTTGACCCACCAGATAGTGGCACGCCTTGTCGCACGTTTCGGTCCCACCGTGGCGGTTCTCCACAGCGAGCTCACCGCCGGTGAGCGATGGGATCAGTGGCGGAGAATCGCACGCGGCCAAGCACGCATTGCTGTGGGCGCACGTTCGGCCGTGCTCGCTCCCTTGCCCGACCTCGGCCTGATCTGCGTCGACGAGGAGCACGATCCCGCCTACAAGCAAGACGACGGTGTTCGCTACAACGGCCGCGACGTCGCCGTCGTGAGAGCCAAGCAGAGCGGATGCCCATTGGTCTTGGGTTCGGCCACGCCGTCGATGGAATCGTGGCACCGTGCCGCCACGGGACAGTACTCGCTGCTCACCTTGCCCAAGCGCATCAGCGAGCGTCCTCTGCCGAGCATCGAGGTCGTCGACCTTCGGGGCCGCGACATCGTGGCCACCGGGGGCCTCAGCGAACATCTGGCTCGTCTCATTAAAGACAACCTGGCCACAGGCGGCCAGACCCTGCTGTTCCTCAACCGCCGCGGTTTCGCCCGCAGCCTATTGTGCTACCAGTGCGGCGCCATCGCCGAGTGCGGCGCCTGCAGTGTCTCGCTCACCCTGCATGTCGGAGAGACGAAGCTACGCTGCCATCATTGCGACGCTCTCGAGCCCGTGCCTTCGGTTTGCCCTTCTTGCGGTGCGGATGCCCTCGTCAGCCAGGGGTTGGGAACCCAACGTGTCGAGGAAGCCGTGCGCGAGTTCCTGCCCGGCGCCACCGTGGCAAGGCTGGACCGCGACGTCACCAGCAAAGCGGGACGTTCCGCCGAGATACTCAAGGCTTGGCGCAAAGGCGGCATCGACGTCTTGATCGGCACTCAGATGGTCGCGAAGGGTCACGACGTTGCGGGCGTTACGCTGGTCGGTATCATCGAGGCCGACCTGTCGCTGAGCATGCCTGACTTCCGGGGCAGCGAGAGAACCTTTCAACTCATCTCCCAAGTGGCCGGCCGTGCGGGCCGGGGTCAGCGCAAGGGTCGCGTCGTGTTGCAGACCTATCAGGTCGATCACTACGCGGTGGCGGCTGCGGTGCGACACGACTATCAGAGCCTCGCGAGCACCGAGCTCGCCGCCAGGCAGGAACTCGGTTATCCCCCCTACACTCGAATGGTCATGATCCGCCTGGAATCGACCGACCCTGCCACAGCCAGCCGGCTGGCCCGGGCCGCCGCCGAGATCGCAGCCAAGTACGCGCGACGATATGCGGACGAGTACGCCCCTCTTACCGTGCGCGGCCCGGCACCCGCGGTAGTCGAACGCGTACGGGGCCGCCACCGCTGGCTGGTCCAACTGCGCTCGTCGGAATCAGCCCCGGTGCGCGGGGCGGCGCTGGCGATCCGTTCCGCTTTGAGCGAACGCGCCCGCAAGTCCGGGACCCGCCTCATCGTGGACGTCGACCCCCTCGAAGTAACCTAGGATAGTCCCTAAGCCCTTGCAGACGCACGACTTTTCGAGTTATCTGAAGTCGTGTCGTTGTTGACGATCTACCAGTATCCGGACTCCGCATTGGCCAAGCGGGCCGACGAGGTCAAAGAGATAGACGGCCAGACCAACGTGCTGCTGACCAACATGGTCGACACCATGTACAGCGCCAACGGTATAGGCTTGGCCGCCAACCAGGTGGGCGTTCACCAGAGAGCGATCGTAGTAGACATCGACAGCGAGGATCGCGGCAAGAAGCTGGTCAAGTTGATCAACCCCCGCATCGTGGAATCCTCGGGCCAGATCACCTGGGAAGAGGGCTGCTTGAGCGTCATCGACTACAGCGCCGAGGTGGAGCGGGCGGCCAAAGTTCTGGTCCGCGGCTGGACTCTCGATCAAAAAGAGGTGGACATCGAGGCCGAGGATCTGCTGGCCGTATGCCTGCAGCATGAAATCGACCATCTCGACGGCACCCTCTTCATCGACCGTATCTCTCGGCTCAAGCGCGACATGTACAGCAAGCGCTTGAAGCGGATGGCAAAGTCGGGGCAGACTCCCGACGGTGAGCGAATCCCGCCAATCTGAAGCGACGTCTTCCCCGCCTCTCAAGCTGGTTTTCATGGGCACGCCGGCCTTCGCCGCGGTTTCCTTGCGTGCCTTGCTGGACGGTCCCCACCATGTCGCCGCCGTGGTCACGCGTCCCGACAAGCCGCGCGGACGCGGCAAGAAGCTGGCCCACTCCGCCGTCAAGGAGGTTGCCCTCGAACACGGTTTGAAGCTCTGTCAGCCGCGGCGTGGCAGCGACCCGGCTCTTGCCGGCTTACTCACGGAACTCCGGCCCGACCTGGCGGTGGTCGTAGCCTTCGGCAACCTGTTGCCCGCCGACGTCATCGACGCGCCGCGGTTGGGAACCATCAACGTTCACGCTTCCCTGCTGCCGCTGCTGCGAGGAGCCGCGCCGATCCAAAGAGCCATCCTCGACGGACACACGACTACGGGTGTGACCATCATGCGGATCAACGAGGAGATGGACGCCGGCGACACCATGCTGAGACGTTCCGTGCCCATAGCTCCAGACGCAACCACCGGATCTTTGGGCGAGGATCTCGCGACAGTGGGCGCCGACTTGTTGGCCGAAGCGCTCGACCTTCTCGCTCGAGGGCGTGCCGTGTTCACACCCCAAGACCATTCCAAGGCGACCTACGCGCCACCGATCAAACGAGAAGAGAGCCGGGTCGACTGGTCGCGCTCCTGCGAAGAGCTCGACAGGCAGGTGCGGGCCTTCCTACCGAGACCGGGCGCATATGCCCTGGACGCCGAACGCCGACTCAAGATCACCGGCGCGCGGCCCGAACCCGGGTCAGAGCCGGCCGAACCGGGGACGGTGATCGCAGTGGGCGGTGACACAGTGACGGTTGCCTGCGGCGCGGGTGCTCTCGCCGTCGAGTGGGTGCAGCCGGAGGGGCGCAAGCAGATGTCGGCGGGCGACTACATGCGTGGCTACCACAGAGACGGTGAGCGAATACGGCTGTCCTGAGCCGGCTGCGATAGAGCGGCGCCATGATGTCTGAGCCGAACGCCCGTGCCATCGCATGCCGCGTGATTCACGCGACCGAATCCGAGGGCGCCTTCGCCGACGAACTGCTCGCCCGCGAGCTGACGGACTCGAGCCTGTCGAATGCCGACACGAAGCTGGCTACCGTCATCACCTACGGGACCCTGGCACGCAGGTTGTCGATCGACGACCAACTGCGCCACCACGTCAAGCGCGGTCTAAGAAGCGTAGACCCTTACATCTTGGATGTACTGAGGATGTCGGCCTTTCAGCTCCTCTATCTCGATCGTGTGCCCGCCTACGCCGTGGTCGACGCGGGAGTCGAACTCGTGAAGGCCTCACGTCCGAAGGCCGCCGGTTTCGCCAACGCGGTGCTGCGGCGGTTGGCGGATCAGGGCGCCGCAGCGACGCCCGAAGGTGATACGGAACCGGCCCTCGCGATACGCCACTCCCACCCCCGCTGGCTCGTCCATCAGTGGGTCGCGGAACTCGGCTCAAAGGACGCCGTCGCGCTCATGCAAGCCGACAACGAACCCAACCCTACCGCGCTGCGCGCTCTTATTGATCGCGAACGAGCCATCCAAATACTCGAGGAGCGCGGCTGCCAAGCAACCCCGTCCAGCCTCGCGCCTGCCGCGTTGAGAGTCAGGGTAGCGAGTGGATGTGACGGCGTGGCCGTGCCCCAGAGCGAGGCCTCTCAACTGGTTTGCCTCATGCTCTCCCCACGACCCGGTGACAGCATTCTCGATGCCTGCGCCGCTCCCGGCGGCAAGAGCGCCTACCTTGCAACGCTCGCCTGCGACGATGGGCGGGTGTTGGCCGTCGATCCCTCACCGAGGGCCGGGCAGCGCATTCGCGAACGCATGAAGGCGGCCGGCGTCACCAATGTGGAGATCGAGGAACGTCGTCTCCAGGAATTGCCTCGCGGGCGAACCTTCGACCGCGTTCTCGTCGACGCGCCTTGCTCAGGGTTGGGTACGCTGAGGCAACACCCCGAGATCCGGTGGCGGCGCAGTGAAGCCGACATCGAGGCACTGGCCCGTTCCCAGGCCGAGCTTCTCTCCTCGGCTGCAGCTTTCGTGAAGCCGGGCGGCACGCTCGTCTACTCCACCTGTACGATCGCCCGCAAGGAGAACGACGATGTCGTCGACGGCTTCCTCGAGGCCAGCGCCGACTTCAGAGAGGACATCGCTTACGAACCGTCGGATGCAGTCGCTGCCGTCCTCGACGAGCGAGGGCGGTTGAGAACCTTTCCTCACGTCCACGATACCGACGGCTTCTTCGCCGCGCGCCTGGTGCGAACCTGAACGCGGTTTGCGGGCACGCTGGGCCGTTCGTATATATCGACGATCATGGCGCTGATAGCTCCGTCCATACTGGCAGCTGACTTCGGGCGATTGTCCGAAGAGGTCAAAGCCGTGGAAGAAGCCGGCGCCGACTGGATTCACGTCGATGTGATGGACGGGCACTTCGTACCCAACATCACCATGGGCCCGGACGTGGTGGGCGCGTTGAAGCGCGCGACCTCTCTGCCCCTCGACGTACACTTGATGATCGAACAGCCTGCTCATTATCTCGAGGCATTCGCCGGCGCGGGCGCCGACTACATAACCGTGCATCAAGAAGCCGTCGAGGATCTCGACGACGCATTCGCGCAGATCGACAAGTGCGGCTGCAAGCCGGGTGTGGCGATCAATCCCGGGACCCAAGTGGAGACCGTTTCACCGTTCATCCGTGAAGCGTCCTTGATTCTGGTCATGAGTGTCAATCCCGGTTTCGGCGCCCAGACCTTCATGCCCGTAGCCCTTCCCAAGCTCGAGTTGCTTGCCGGACTCAAGAAGCGCGAACAGAGTTCCTGCCTTCTAGAGGTGGACGGCGGCATCAAGACCGACAACGTCAGCAAGGTCCTCGAGGCCGGCGTGGATGTCGTCGTGGCCGGTTCCGCCGTGTTCGGCAGTAGCGACTACGCGGCTACGATCTCGGCGATGAGACACGCCGCATAGCTTCGCTTTGGCTCGACCTCGTGTTATCCACGAGGTCGTTCATATCCGAGACAACGGGGTGTAGCTCAGCCTGGTAGAGCACTGCGTTCGGGACGCAGGAGCCGGAGGTTCAAATCCTCTCACCCCGATATCTCGCGCTCCCGCGCGACGCCATGGGATACAGAGGCAATCTGGGGTGCTTGTGGCTCCTCCTCATAATCGCACTGATCGGAGGTACACCTCTTCTGGTCGGCCTCCTCAGGGTTTTCTTGGTCTTCTCCGCCGTAATTTTGATCGGCGGATGGCTGCTGACGATCTGGGTGAGGCGCAATGCAATCGGCCGATACACGAGTCACCAGAGCGAGCGTCACAATCGCTTCGTCGAAATGCTGGTACTCCTGCTGACGAGGCTTGCCGAACTCGACGGCACCATCGAGAGCCGTGAAGTCACAGCCATCAGGACCTTCTTTCAGCGCAACCTCGGTTACAAAGACGAACGCCTTCTCTGGCTGCGCGACCTCATAAAGAACGCACGCAAATCGACCGAACCGGTCGAATCCATATGCGCACGCCTTAGTCGAGACTACGGCATCCAGGAGCGTTTCATCGTCATCCAGGTTCTCGCTTCCGTCGCTCAAGCCGACGGTGTCGTAAGCGCTCAGGAACACCAGTTCATCCACATGGTGGCCTCTCATCTCGGCCTCGACGCCTTCGTGGGTGGCTTCGATTTCGGCACGGGCGCGGGCCCGTCGGCGCGCCCCGGCCGCCGCGCCCGCGTCGCCGAAGCCCTGTCCGTACTCGGCCTGGGCGAAGAAGCTGAGGAATCCGAGATCAAGCGGGCGTGGCGAAAACTCTCCCTCGAGAACCATCCCGACCGCGTGCGCCATCTAGGCGAGGAGTTCCAGACGCTTGCCGAGCAAAGGATGCGCGAGATCAACTCCGCCTATGACCTACTCAAGGCCGAGGGTCTCGTGAGCTGAGCTGTGCCCAGCCAGCGGGCACTGCCGGGTTAGACGGCAGTATCGAGCCCGATCAATGCGACAAATTGCGTGTTCTCAAGGGTTTATGGGCCACGCACAGGTGGCACCTGGATTGCAATTCTGAGGTGTCACGGCCCGGTGTGTCCGGTGCGGGTGAGGTTGCAGACGGCTCCGGCTGAGTCCGGCGCTCGCAGCTTTACAGTCCTCGGCGCTTTTGCTTAGGATACGCCGCTTAGACCCGGGCCGCCGAGGTTCTAAGGAGGTTAAGGGATATGAAGAAGGTCGAAGCTATCATCAAGCCCTTCAAGCTCGACGACGTGAAGGAAGCGCTGGGTAGCGTGGGGGTCCAGGGAATCACCGTCAGCGAGGTCAAGGGTTTCGGGCGGCAGCGCGGTCACACCGAACTGTACAGAGGCGCAGAGTACGTTGTTGATTTTCTGCCGAAGGTAAAGCTCGAAATCATCATCAAGGACGATCAGGTCGAGCAAGTCATCGAGTCTATTGCTACCGCGGCAAAGACGGGTCGTATCGGAGACGGGAAGATCTTCGTAACGACGGTTGATGAGGTCGTGCGAATCCGCACGGGCGAAACCAGCGAGGCCGCGTTATAGCCACGATTTCAGGAGGGATTTTTCATGACCGCTAAAGAAGTAATGGAGTTTGCCAAGAAGAACGGGGCCGAAATGGTCGACTTCAAGTTCTGTGACTTCCCGGGAACTTGGCAGCACTTCTCCACGCCGACCAGCGAACTCAACGAGGACATCTTCGAAGAGGGGCTCGGGTTCGACGGCTCGTCGATCCGGGGATGGCAGCAGATCAACGCGTCCGACATGCTGGTGATCCCGGATGCTTCTACGGCCGTGATGGATCCGTTCATGGACCGGCCGACCCTGTCGCTGATCTGTGACATCTCGGATCCCCTCACGCGCGAGGACTACTCTCGTGACCCCCGCAACATCGCCAAGAAGGCCGAGGCGTTCCTGAAGTCGACGGGCATAGGCGACACGGCGTACTTCGGCCCCGAGCCGGAGTTCTTCATCTTCGACAGCGTGCGTTTCGACAGCACCGAGAACGCCGCCTTCTACGAGATCGACTCCGAGGAAGGCCAGTGGAACACCGGCGAGGACACAGGCCAAAATCTCGGCCACAAGCCCCGCTACAAAGAGGGCTATTTCCCGGTTCCACCTACCGACACGCTGCAGGATATCCGCACGGAGATGGTGCAGACCATGGAGAAGGTGGGTTTGCACGTCGAAAAGCACCACCACGAAGTGGCGACGGCGGGACAGGCCGAGATCGACCTGCGCTTCCTATCGCTCCTACAGATGGGCGATGCTCTGATGTGGTACAAGTACATCGTCAAGAACGTGGCCCGGCGTAACGGCCGAACGGCGACGTTCATGCCCAAGCCGGTGTTCATGGACAACGGCACGGGCATGCACACCCACCAGTCCATTTGGTCGGGCGACACGCCGCTGTTCGCCGGTGACGGATACGGAGGGATGTCGGAGATGGCGATGAACTACATCGCCGGCATTCTGGCTCACGCGCCTTCGATCTGCGCTTTCACGAATCCGACTACGAATTCGTACAAGCGTCTGGTCCCCGGCTTCGAGGCTCCGGTGAACCTGGCGTACTCGAGCCGAAACCGATCAGCGGCGATCCGCATCCCGACCTACTCGCCGTCTCCGAAGGCCAAGCGCATCGAGGTGCGCTTCCCCGACCCAAGCTCCAACGGCTACATGGCCTTCGCCGCGATGATGATGGCGGGTCTGGACGGCATAGAGCGGAAGCTGGATCCGGGCAGCCCTCTCGACAAGGACATCTACTCGTTGTCCAAGGCCGAGTTGGCCGACGTGCCGAGTGTGCCGGGCTCCCTGGAGGGATCTCTCGATGCACTCGCCAACGATCACGAGTTCCTGCTCAGAGGCGACGTGTTCACCGAGGACGTCATCTCGACCTGGATCGAATACAAGACCGGACGCGAGCTGGACGAGATGAGGCTGAGGCCGCATCCCTACGAGTTCGCGCTCTACTACGACGCCTAGGCGGCTCGCCCGAGCGTCAGGCCAGTGAAGCAAACGGGCCGTCACCGACCGGTGGCGGCCCGTTTTTTTTAGTTCAGGATGACGACCTCGACGCGGCGGTTGCGCGCGCGGCCCGAGGGGTTGTCGGCGCCCTGGTCGGTCGTGTTGGGAGCGACCGGATACTTCTCACCGTAACCGCGGGCGTCGAGAAGACCGTCGTGAACACCGTTGACGGCCAGATGGGTCGCTACGGTCGCGGCACGGCGCTCGGAAAGGCCCTGATTATAGAGTTCCGCACCGATCGAGTCGGTATGGCCCTCGACGGAGACCTTTCTGCCACGGGCCGTGTCGACCAAGATGTCGGCGATGTCACGCACTGTCCTCTTGGCGCTTTGGGTCAGATCCGAACTGCCGAACTCGAAGAGCACGTCCGGGAGAGTGACGACGACGCCCCGGTCGGTCTGTGATGCGTTGAGGTTGCGGGCCCTGAGCTCGGCCAGGAGCTCGCGGTTGCGTTCCAGTTCACGCTCCTGGGCCTCGACCCTGGCTTCGAGGGCGTCCTGGCGATCCTCAGCAGCTTGAGCCTGGTCACCTATGGCGCCTCCGGCAATGGCCCCGAGCACGCCGCCGATGACGGCACCCTCGCCCTGATCACCGGTCTGGTTGCCTATGACCGCGCCTGCGGCCGCGCCCACCGCCGCACCGGTTGCAGCGCCCTTCTCCCTCTTGGTGGCCGGCCCGGAAGCACAACCCACCGTGAAGGTGGTGATGCACAAGACCGCGAGCGCCGCGCTCAAACCGGCGATGTTAGCGCGCCTCATCACTGGTTCCTCAGCCGCTCGAGTTCCTCGCGCTGCCTGCGAATCTCTTCTTCCTGGGCTGCGAGCTTCTCTTCCAGCTCTGCATCGCGCTGCGCCTGCGCCTCTTGCTGATCGGCTATGACGGCCCCGGACAACGCGCCGAGAGCGCCGCCGATCACGGCTCCCTCGCCAGCATCACCGCTCTGGTTGCCGATGATGGCCCCCGCAGCAGCGCCTACCGCGGCGCCCGTCGCGGCGCCTTTTTCCCTCTTGGTTGCGGGACCTGACGCGCAAGCACTCACGAAGCCAAACGCGATGGCGACCGCCAACACACTCCATCCACGATTGATTGTCATTGGTATCCTCCGGACTAATTCAAAAATGGTAACGCCGTCAAGGGTGCCAGGTCAAGGCGAGGTTCCGTCACGCACCGCTGTCGCTGCGATCCTCGCCGGCGGCTCCGCGGCCTCTCAGAAAACCGACATCCGAGAAGGAAGTCAGCACCAGGACGACGACACCGACGGTGATGCAGCTGTCGGCCACGTTGAAGGCCGGCCAGTGCCAGTCCGCGATGTAGAAGTCGAGAAAATCCACCACCTCTCCGTACACGAAGCGGTCGATCACGTTGCCGATCGCTCCCGCGACTATCGCCACGATGGCCCCCCTCTCCAACCTCCGGCTCGGCGGCGTGCCCCTGTAGATCGCGATGAGCAAGACCACCGTGACCAAGGCGATCCCGACGAAGAAAACCTGGCGCCACGGATCGGGAAGATCGGCCAGCATTCCGAAGGCAGCTCCCCGATTGCGCACATGGGTCAGAGAGAACAGACCTGGAATGAGGTCGATGGTCTCGCCGACGGCCATGCCCCTCAGCACCGCGGCTTTGGTTGCCGCATCGACGGCGAGTATCGCGCCGATCGCGAAAATCGGGGCCAGTTTCACGAAACGAGAGCTCGGTAGCAGCGGTCGCAGGCTTCCGGGTGATCGTCATGACTTCCGACGGCCTCGGAAAAGTTCCAGCAGCGGGAGCACTTGGACCCTGCAGGTTCGCGAACCTCGATGCCGATGTCTCCGGGCGCTACCGAATCGGACAGTTCGAGCTGTGACACGATGAAGATGTACGCGGCTTCCTGAAGCCCGAGGCTCTCGAGCATCTCGCGGTCGCCGTTTCCGACCGACAGCACCACGCGTGCGTCCAGAGAATGCCCGATGTCTCCGGCCTTGCGCTTCTCCTCCAGGGCTTTGGTCACCTCGCCTCGCAGAGTCCAGAGTCGCTGCCAGCGTCCTGCCAGCTCGGCATCGACCCAAGCGGGGTCGGCTACCGGATAGTTCTCCAGGAACACGCTGTCGCTTCGCCCCGCCCCCGGCAACTGCTGCCAGATCTCGTCGGCGGTGAACGACATCACCGGTGCGATGATCCTGGCCAGTGCGCTGAGGATCTCGTACATGGCCGTTTGCGCGCTACGCCTTTGCAGAGAGCCGGCGGGTGAGCAGTAGAGCCGGTCCTTGACGATGTCGAAGTATAGAGAGCTTAGATCCACGCCGCAGAAATTGTTCAGTGCATGATACACGACGTGGAACTCGTAGGATGCGTATGCCGTACGGCAACGGTCGATGAATTCGCCCAGCCGCGATAACGCCCAACGGTCCAGCTCGTGCATCTCCTGGTAGGCCACACGGTCGGCATCGGGATCGAAGTCGTAGAGGTTCCCGAGGATGTTACGGGCCGTGTTGCGTACTCTCCGGTAAGAGTCCGCCAATCTCTTGAGGATCTCGTCGGAGATATTGACGTCGTCGCGGTAATCTTCGGCCGCAACCCACAATCGCAGGATGTCGGCCCCGTACTGCTTGATGACCTCCTGAGGAGAGATGACGTTGCCGGCCGACTTCGACATCTTCTTGCCCTCGCCGTCGAGCACGAACCCGTGAGTGAGAACGGCTTTGTAGGGCGCTCGCTGTCGTGCTCCGACGCAGCTCAGCAGCGACGTGTGGAACCACCCGCGATGCTGATCGGATCCCTCCAGATATAGATCGGCCACGGTGCCGGCGCCGAAATCCGATTCCACGACGGAAGCATGACTGACTCCCGAGTCGAACCATACATCGAGGATGTCGGTTTCCGGCTCCAACTCGGTGCTCGCGCAGGCCGGGCATGCGAATCGCGGGGGCAACAGCTCGGCCAGGGGCTTGTCGAACCAGACATCCGATCCCTCGGTGTCGACGAGGCCGGCGACGTGACGGGTAAGTTCACCGTTGCAGACAACCTCGCCACAGGACGAGCAGTGGACCGAAACTATCGGCACTCCCCACGCTCTCTGACGGGACAGGCACCAATCGGGGCGCGTCAAGATCATCCCGTGTATGCGCTCCCTCCCCCATTTCGGAATCCACTCGACCTTGTCGATCTCTTCGAGCGAGCGCTCGCGCAGACCGCCGTGTTCCATCGCCACGAACCACTGCTGGGTGGCGCGGAACACGATGGCGTGCTTGCACCGCCAGCAGTGCGGGTAACTGTGAAGGTAGTCCTCACTGGCCAGTAGGGCGTCTCGAGAGCGAAGCAGATCCACGATCTCGGAATCGGCATTGAACACCGGCATGCCCTCTAACTCGGGAACTTCGTCTGTGAAACGGCCGTCGGGACCGACCGGAGCGTAAGGTTCCAACCCGTATCGGGCGCCCACCACGTAGTCGTCGTGACCGTGGCCGGGCGCAGTGTGCACGCAACCCGTACCCGCCTCGAGCGTGACGTGCTCACCGAGGATGACCAGGGACTTGCGGGATACCCAGGGATGCGCGGCTTTAGCTCCCTCGAGATCGCTGCCCGCTATAGTCGCTACGACGTCACCGAGACCGAGCTTGTCTCGCAAGCCGTCCACCATTTCTTTGGCCACGATGACCAGACCATCGCCCCTCTCGACGAGGGCGTAGTCGAAATCCGCGTTGACCGCGATGGCCAGGTTTGCGGGCAAGGTCCACGGTGTGGTCGTCCAGATGACGATCGCCGGGCTGCGGTCGCTGTAGGCCTCCAGCGCGGGCGTAGGATCCGTCACGCTGAAGGCGACGTAAACGGACTTGGAGGTGTGGTCGGCGTACTCGACCTCGGCTTCGGCAAGTGCGGTCCGGCACGACGCGCACCAGTGCACGGGCTTGTGGCCGCGGTATAGGTAACCTCCGTCGAGCAGCGTGGCGAGTTCGCGAAGCTCGGTTGCCTCGTACTCGAACGCTTTCGTCAGATAGGGCCTGTCCCACTCTCCGAGAACGCCGAGGCGCCTGAACTCGTCGCGTTGTATGTCGACGAAGCGGTCCGCGTACTCGCCGCATTTGCGTCTGACATCGAGTACGCTCGCCGCAGCCCTGGCCTTGCTGCCCATTTTCTTTTCCACTTCCAGTTCGATGGGCAGGCCGTGGCAATCCCATCCCGGCCGATAGGGCGCACGAAACCCGGCCAGATGCTGGAACTTGAGCACTATGTCCTTGAGGATCTTGTTGAGTGCGTGGCCGATGTGAATGTGGCCGTTCGCATAGGGCGGTCCATCGTGAAGAAGAAACAGACCCGCGTCGCGCCGAAGCTCCTGCATGCGGCCGTAGACCTCGGTGCTCTCCCAGCGCTCGAGGATGGCGGGCTCCCGCTGAGGAAGATTGGCCTTCATCGGGAAGTCGGTCCGCGGCAGGTTGAGTGTATCTTTGTAGTTCACTACTCTCTCAAATTATGGCAAAGCGACTTCAACTCAACTTCAAGCGCCCCGGCCCTTCCATGGTAGGCGAGGACGGGCAGCCGCGGCCGTGCGCAATGGGGGTGGGCTGGGTCAACAAGGACACGCTCGCCACCCTCGAACGGCTCAACATACCACGAACCGACCCTAAAGGTCGGCCACTGGATCAGGATAAGGAAGAGGATCCCGCCTAGTCGGCGATCAGCCAGCGGCGCTCGCGCCGCACGGTTGTCGGGCGGCGCCCGGAACCCGCCGAGCCCGCTATCGGGTCACGCTTCACTCCCATGAAGTAGCAACACATCTCGTGATCGAGATCGTTGTTGAAGGTCCGCTGCACACCGTCTTCGAACAAGACTCTGACCAGACAGGTACCGCCCGTTATGGTGGAGGTCATCACCTCCACGACGGCGCCACCGCCCCACTCTTCGCGGTCGGCATGATAGACGCGGTCGCCCAGCCTTAGATATAGTCGTGCTCGAGACACGGGGCTCAGGATACACCCGCGTGCCGACGAGAAACAAACGGTTATTGAGCTCCCCGGACTACCTCAGAACTCGCTGCCGCCGTCCGGGGCTATACGGAAGGTCGCGCCGTCGACGAGCACCGGCACGATACGTTTCCCGCCCGTAAGCTTGACCAGTTCGGGGACACGCTCCGGGTTGCGTCCGACATCGACGACGCTGAGGTTTTCGTAACGGCGCCGGCTTGCCGCCAAGAGCTCATCGCACTTGGGACATCCTTCGCGTACGTAGATGATGGCCATGGGCCGCCGGGCCGCGCTCGATCAGGTCGCGGAGTCGGAGCCTTCCTTGTCGAGTTTACGGACCGACGTGTCGAGAACGCGAAGCTCGACACCTTCATTAGAGCGGATCGTGATGATCTTACTGTAGACGTTAAGCGAGGGCCTGGCCTCGACCGATGTCACGGTGAAGCGGCCGGGGTGGCTCTGGTGAACTACTTGATCGCCGATGTTTATCTCTGCCATTGCTCAGCCCAACAAGATCGAAGTCCGCCTCCTGAGGTGACGGCGTAAGAGAACCTGAACCGTGTGACGAAGCCGCTCCGACATGGCCTCGAAGTCCGCAATCCCGTTGCCCAGGAACCTGTTCTCCCTGTAGAGGTATATCCTCTGACCGAAGGCTATCGTCCATTTGGTCGGCAACGGAATCAAACCGAGGAGACCGAAGAAGGGAAAGAACGGGGTTATGGGCATGTACGGCGCGCCGACGAGCTTTCCGAGCTGTGCGCTGCGCCCTATCACGGGATAGATCTCCTCGGCACCGACGACCGCAAACGGGATGATCGGAACCCGGTGCTTACAACTCAGACGCGCTGCCGATGTCGCGAAGCGTCCTACCCTGTAGCGCTCGTCGTAGAGCTTGGCCGTCCCATGGACGCCTTCGGGGAACAACGCGATCATCTCGTCACGGCCGAGAAGCTCGTCGGCCACGTCGTAACGGGCCGGCACCCCGCCGGCTCGACGGTAGAAAGCCTCGACGGGTTTGAGGTTCTCCACGAATCGATCGTAGAGCGGACGGGCGACTCTCCCGGCGTGGTGCTTCTCGGAGATGGCGTAGCTCAGCATGGTGGCATCAAAGGGCAACCCGCCCGAATGGTTGCCCACCAGTATCGCGCCACCGCGTGCCGGCAGGTGTTCTATCCCGACGAGGTTCACCCGCCAGTAGTTGTCGTAGAGGAACCTGAAAAGGGGGCGGATCTGCTTTCTGAATGCCGGGTCGAACCCGTAGTCGGTGGCTGCGCCGGCGGCCTCGGCAACCGGGCCCAAGCCGCTTACCCGTCGCGGCGCCAGGCGCGACCGGCGGCTCTCCAGGGCTATGCGAAGTCGGCGTAGCCGTTCGAGCGTGGCCGAGTCTGCGAGACCCGGCCTCGCGCTACCTGCCGATGCCGGCGTCACCTCGCTCGACTGCCCCCGCACTGTGGCGAAAAGGTATCAAACCAGTCGACTGCCCTCAACTCGCTCGACCGGTTCGAACACGGCCATCGACGCGCTAGCGTCGCGTTTTCGGACGACGACGGCACAGCGCACGCCCTCGACGACTATGCCAACCGCCAGAACGAGCAAGACCGAGCCCACATAGAACAGCATCGACTGGCCGTCACGCCAAAACCGCGTGAGGTTCGACAACAGCGCGCTGATCGAAGTCGTGACCATGATCACCATGGGCAGGGCAGTGACCCAGAAGTTGCGACCTCTCTGGTAGAGGTACAGAGACACGACCAGAAGCGTCAGCCCGGCGATCATCTGGTTAGTCGTCCCGAACAGAGCCCACAGAGCCAGTCCGACCGGCTTTCCATCGACCCTGTAGAAAGCGAAGAACCCGATCACCAGCACGGCCAAGGCCGATGAGACGTAACGATTCTCACGCCGCAGCCCTGCCGTGTTGGCCATCTCCGCGATGTTGTATCGGAGCAGGCGAGTGGCCGAGTCCAAGGTCGTCAGCGCGAACGACACCACGACCACGGCTATCAGTGCCTTGGCCAGAGCCGAAGGCACGCCGAGGGCCGCGACGAACCCCGCGCTGCCCTCGATGAACACGCCGATCTTGCCCCCCAGGGTGTTTGCGGCGCCCCAGCTCGAATAGTGCTCGTGCCAGCTTTCCACCGACGTGAACCCGGCCGTGCAGGCCAGCACCGCCATGAGACCCAGCAGGGACTCCCCTATCATCGCCCCGTAGCCGATGGTGCGGGCGTCGGGCTCCCTATCGATCTGCTTGGCCGTGGTGCCCGAAGAAACCAGGCCGTGAAAACCCGACACGGCTCCGCAGGCTATGACGACGAAGACGAAGGGAAAGATCGGTGGTGCTCCCTCGGGGGCGACGACCACGGCCGGAGAGGAGAACTCCGGCCTCAGCACGAAGAACCCTGTGTACATCAAAGCCACGCCGAGGTAGAGCATCAGCGAGTTGATGAAGTCGCGGGGCTGAAGCAGCACCCAAACCGGCAGCACGGAAGCTGCGAAGCTGTATGCAAGCAGCGCGATGCCCCAGCCGTCACGGCTCGCCCAGCTCAACGTGAAGCTGTCGGGCTGTGCGGCCCACCAGACCACCCCGAGTGTGATCACGAAGGCAACACCCGCCGCGTTCATGGGTTTCGCCCTTCCCGTGTACGCAAGTATCCCCACGATCACGGCCATGAACATCAACGCCCCGGAAGGAATGATCGACTGGGGGTAGGCCGCCGGCATGAACAGGTCGGAGATCACCGACACGAATACGCCCATCGCCAGCCCGATTCCGAAGAAGATGATCATGTGGAACATGGTCTTGGCACGCGGGCCGATGATCCCTTCCGCAATGGCGCCCATGGAAAGGCCTCGCGCACGCATCGACAGCACGAGAGCTCCGAAGTCGTGCACGCATCCGATGAGGAGCGCACCCACCACGACCCAGATCAGCGCGGGCAGCCACCCCCATATGACGGCGATGGCGGGCCCGAGCATGGGCGACAGCCCCGTGATTGACGCGTAGTGATGGCCGAAAAGTATTTCCCTGCGCGCCGGCAGATAATCGATATTGTCTCGCTGGCTGTGCGCGGGCGTCTCGGCGTCAGGCGCGAGAGAAAAGACGCGTCGGGAGAGGTAGCCTGCGTAGAACCGGTAGCCGATCCAGTAACCGAACAGGCAGACTAGTGCGGCTAGAGCGGCCATGCGGGGTCAGACCCTCAGGCCGGACTGTCACCGCCGCGCTTCTTGGTGCGGCGGCGACGCTTGCGTCGCGTACCGGCGGAACCGTTACCGGCTTCCTTCTTGGGAGCTTTGTCGCGGCTCTTGGTTTCGTCACGCGCCGCGCCGGCTTTGCGCCTGGGTGCGGCTTTCTTCGGCGCCTTTCTGGCTGCACGGCGGGCAGCCGACTTCGCCTTGCGAATGAGGTCGCGCTTCTCCTCGATGCGCCCCAACAGCTTTTCGTCGGGGAGCGTGGAATCGATCTTGAAGCCTATGAAAGACTCGATCTCATCGAGCGAATACACGTACTCTTCGCAAGCCAAAGACAGCGCACGACCCGACGCCCCCGCCCTGGCCGTCCGGCCTATTCGATGGACATAGTCCTCGGGGTCCTGGGGCAGATCGTAGTTGAACACGTGACTGACGTTGTCGATGTGCAATCCTCTCGACGCGACATCGGTAGCCACCAGAATGTTGATGTGATCGTCCTTGAGCCGTTTGAGCACCCGCAGCCGCTTCTTCTGGTCGACGTCACCGGCGATCCCCATCGCATCGAAGCCCATGGCTTCGAGCAGGGTCGACAAGTCCTGGGCCATGCGGCGCGTGTTGACGAAGATCAGTGCCCGTGACGGGGCCTCATCCTCGAGCATGCACAGCAGGGTCGCGAGCTTTTCATGCTGACCGACGTGGTAAACGACGTGCTCGACGTTGTCGGCGGTCTTTCGCTCCTCGGCGACCGTCACCCGCTCCGCATGGTCCATGTGCTCGTAGGCCAGCTCCATGACCTTGTACGGTAGAGTTGCGGAGTAGAGATACGACTTACGTTTGTCCGGCGGAGGCATCCGTCTGAGCAAAAACCGGATGTCATCGATGAAGCCCATGTCGAACATGCGGTCAGCCTCGTCGACCACGAGCATCTCGGTGGTCCTGAGGCTGAAGGCTTTCTGCTTGAAGTAGTCGATGAGCCGTCCCGGCGTCCCGATCAATAGGTCGACCGGTTCCTTGAAACGCTCGAGCTGGGCCTTGTAGTCGATCCCTCCGTAGACGGCGTGGGTCGACAGTCCCGTGAACCGCCCCAGCAGACTCGCTTCGTCTCGTATCTGTATGGCGAGCTCGCGGGTGGGGGCGATTACGAGCGCGCGGGGCACGGTGGTGCGGCCACGCTTGGGCGGTTGGGATCTGAGCAGATGGCTGTAGACGGCGATGAGAAAAGCGGCGGTCTTGCCCGTCCCGGTTTGAGCCTGTCCGGCGATATCACGCCCGCTGAGTGCTATGGGCAAGGTCGACGCCTGAATGGGCGTGCAGTCGGTAAAACCGGCGGCCTCGATACCCCGCATGACCTCGGCGGGCAGATCTAGTTCGGTGAACTGGATGACGTGTCTCCCAGAGGGAACTAGTAGCTTGATTCCAGCAGTTCCGCGAACTCGGTGGGCCCGACGAATCCCACGCGCCTCTCGCGCTCCTTGCCGTCGGCTCCGAAGAAGATCGTCGTCGGCGCGCCCAGCACGTCGAAGTCACGCAGTATTGCATCGATACGATCCGATCCGGTTGTCATGTCTACGGAGAGGAAACCGGCATCCTCGCCGGCCGCGAGCACCGCCGCGTCCGTGAAGGTTCTCTCCTCCATCTCCTTGCACGGCAGACACCACTCGGCGGTGAAGTCGACGACGAAGGGCTTGCCCGACCGTCGTGCCGATTCGAAAGCCGTCTGCGAGAAATCCGTCCATTGTAGAGCCGCGCGGTCCGGTCCCGTCGGAGCGTAGGTGCCAGCCAACGCGACAAGCACGACCACTCCGACGGTACGCCGCAGGACCACAAAACCCCTGAAGCCGCTCCCCGCCGGGTCGATGAAGGCCAGGTACACGGCGGCGGCGGCGGCGAAGGCCGGGAGAGCGTACGCTTTCAGAGGCTCGGGCAACAACGGCCCGGCAAAGTAGATGGCCATTCCGAGCAGAACGCAGCCGAACAGATGCTCCGTCCATTGCAGCCAATCACCGGAGCGCGGCAGCGCCTTTATCGAACCCGCCGCCATCGCCAAAACCACATAGGGGGCGCCCAAGCCCACGGCTAGAAGGAAGAACAGGCCGAATCCCAGGGCAGGGTCGGCACGGCTGCCTACGAACACCAATAGGCCGGCGACGATGGGACCCACACAGGGCGCCGCCACGATTCCCATGGTGGCGCCCATGAGCAGCGCTCCAGCTATGCCGGTCGACGAGCGCCCGAGGGTTGCCGCAAGACGGTCGGGAATTTTGAACTGGTAGACTCCGAACGACGACAACGCCAAGAGAACCATCAGTAGGGACACGCCGCCCAGCACCCAAGGATTGGCGAGAGCGCTTCCGAAGAAGCTTCCCGACAGCGCCGCCGACAACCCGAAGACCGAAAACGTCAGCGCTATTCCCAACATGTAGGCGAGAGCGAGGTTGAGGCGCTTTCCGCGGCTGCTCCCGGCCTGGCCTCCGAAGTAGGCGACCGTCACGGAAACCAGCGGATACACGCAAGGTGTCAGATTGAGTGCCAACCCGAGCACGAGCATCCCCGGCACCAGAACCAGCCATCCGCCGGCAACCAGCCTTGCGATGATGTCGGCGGATTCGCCGTCGACACCGGCGACGGCGACGCCTTCGACGAGGGCGAACTTTGCCGGAAAGGGAATGCGCTCGAGTTGAGGCCTCAGGCACAGCGTGTCGTTGCACGCCTGATAGCGCAGCACCGCGGTCGCCGCTCTTCCACCGGTGGCAAGCCGGTCGTAGAAGACACCGGCGGTGATCGCCACCTTGCCCTCCAGGAGCGATATCTCTTTGCCGCCACTGAGGCTGATCTCTTTGACCACCGGTGTGGGGTAACGCACCTCCGTCAATCTTACGCCCTCGGGCAGCTCGAAAGTGACGGTGGTGGGGATCAGGAATTCGATGCCGGGCTTGTTGCTGTTGATGTGCCACCCATCGTCAATGTCGATCGTCAAGGTGACGTCCGCCGTGTCCCCGACTTCCAGACGGTCGGACGACATCGACAGGTGAGTCTTTACCGGCGCCGGTGCGGCCAGCACGGTACCGGAACAGACAAGCACGATGGGAAGTACCAGGGCTCGCCACCAGCGGCCCCGGTGGGAAAACAATCCGGGCACTTTGTTAAAAGTACCGCAGCGAATTGCCATTTGCGAGTCCGCTTCGGGCGAGTTACAGATTGGCCGCTTCGTCCCCGCAAACACCGGGGCAACAGCCCGGGAGGACACCTCAATGCGTCGAGCTTCACTCCGAAGTGCATACCGTGGGACCATCATTGCCGCCGTGGCCGCGTATGTGTCGGTTGCCTGCTCGTCACCGGCCTGGGCAGAACCCGAACACAGCGATCCGTTCTTGGCTGTCGGCGTGTCGTCGGAAAACTCGATGACGAGCGGCAACGTAGACATGGTCACCTATGCACTGGGGTGGCGTTTCTTCTTCGGTGCGGGACAGCGCATCGACGGCTGGCTCAGCGACACCGCCTGGAGTGCGGCCCTCGTGGTCGAACCATATTTCGGCGTGATTACCGGAGACCTCGACTCCTTCGAAGTCTCGGTCGTTCCCATGATCCGGCTCGAGCGCAATCGAGGCGGCTCCGTGTGGCCCTTCTTCGAAGGAGGCATCGGCCTCACTTACACCGACGTGCGCGGCCTCGGGCTGGGATCTCCATGGAATTTCAACGATGCCGTCGGCGGCGGACTCTCGTTCGCGACCGACAGCGGTAGAATCTGGGACGTCGGCTATCGCTACCGCCACATCTCACACGCGGGCCTGTTCTCGGACCAGAACTCCGGGATGAACACCCACTTCCTGACGTTCACGGTGCGCGGGCTGCTCGACTAGATCGACAACACCTCTACGACCTCCAAGCCGTAACCCGAAAGATTGGGTAACCGAGGCTTGGTGTTGGTCAGCAGCCTGATCTTCGACACGCCCAGCTTGCGCAGGATCTGCGCGCCGATCCCATAGTCTTTGAAGTTGGCCAAGCGTGCGTTGGGGTTGGTGCTGGCAGGCCGGCCGTCGCCCTCATAGAGTATCTCGGCCCCACGCCCCTGGCGCCGCACGTAAAGGATGATCCCGCGGCCCTCTTCCGCGATCCGCTTCATGGACGCCTCCAGCACGTGATGGGTGTCGCGACGCGTGTATGAGAAAACATCGCCAGGCAGGTACTCGGCGTGGGCGCGAACCAGTACGGGCTCGCCGCTGTCGATGTCTCCCTTGACGAGCGCCACATGCTCGCCTTCGTCGACGGTTGAGACGAACACGTGGGCGCGAAACTCCCCGGCCGCCAAAGTCGGCAAGCGTGCCGCAGCCACTTCCTCGACCAGGGTCTCGTTCTGGAGCCGGTACTCGATCAAGTCCGCAACGGTGCCGATCTTGAGACCGTGCTTCTTTGCGAATTCGACCAAATCCGGGAGGCGGGCCATGGTGCCGTCTTCGTTGAGAATCTCGCAGATCACTCCGGCGGGTCGTAGACCACCGAGGCGGCACAGATCCACTGCGCCCTCGGTTTGGCCTGTCCTCACGAGCACGCCTCCGTCACGCGCACGGAGGGGGAAAACATGGCCGGGCACCAGAAAGTCGTCGGGTTTGGCGTCCTCTCTCACGGCCTCGCGGATGGTTAGCGCGCGATCGGCGGCCGTCACTCCACCGCTGCGACAACGTCTGGAGTCCATGGATACGGTAAACGCCGTGCCCAGCGGTGCGGTGTTGTCCGCAACCATCATTCTCAATCCGAGGACCTTCATGCGCTCTTCGGTCAAAGGGAGACAGATGAGGCCACGCGCTTCCGACAGCATGAAATTGATGTGTTCGGGGGTTACGTGCTCGGCGGCGACGACGATGTCGCCCTCGTTTTCGCGGTCCTCGTCGTCCATGAGGATCGCCATCCGGCCGCACTTGAGCTCTTCGACGATCTCGGCCGTGGACGACACCGCTGAGCCGCTGCTGCGGCCTCCCGGTTTCAATTCGGGCGCACGTGCGAACACACGTGAAATATAGCCCTCGGATGACGCTGAGGAAAAAGGCCTATTCGACCGTAACGCTCTTGGCCAGGTTTCGAGGCTGGTCGACGTCGGTGCCGCGTTCGACGGCGACGTGGTAGGCGAGAAGCTGCAGCGGCACGGTAAGCAACACGGGCATCAAGGCGGTGCTCGTCGAGGGAACCTTGATCACCGCTTCCGCGATGGCGTTGAGCTCTTCGTCCGGACCGTCGGTGACGGCTATGATCCGGCCTCCACGAGCCTCCACCTCTTTCAAGTTCGACAGCGTCTTGCCGTAGACCTCGTCTCTGGGAATCAGGACGACGACCGGCACCGTGTCGTCGATCAACGCGATGGGGCCGTGCTTCATCTCACCGGCAGGGTAACCTTCGGCGTGAATGTACGAGATCTCCTTGAGCTTGAGCGCGCCCTCGAGTGCGATCGGGTAGTTGATGCCTCGCCCCAGATAGAGAACGTCGGACGCATCCGACATACCCCTGGCCACGGCAGCGATGTCTTCACCTTCCTTGAGAACGCTCGATATGAGGTTCGGCAGGGCGACGAGTGAGTGTATGCACTCTGATTCCAGAGCGGCGTCGATCCGTCCCCATGCACGGCCGAGGTGCAGGCCGATAAGATAGAAAGCGGTCAGCTGAGTCGTGAAAGCCTTGGTGCTTGCCACACTGATCTCAGGGCCTGCATGCGTGAGGATCACGCTGCCGGCTTTGCGTGCGATCGACGAGTCGACGACGTTACAGATCGCTACGGTCGACGCGCCCTTGGCTTTGGCTTCCTGTAGAGCGGCGAGCGTGTCGGCGGTTTCGCCGGACTGAGACACCGCAATCATGAGGGTGCGCGAATCGATGAGCGGATCCCGATACCTGAACTCGCTTCCGTAATCGACGTCCACGGCAACGCGAGCGAAGCGCTCCAGGATGAACTTGCCCACCAGGCCTGCGTGCCAGGCCGTGCCGCAGGCCACGACCGAGACACGATCGATACCGTCGAGTCCGATCGAGTCCAACTCCGGGATGAACACGTCGGCGGTGTCCTGAGCCAGCCGTCCTCTGGTGGTGTCGATCACCGCCTGCGGCTGCTCGTGGATTTCCTTCAAGAGAAAGTGCTTGAATCCCCCCTTCTGTGCAGTCACGGGATCCCAGGTGACGTGCTTCGCTTCGCGGCCCACCTTGTTGCCGCCGAAATCGATGATGTCGCAGGATTCCGAACGAATATCGGCGATCTCTCCGTCCTCGAGAAAGACTACTTCGCGAGTGTGATCGAGGAGGGCGGGAATGTCGGAAGCGACGAAGTTCTCTTTCTCTCCGAGGCCCACTACTACGGGCGTAGCGTTCTTGGCGGCGATCAAGCGGCCCGGGTCGTCACTCGAGATCACGCATATGGCGAAGGATCCCTCCAGCTGTGCGATCGCGCGCCTCGTGGCCTCCAGAATGTCTCCCCCTTTCGACAGTTCCTCGTTGATGAGGTGGGAGATGACCTCCGTGTCCGTCTCGGAAACGATCTCGTGTCCCTCGGAAACCAGCCTCTCTCTCAGGCTGACGTAGTTCTCAATAATTCCGTTGTGGATAACCACTACGTTGGAAGCCCTGTGCGGATGGGCGTTCTGCTCCGAAGGGCGTCCGTGTGTGGCCCAACGCGTGTGGCCGATACCGGTCGAACCGTCGAGGGGCTTATCCGTGAGCAGCGCTTCGAGGTTGTCGAGTTTGCCTACAGCTCTGCGTACATCGACGGTACCGTTCACGATCGAAGCAACACCGGCCGAATCGTACCCTCGGTACTCGAGCTTGCGCAGACCGTCGATCAGAATCCTATCGGCGGAGCGGTGTCCGACGTATCCGACTATGCCGCACATCCCTACTTGCCTCGCTTCGCAGCCTGGGCCCGCTTACGGAAGGATTCGACCCACCCCGACCTGGTCATCTGACGTTTGTCGTTGAATACCAGGGCCCCATCATCGACATCCCGGCTGACCGTGGAGCCTGCGGCAACGAACACGTCGTCCCCGAGCGCTACCGGGGCCACCAGTTGCGTGTCACTTCCTATCTGTACGCGGTCACCGATCACGGTCTTGTGTTTGGCGAAACCGTCGTAGTTGCAGGTGATCGTGCCAGCGCCGATGTTGACGTCGGTTCCGACCTGGGAATCGCCGATGTAGGCGAGATGGTTGGCCTTGGAACCCGCACCTATCGTACTGTTCTTGACCTCGACGAAATTGCCGATGTGCACGCCTTTGCCCAGTTTCGCTCCGGGCCGCAATCGAGCGTAGGGACCGAGAATGGACCCGTCGGAAGCGTCCGCGCCCTCGCTGACCGTCCCCCATCTGATGCGGCACTCCTTGCCGAACGTGGAATCAGTGATGTGGCAGTTGCCTTCGATCGTACAGCGAGCGCCGATCTTGGTCGTGCCGTCCAGCTTGACTCCCGGTCCGATCACGCTGTCCTTACCGATTCTCGCATCGAGGGAAACGTAGGCGGACGACGGATCCAGAAAAGTCACGCCTTTGTCCATCCACTTCATGATGATGCGTTCCTGCATCAGAGCTTCCGCCCGCGCGAGATCGAGTCTCGAATCCACACCGAGAGTCTCGGTGTCGTCATCCAACACGATGGTGCTCGCCCGGCCCTTGCGGGACGCGGCCTCGACGAGATCGGTCAGATAGAATTCACCCTGCGCGTTGTCGCTGTCCAGCGCGCGCAACGCCCGCGCGAGAAAAGCCGCGTCAAAACAATAGGTCCCCGTATTGACCTCGACGATGTCCCTCTCGTCCGGCCCGGCGTCACTGGCCTCGACGATTCGGACACCGCCGTCACGATCATGCACGATTCGACCGTAGTCGGACGGCCCGTCTACGGTCATCCCCAGCACGGTGACCAGAGCATCGCTGCGCCTGTGGGTTCTCAGCAGACGCTTGATGGTCTCGGGCCTGATCAACGGGACATCGCCGTAGAGAACCAACACGTCGCCCTTGAAGCCTCTGAGTTGCGACTTCGCCTGGGCAACGGCGTGGCCGGTTCCAAGTCTTTCTTTCTGCCAAACGCAGGCCGCCCGTTCGCCGACAGCCGCCGTGACCGCGTCGCCATCGTAGCCGACCACCACAGTAACGGGATCCGCGCCGCATTTATCGACGGCATCGAGAACGTGCGAAATCATCGGTGACCCCGCCACCGGATGCAGCACCTTGGCTGTCTCCGATCGCATCCGGGTTCCTTGCCCGGCCGCCAGTACTACAGCCGCCAGCGGGCGCCGGCTGCGCGAAGCCGTGGAACCGCTGCGCCTGGTCTTTGTCTTGGTCTTCGGCACTGGTCTCAACGGCCGGCGGCGGAGAAGGGATTCCTGGCCGGCTTCCATTTTACTAGGCCGCCGGTGTCCTGTGCGATCACAAACATCCCGCCTGGCACGGACGCTATTCCTTCCTGCATGAAGCCGGGAATCCGGGTCGTCTCGTACTGCTTCCCGTCGAGGTCGACGACATAGACCGATCGCCAGAGCGCCGACACGACCAGCAGCCTGTTCAATTCCCCGGACCAAGACAATCCCGACAGGGGCGGCTTGGACAGTTCTTTGACCTTTACGATGGTCGCCTTCTCGAAACGCTCCTCGGAAGTCTTCAACGGCAGATGGAGTTCCAGAAGCACGGGCGGGTCGTACTGGTTGACCGCAAAGAACCTTCCCCCTTCCCGGTGGTCCGGATCGGGGATGAAGGCGATGCCTTCGATACCGTCGCCTCCGCGCTGCAGGAAGTTCGGGTCGCCCTGATAGGTCCGGTCGATGTCGAAGCGTCTGAGGATCTTGAAATCCGAAGGCCTCAACTCGAAGATGATTTCATGACCCTCACGCACGACGAAGAGATTGCCGGTGGCAGGGTTGCAAGTGATGGCTTCGAGATCCCCACGGATGCGTTTTACGTTTATGACTCTGCCGCTCAGATCCACCTCCGCAACGTCACCTTCATCGCCGACGGCGAACAGAGTCTTCCTCGCGGGATGGTAGACTACGCCCGACGGCTCGCTGAGCTCGGCCACCGGCCACACTTCCTCGGTGGCATCCTCGCCTATTGCCGGAAACGCGAAAGCAATCAGGCATATGACTACCAGGGCTGGTAGAATATACTTTGCTTTGCGTGATGCGGGATTCAGCTCTTTTTGAAGCACCTGCGGGGCTCTACGGGGTCAGCGGTACGGGCCGCCCGGGGACCGGCATGTCTACAATATCACCGCCGGGACTGGCTACTCCCCTCGGTCCGAGTCTCTTATGATACACATGCATCGGCCTAGTCGAAAAGACCGCCCTTACCCGGCGGCGACTGCGGGCCTGACGGCGGCCGCAGCGGTGCTTCTCTTCGCGCTGCCTGTCGGCGCCGACCACCACCGCAGCGCAGCCGACGAGCGCATGGCCAATGACTTGATCCGAGAGCCCATCTCTCTCGTGGTCCTCAAGCAGCGCCGCGAGCTGGGAGTCTATCAGTTCGGCCGCCTCAAGAACCGCTATCCCATCGTACTCGGCCGCAACCCCGTCGGCCATAAACTCTACGAAGGCGACATGAGAACTCCCGAGGGCTTCTACCGAGTGGCCAACAAGCGCGACCATGCGCGTTGGCGCCATTTCATCGCGATCGACTATCCGAATTCCGCCGACCGCCGAACCTATCGACGCGCGGTCGGTCGCGGTTTCGTGCCCAAGATCGACGGTACACCGTTAGGTATCGGCAGCGGCCTCGGAATTCACGGCAATCACGACTTCGTGGAACAGAATACGGGCGTCGATTGGACGAAAGGTTGCGTCGCCATGGACAACGACGATCTGCACAAGATCTACTCGATTGTCGAACGCGGGACGCCGGTGTTGATCCTCGAGGGCGAGGAGCCGATTGCAGACGACATCAGGGCGATGATAGATTCTCGCCGTGCCGTCAGTACTGCTGATACTCAGTAACGTACGAATGGACAAGGAGGTCGTCTCCGCCGCGATCAAGGAGGCCTCCGACACCGACGATGAGCTCGTCGTATTGACGGTTCTCGATCCCGCAATCCCCACCAAAGTGGTCGCTCAATTCCTCGAGACCGGCCACATAGGGGCACGCCCTTCCCAGGACTTTCTCGACTCTCTGTATCAGCGCCACGAACAGCTTGCGCTCCAGCAGGCCGAGGACATCGCTGCTCAGGCTTCCGATGCGAACATCCCGGTCCGATCCGAGATTCGCCGAGGCCCCTACGACGAAGAGACCGCCGAGGTCATCAAGGAGCTGTCGCCGCGGGCGGTAGTGATCGAGAAGCGCAAGAGATCGCTTCTGCGCTTCGCCACCGAAGACACTTTCATCGACGATTTGAAGCGCGAGGTCGGCTTCAAACTCGTCGAGCGCTGATCAGCCTGCGATAAGAGTCCGCACGACGTCGAGAATCTCCGGTTGGATCGACTCGACGAGTTCGGCGACGCCGGCCTCATGCTCGAGAACGCGGGCGGCCGACGGATCAACGAGATCTGCGAGACAAAGCACCGGCTTCCCCGTAGCGGCGCCGATTTGAATCATGTAGTCGGCGGTATCGTCGGTGTCGGTGACGATGACGTCGGCCCTGCCGAGTTCGGCGGGTTCGGACTCCACGTCGGCACAGGATTCGATTGCGACTCTGAGGCCGGCCTGGGTCATCGCTTCGATGTCGGGCGCCGACAACCTACCCGCACCGTCACCCAGACCCATGGGGGTTACGATCAAACGCTCCGACCAGCCGGCGCTGTCGATGCAATCCTTGAGGAGGCTGTAGAGCGTGAGCGTGTGGGCAGGCCCGTAGCTGCCTACCAAGGCCACGGATCTCACGCCCACCGTCGGATCGCCGTTCTTCATGCCCACTTCAGCCTCCAGCCCATGACGCCGCCTCTTGTACAGCCACCCGTGCCAGGGCGCAATGCGGCGGCCCCGGAGAGCCCTGCACGAAACCGTTTGCACCCGGCACCTCAATGGGCGTAGAAGCGTACCCGATGGGGGGTCAGGCAGACGAGGCGACGAAAGCCGGCGATATCGTCGTGCTGCCGTTGCCTACGCCGATCGGCCGCCTGCTGATCGCAGCCGCAAGCGACGCCCTCATCCGCATCGAGCTTCCCCGCAACGACGCGGAGACCAACCTCAAGATGTGGCTCGCGCTCCACGCCCACACCGGAGCCTTGCGCAGCGGCGTTACGCCGATCCTCAAGAAAGCGTCCAAGCAGTTGGAAGAGTACTTCACGGCTGGCAGGACGGAGTTCGATCTACCTCTGCAGCTGATCGGGACCGAGTTCCAGGTGGAGGTGTGGAACGAGGTGCGCAGGGTGCCGTTCGGAGCTACACGAACCTACGGCGATATTGCCGCCGCTCTGGGTAACAATGATGCCGTGCGCGCCGTCGGCGCCGCTCAGGCCGCCAACCCCCTACCGATCGTGGTACCGTGTCATCGCATCGTCGGGGCTGGCGGCAAGTTGACCGGTTACGCAGGAGGACTCGCGACCAAGAAGTGGCTCCTAGAACACGAAGCCACCACGCCCCGTCGGGACCGGGTCCCATTGAAAAGACGTGAACCCGCATCACCCGCCCAAGGCCCGTCTGTCGGCCTTCCGCCGACGCCGTCCGGCCTGTCCCAGTCTCAGCGTCAACCGCGGCGTTCCTGAAGAGACGCCTGAACGGCCGGCGGTTCGTCAAGCGCCGGAACTGTTGCGGCCGTGCTTCTTGCGCTCGGCGTAGGCCTCGTGGATCCAGCGGAGCGTTGCGATCTCGTCGTCGCAGATCGACATCAGCAACTCGCAGGTCAAGGAATCTTCGTAGAGCGCTGCCGCCAAATCTCTGATGCGGTCGACAGCAGCTTCGGGATCGGGGAACTGAGCGACGATGGCGCCGAGACGATCGACGTCGCTGGCGGACGGGTTGAGGATGGCCGCATTGTACTTGCTCAGCCACTCCGGAACGACGGCTTCCACCGCTCCGCCGAGTTCGGTCAGCCTGGTCTCGAGGAGTTCGGCGTGGGCCGCTTCGCGCGCAGCGATGACACGTAGACCTCCCGCCAGCGTTTTGTCTCCGGTCAACTCCGCCCAAGCCGCGACCGTTTCTGCCCCGGACGCTTCGGCGGCGCGATAGGCGTCCAGCTTGGCGATCACGTCGGGAGCGGCCTCCGAGTCGGGATCAGGCTCTTCGCTTTCGTCCTCGCTCACGCCGTCCTCGGAGTTCTGTGATCCGATGGCAGCGAGGTCCTCGAGTTGGGCGACGAGGGATTCCTCGTCGAGTTCACCCGCGCGGAGTCTCTCCAAAAGGTCCGCGATCTGGTCTTTCGTCTCCGCCATGTTTCCGCGCCGCGCCGGGCCTGAAGCCGGGCCGCCGCCCGTCCATTTTCGCACATGGACGGACGGGCGGCGCGAGAAATACTCCCGGCGAAATCAGCTGGTGGACTCGAAAAGCGCGGCCATCCCCTGGCCCCCGCCGATGCACATCGTCACGATACCGTAACGCTTGTTGCTCCGGCGCAGCTCGAGCAAGAGGTGATTGGTCATGCGCGAGCCCGTCATGCCGTAGGGGTGGCCGATCGCGATCGAACCACCGCTGGGATTGATCTGCTCGTCGGTGATTCCGAGTTCTCTCTGACAGTAGAGCAACTGCGAAGCGAACGCCTCGTTGAGCTCGACGATGTCGATGTCCTCGATCTTGAGGCCCTGGCGTGAAAGCAGCTTTGGCACCGCATACACGGGACCTATCCCCATCTCTTCGGGACGGCAGCCGGCAACGGCGAAGCCCTTGAACACGCCCAGAGGCTCGATGCCCAGTTCCTTGGCACGGTCGGAAGACATCAGCACCGTTGCGGATGCGCCATCGCTGAGCTGACTCGAGTTGCCGGCCGTAACGCTGCCCGTAGGAGAGAAGGCCGGCGGCAGACCGGCAAGACCTTCCAAGGTCGTCTGAGGCCGGTTGCACTCGTCCACGTCTACGAGCTTGTCCTCGAGGACGAACTCCCCGTCGTCGGTCTTGCGCTGCCACTTGACCTGAAGGGGAGAGATCTCTTCAGCGATGTGTCCCTTTTCCTGCGCCGCCGCATACCGCTGCTGGCTCATCAGCGCATAGGCATCTTGATCTTCACGCGCGATCTTGTAGCGATCGGCGACGACCTCCGCGGTCTGCCCCATCGGATAGTACAACCCGGGCCACTCTTCCTGGATCACCTCGTTGACGATGCCGTCGTTGTTCATCTTGCCCTGGCCGAGAGTGATACTCTCTACACCCGCGCCTATCGCGGCAGTCGCTCCCTCACTCTTGATCTGGTGAGCAGCCATCGCGATTGCCTGAAGGCCCGACGAGCAGAAGCGGTTGACGGTGGTGGCGGCGACGGTCTCCGGGAACCCCGCACCCATGGTCGCGACTCTCGCGACGTTGTTCCCCTGCGCACCTTCCGGGATGCCGCAGCCGACGATGACGTCTTCCACTTCGGCTTTGTCGAGGCTCGGAACCTTGGCCATGGCGCTGTTGAGGGCGTGTGCGCACAGGTCATCCGGCCTGGTGACGTTGAAAGAGCCGCGGAAAGACTTTGCGAGACCCGTGCGGGCCCCTGCGACGATTACTGCTTCTGCCATTGGTAAACCCCTTTCATTTAGATCGAAACAGCCGTGAAGGTTCTCAGAGGCGCGGGTCCGAAGCAACCAAGCGCCGGCGGTGTGACTCGCTTCCCTGGTTGGACCTGGTTATAAGCGACTCGTGGAGTTGCCGGCCGTACTGGGTTCGGTTGACCGAGATCCCGTTGTCATAATCGTCACCGGGCGCACCGCCGTCGCGCGGATCGGGGGGATGTCTTCAGTGCGTCGCCATGTCGCGACCGCGGAGCGCATGAGGCTCGAGCCCGTCATCGTGTATCCGGACCGGATGCGCGCCCTCGGCGCCGAGATCGCCGGCGAGGTGGGCGACGCCGTGCGATGCGTGCCCGCCGAAGAGTTCACCTCGGGGGCGGGAGACGACGACAAGCTCGTACTGGTGCTTGCCGGCGACTGGTACATCTCTTCGCGCGCCATCGGCGAGTTCGAGATGCAAACCTTCGGCGTTGCGGCAGCGCGCTTCGCCGACCGTGGACGGATCGTGGCTCCGATGGCACGCCTGCCCGTCGGGTCCGTCAGGTCGTTGATTCCGAATCTCGCGGAGAAACCTTCGGGGGAGTTGATCAGCGAAGCGGCCGGCAGCAACGCCCACCCCTACGACCTCGATGTGCTAAGCCGGCACCGCCTGAGCGACACGGTCGCCACCGAAAGAGCGGAGCGGAAACTGTTCTCTTCGCTGGGCCGACGCGGGCGCAGTTGGCACACCCGCTTCGTACAACGATACCTTTCCATACCGCTGACCAAGAGGCTTGCCGGCCTACGCGTGAAGGCGGCACAGATCACCGCCGTCAAATTCGCCTGCGGGCTTCTTTCTGCGATCGTGTTCTTCACTTCCGGATACGTCGCCGGCCTCGTCGGCGCCCTGGCATTCTTCTTCTCGCGTGTGTTCGACAGCGTCGCCGGGGAGCTGTCCAGTGCCGCCGTGGGAGAAGACCGGAGCGGACACGAGAAGGCCGGTTTCACCGGCGATATCCTCATTCTCGCGTCGATCCCGCTAGCGATCGCGACGCGTCCGGAGTGTTCCGGCGCCGGGCCCTGGCTGGCGCTCATCACCGCGGCTGGCATAGCGGCGAGCGCAACCTTCACGTACAAACGCGTACTCAAGCAGCGATGGGAGGGAGAATCGGACACGCCGGCCGCCGACGACTTTCCTGCCAGGTTCGCGACGCCCGACGGTGCGGCTTACGGTCTGCTGCTTTGTGCTCTCATCGGACGCCTCGATCTCTTCTTGTGGGCTGCGGCCGTTGCCAGCCACCTCTTCTACATACTCGCGTCGAGGTCCTACCATGGTGGGACTGAACGAGCCTGAGGAAACGTCAATGGCATCCCCTAGCGGCGGTACTGCGGTCAGCGTCAGCGACATAGCGTTCAGCTTCGGTGTCGTGCGCGCCATCGACGGGATCGACCTGGAAGTCCCGAGCGGCTCCATTCTCTCGGTCTTCGGTCCCAACGGCTCGGGGAAAACCACGCTTCTACGAATCCTCTCGGGTCTTCTACGGCCCGCGCGCGGCCGGGTGACGGTTCTGGGTGAATCATCGCTGGGCGAGATAGAGTTCCGCAAGAAGGTCGGCCTGGTCGGCCACGACACCTTCGTCTACGCGGATCTGACGGCGCGTGAGAACCTGCAATACTACGCGAGGCTTTACGGTTGTGGGGATCGTGGACGCATCGAAGAGCTGTTGACGGCTCTGGGACTCGAAAGTGTCGCCGATCGCGCCGTGCGCGGCCTGTCCCGGGGCCTCGTCCAGCGTCTTTCACTCGGCAGGGCGTTGCTTCACGAACCTGCTCTGTTGCTGCTCGACGAACCGTTTACCGGCCTCGATCCCCAAGGGTCCGCTGTGCTCAGCGAACGTCTCGGGGATTTTCGCGCACGAGGAGGCACCATCGTGTTGTCGACGCATGACCTCGAACGCGGCACATCGGTTGCGGACCAGGCAATCGTTCTACACCGTGGACGCATCGTGTGGACATCGGGAGAGCGTATCCCCGCTTCCTCGGAGATGGCGGTAATCTACGACCAGAACACCCGGGCCGAGGCGGGTTGATCCGATGCTGGCCGTAATCCGGAAAGATCTGCTGCTGGAGTTCCGCAACAAAGAGACGATCACGCAGATCGTCGTCCTCGGGGTTCTCATCCAACTTGTCTTCAACTTTTCGATGCTGATCTCGCCGCACAACGTGTTGGATCTGGCGCCCGGTATTCTGTGGGCCTCGATCGTGTTCGCCGGGATGCTGGCCCTATCACGCACATTCATCATGGAACGCGAGAACGGATGCCTGACGGCGTTGATGATGGCGCCGATGGACCGTGGCTCCCTGTTCTTCGCAAAGTTCGTCGTGAACCTTTGCTTGATGGCGGCGTTCGAGCTGTTCCTGCTGCCGGCTTTCGCGCTGTTCTTCGCCATGGGTGGTCCGGTTTGGTCGGTGCTGCCTCATCTGATCGTGGTGCTGTTGGCCGGGTCCGTGGGCATAACCGCCGTCGGCACGCTGTTTGCGCTTGCCGCCTTGAAAACCACCAGCCGCGAGATGATGTTATCTGTCCTGGTGCTTCCCGTTCAGCTTCCCCTCCTGATCGCAGCCGTTCAGTGCACCCGCCAGGTGCTGGAGGGCCAGAGCGTGTGGGCTACCGGCCAGCCCGGACTGATCATGCTCGTGTTCGATGTACTCTTTCTGACCGTCGGGTGGCTGACCTTCGAATACGTGGCACTCGATTCATGACCAACGCCGTAGTAAGTCACGGCTGAGACGAGTGCCCGTGCATCGAAGACTCGAAACGACACTACTTACCATCCTGCCTCTGCCCGCGAGCCTTGCGGTCCTGACCAGCCTGTGGGCGGTGTTCTTCTGGGTGCCGACCGAACGCTTTCAGGGCATAGTGCAGAGGATCTTCTACTACCATGTGCCCTCGGCCTGGGTCTGTTTCGTCGCATTCATCGCGGCGGCGATTGCCAGCATCCTCTATCTGGCAACCAGCCGTTCGGTGTGGGACCGTACAGCGCGTGCGTCCGTCGAGGTCGGCATGCTGTTCGCCAGTCTGGTGCTGATCACAGGCCCGATTTGGGCGCGCCCCATATGGGGAGCGTACTGGACCTGGGATGCGCGCCTCACCACCACGTTGATCCTCTGGCTGATCTTCGCCGGCTATCTGATGTTGCGCGCCTATACCCGCGACCAGGAGATGGCCTCTCGTTTGGCGGCCGTCGTCGCGATCGTCGGTTCCCTCGACATACCCTTGATCGTCTTCTCGACCCGGATCTGGCGAACCATCCACCCCGCCGTTCTCAAGACCGCGGACGGAGAATCGGGGCTGACGGATGCGGCCATGATATCGACCCTGATGATCTGCCTGGCCGCGTTCACACTGATGTCGATCTGGATCTGGACCTTGCGCTGGTCGGGCCTCCGGCTCGAGGAAGAAGTAACACGCCTGGAAGGAGCAGCCGCCGCGTCATGAACCACGTTTACTATCTAGGGGCCGCGTACGCGGCCGTGTGGATCTTGATCTATCTTTACGTGCGGCGTCTGACCGTCAACCATAAGAAACTGACGGAAAGAGTCGAAGCACTCGAGAAGAGCGGCGCCGGCACCAACGACGCCTGATCGCAGCATCTCCCGCCGCCGGCGTTCCGCCGAGTAGAGTTCGTGAAACGTCCCGATCCCCTGCCGCTGAGCACGCGCGTCCTTCGATCCCTGGCCGTCGCGCGTATGGTCCTGGTCATCTACGCCGGGTACAAGTGCCTGCAACTCTTGGGCGCCGTCACTGGTCGCAATCGGGACGCCGACTACTACGACAACCAGCACCTTCGCAGCGCCAGGCTGATCAGACGCACGGCGGTGCGGCTTCAGGGTCTGCTCATAAAGGCTTGCCAGTTCGCGGGAAGCCGCGCCGACGTACTTCCGCCCCAGTACGTGGAGGTCTTGTCCGAGCTGCAAGACAGGGTTCCGCCCAAAGACTTCGAGCTGATGCGCCCCTGGATCGAGGATCAACTCGGGCGCCGTCTCGACGAGGCATTCTCGGACATCGACCCCATGCCGGTAGCGGCCGCTTCACTCGCCCAGGTCTACAAGGCGCAATCGAAGGACGGTCGCACCTTCGCCGTCAAGGTGCAGTACCCCGAGATAGAGCGGGTCATCGCGACCGACCTGGCCAACTTCTCTTTCTTCATCAAGCTGCTGGCCAAACTCGAACCGCGTTTCGATCTGCGGCTGTTGCTGATCGAGGTCAAGAAGTACATCCCCCTCGAGCTCGACTTCGTCAACGAAGCCGAGAACGCCAGAAAGTTCGCTGCCAACTTCGACAACGACCCTGCGGTCATAGTGCCCATACCCATTCCGGAGCTGTGCTGCCGCACGGTGTTGACGATGAACTACATCGAAGGAATCAAGATCTCGGATCTTCCGGCTCTCGAAGCCGCGGGAATAGACAAGCATGAAGTCGCCGAGTTGCTTACCCACACCTACATCTGGCAGATCCTCGTTCACGGCTTCTTTCACGGGGATCCCCATCCCGGCAATCTGCTGGTGCGGCCCGGGCCTCAGCTGGTACTACTCGACCTCGGCCTGGCCAAGGAGTTCACCCCTCAGCTACGCGCCGGCATCGTCAAATTGACGCGCGCCATCGTCATGTCGGACGCGCCTTCGATCGGGGAAGCGTTCCGCGAACTCGGCTTCGAAACCCGCACCGGCAGTGACGACACCTTTCTCACTCTGGCCGAGGTCGTTCTCGGTCAGGCGCTCAAGGCCCGCAAGGCCTATGCCGACATGTCGATGGTGGAACGGATGAGCAAGGAGCTCATGGCGGCTCTGCGTGAGAATCCGATCGTACGGGCTTCCTCCGATCTGCTTCTGGTGCTGAGGGTGATGGGGCTGTTGAGCGGCATAGGCAAGCAACTCGACTCCAAGGTCGACCCCATGAGCGCGATGCTCCCCTTCCTCGATACTACGGCTTAGCTGCTGCGTGAGGCGAGGGCGGCCTCGACCATCTTCTCGACGTATTTGCCGAGCATGTCTGTCTCGATGTTCACCGCAGCGCCGGGCTCCTTGGAACCGAGCGTGGTGACTTCGGCGGTATGCCGGATGATCGCGACTTCGAAGGTCGAAGACGTACAGTTGAAGCAGGTCAGGCTGATACCGTCGACGGCGATCGATCCCTTCTCCACCGTCCTGGCCGCCAGCTCGGGATCGATTTCGAAACGGTAGACAGACGACTCTCCAGCCGGCGTGATGGCGTCGATCGATCCCGTGCCGTCGATGTGTCCCGACACGACGTGGCCGCCGATGCGGTCGCCCACGCGCAGAGAGCGCTCGAGATTGACGCGCGCTCCTTGCCGAAGAGCTCCGAGTGTCGTGCGGTCCAAGGATTCTGCGGAGACCTCGACGGCGAACGCCGACGGCTCGATCTCGGTCACCGTCATGCAGGCGCCGTCGATGGCGATGCTCTCTCCGAGTGCCAGCTCGGACGACTGTATGGAGCTTTCGACGACCAGGCGCTTTCCCTGCGCCAAGCCGTCGATGGAAGAAACGGTGCCGACTGTCTCTATGATTCCGGCAAACACCGCCTATCAGCGTTCTAGGACGGTGCGGATCCAGTGGCTGAACCACGACTCGTGGTCGGCCTGCTCACGCTGCAAAGCCTCGAGCTCGCCGGCATCCAGCCAGATACCTCGGCAGTCCTTGCATACATCGACCTTGACCTTCTCACGATCGACCTCGACCAACTCCTGTCCACAGCGCGGGCAGCGACCTCTGGGGATATCGGCATCCTGGGTCGCTTTGAGCTCCTCCAGTTTCTTCTTGTCCTGCCGGGCGAAGTAGAGGTCCTCTTCGGCCTTTTCCTTTTTGCGCAGCTTGTCTCCGAGTCGATCCTTGTCACCCGACACCAGTCTCATCCTCCTTGGAAGATACTTCGCGGCATCCGCTCTCCACGGTTTCCACCTGCAACTTGCGGCCTGTGCCCTGCCTCTTCACCCGGGCCTTGACCCAGTCGAGAATACGTCTGGCTGTCTCACTCTCAGGAGCCATGAGTGTCAGACCCGCAACCACGAAGATCCAGCCCTGCAGTATCGGGACGAAGCCGCCGATGACACCAATCAAGATCAACGCACTACCGCAAACCAGTCTCAGCGTGCGTGCTAGAGGTGTCCGAGTCACGTCTGCGTGTCCTTTGCTCCCGGCAGCGAGTATCCTAGGCATGGCGCGACTAAACCGCCAACGCGCGCGGCATCCCGCCTCCTCTACGTTGTTTCCACTCGAAGACACCGTCAAGTCCACAAGACGTGCCGTGGCTACCTGGGCCTTCGCCGCGATCAACGTAGCGGTCTTCGTGGCCGAGATCTCGGCAACTGACCGGGGGGCAGTTCTGAAACGCTGGGCCCTGTTCCCCGATCGCTTCGACGGGACGCTGGCGCCTGCGGTGCTGACGACCTTGCTGACGAGCGCGTTCTTACACGCCGGCCTGGTACACCTAGCCGCCAACCTCACCTATCTGATCGTCTTCGGAAGAACCGTCGAGGGGCGCTTGGGGCCGGCACCGTTCGCCCTACTCTACCTGGGAGGCGCACTCGCATCGGGACTCGTCTACGTGCTGGCCAACCCCGGCTCGGATACCCCCGTGGTCGGAGCTTCCGGCGCCGTGAGCGCCGTACTGGGCGCTTACTTGTTCTACTTCCCAACCGCCCGTGTGCACGTGGCCGTGCCGCTGTTGGTATTCTTCGTTCGTTCCTGGATCCCCGCACTTCTCTTCATAGCTATATGGCTTGCCACCCAGGTCTCCGGCCTGCTGACCCCGGGGAGCAACGTGGCGTGGTGGGGTCACTTGGGGGGCTTCGGCTTCGGCTGCTTCGCCGGCTTCATGCTCGCTGCGGCGCCGGCACGGCCCGCGAGGCGGCGAAAAAAGCCTTCCTGACGGCATCCTTGCCGCCCGCGGAATCGTGGTTACCTTCCTGAATCTAGGAGCACCGCGATGGATCAGAACCTCACTGAAAAGAGCCGGGCAGCGATCGCCGAAGCTCAGGGCCAGGCGATAGACCGGGGCAACCCCACCCTGGAACCCGAGCACCTACTCTATGCTTTGATGCGCCAGCCCGACGGCCTGGTCACTACCATAGTGCGCAAGCTAGGACGCGAACCTTCTGCACTCGAGGCCACACTGGCAACCGAACTCGACAAACTGCCCGTGGCGGCGAACGAAGACGCCGAGTTGAGGGCCGGTACCAGATTCGCACGGCTGATGCGCGAGGCGGGGCGTGCGATGGAGAAGTACGGTGACGCCTACATCAGCGTCGAGCATCTCCTGCTGGCTCTGCTCGCAGACAAGGGAGGCGCCGGCAAAGCGTTGGCGTCGTTCGGACTTACCGAGGCCGACGTGAACCGTGCCGTCGACGAGATCAGGGGCGGCCAGAAGGTGACGAGCGAATCACCCGAATCCACCTACCAAGCGCTGGAGCAATACGGCCGCGACCTGACCAACCTGGCCGCCGACGGAAAACTCGATCCCGTAATCGGACGTGACGAAGAGATCAGGCGGACCATAGAGGTGCTGTCGCGGCGTACCAAGAACAACCCTGTCCTCATCGGAGAGCCGGGCGTCGGCAAGACGGCGATCGCCGAAGGGCTGGCCAGGCGGATCGTCAGCGGCGATGTTCCGGAAGGGCTCAAAGACCGGCGGCTGGTGGCTCTCGACATGGGCGCGCTCATCGCGGGCGCCAAATTCCGCGGTGAGTTCGAAGAGCGTCTCAAGGCCGTCCTCAAAGAGGTGCAGGAAGCCGCGGGGCAGATCGTCATGTTCATCGACGAACTGCACACCGTCGTCGGAGCGGGAGCGGCCGAAGGCTCCATGGATGCCAGTAACCTCCTCAAGCCCATGCTGGCGCGAGGCGAGCTGCATTGTATCGGCGCAACCACCCTGGCCGAGTACCGCAAGTATGTAGAAAAGGACGCGGCCTTGGAGCGGCGGTTTCAACCGGTCAAGGTGGCGGCTCCGAGCGTATCGGACACCGTGTCCATCCTGAGAGGCCTCAAGGAACGCTACGAGCGCCATCACAACGTGCGCATCAAAGACAGCGCACTGGTGACCGCGGCCGTTCTTTCCGATCGTTACATCCCCGATCGCTTCCTGCCCGACAAGGCCATCGACCTGGTCGACGAGTCGGCGGCACGGCTCAGAACCGAGATGGATTCGAGGCCGGTCGAGCTCGACGAGGTTGCCAGACGGGTCATGCAGCTCGAGATAGAGCGCGAGGGGCTGAAGCGTGAAACCGACGACGCCTCCAAGCGGCGTCTCGAGGCGCTACAGAAGGAATTGTCCGAGCTGAAGGGCAAGCACGATGAGCTGAAGGCGCTGTGGGACGTCGAGCGCGAAGAGATAGCGTCACTGGGCAACCTCAAGGGAGAGATCGAAGACGTCAAGCTCGAGATCGAACAGGCTGAACGGGCCTACGATCTGAACAAGGCCGCAGAGCTTAAGTACGGCCGCTTGGTGGAGTTGGAGAAGCAGCTTGCGGAAGCTGAAGCCCAGCACGGCGAGAGCGGTGACAAGCGCCTGGTTCGCGAAGAAGTGTCGGAGGACGACGTCGCGGAGGTCGTGGCGCGCTGGACGGGAATACCCGTATCCAAACTGATGGAGGGCGAGGCCGAGCGGCTGATACACCTTGCCGACAGGATCCACACCCGTGTGGTAGGACAGGACGAGGCCGTGTCCGCCGTCTCCGATTCCATCATCAGATCTCGTTCCGGCCTGAGCGACCCGGACCGTCCGATCGGATCATTCCTCTTCCTCGGACCCACCGGCGTCGGCAAGACCGAACTGGCCAAGGCCTTGGCCGAGCAGTTGTTCGACGACGAGTCCGCGCTGATCCGAATAGACATGTCCGAGTACATGGAGAAGCACTCCGTGTCGCGGCTCATCGGTGCGCCTCCCGGCTACGTCGGATACGAAGAAGGCGGGCAGCTCACCGAGGCGGTCCGGCGCAAGCCGTATTGCGTGATCCTGCTCGACGAAATCGAGAAAGCTCACCGCGACGTGTTCAACACACTGCTACAGGTCCTCGATGACGGGCGTCTGACCGACGGGCAAGGCCGTACGGTTCACTTCAACAACACCGTCATACTGATGACGTCCAACATGGGAAGCCACGAGATCCTCTCGTATCGCGACGCCGGTGATGACGAATCCTACGAAGCGATGCGCTCTCAGGTTCTCGAGATCCTACAGCGCGAGCTGAGGCCGGAGTTCCTCAACCGTCTCGACGAGATCGTCGTCTTCCGCGGTCTGTCCGCAGCGCAGTTGCGTCAGATCGTCGAAAAGCAGATCGAGCGCCTGGGTGAACGGCTCTCCGAAAAGGGCATCACGCTGCAACTCAGCGACGCGGCTTACGACCATCTCGCGCGTGTCGGCTACGATCCCACCTATGGCGCCAGACCGCTCAAGCGCTGTATACAACGGGAACTCGAGACGGAGTTGGCCAAACGCATCGTGTCCGGGGACATCGGGCCCGACACCGACGTAACGGTGGATGCGAAGTCTCGAGACGGAGAAGCAGGCCGCCTGGTGTTCGCGCCGAAACTTCGCAGCGCGGCCTGAACAGAGCCCGCGCCAGCTTCGGGATTCAGCGAGGAAGCGGCATCCTGAAACCGGCCGTCATGCCGCCGTCGATGGGAATCGCCGCGCCGCTTATGAAGGAGGAGTCGTCACTGGCCAGGAAAGTGACCAGCTTCGCGACCTCGTCGGGCTCTCCGATGCGCCCCAAGGGATGGGCCTTGGCCGCGGCTTCGCGGCTCATGAGATCCCCGGAGGCCTCCACCGCACGATCCGTCATCGGTGTGTTGATTACGCCCGGACAGACCGCGTTGACCCTGATGCCGTAGCCCGCGTACTCCACGGCCGCGTTCTTCGTCAGCAACACGACCGCTCCCTTCGACACACTGTAGGACGATTGTACGGGACAGCCCGTCAAGCCTGCCACGGACGCCGTGTTGATGATCGACCCCCGGCTCGGTCCTTCGTTGTTGAGCATCGCCCGTATCGCGGATTGCATGCCGAAGAATGCCCCGTTGACGTTGATGTCGATCATGCGTCGATGATCGGTGGAGTCAGTCGAGGCCAAAGGGCTGTGAAAGTGTATGCCTGCGTTGTTGAAGAACACGTCGATGTGGCCGTACTGCTCCACCGCCGATTCGACCAGTGCGTCCACCGAAGCCGGGTCGGTTACATCGCAGGTCACGAAGCTGACGCCTATGTCGGCTGCCAACCGGCCGCCGTCCGCGATGTCCCCGATCACGACACGAGCGCCCGTCTCGCTGAACATCTTCGCGGTCGCCAAACCTATGCCCGATGCTCCCCCGGTGATGACCGCTACCTTTCCATCCAATCTGTTCATTGCTGCTCGTGCCTCCTGGGAGTCTTCGGGTCGTGCCTCAATAGCGAAGCGTGTAGACGAGTGAAAGGCCCGTGTAGTACACGGGATAGAAGAGTGAAATGGCGCCGATGACCGGCGAGGGCTCCGGCAGAGCGGCGAGCATCCATACTCCCATCACGCCCCAAACCAATCCCAGCGCGATCGTAGGCAGGCGCATCACGGAACTGCGGCTGGGGTAGATCCAACGCATCGGGACGAATACCAACACCACGGCGAGAAGCACGAAGCCGAGGTTGAGAGCCGGCGGCGTGGCAAGCACCACGAAATAGAAGGCCATGATGTTCCAGTAGGAAGGAAAGCCCAGGAAGTAGTGCTCGATCATGCCCTTGGCGTCGGTGCGCGAGAAACCGTAGGCGCTGGCAACCAACACCGCGAGTGACAGATAGGCCCAGCCCTCGGGCAGGATGCCCGGTTGCATGAAGATGGCCACGGGAACGACGACGAAGTTGAGGTAGTCGACGAGATTGTCGAGAAGACTCCCGTCGAACCACGGAATCGCCCGTTTGACTTCGACCGCGCGTGCCAGCGCTCCGTCACTCGAATCGACCGCCAGTGCTATCGCCAAGAAGATGAAGGCCGCCTTGAAATCCCCGTCGAAGACCGCAGACATCGCCAAGAACCCCAACACGGCTCCGGAAGCGGTGTAGAGGTGGACGAGCCAGGCCAGGCACATCCTCGGCAACGACATCGAAGCGCCGCTTCCGAACGCCATCAGTCGGCACTCTCCAGTTGCTTCATCACGACCTCCGCAACCAGGGCGGGCTTCTCCATGGGCACGAAGTGGCCGGCTCCGGGGACCTCGAT
>JANQEO010000127.1 GCA_028278325.1 Candidatus Binatia bacterium
GGTCAACGATGCGGCAAAGGAAATGGGCGGCATCGATTACCTTTTGAATGTCGCCGGACACTCCGTGACCCTCGAGATCATTCCCGCCAGCGATCTGGAGAGTCAGACGGAAGAACTCTGGAATCAGATCCTCTCGGTCAACCTTCTCTCCTGCTTCCGCACGGTCAAGGCCGCGGCCCCATGGCTCAGGGAGGCCAGAGGGGCGGTCGTTTCGACCAGCTCCATGTCGGGCTTTCGCTCCGGCGGGTCCAGCTCCCCCTATTGTGTCGCCAAGGGCGGCATCGTGACCCTGACAAAGGAGCTCGCCCGGGGTCTCGCCCCCGACGTGCGCGTGAACGCGATCGCGCCCATGTACGTCGACCCGGAGGACACGAACTTCCCGTTGAAGTGGGAAACCGTTTATGAGGACAGCAAGGTCTTGCCCATTCCGCGTCCGGGTACCGGCCGCGAGTATGCGGAAGCCATGCTTTTCCTATGTGCGGGCGCGACCTACATGACCGGCGAAACCCTCCATGTGGATGGCGGCTACAACGCCTGACAGGGGCTACTCTAAGTCATATCGACTTCGACCCGACGGGTCCGACATGGAGATTGCAGGGCGACACCCGGCGGCCGATTGCGGCTGGATGCTGACCTTTCCCTTCAACCTGTTGAGCCCACTTCCGGTGGTGCCGGCACCGTGAGGAGTCGACGCATACGGGGTCCCAATCCACCGCCCTGCTCCCTCATCTGCGGCATGGCGTATTTCAAGCCGTAGAAAACGCCACCGGCTAGAAAGTCTCGGCGGGTGGAGATGTCTTCGAAGTCATGGTCTTTCCTTTCCTCGACGGAGCTCCAAGCGGCGGTGTCGATGGGTGGCGCACCGGACCGCCACCTGCCGCCATGGCTTTGAACCCGAGATTGCCTTTCACACTTGGTGCTGGGAACGTCCGCAATTGGACCGCACGGGAGACAAGCGTCATGGATTTCGATCGCTAGCTTCGGTTCGAAAGAACGTCGTTGCCGACCCGTGTGATCCAGTCGACGAACTGCTTCGTCGCAAGGTGCGATTCGTACGTCGTTCTGAGGACGAGATAGTAGGCGAACTTGCCGACCGTGACCGGGTCGAACAAGGCGATCAAGCGTCCCTGCCTCAGGTCATCTTCGACGAAATCTCTCACGCCGATGCAAACCCCCTGACCGTCGAGCGCAAGCTGCATGGCGACAGCGCCGTCCCCGGCCGTCGTGCCGGAAACGTTCTCGCTGACTTGGCAGCCCACTTCTTCAAACCAAGCGCGCCAGAGGTCGAAGCCCTTTTCCTGGACGAGAAGGTGCTTCGCGAGATCCGACGGACTGTTTGGACGTCCCTGCCTGTCGATGTAATCGGGCGACGCGACGGGAAGGAGGGCCGGCTGAAGTATGCGGCGGACGGAAACGTTGGGCCAGTTGCCCCTGCCCCAAACGACAGCCGCATCGAATCCCTCCGGAAGCGACTCCCGGATGACCGGGGAATGGACCAACCGGAGGGAAACGTCGGGATTTGACATCCAGAACCCGCTGAGCCTGGGCGACAGCCAGCGCGCGGCGAACAAGCTGCCGACTCCCACGGTAAGGGAGCCGCCCTCCGCGGCATACGACTCGATGCCGTCCCGAATGGTCGAAAACCCGCTATGGCACGCCTGCTGGAGGCGCAGGGCGCTTGCGGTCGGGACCACACGCCTGTTTCGCCGTTCGAACAAGGCGTAGCCCAACCATGCCTCCAGCGATCGAACCTGCGCGCCAACAGCGGCCGGCGTGACGTTCAGTTCTTCGGCGGCAAGGTTGAAGGCGCCGAGCCGGACCGCGGCCTCGAACGCGCGGAGGCTGGTGAGGGGCGGAAGGACATTGAACATTCAGTAAAGATATATTTGTCTATTCGAAAGATCTAGTCGTTTGACGAAGCTTTGCATCCAGACCTAGCCTTGCATCCGGATCCTCTGATTTTCTCGACGTGAGCGCACCGGCATGGAAGCAACCGCGCCCTTGGCCGCGAGGTACTACACCGAACCATCCTGGTACGAACGCGATAAAGAAAATATCTTTTATAGAACCTGGCAATGCGTCTGCCATGTCTCGGAAGTGGCGCAGTCGGGTGCCTACGCCACGTTGCGGATTGCCGACGAGAACGTCTTCGTCATATGCGGCAACGACGGGGTTCTCCGGGCCTTCTACAATGTGTGCCGCCACCGCGGCCACCCGCTTGTCGAGGGGTTCGGCCGCGTCGGTCGGCGGCTGGTGTGCCCGTACCACGCCTGGGGATACGACAAGAGCGGCACTCTTCGGAACGTGCCGGGAAGCGGGGAAGCCGACCGCCTTTCGTGCGATCGGATCAGCCTGAGACCTCTGCGCGTCGAGATCTTCTGCGGGTTCGTTTTCGTCAACCTGGACGAAGGCGCAACGGCGCTGAAGGATCAGATCGGTGATTTGGAACCCTTGTTTCGGACCTATCATCCCGACCCCGAGAAGCTCGTGTTCGTCTGCGAAACCTCGATCGATCATCAATGCAATTGGAAGCTGTCCGTCGAGAACTACAACGAGTGCTACCACTGTCCGACCGTGCACGCGAAATCGCTCACCCGGGGCGTCCTTGCAATGGAAGGCTATACGACCGTTCCCCATGGCCGCATGATATGGCACGAGGGAAAGGCCCAGACGACGAACGAGAAGCAGTATGACTACGACGTCACCAAGTCGCCGCGCGCCGGCGATTATGGCGCCTATTGGCTCTGGCCCAACGTATCCTTCTGCTTCTATCCGGGCGGCTACTTCACGATCCGCCAGTGGCTCCCCGTTGCCTGGCGAAAGACGATCTACCGCTACCGGTGGTTTTCCGACGGCTCCATACCGGAGGAGGACGTTCGGGCTTTGATGGAGAAGCACAAAGAGACCACGGGCGCCGAGGACGAAGCGGTCGTGTCACGGATTCAGACCGGCATGGAAAGCCGCTGTTTCGAGCCCGGCCCCTACATCCTGGGCGACGGCAAAGGCGCCATGAGCGAAGTCGGCCTCCGCCATTTTCACAGTCTCTATCGGCAAGCGTCGGAGCAAGGCAATGGCGGTGTCTGAGCAAGACCCCGCGGTTCCCGGGGACGAGTGGGCGGCCCGCGTCGATCTTGCCGCGCTCTACAGATTGGCGGTCCACTACGGATGGACGGACGTCACGAGCACGCACATCTCGGCCCGAATCCCCGGGGACCGGGACCACTACCTCCTCAATTCTTACGATCTCATGTTCCACGAGATACGCGCGTCGAACCTGGTCAAAATGGGTTTCGACGGCAGCCGCGACCGAGAGGGCGGCGTTCTCAATCTGGCCGGTCACATCATCCACTCGGCCGTTCTTTCGGCCCGGCCCGACGTCAACTTCGTGATCCACAGCCACACCCGCGCCGGCATCGCCGTGTCCGCCATGCCCGATGGCTTGCTGCCGCTTTCCCAGCACGCGGGGTTCGTTCTTGGCACCTTGGCGACGCATCCCTATCAGGATTCGACCGCCGCAGCGGACGAAGGCGCCCTGCTGGCCCGCGATCTGGGGGACAACTTCGCAATGCTGCTGGAGAACCACGGCTTGCTCGTTGTCGGCCGCACGGCGGCCGAGGCGTTCACCTATCACTACTACCTTGAAACGGCGTGCAAGATTCAGGTCGATATCCTGAGCTGCACGGATCGCCCCAAGACCATCGCCGAGGATGCCATGGCTGCCCTGCACGATTGGGGGGCGCCCAGCGCGGGACCGCACGGCGCGCACCAGTGGCCCGGGTTGATGCGGTTGCTCGATGAAACCCAGGCCGGTTTTCGCGACTGAGATGACGGACTCGACGACTCTCACCCACCGCAACGAGGGCCCTTGGGCCGACAAATCGGACTTTCAAATGCTCTACGCCTTGGCCGATACCCCTTACGACGCCGGCATTGCAATGAAACGGCTCTGCCGGGATGGTGAACCATGAAGAACATCCGCGTCGTCGATTTGACAAGCGTCCTGTCCGGGCCGTTCTGTACCTGGTTGCTCGGGTCGCTCGGCGCCGACGTCATCAAGGTGGAGAGTCCCGCCGGCGATCTTGCCCGCACCACCCCGCCCCACGTCGACGATGTCAGCCTGTATTTCGCTTCGCTCAATCGGAACAAGCGGTCGATCGCCCTGGACTTGAAGTCCAAGGGCGGCAAGGAAGCCCTTCGCCGCCTTTTGAAGACGGCGGACGTCTTCGTGGAGAACATGCGCCCGGGTGTCCGCGATCGGCTCGGCTTCGGGAATGACGAGTTGAAGCGGGTCAATCCGGACCTGATCGTGGCGTCGATCAGCGGCTTCGGTCAGTCCGGGTCGCTGTCCGCCCGCCCGGCCTATGACATCGTCGTTCAGGCGATGAGCGGCATGATGAGCATCAACGGGCCCCTGGGCGGTCCGGCGACACGGGTTGGGTTTTCGGTGGGGGACATTTCGGCTGCCTTGTTCGCGACGATCGGCATCCTGCAGCGTCTCTACGAACGGGACGCGATGGGTAAAAAAAGCCAGGAGCCGCTCGACGTCTCCATGCTCGGCTGCCAGTGGGTTTGCCTGGAAAACGCATTCGCGCGTTATCTGAACGCCGGAATCGTGGCCGGGCCGATCGGCTCGCGCCATCCCTCGATGACGCCGTTCGAGCCCTATCCCACCGCCGACGGGGATATCGTCATCGGCCTTGGGAGCTCCAAGGACTGGCCCAAATTCTGCGAGACGATCGGCCTTCCCGAGCTGACCGACGACCCACGCTTCGTCGGCGATGAAGCGCGTTTGGAAAACCGGGACGTCCTCGACGATATCCTGGGCGACCACTTTCGTAAGGCGCCCGCGTCGCACTGGCTGGATATCATGATCGCTGCCAGCATTCCCTGCTCGGCGATCGAGACTGTCGAAAGCATCGCGAACAGCCCCGTCAGCGGCGAATACAAGGCGTTCTCGACGGTTCTTGGGTCGGGCGCGAAGGAGATGCGCTTCGCGCGCAACCCGGTTGCCGAACCGGACCACGAGGAAACGGCCGCGCCGACGCTCGGTCAGCACACCGCCGAGATTCTCTCGGAGCTCGGATACGACGCCGACGATATCCAGCGGATGATCCCGTAAACCATGCCCCACGCTCCGGCTAGCGACGGGTTGAACCTCTGGTTCGAGGACCGGGGCGATGGACATCCCATTGTCTTCCTTCATGAGTTCGGCGGCGAGCCGGCAAGCTGGGATTTCCAGGTCGCACATTTCTCCGGCACCTATCGCTGCATAACCTATGCGGCGCGTGGCTTCCGGCCATCCGAGACGCCGGACGCCATGGAGATCTACGGCCAGCAACAGGCGACCGACGATGTCGCCGCGGTGCTCGACCATCTGGAGATTGGCCGAGCCCATCTCGTCGGAACGTCGATGGGGAGCTTCACGGCCCTGGATTTCACCCTGGAACATCCCGATCGCGTCCACTCATTGACCCTCGTCGGCAACAGCAGCGGCCCACGAAACGCCGACGAACGGGAAAAGTACCGGACGGAGTGGATTGGACGCGAAGTCCGGTCGCGCGAACGATCCGGCGGTCTTGGTGCCGTCGACGTTCTCCTTCAGGATCCGGCCTACAGAGCGTTCCGACAGAGCCAACCCGCGATCTGGCAGGACTACGCGGAACGTCTCGCGGCCCAATCGGTTACAGGAGCTTTGCACGTCCTGAAGACGCTGCATTGGAACCGCCGGTCCCTCTGGGCGGACGAGGCGCGGTTGCGATCCATCGCCTGTCCGGTCCTCTTGGTGCATGGCGACCAGGACTACTACCTTGTGGACGAAACCAATCGTTATCTGGAACAGGTCATCCCGAACGCCTCCAGAGCCTTGTTCGAGTCGACGGGCCATCTCGCAAACATCGAGAACGCCGGGCGGTTCAACGAACGTCTGGACGACCATCTCCAAAGAGGAGGAGATAGGGATGAATGACGGAGGACGGGAAAACAGGAACCTTGGGCCGCAATGCAAGAAACCCAGGACGGCTGTCGGCGCGGAAGGTGGCGGAGGACAGGTGCCCCCGGATCTCGATGGCTGCTTCGGCTGGCCGCTGGAGAATAGTCGTTTCTTTCGGCGTGACGACGTCCGGCACCGCGTCTCCCGGCCACCCCTGCGCTTCCGCCGTACTCTCCCAGAGCCCAAACCAGCGCCCGATTCTCTCATAGGCCGTGGGCCACCAATCGGGGTCATCTCATGATGACCTACTGCGCGGCCAGATCTCCGGGCTCCAAGATCGGATCCAAGAGGTGATCCGCCTGGCTGGAGAGGAGGACCGCCGCGCCCAGTTGCCCGAGGTCAAAATCACCCCTCAAGCCATCGCCAAGTTTGCCGGCGTCATGCGGGATAGGCTCAGGGATCCCAGCAAGAAGGCCCGCAAGGCCTATCTAGAGCTGCTTATCGATTAGATCGAGTTGGGCGCTGACCAGGTTCGAATCCGGGGCTCGAAGGCCGTTCTGGCACGGGCGGCGGCTTCCAACGCACCTATCTGGTATCAGGTGCCCAGTTTTGACCGGAAGTGGTGGGCGCACAAGGACTCGAACCTTGGACCCGCTGATTAAGAGATTGCGTACGGCGGTTTCCAGGGCTGAACATAGTTTTTCATACCTCATTGATAAGTATTGTATTTCTCCAATTTCAGAGGCTAAGATAGAACACTCCTGAACGCCCCTACGTGCCTTTTTTATGAGGCTATAGTGAGGCTAAGATCATGCCGGTGGTGGCCCTCACCGACCTTTCGATCCGTGCTCTGAAGCCTCCCGCCAAAGGGCAGCGCCTCTATCGGGACAAGACCGTTCGAGGCTTCGGGTGCCGCGTCTCGCAGGGCGGCACCAAGACCTTCGTGGTCGTGGCCGGCGCCAACCGGCAGTTCGTGACCATCGGCCGATACCCGACCCTGTCGCTCGCCGACGCCCGCAAGGAGGCGCGGCGGCACCTGGCAGAGCGAACCCTCGGCAAGGTCCGCCCGGTCTCCGTGAGCTTCGAGGAGGTGCAGGACCGCTTTCTCGATGCCTGCCGGGCCAAGAACAAGCCGAGGACGGTCTATGACTACGAGCGCATCCTGAAGCGCCATTTCAAGTTCGGCAGAACCCCGCTCGGCAACATCACCCAGCACGAGCTCATGCGCCGGATCTATAAGCTCTCGGGCACGCCGTCGGAACAGAACTATGCCTTCGTCACGGCCAAGATCTTCTTCCGCTGGGCCAAGCGGCATAACTATATCGAGGCTAGCCCCCTGGCCGACCTGCCGCGCCCGGCTAAGACGCATCCGCGCGAGCGGGTTCTAACCCCGCAGGAGCATGCGGTCGTCTATCAAGCCTCGCTCGCCTACCCTTATCCTTACGGGCCGATCGTCTCGCTTCTGGTGCTGACCGGATTGCGCCGGGGCGAAGCGGCCGCGCTCAAATGGGACTGGATCGATGCCGACGAACGCATGATCACCATCCCGAGCACCGAGACCAAGAACAAGCGGGCCCACAGCTTTCCCTTTGAGGATGGGGTGGCCGCCGTTTTTGATCGGGTGCCGAACTTGGGGGAGCAGCTCTTTCCCGCCCGCTGCGCCCACGTTCGCGGCAGGCCCACCACTCACTTCAACGGCTGGGCGAGAGCCAAGGTCAAGTTCGATGCGAAGCTCGAAGAGGTGGCGCCCTACACCCTCCATGACCTGCGCCGCACCTTCGACACCACCATGGCCTCGCTGGAGGTGCCGCTCCATGTCTCGGACAAGCTCCTCAATCACGTCTCCGGCGCGGTGAGCGGTGTGCGGGCGACCTACAACCGCTACTCCTATTTGCCGGAGATGCGGGACGCCATCCGCAGCTATGAGAGGCATCTCGAAAAGATCTGCAAGTCCTGATAGCATCGGAGCCGCCCGAGGGCTTTGTCATCCACGGGCATCGCGCGATGC
>JANQEO010000162.1 GCA_028278325.1 Candidatus Binatia bacterium
TCTTTGCCCCCCTTGCCCGCCGCCGTCAGGCAGTCGTCGATGTTGTCGAGCGTGCCGCCGGTGATACAGGCCGCATCGGCGCTGCCGGACAGACAAAGAAAGGTTGCCGCCGCAGCGACGCCGAAACTAAGCGCGGACTTGATCGTCATGATTCCCCCTCCAGAACCTGAGGCCGCAATAGCAGCGGGGCGGACCACCGCCCAAGTTAGATCCAGGTTAGAGCGAAACTACTTTCCGTAGACAGGAAGTGTCAAGGACAAGTGCCCCCGCATGGGGGGCGCGGCGGGCCTTTGGCCGAGAGAAGGCCGGAGCGGCGTGTCGACTCAGGCCGGCGCGGCCGGGGGCATGAAATGCGGAGGCCTCACTGCCGGCAGCCCTGCCCGGCCCTCGGGCACACGCTGATGCTGGCGGCGGGCCAGGCGTAGCAGCACCTTCAGCGAGTTCTCGAACTCCTGTATGGGCAGCACTTCGAGAAGCCCGGCCTCTATCAGTTCATCCATGGCCGCCTTCCCGGCATCCGTGCGGGTGATGGTGATCGTCCAGTCCATGGCGCCGACGCCGCCACAGGAGACGTCCGCCAGCTCTGCCGAAAAGTCCCCGCAGTGGTCGCACTCGGGACGCGCATACTCCTGGGCTTCCTTCAGGCCGAGCTTCACCAGCTCTCCATCTTTCTTGTAGATCAGAACTTCGCCTTTGACGTTGAACTTCTGGATCTCCTCCAGCGGTATCCCCATCTCGCCCTGGATCTTCTTGACCATCAGGCCCTCGAAGTCGAAGACCTCCGAGCACAGCAGACCGATGCGCAAGGCAACACGATCGACGGGATCCTTGAGGCTGCGAGTCTGACGCTCGACGATCTTGTCTTTCTTCTTCTCCGTCTGGATGAACCCCGTGTCACGCAGGCTCCCCTTTCGAACCGGCGTGATCTGACAAGGCACCCCGACGAAAGCGACCTTCTCGCATCCTTTGTCGACGGCTTCCTGCAAAGCCAGGTCGTTGGGACAATAGGTGTACCAGGATCCCGCAGCCGCGATCGCCTCTTCTGGTGTAACGACGCACTTGGGCATGGGCGCGCAAGGCGTCGACTCGTCGGCGGCCGAGACCACGGCCCCGTCGAAACGCCCTGACTTCAAGCCGTGGACCAGTAGCGCGGTCACCACGCCGCCGTCCTGGCATACCTTCTTGATCTCGGGATCCTTGACGCGGGCGACGTAGATTTCTTGATATCTACCGAAACCCCCGTCGTAGATCTTCCCTGTCTCGTTGCCGAAAACGGCATCGGCCAGATTGAACTCCCTGTCGCCTATGCGCGGGCACACCTGGGCGCAGACGTCGCAACCGATACCCTCGCTGATGCCGCAGTAGTCGAAGGCGGCCGAAGCCTTCGCCGTCTGCTTCGGCTTACTGTCGATGTACTCTATGACGTTGTGCGGGCACACGAGCACACAGGTGCCGCACTCGCAGCAGGACCCGAAGTCCACCACATCGTTCATCATTTCCTTGAAGCTTTTGTGGGCCACGCGCTACTCCGGATAACTGATCAGGGAATACGTATCGACCGGTGCGAGCTTCTCGGCACCGCCAAGGGCCGACAGCTCGATCATGAACGCACACTCGACGACCTGAGCCCCAACCTTCTCCAGCAGGTTGACGGCAGCCTTGGCCGTTCCGCCGGTGGCCAGCAGATCGTCCACGAGAACAACGGGGGCGCTTCGAGGGAGAGCGTCTGTATGTATCTCGAGGGCGTCGCTCCCGTATTCGAGTTGATACTCTACGGTGTGCGTGTCGTGAGGCAGCTTGCCCGGCTTGCGGATGATGGTGAGTCCCACGCCCAAGGCATAAGCCACAGGAGCTCCGAAGATGAACCCTCTCGATTCGATACCGACCACACCCTGTACTCGCCCGCGGTATCGCTGACAGACCTCGTCGACCACCCAGCGCAACGCATCCCCGTTCGACAACACCGGCGTGATGTCCTTGAACGCGATTCCCGGCTTCGGGAACCCGTCGATCGTCCTTATCAGTGATTTGATGTCCATGAGTCAGGCAAACGGCCGTCTACGCTGAGACGAGACCGATAGTCTAAGGCTTGGGCAGGTAATACAAGGGATTGCGGGCGACGTTGTGTTTGCGAACCTCGAAGTGCAGGTGAGGTCCGGACGCGCGCCCGGTAGAGCCTACGGTTGCGATTCGCTGACCCCGACCGACGCGCACCCCTTTGCGCACCAGGTTCTTGTCATTGTGCGCGTATACCGTGGTCATGCCCGCTCCGTGCTCCACGATGACGACGTTGCCGTAGCCCGCCAGGCGGTCGCTAAAAATCGTGACACCGGCTCTTGCCGCGCGCACATCACTCCCTCGCCGGGCGGCGATGTCGATCCCGTCGTGATGGCGGTGCCCCCGGCCTCCGAACCCTGAGGTGACCCTGCCCGAAGCCGGCCACACAAACGCCCCGCCCGAGCCCGCCGTGACGGTGCGTGAAGAGGTGGGACGTGCCGGGTTCACCGAACGCGGCGTAATGACAGTCACCGGCAACTGCCGGTTTGCACCGGGGATGTAGAGCCGATCGCCGGCTTGTATTTCGTAGGGTGGATAGATCCGGTTGATCCGTCCGAGCCGCGAGTAAGGGACTCCGTAAGCCTTTCCGATCCGATAGAGGTTCTCGCCCTTACGCACCGTGTGCGTGATTCCCGTCGCGCAGCCGGCCGCGCCGACGAGCGCCCCGGCCACGGCAACGGCAACAAGAGCCCGCCTAGCTCTTGAGAAAGAAACTGAACGCACCGGCCCCGCTGAGCACCACGGCGGAGACCACCGTGCCCGCTATGAGAACGCCGAATACCGACGCCACGATGTATTGATGGAAGGTGAATCCCAGCAGATAGGCTCCAAGCCCGCCCGAGTACACGCCCGACCCGGGCAGAGGGACACCTATGAACAAGGCCAGCCCCACCGTCCCGTACTTCTCTACGTAGGCATGCAGGCGCTCCTGCGTTCTCTCGACAACCGTGTTGTAGAGGCGGTCGATCCACCCGATGTGAAGAAAGAGGTGAATCACCTTGTCCATGAAGAACCACACCATCGGCGCCAGCGCGATGTTGACCGCCAGGCACAGTGCAATGGTGATAGTCGGTGACAGGGCCTGGTCGAGAAGCCCGTACGGAATCGATGCGCGCAACTCCAGGCCGGGAGCCAGCGTCAGGATAACCAACCAGAACACAACCTTCGCCACCGCCTACACTCCCCGCACGCTCTCAGGGCCACTGCAGCCCGAGTTCTTCTATGGCCGCTCTCGACTCGTAGTTGGTCAGGTCAAGGTGGAGCGGAGTCACCGAGATCAACCCTCTCTTGATCGCGGCAAAGTCGGTGCCCGGATCGTCTACGAAATCGAGTTCGTCGCCACCGATCCAATAGTACTTACGGCCGCGAGGGTCGACCTTCTCGATGATGGCACTCTCGTAGCGACGCTTGCCCTGACGGGTGATCGCGTAGCCTGTCGCGCACGCGTCTTCGGGGGCGTTCACGTTCAGCAGAGTGTCCGGAGGCAGAGGCCGGTCGCGCAGCTTGGCCACCAGCGCTCTGGCGAAATCGGCTATCTGATCATAGTGGAAATCGGCGCGGCCGACCTGGGAAAAGGCAACCGCCGGCAGGCCCAGGAGGACGGCCTCCATCGCGGCCGAGACCGTTCCTGAGTAGGTGATGTCATCACCGAGGTTGGCTCCCTGGTTGATACCGGAAACTACCAGCCACGGCTTCTCCTCGAGCAACCCGTTCAAGGCCAGGTTGACGCAATCCGTGGGTGTGCCGTCGACGGCGTACCAGCCGTCCTTGACCTCGTCGGCGCGCAGCGGCCGGCCCAGGGTCAACGCGTGGCTGACCGCCGACCGCTCCCTGTCCGGCGCGACGACGACCACACGGTCCATGGGTTCCAGCGCGCCGACCAAGCGAGCAAGGCCGGCCGACTGTATACCGTCATCGTTGGATGCCAGTATCATGGTATCCAGCGATGATTCCTTCTCGGGGGTAGGACGTCAAGCCGGCTCGGAGAGTCCCACGGCCGAGTGGGAAAAGTTCTGCGTCACGGTCAGTAAGCCGTAAGTTTTTCATGTAGCGCCTTAATTTCCTTGACAAGGCGGACGCCGGGCGGTTAGAGTCCGCCGACCTCCTGCACCTCGGGAAAACCCCTAGGTCGGAAGCGGGAGGCCGACAGGAGCACCTCAAGTAATGGATGAGATTTCTTCGTCCGGCCCTGTCGAGGTAGTCGCCAAGTCTCCGAGCGGGATGGTGGATGCGGTCAGGCAGGCGTTGGCAGGAGCTGTCGCTGCACTCGGCACCCTGGAACGCTGTGATGCCACCCTCGTACCCCGGGTCGTCCACGACGGCGACGGCAAGCAATTCCAGATCATGCTTTCGGTCACCAGACGCTGACCCGTCAGGCCAGCTCTCTCGAAAACCCTAGAACTTGCTCGAAGTCAGCTGCGGTAGGCTGAAGTTGTCGTAGCCGCGGCGGGTGAGCCAAGGGCGGGAGCCGCGATCGCGACACCCGCCCTCGCTTCTTTACTGGTCGGGGCGACTGGATTTGAACCAGCGACCACTCACACCCCAAGCGAGTGCGCTACCAGGCTGCGCCACGCCCCGTTGCTAGCTGGCGACTCTAGCCACCGCGGCACGTTCGAGCAACTGGCTCGAAAGAGCAGACCTAGAGGTCGTAACCGGTCTCTCCGTGCTCCGACAGGTCCAAGCCCTGACGCTCGTCCTCTTCGGTCACCCTCAACCCTACCGTAGCGTCAACCACGCGGGCGATGATCATGGTCAAAACGAAGGAGTACACGACCGTAGCAACGATGCTGACGAACTGGATCCAAACCTGGTGGACGTTTCCACCCTCGATCAGGCCGGCGGTGCCGCCGACAGCCGAGGCCGCGAAGATCCCAGTGGCCAGAGCGCCCCACGCTCCCCCGACGCCGTGAACGCCGAAAGCATCCAGAGAGTCATCGTAGCCTAGACGGCCCTTGAGGATGACAGCCCCGTAACAGATCACTCCGACGACCGCGCCTATCGCCAGGCTGCCCTGCACGTCGACGAACCCGCAGGCCGGCGTTATCGCTACCAGCCCGGCAACCGCGCCGGATGCGGCGCCCAGGGCGCTGGCCTTACCCCGATGCAATGCTTCGGCAATCGACCAGCTGACGGCGCCGGTAGCAGCCGCAATATGGGTGACTACGAAAGCGTTCGCGGCAACGGCATCAGCCGCCAGTTGGCTGCCGCCGTTGAAGCCGAACCAGCCGAACCACAGGATGCCCGCCCCTAGCAGCGTGTAACCCAGATTGTGGGGTTTCATGGGCGATTGCGGATAACCGATACGCCGGCCGACGACCATCGCCATGGCCAGCGCGGCGATACCGGAGTTGATGTGAACCACCGTTCCGCCGGCGAAATCCAGGGCGTGAGAGTCGCCCCACAAGCCGCCCGAGCCGAGCCAGCCGCCGCCCCAGACCCAGTGACAGATAGGATCATAGACGAGGGTGCCCCAAAGCAGGATAAAAACGACATAGCCCTTGAAGCGGATGCGTTCGGCGAAGGCGCCGCTGATCAGCGCGGGAGTGATGATCGCGAACATCCCCTGGAACACCATGAACACGCTATGAGGGATGGTCTGACCGTCTAGGGGCTCCATGCCCACCCCGTTCAAGAACAGATAGTCGAGCCCGCCCACGAACCAGTTGCCCTCGGCGAAGGAAAGCGAATAGCCGATGACGACCCATTGCACGGTCATGATCCCCATGGCGAAGAAGCTGTGCATGATGGTGGACAGCACGTTCTTCGACCTCACCAAGCCGCCGTAGAACAGCGCGAGTCCGGGGGTCATGAACAAGACCAGAGCCGACGAGACCAGCATCCAGCTGGTGTCACCGGTATCGATGGCGGGTCCGTCTTGTGCCGCGGCAACCGCGGGCAGGCACGCGGCGACAAAGAGATGCGTCAACGACAGGATGGCTGCTGTGCGAAAGATTCGAAGCATTGTCCCCTCCTCCGGGATGTCCCCGGCGCTTGCGGCAACCGCTGCCTCTGCGAGCGGCGCATGACTCCCACAAGAGCGTCGCTCGGGCGGTAAACCGTCTCGCAACGACAAAGCAACCGCCATGCCACCGCAGAAACGCACGGAGCGGGGGCTTTTCGACCTTTCCGCGCTCGGAAACGGTGGTCGGCTCGCTCAATGTCGAGGCAATGCCCTCTCAGTAAGCAACCGTTGTGCTCAGTAACAGGCCATTCGGCCTGTTTTGCGGTTACGCACATAGCGGTGGCAGCGCGCCTACCTGCGCGTGCACAAACGTAGCAATGGACCGGGCGCGCCCCGCGCCCGGCCTCAGCTCACCGGTCGTATCCTTCGGTTTTACAAGGCTTTTTGCGGAACACGGCCGGTGGCATGGCTGCTGCACAACGCCCCGCCATGCACGACGGACTTCGTCGAGAGGACCTAGGACTGCTCGCTCAGGAGCCTGGGGGCGGTTCCAAGGCAACCGGTCTGGCGCCCGGCGAGCGGGCGCTGATGCTGGCCGTCCTCGAGGACGGAATCCGCTGCTTCCTCGGTATGGTCCACTATGACCGCACCAACCCGCAGATCCTGGCTCGTCAGGCCGAATACTGGCTGCGCCTGGACGACTGGGAGTCTCCGTTCTCGTTCAACAATATCTGCGAGGCGCTGGGGCTGGACTTCGCAGTGACACGCGCAACGATCCTGGGCTGGCAGAACGCTTCCAAGGAAGTCCTCGAAAGCCACATCCGCCTGCTTCACATCGAAGCGGCAGGCAACGGCCGCACCGGCGGCTGAGCTAATCCAACTTGGAGCGCAGGTCCAGTAGGCTGTCGCGTATCTCACGGAGTTGCTGGAGCTGGTGACTGGGAGTCTTCGTCTCCCGTTGCTCGGAGCTTTCCGCCTTCAGTTGCCGCCGCGCACCCTCGATCGTGAAGCGTTCGTTGTGGAGGAGCTGCTTGATCCTCATCAAGGTCTCCACGTCCTTTCGACGATAGAGCCTGTGCTTTGACTTGGTCTTGCCAGGCTTCAGGAAACTGAATTCCGTTTCCCAGTAGCGAAGCACGTAGGGCTTTACGCCGACGATCTTCGCGACTTCTCCAATCTTGAAGTACAGTTTGTCAGATGGGAGTTGCTCATCTCGCATGAGCTGCCTCCTTTACGCTCTGGTTGAGCCGCTCGGTCACCTCGCCATGTTGATCGTTCGCTTGAGAACCTGACTCGGCTTGAAAGTGAGAACGCAACGGCCGGAGATCACGATCTCGTCTCCGGTCTGCGGGTTACGCCCCTTACGCGGGCGCTTCTCGTTGATCACGAAGTTGCCGAAGCCGGATATCTTGACCTTTTCCCCCGCTTCGAGGCGTGTCTTCATCGTCTCGAAAATCGATTCGACAACTTCGGCCGCCTCTTTCTTGGAAAAGCCAACTCGCTCATAGATACGCTCGACAATGTCGGCTTTGGTCATGTGTATACCCTCTCGAGAATCCGGTTCAGGCCGCCCAAGCGATCAAGCCCTGACCTCGGCGCCGAATCGCGCTACCAGGCTTTCGGTGACCCTGTCGTGCACGCTCGTTATTTCTTCTTCCGTCAGCGTGCCCTCAGGCGACCTGTATACGATAGTGAAACCCAATGCCTTACGCCCTTCGCCCAACTGCGGGCCCGTATACTCGTCGAACACCGAGATGCTTTCCAGCAACTCTTCGTCCATCTCCTTCACTGCCACGACGATGTCTCCGGCAAGCAACCCTATAGGCACCACCAGCGACACATCCCGCCTCGACGAAGGGTAGCGAGCCAATCGCTTCAGGCCGGAGTGCCGCGGAGCATACTCAAGCGACCTAGGGCTGTCAATTTCGAATACGTAGATTTCTTCAGAAACTTCAAGGCTATCTGCAAGGTCTGGATGAAGCTGTCCTGCGAAGCCGACGTCGGCGGTTCCGACGCTGACCTTGGCCGCCGCGCTCGGATGATATTCGGGTCGACCGCCACATGGAGCCCAGTGCAAATCGGGCGCCCCACACCCTGCCGCGGCAGCCACCGCTTCAACGGCGGCCTTGACGTCCCAGAACGCCGGTGAGCCTGTGAAGCCCGGCCCTCTCGACCTGCGCGGCCCCGCGACCAACCCTGCAACGGCTTCGATCTCCACCGGAGGCCGTCCGCCATCGGGCATCGACATGGTTCGCCCACGAGTAAACAGGTCGACTACCTCTGCACCGTTGCGAACGTTTGTGGCATAGGCGTCGAGCAGTCCAGGGATCAGACTCTTTCGCATCTCGGTTGCATCCGAGCGCAGGGGGTTCAAAACGACCACCGGCAAGGCATCCGATCCGTGAAGCCCGGGACAGGCCAGGTTCATGTCCCTCGAGCAAAAGCCGAGGCACACGGCCTCATTGAAGCCGAGGGACGACAGGCGTGACCGGTACTCGGAAGCGAACCGTTCATGTGCAGGCACTTTCGCTTCCGACATGGTCGAGTTCGGCAGCGCGGGCTCGAAACGCTCGTACCCATGGAGACGGGCGATTTCCTCGATCAGGTCGATCTCGCGGGTCACGTCATGGCGATGGGTCGGCACACTCGCTTCCAGCACCGAGTCTTTCGCTTGTACCTCTACACCGACCGACCGCAGATAACCGAGTGCCTCCTCGCCCGAGACTTCCGAACCCAAGATCCTCGCGACGCGGTCCAGTCTCACCTCCAGCTGAGGTCCCTCGCCAGGCAGCTCACCCGACTTTGCCACACCTCCGGCCACCCTCGCGCCCGCGAGTTCGCAGATGAGCTCGCCCGCTCTAAGCAGGGCAAACTCGACCATTGCCGGGTCGACCCCACGCTCGAACCGGTAGGATGACTCCGAAATCAGCCCCAGACGTCTCGAGGTGGAGCGAATGAGCGCTGGTTCGAACACCGCGCTCTCCAGGAAGATGTTCGTGGTGGTCTCGCCGACGGCACTGCCCGCACCACCCATGACTCCTGCGAGCGCCACGGGCCCCTCACCGTCACAGATCATGAGATCACCGCTCTCGAGTTGACGCTCCTGTTCGTCAAGAGTCTCGAACTTGGCGTTACGCTCGAGGCTTTCCACACGGATGGTCCGGCCGTGCAAACGGTCGGCATCGAAGGCATGCAGAGGCTGCCCCGTCTCGAACAGTACAAGGTTCGTAACGTCGACTATGTTGTTGACCGGTCGCACACCGCAGGCGGCCAGTCTCGCCTGCAACCACGCCGGTGACGGACCGATGCTGACTCCGGTCACCATCAACCCCCGGTAGGCCGTGCACCCCGCCCCTGGCGCGATGGAGACCGATATCGAGCATTTACCCGAAGGGCGGCTCGGCGTCTGCGTAAAGCTCTCGGTAAGACCCAACCGGCAAACCGCGCCAATCTCTCTCGCCAAGCCTCGTATGCTCAGGCAGTCGCCTCGGTTGGGCGTGACGGCGATCTCTATTATGGGATCACCCAACCCTATGATCGGCGCTGCGGGTTGCCCTGCCTCTACGTCCGAGGCCAGGATCATTATCCCCTCATGATCGTCGGAAATCCCCAACTCGGAGGCGGAACACAGCATTCCCTCCGACACTGCGCCGCGGATCTTCGACTTCTTTATCTTGCGGCCATCGGCGAACTTGGCGCCGGGGAGAGCCAAGACGACGACGTCGCCGGCTTTCATGTTGGATGCGCCGCAGACGATGTCGCGTACACCACTGCCGTCGTCGACACGGCAAAGTGTGAGCTTGTCGGCATTGGGATGCGCGCTGGTCTCGTCGATCCGGGCCGTCACCAGCGCCGCAGTCAGTTCTTCTCCCACCGGCGCCGATACTCCTTCGACTTCCAGCCCCGCCATCGTGAGGCTCTCGCACAGGACATCAACGGGCGGAAGCCCATCGACGTACTCTTCGAGCCAACTGAGAGGTAACCGCATACCGCCTCCGCCTCAGAACTGCTGGATGAATCTCAGGTCGTTGGCGAAGAACAGCCGGATATCGTCGATCCCGTGCTTGAGCATGGCCACTCTCTCGACGCCGATGCCGAAAGCGAACCCGGTATAGACCTCCGGATCGTAGCCGACGTGCTCGAAAACGGCGGGATGAACCATTCCCGACCCGAGGATCTCGAGCCAGCCCGTCCCTTTGCAGACACGGCAGGCTCCCGCGGCACCGGATCCATCGCCACCGCAGATGACACACGCGATGTCGACCTCCGCGCTCGGCTCGGTGAACGGGAAGTAGCTCGGCCGGAACCTCACGGACACGTCCTCTCCGAACAGGCGGTGAAGAAAAGCCGTCAAGACTCCCTTGAGATGCCGGAACGTAACATGGCGGTCGACCATCAACCCCTCGACCTGGTGGAACATCGGCGAGTGGGTCACATCGTCATCGTGACGATAGACGGCTCCGGGCGCGATTATCATCAAAGGCGGCTGCTGTGACTCCATGGCCCGGATCTGGACCGGTGACGTATGCGTGCGCAGGACCCGGCCGCCGTCGACGAAGAAAGTGTCTTGCATATCCCGCGCGGGATGGTTCTGCGGAATATTGAGAGCCTCGAAGTTATGATACTCGTCCTCGACCTCGGGACCTTCGGCGATAGAGAAACCCAATCCGCAGAGGGTGTCGCACACTTCCTTCATTGTCGCGGCCAAGGGATGAAGATGGCCGTGAGGTTGTCCGAAAGCGGGCAGCGTGACGTCGAGTTGGGGGCGATCGAGGCGTGCCTGACGCTCGGCCTGGTCCAGCAGCTTGGCCTTGTCTTCGATCGCGCGTTCAACGGCCGCCTTAACCTCGTTCGCCGCGTGACCGATCTTGGGACGTTCCTCCGGGGCAACGCCGGCCAGCCCGCGAAGGATCTTGGTCAGCTTGCCCTTCTTACCCAGGACCTCCACGCGCAAAGCCTCCAGTGCCGTCTTGTCGTCCACGGACTCGAGGCTGAGCACGACCTCGGCCCCCAACACTTTCAGTTGTTGGCCGATCGATCCCGGAGTGGGCGCGGCTTCGGTCACGCCGCCAGCTTGGCTTTGGCAACCTTGACGAGCTCGGCGAACGCCGCACGCTCGTTGACGGCCATTTCCGCGAGCATCTTACGGTCTATGTCGACACCGGCCTGCTTGAGCCCCTGGATGAGGCTCGAATAACTGAGCCCCTCGGCCCTCGCGGCGGCGTTGATACGCACGATCCAAAGTCTCCGGAACTGGCGCTTGCGGTCTTTGCGGTCCCGGTAGGCGTAGGTCAGCCCTTTCTCGACGGTCTCTCTGGCTTGACGATACAGCTTGCGCCCACCGACATACCCACGCGCCGACTTCAGAATCTTGCGGCGCCTCCGCCTGGCTTTGGTTCCCCTTGTTACCCTCGGCATTTCGATACTCCTTTCTTGGTACCGGTCGTTATCCGTTCGGCAGCAAGCGCCGAATCGCTTTCACATCCGTCGGCGCAACGATGCCCGCCTTCCGCAGGTTGCGTTTTTGCGTCGCCGACTTGTGCGAGAGGATGTGGCGCAAATATGCCTTCTTGCGCTTCACCTTCCCTCGCGCCGTAAAGGAGAAGCGCTTCGCTGCGCCCCTGTTGGTTTTGACTTTCGGCATCTCCGTCTCCTTGTGAACTTACTACTACCTATCCCTTGCTCGGCACGACGATCACCGACATGTGCCTGCCCTCGAGCCGCGGTTCACCCTCGGGGGCCGCGACATCCGAGATCGACTCCAGCACTCTGTCGAGCATGCCCCGCCCCAGTTCGGGCCGGGTTATCTCTCTTCCCTTGAAGAACACCGAGATCTTGACCCGATGCCCCTTGTCCAAGAACCGGCGGATATGGCCGATCTTGAAATCTATGTCGTGGGCTTCCGTGCGGGAGCGGATCTTTACCTCCTTTACGGAGGAGGCCACCGACTTACGCTTGGACTCCTGGGACTTCTTTCTCTGTTCGTACCGGTACTTGTGAAAATCCATGATCCGGCACACCGTCGGCTCCGCATTACCGGCCACCTCGACGAGGTCCAGCTCACGCTCGTCGGCGAGCGCTTGAGCTTTTTCCGTCGACATGATGCCGAGCTGGGTGCCGTCGGTATCGATGAGCCGGACTTCCCGTGCCCGAATACCGGTGTTGATCCTCAATCCTTCGTCCTTTGCTATGGGACACCTCCCTGGTTTTGGGGGCGGCTTCGCTGTGAGAGCCACCCGGTGAATTCTTCCATGGTCATCGCATCGAGTTGTTCACCGTCGCGCAAGCGAGGAGACAAACTCTTGTCTTCGACCTCACGGTCGCCGACCACGATGACTACAGGGATCTTGGCCTGTTGAGCCTCCCTGATCTTGAAACCCAGTTTCTCGTTGCGCAGGTCCGCGAAGGCCCGGAACCCACTCTCTTTCAGCGAAGCGGCCACCTCTGCAGCATATTCGTTTTGGCGGTCGGTGACCGTCACGATCTTTACCTGACACGGGGCCAGCCACAGAGGCAGGGCACCACCCGTATGTTCGATGAGAATGGCGATGAAACGCTCGAGTGACCCGAGTATTGCGCGGTGGACCATTACGGGACGCTGTTCGCCGCCCGTGTTGTCCACGAATTTCAGATCGAACCGCTCGGGCATGGAGAAGTCGAGCTGAGCGGTGCTTAGCTGCCATTCCCGCCTCATCGCATCGAGTACGCAGAAGTCCACCTTAGGGCCGTAAAATGCGCCGTCCCCCGGGTTGACTTCATAACTCTCCCCCGAAGCCTCCAGGACCTCGGTAAGGGTTCGTTCAGCCTTTTCCCACATCGCGTCGTCGCCGATGGATTTCTCCGGCCGAGTGGCCAGATAGATGCGCGTCTCCTCGAAACCGAAGACTTTGTGGGTATCGAGGATCATCCGGATCACCGAGCTAAGCTCTTCACGCATCTGGTCGGGCGTGCAGAAGATATGAGCGTCGTCCTGACTGAAACTTCTGACCCGCGTCAAGCCGTGCACGACGCCCGAGCGCTCGTAGCGGTGGAGGCGGCCGAAGTCCGCAAAGCGGATCGGAAGGTCGCGGTAAGAGCGTATGGAGTCGGCATAGATCAGGCAGTGGGTCGGACAGTTCATCGGCTTCACCGCCAGCTCGCGCCCCTCGACCTCGGTGAAGTACATGTTGTCCTTGTAGTTGTCGTAGTGACCCGACTGGTGCCAGAGATCCACATCGAGAATCTGTGGCGTCACGACTTCGTCGTAACCGTAGTCGACGTAGAGTCCCCGTATGTAGTCAACGAGTAAATTGTAGACCCGCGCACCCGGCGGATGAAAAAACGGCGACGCAGGAGCTTCGGGATGGAAGCTGAATAGCCCGAGTTGCTTGCCGAGCTTTCGATGATCGCGTTTGCGAGCCTCCTCTAGCCGCGCCAGATGCTCCTTGAGCTGCTTGCGGTCGGCGAAGGCGGTGCCGTAGATACGCTGCAGCATCGCGTTGTGCTCGTCGCCGCGCCAGTAAGCGCCCGCCACATGTGTCAGCTTGAAGGCCTTGAGGCAGCGCGTGTTCGGAACATGCGGACCGCGGCACAGATCAACGAACTCCCCTTGGCGATACAGGCTGACAATATTGTCTTCGAGCCCCTCGATGATGTCGACCTTGTAGTGTTCACCCATCGATCGGAACAAGGCCACGGCATCAGCCTTGCTCATCACCTCGCGCGTTACCTCCAAGCGTTCTTTGACGACCTTGGACATCTCCGCGGAGATGCGATCCAGATCTTCCGGTGTAAAACCGGGGTCGTAGGCGAAGTCGTAATAAAAGCCGTCCTCGATGACAGGACCGATGGTTACCTGGGCCTCCGGATAAAGACGTTTGACGGCCTGGGCCAACAGATGGGCGGTCGAATGACGAAGGACTTCCAGACCTTCGGAACTCTGAGGGTCGACGGCAGAAACGGTGCAGTCGGATTCCAGAGGAAGAGAAAGGTCGACGGCGCGGCCGTCGACGAGCGCGGCGATCGCGTTGTTGCCGGAAGCATGCTCCAGAGCCGCCGCGGCTGTAGAACCGTGCGGCATGGTGACGCATTCACCACCGGCGATGGTGACGGTTATCTGCTCGGACATTCGTCGTTCAGGTTCGATTCGTCGAAAGTGACAGGCTCAGGAAGCGGCAAACGCGCCGCATTTAGTCGATAAGTCCTCAACCGTTCTTGCTTTCGCTATCCTACCTCCCCTCTTAGCCGGTGGTAGGCACGGGCGGGATTGAACCGCCGACCCCCACCGTGTCAAGGTGGTGCTCTCCCACTGAGCTACGTGCCTGCTTCGCCTCGAGGCTAGTGCAACTCACCCCTGTAACAACCAGTACTTAGGCTGTCAACCTGCACCCCATCTCAGACGTTGAAACGAAAGTGCGCGACCTCGCCATCCTTCATTATGTGATCCTTGCCCTCCGACGACCACTTGCCGGCCTTGCGGCAGCCCGCCTCCCCGCCGTGCTCGAGGTAATCGTCGACCGCTGCGATCTCGGCACGGATGAAACCCCGGGCTATATCACTGTGGATCTTGCCCGCCGCCTCGAGCGCGGTGCTGCCGCGCCGGATCGGCCACGCCCTCACCTCGTCTTCACCTGCGGTCAGGAAGGTGATCAGCTCGAGCATTTCGTAACAGGTTGATACGAACCGCTCACTGGCTGGAGCGTCCAGGCCTAGGTCGGCCAGGAACTCCCCCCTCTCCTCGGCCGGCAACTCGCTGATCTCGTGCTCGAGTCGGGCGCTCATCGCGATCAGCGTACACCCGCTGCCAGCAATGCGCTCATCGGACGCAGGCGCAGCGGCCCCGATCGAGGCCTCGTCGACATTGGCAACGACGACACGCGGCTTGAGGGTCAAGAACTTAAAGCCCGAAACCAGGGACAGAGCTTGCTCGTCGAGCCCGATTTCCCTGAGTTCCTCGTTGCGCTCTATGGCCTCCTTGCACCGCTCCAAGGTCTCTTTCTCGAGTGGCTTACCCTTTTCACGGGTGAGCCGGTCGAGGCGCTTCTCGATCACACCGAGATCGCTCAGCATCAGCTCATCGTGGAAAGCCGCGGCTCGGTCCGCCACCTCGCCACGGCCCCCGCCCGCGAAAGCGTCGACGACCTCGGCGAGGACATCGAAATTGCGCATCTCCCCCAGAATTCCCGGCGATAGAGAATCCGACCCGAAGGCTCCGGTGGGGAAGTCCTGAAACACGATTTCAGCGTAGGTAGTCTTGCGCGGTTTGCACAGGGCCGACAGCTGGTCGACGCGTAGATCGGGAACGCTGATGGTACCCAGTCCACCCTTGCCGGCGGCAGGATCGATACCGGTCAGGGCGGCGAACACGGTGGACTTGCCCGAAGCGGCGAAGCCCACGAGGCCTACTTTCAATCGCGCACCCTCGGGTTTCCGGCCTGCTCAGGCCTCAGGATTCCTTCTCGCCCGCTTCGCCTTCCGAGCTCTCGTCGCCTTCCGCCGCGCCCGAGGTCTCGTCTTCGGTCTCGGCTCGGCTCTCTGCAGCGTCTTCGACAGGCGCCGCCTTGACCGCCTCGGGCGCTTTTTCCTCTTCGACGGCTTCGTCTTCGAGTTCACCCCCCAGAGGCCTTACGAGCAACTTGATCGTGGTAGTTACGTCCTGGCCGACGCGGATGTCGACTTCGTAATCGCCGATTTCCTTGATCGGGTCGGACAGCAGAATCCGGCGCCGGTCGATGTCGAAGCCTTTCTCGTCGAGCAACTTCTTGACGTCGAGATTGGTTACCGAGCCGAAGAGCTTACCGCCTCTGCCCGCTCTCTGCTCGGTCTCGAGCTGCTGCTTGCCAAGCGCCTCGGCCATGGCCTCGTGGGAGCTTCTCTCCTTGAGCTTCTTGGCCTCGATGACGGCCTGCTGGTGGGCAAGGTTCGCGAGGTTTCTCTGGTCGGCCACGACAGCCATCCCACGAGGAATGAGATAGTTGCGGGCATAGCCGGGCTTTACGTTCACCACCTCTCCGATGATTCCAAGATCGGGCACGTCTTCGCGCAGGATTACTTCCATACCGGGTTCCTCGAGGTCTCCAGGTTCACGACTGAGTGTAAGAGAGCAGCGCTGCGTTGCGTGCCCTCTTGATCGCGGCAGCAAGCCTGCGCTGGTGTTTGGCGCAAGTGCCGGTGGTCCTGCTCGGGACCATCTTTCCCCTTTCGGTCAGGAACCCGGCCAGGGTATCCGCCCACTTGTAGTCGAGGACAAGGGTCTTGTCCGCACAAAACCGGCAGACCCTGCGCCGTCCACGCCGTTGAGGCCTGCCTCCCCTGGGGCCGAAGCCTCCTCGCCTCTCACGGCCGCCCTGCTGGCCTTCCCTGCTCCCGGGACCCGACTCGCGCGGCTGACTCCTGTCCGGCGTCCTTTCCTCGCTCATTGCTGTGTCTCCTTGGTCTCATCGGCCGGCTCGGGCGCTGCCTGCTCGGCGGGTGCCGCCTGTTCGGGGGCCGGCGCCTGCTCCTTGGGCGGCGAGGCCTGCTCCTGAGGCGCCGCGGCCTGGCGGCTATCGGGTGGCGCTGCCTGCTGCGGATTCACACCCGGCGTCCGCAACTCACTCAAGGAACGCGACTCGCGGGGCGGCGGAGCCTCCTCTCGATGGCGTGGCTCGGGCAAACCGGTGTGCTCCTGTTGCACGCTCATGAATCTCAGAACGCCGTCGGTGATCCGTAACGTCCGTTCCAGCTCTTTGACCGCCGCCGGTTCCGAAGTGTACTCGATCAGGTAGTAGTGACCGTGGGTCTGCTTCTTGATCGGGTAGGCCAGCTTTCGGTTGCCCCAGTCATGATTGACGTCGATCGTGCCGCCGCCGTCCTTGATGATGCCCTCGAGACGCTGGAGAAGCTGAGACGATTTGTCTCCGACCTCCGCGCCAAGCACCACTAACGTTTCATAAGGCCGCATGTATACCTCTCGAAGCTTAAAGCACTACGCTAATAGTGGCGCGATAACTAGCGACACTATCGACATGAGCTTGATCAGAATGTTCATCGAAGGCCCTGAGGTGTCCTTGAGCGGATCGCCGACGGTATCACCCACCACGGCTGCGTGGTGAGCATCCGTGCCCTTGCTCTCGCCCTCGATTTGGCCCTGCTCGATACCCTTCTTGGCGTTGTCCCAGGCACCCCCCGCGTTGGCCATCATCAGTGCCAACAGGACGCCCGCCAATGTTGCTCCGGCCAGCATGCCGCCCAGCGCTTCGGCTCCGAGAACAAAACCAACCACGACCGGCGAGATCACGGCGACCAGGCCCGGCGCAACCATCTCCTTGAGGGCGGCGCGGGTGGATATGTCGACACAACGAGCGGCATCCGGCTTGGCGCCTTCCTTGCCCTCGAGCAGGCCGGGGATTTCACGGAACTGACGCCGGATCTCGGTAACCATCTGGGAAGCCGCCTTGCCTACCGACGTCATGGTCAACGCCGCAACGAAGAACGGAAGCATGCCTCCCACGAAAAGCCCGATAACCACGCGAGGCTCGGTAATCACGATCTTGAGCGCGCCAAGCTCCGAGCCGTTTATAGCGCGGGCATGACTGACCGACTGCGCGTATGCGGAGAACAAGGCCAGTGCCGTCAACGCCGCCGACCCTATCGCAAAGCCCTTACCGATAGCGGCAGTAGTGTTACCGAGGGCGTCGAGCTTGTCGGTGACCTTGCGAACATCCGGGCCCAACCCGGCCATCTCAGAAACCCCACCGGCGTTGTCGGCGATCGGACCATAGGCGTCCACTGTCATGGTTACACCCACGGTGGCGAGCATGCCGACGGCAGCAATGCCGATGCCGTAGAGGCCCGCCACGTTGTTGGCGACGAACATGCACCCGCAGATAACCAGGATCGGCAAAGCGCAGCTCTCCAGGCCGACGGCCAGGCCGTTGATGATATTGGTGGCCGAACCTGTCTTGGATGCGATCGCGATGCGCGTGACCGGCCCGGCGGAGGTGTAGTACTCGGTGATCAGCCCGATAGCGATTCCGCCGATAGTGCCGACCAACACGGCCCACCATACGCCGGTCGTCACGGGGCTGCCCGCAACCAGAATGTAAGCCGAAAGCAGGAACAATCCGGCCGCCAGGAAGGTCGAATACCTCAGCGCGGCCTGGGGACCCATACGCTTGAGCACGCTCATCGAGAAAATCCCGACCAGGGACGCTATCAATCCGAGCACCGCCATGGCCAAAGGAATCATCATCAGGCTCGAGCGAACGGCAGTGTCTTCTGCGCCGCTATTGCCCAGCAATTCGAGGCTCGCAGCGCCCATCGTCGCCGCGATGGCGATCGAAGCGATCATCGAACCCACATAGGATTCGAAGATGTCTGCGCCCATACCGGCCACGTCACCGACGTTGTCCCCCACGTTGTCGGCGATCACTCCGGGGTTGCGGGGATCGTCCTCCGGGATACCGGCTTCGACCTTGCCGACCAGATCACTGCCCACGTCGGCGGCCTTCGTGTAGATGCCGCCCCCGACACGCGCGAACAAGGCTATGGAACTCGCGCCCATGGCAAAGCCGTTGATGACCGCTGCCTGTGCCACGCTTCCGAACAGCGCGAAGAGACATCCGACCCCGAGCAGGCCGAGGCTCGCCACAGACAGACCCATCACGGCTCCGCCGTTGAAAGCCGTCAGCAAAGCGCGCTCCTCGCCGCCGTCCTTGGCCGCTTGGGATGTACGAGTGTTCGATTGAGTCGCCGACGCCATCCCCGCCAATCCCGCAGCCATCGAGCAGATGGCGCCGGCGGCGAACGCGTAGGCCGTGTTCTGGCCGAGCTGCCAGAACAGCAACGCGAACACGATGATCTCGAACACGATGAGGATCGAGTACTCACGGCGAAGGAAGGTCATCGCACCCGTCCTGATGGCTTCCCCGATCTCTTGCATCTTCTCGTTGCCGGGCGGCTCTCTCAGTACTGAAAAGTACAATCCCGCGGCAACGATGAGGCCCAACACCCCCGAAACGGGCGATAAGGTCGTCAACAACTCCATTCCTGGTTCTCCTCCTTGACTCTTAGCGAGTGCCGCCGCCCCCTGCGGCCGCACCGACTTCCTTCATGGTGCTCACCCTGCAGACTCGGCCGGACCATTGAACTCGGCCATGGCTGCATCGACACCTTTATTGATTACGCACGCGACGGCTCGTGCCGCGCGCTCCACGACCGCGCTGATCTCTCCCGCCTCGGCCGCTTCGAACTTCTCAAGCACATAGTCGGCCGTATCGACGCCCTCGGGCGGACGGCCTACCCCTATGCGAACGCGAACGAAGTCACCGGTCCCCAACTCACTACGTATCGACCGTAACCCCTTGTGACCGGCCGCGCCGCCCCCGGCTCTTACACGCAGCCGTCCCAGCGGAAGGTCGACCTCGTCATAGGCTACGATGATCCGGTCCGGTGGGATCTGCATCGAATCGCAAGCCGCGCGGACGCTGCGGCCGCTCGCATTCATGTATGTCTGTGGCTTCATGAGCAACACCTTGGAACGGCCGATCCTGATGGTGGCCGTCAGCGCCGAGTACGCCCGGCGCCGGATGCGCGTTTCGTGGTCGCCGGCCAGACGGCCGACAACTTTGAATCCGACGTTGTGTCTGGTTCCGCTATATTCCCTGCCCGGGTTACCAAGTCCAACGACGCAGTACACGGGTTTCGGCCATCCCTACTCGGCAGCCGGCTTCTCTTCTTCCTTGCCTTCCTCGGCGGGCGCTGCCTCGCCCTCCGGCGCGGCCTCGCCCTCGGCAGCCTCGACACCCTCGAGCTCCTCTTCGGGTTCCTCGACCTTCTCCACCACCGGCGGAGTTACCGTCACGAGGGTGAAGTTCTCCGCGAAGATGAGCTCCACGCCTTCGGACACAGAGATGTCCTCGACGTGAATCGAGTCGTGTATGTCGAGCTCACTTACATCGACCTCTATGACATCGGGCAGCTTGTCGGGGAGGGCCTTGACCTCGAGCTCACGTCTGATCGGCTGAAGAATACCTCCTGAAGCCACCACGCCCGTAGCCTTGCCGACGAAGGAAACCGCCACCATCGCTTGGACGGGCTTGCTCATGTCCACCCGCAGGAAATCAACGTGGATCGGATTGCGCCCGACCGGATGAGTCTGCACCGACTTGATGAGGGCGATGTCACCGTCGAGCCCCGCATCGTCGGAAGCGAACTTGATCAGGTGCGCGCCCGACGAGGCCAGGCCGCTACGCACGAACTCGTGGGCATCGAGAAGGAGGGATGCGTTCTCGCCGCCGGCGCCATAGACCACTGCCGGGATCTTGCCTTCCCGCCTGAGGCTGTTGGGTGAACTCGTCTGCCCACGCTTGCTTACCTGCAGTTGTATAGTGTCCATTGTCTAGCTCCGTCGGTCAGTCGACGAACAGCGAACTGATCGACTCTTCGTTGTGTATGCGTCGTATCGCCTCCGCGATGAGGCCGGCCACGGAGACGACCCTGATCCGATCATTTGCCCGCACGGCTTCGGTCGGAGAGATCGTGTCAGTGGTGATCAGAACGTCCAGAGACGATGAAGAGATGCGCTCCAACGCCGGTCCCGACAATACCCCGTGCGTACAGCAGGCCAGCACGCTGGTGGCCCCGGCGTCCATTATAGCCTCGGCAGCGCTACAAACGGTGCCCGCCGTATCGATCAGGTCGTCGACGATCACTGCGGCGCGACCTTCGACTTCACCAATGATGCGCATCTCCTCGACTTCGTTGGGGCGTGCTCGACGCTTGTCGATGATCGCCAGCGTAGCATTCAAACGCTTCGCGTAGGCGCGGGCCCTTTCCACACCGCCCGCGTCGGGCGAGACCACCGCGACCGGCGTATTGCCGACACACGACTTGATCTCAGGCATCAGGACGGGATTCGCGTAGAGGTTATCGACCGGCACGTTGAAGAAGCCCTGAATCTGGCCCGCGTGCAGTTCCATTGTCATCACCCGCGAAGCGCCCCCGGTCACGATGATGTCGGCCACCAGCTTCGCGCTTATCGGCACTCGCGGCGCAACCTTGCGGTCCTGGCGCGCGTAGCCGTAGTAGGGGATCACCGCCGTTATGCGCTTCGCGGAAGCCCGCCTCAGGGCATCGAGCACCAGCAGCAGTTCCATGATGTGCTCGTTGGCGGGACTCGATGTCGACTGCAGCACGAAGACGTCGCCTCCGCGCACGTTGTCGACGATCTCGACCAGGATCTCGCCGTCACTAAAGCGGCGGATCTCGGAATCGGCCACCGTCACGCCAAGTTCACGTGAGATCGCCTGACCGAGCTCATGGCTGGCATTGCCGGCGAAAAGTTGAATCGCGTCTCTTGCTATTGTTCTACTCCGACCTGTCGGGGCAAAGCTGGGCGGGAAGGATTCGAACCTTCGAATGCCGGACCCAAAACCCGGTGCCTTACCACTTGGCGACCGCCCATCAAGCTAGCCCACCGTGCCGTGTTCACGCGGCCTGCCCCGAAGAACTTCCACGGCGTATGCCTTGTCCGGGGCGGCAATCGAGGCGCCGGCGGCATCACGCTGCACCGGCGTGTCGAACAACCCCACCACGGCAGACCCGCTCCCGGACATGACCGTGGCACGCGCGCCGGCCGCCTCCAGTTGCCTTACGAGACGGTCGACATCCGGCACCAGCGATCGTATCCCTGCCTCGAGGTCGTTGTGAAACAGGGCGGCTAGGCGGCCGCGGCGCAACTGCAACCTGATGTCTGTAGAGGTACGATGGTAGGAAGTCAAGCTTTTCAAGGCGTTAGCATACGCCCAAGCGGTTTCGATACGACGCTCCGGCACCACCACCATCAAGCTCAGGCGAGGAAAACCGGTGATCGCTACCAAGTCCTCACCGATCCCGCCGGCCACCGCCGGTCTGCAGGCGAGAAAGAACGGGACATCCGCTCCCAGCGATAGCGCGATCTCACGCATGCGCGGCGCCGCGATGCGTACCCCCAATAGAGCCGGCAACATCTTGAGCACCAGAGCCGCGTCGCTGCTTCCGCCGCCAAGCCCGGCGCCCCACGGGATCCGTTTGACGATGCGTATGTGCGCGGCACGCGGTGAAGACGTCTCCTCGATCACGGCTCGTGCAGCCCTGGCGGCCAGGTTGGACGGGCCGCCCCCCACCCGTTCCGGACCTTCGACCGAACAAGTCACCATCCGCCGGCCGCTGCGCCTGCGGGCCACCTCGATGGCGACGGTGTCACACAGCGAGACCGGGACCATCAGGGAGTTCAACAGATGATACCCGTCGCTGCGGCGGCCGGTGACGGCCAGGTGCAGGTTGACCTTTGCGGGTGCGCGCCCAACCGCCGTCCTGGCCTTGCCGCCTCCCATAACGCCGGCGGAGTTTGACGGCTTCCCTTACGCATGACAACAACGCGCGATGGCCGACGAACTCGAGGTCGCTATAGACTTGGCGGAAGCCGCCGGCCGCCTGATAAGCGAGAATCTGACACGTGCGAAGTCTGTCGATTTCAAGTCGGCCGTCGACCTGGTGACCAGCGTCGACACCGACGCCGAACAGACGATCGTGTCGGGATTGTCGGCGGCCTTCCCTTCCCACCACATCGTAGCGGAAGAAACGAGTTCGACGCGGCCCGCCGGCGGGGCCTGCTGGTACATCGACCCCATCGACGGAACCTGCAACTTCGTTCACGGGCTGCCTCACTGCTCGGTTTCCATCGCCCTGCACGTCGATGGGGTCCCCCGTGTGGCGGTGGTGAACGACCCCTGCAAGGGTGAACTCTTCACAGCCACCGCCGGCGGGGGTGCGCGCCTCAACGGTGAGCTAGTGTCCGTGTCGGCTACCCCCGAGCTCGACAAGGCCCTGTTCGTGACGGGGTTTCCTTACGACCGCAGGAGCCGTGCGGACCTCTACCTGCCTTACTTCGAAGCGTTCATCCGCAATTGCCAGGACGTGAGACGGTTAGGTTCCGCTGCGCTGGATCTATGCTGGGTCGCCGCGGGACGGTTCGACGGCTTCTGGGAATGGGGCCTACACCCCTGGGATACCGCAGCCGGCTGGTTGATCGTCAGCGAAGCCGGCGGCGTCGTATCGGACTTCGACGGCAGCGCCTTCGATCCCTGGGCGCCACGCATCCTCGCGAGCAACGGGCTCGTGCATGAAAGCGCCCGGGATCTTCTCGCCGACGTGACTGCCGCCGTGAACGCCGACGCCTGACCGGGCTTCTGTTGATGGCCCTAGAAGTGTATTAGAAGCGCCGACCACTACGAGGAGAGATTTCATGAGCGGACCCTACAATGGCACCGACCTGGACCTCAGCGGCAAGCGCGCGCTGATAACCGGAGCCAGCCGTGGCATCGGCGAAGCTATCGCTGAGCGCCTGGCCCAGGCCGGCGCCAGTATCGCCCTGGTGAGCCGGCGCAAGGAATCCCTGGAAGAGGTAGCCTCACGGCTCTCGACGGAAACACTCATAGTACCGTGCAACATGAGCGACAGTTCCCAGGTGGCCGATATCGTGCCCGAGGTCATACGCTCATGGGGCGGCGTGGACATACTCGTCAACAACGCCGCGGCCAACCCCGTTTTCGGGCCTCTTACCGATCTCGAGGAGAAGGCCTGGGACAAGGTAATGGACACCAACGTCAGGGGCCCCTTCGTTCTGTCCCAGTATGCGGCCCGGGTGATGGCCGATGCCGGCACGGGTTCGATCATAAACATAGCGTCGATCGGCGGGCTCGAGCCCTCACCCATGGTCGGAGCCTACTGCATCAGCAAAGCCGCCTTGATATCGATGACGAAAGCCTTCGCCATGGAGCTGGGGCCCAGAGGTGTGCGCGTCAACGCCATCGCCCCGGGGCTGGTTGAGACCAAGTTTGCCGACGTTCTCATAAATACCCCTGCGATCCACGAGGCTTCGGTGAGCCGCGCCGCTCTGGGACGTCACGCACAACCCGAGGAGATCGCCGGGGCCGCTCACTATCTGGCCAGCGAATCGTCCTCGTACATGACGGGCCAGGTGATGGTCATTGACGGCGGCACCCGCTACTGAGAGATTGCCGGTCGGGCCCTCGTAGCTCAGGTGGATAGAGCACCGGCCTCCGAAGCCGGGTGCACAGGTTCGAGTCCTGTCGAGGGCGCCACATCCGGGGCTTCGGCCCGACCGCCCACTTTACCCACGGTTTGACACCCATCCGCGCGGGATTGTAAGTTTACTGGCTTAGTGCAAGAAGAGGCATCGTAGTCAAAGGAGCAGCTATCGTATGGAGGTCAGAGTAGACGGATCGTTGGAGCGCGCCATCAAGATCCTCAAGAAGAAGCTCGCAACCGAGGGCGTCTTCAAAGAGATGAAGATCCGCGCGTTCTACGAGAAACCGAGCGTGCGCCGCAAGCGCAAACGGCAAGAGGCCGAGCGCAAGCGACGTAAGGCTATGCGGCGAGCCCAGCGCCAGGGGCGCTGAAACCCACCCTGTTCTTCATTTTGCCTTGTTTTTCCAGCGGCTTGACCGCTTCCCGGCGCTGAGGTAACGTCGCCCCGTGATACCGGTCCGGGCCCGGCCCGGCTGCCGGTGGCTTGCTGAGATCGAGTAGGCGAAATCCATACCAAGAGATAAGCACGTTCACTAAACGTACGTCGGCGGTGGAGAGAGGAGAGGAGATGGATCTGCCAAAGTGCATGAAGTGCGACGGTGGCCAGTTAGTCCCGCTCTCGGATTACGGCACGGACGGTTCTTCTGTCCTGTACAAGGCCTGGGTTTGCATTAGTCCAAGCTGCGGTTTTTCGATTCGCATCGACAAGGGCCAGGTCACTTACGGCAAGAAAGTCGAGACGACCTCTCGCTAGGCCGTCCGGGGCGCGTCAGGTACGCAGCCCTATCACAGCAGCTGCGGCTACAGGGCGCTGCATTGGCGCGCCCGTCGACAAAACTTAAAGGATAACTGGAAGTTCAAATGGCTAATGAAGTAAAGGCAACTAACATCGTATGGCATCATCGCGCCGTCAGCAGGGACGAACGTGAATCCCTCAACGGCCACAAGGGCTGCACCATCTGGTTCACAGGCCTCTCCGGCTCGGGCAAATCCACGCTGGCCAACATGCTGGAAAAGGCCATGTGGGAAAGGAACGCCCGGGCCTACGTGCTCGACGGCGACAACGTACGCCACGGCCTCAACAAAGACCTGGGCTTTTCGCCCGAGGACCGTACCGAAAACATTCGGCGGATCGGCGAGGTCGCTGCCCTGTTCACGGATGCAGGCGTGATAACGGCGACCGCGTTTATCTCGCCCTATCGCGAGGACCGGGACCAGGTCCGTGAGATCCTGCCGGAGGGCCACTTCATAGAGGTGTTCGTCGACTGCGAGCTGGGCGAATGCGAGAAGCGTGACCCCAAGGGACTCTACAAGAAGGCCCGCGCGGGCGAGATTCCCGAGTTCACGGGCATCTCAGCTCCTTACGAAGAGCCCGAGAAACCCGAGCTCTACATCAACACGACCGACAAGACCGAGGAAGAAAGCCTCGCCGAGGTCGTCTCTTACCTCGAGAAGAACGGCTTCCTTAGCTGACCGCCCCTGCCGGGGCTGGGCCGGCTATTCCGGTGTGACGTAGGCGGCGGTAATGCCGCCGTCTACGAGGAACTGCGTCCCGGTAATGAACGACGATTCGTCGGAAGCGAGGAAGAGCGCTGCGTTGGCGATCTCTTCTACCTCGGCAAGCCTACCCATAGGGATATGAACAATGCGGCGCGCGCGCCGCTGCGGATCCGCCAGCAATCCGGCAAGCAGCGGCGTATTCGTCGGGCCCGGACACAACGCGTTGGCGCGGATACCCGCCCGCGCGTACTCGACGGCGATCTCTCGCGTCAGGGCCAGCACGCCGCCCTTGCTGGCGGTGTAGGCTGACTGAGAGGTAGCCGCTCCCATGACAGCGACAAACGAAGCCGTGTTTATCAGCGATCCCCCGCCCGACTCGATCATGGCCGGTACCGCGTACTTGCAGCCCAGAAAGACGCCCCTCAGATTGACGTTGACGACCTGCTCCCAGACCGACTCATCCGTATCGGTCACCGACCCGTCAGCGTCCGGGAAGATACCGGCGTTGTTGAACATCACGTCGAGACGACCGTGCTCCTTGGTCGTCTCCCGCACGAGGCGCGCGACAGAATCCGCGTTGGTAACATCGACTTCGGCGGCGCCCGCGCTGCCACCCGACTCACCGATTTCTTGCGCTACACGAGTCGCATCCTCTCCGCGGAGGTCGGCGGCCACGACGTGGGCCCCTTCCCGGGCGAAGGCCTGACAGCTCGCACGCCCTATCCCGCCGGCTGCTCCGGTAACGATCGCTGTCTTGCCTTGCAGTCTCATGATCCCAATCCGTGACGTTGCTGGCTCGACACCGCTTCTGCAAACGCCTCAAACAGGGCAGCTTGCCGCGGGTTTGTCGCCGCATTCAGCTCCGGATGCCACTGGACGCCTAGGAACCAGGACTCGGCCTCCAGCTCGACGGCTTCCACTACACCATCAGAAGCACGCGCTACGACCCTCAAGCCCTCTCCCAGCCTGTCGACGGCCTGATGGTGCCAAGACATGACCTCCAGAGCTTCACGACCTGCAGCCGCTCCAAGCACAGCCGACTCCCGTTCTACGGCAACATCGTGCGCAACGGGTTCCCGGGGCGGCAAACGATGATCGACGCCGTCGCCGAAAACGTCGGGTACGTGAGTGATGAGAGTGCCTCCCAAGGCGACGTTCATGATCTGCATACCCCGGCAAATCGCGAATATCGGCATCCCTCTTTGTAACGCCCCGCGGGCCAAAGCGAGCTCATAGCGGTCCCGTTCCGCGTCTATCATGTAGTTGGCGGGGTGCGTTTCTCCGCCGTAGCAGGCGGGATCCATGTCTCCCCCGCCCGACAGGACCAGGCCGCTGATGCGGCCGAGTACGGACTCCGTATCGCCGCCGACGAGAAGAACCGCATCTGCGCCGGCCCTGGCCAGAGCGTGGACGTAGTCCGAAGGAAGGTAGTAGTCGGTGCGCTCCGGGGCGCTGGGCGTGTAGCTGGTCAAACCGACCAGCGGCGGGGCCTTCACCTATCCTCTCTCCAGATATCGCCGGCGCTCCCAGCCGGTGACGCTGGACCTGAACTTGGACAGCTCCGTCTCGGCGAAGTGGGCGTAGTGCCGCACCACCTCGGGACCCAAGCTGCGTTCGAAGAATTCGCTCCCCCTGAACTCTCCGATGGCCTCTTCGATACTGGCGGGCACCTTGGGCAGACCGTCGGCTGCATAGGCATCACCGCTGAAAGCCGGCGGCGGCTCGGTACGCGCTTCGATACCATCGAGACCCGCCGCGAGGGTCGCGGCGAACGCAACGTAAGGATTGACGTCGGCGCCGGGCACACGGCATTCCACGCGCAGGGAAGCGCCATGGCCGACGACGCGGAAGCCCGTGGTGCGGTTGTCATAGGACCAAGCGATGGTCGTAGGCGCGAAAGTAGACGGCATATAACGCTTGTAAGAGTTCACATACGGCGCGAACAAAAGGCTCGATTCTCTGGCATGGGCCAATAGTCCGCCAAGGTACCAGCGGAACTCGTCCGAGCATCCGGTGTCCAAGCCGGGCAATCCCGCCTCGCTGCCCGCAAATACCGACTCACTCGCATCGGCGCCACGCCATAGGCTGGAGTGAATGTGACAGCTGTTGCCGGCAAGCTTTTCGTCGACCTTCGCCATGAAAGTCACCGACATCCCCTGCTGCATAGCCAGCTCTTTGGCAGCCTGCTTGTAGATGCAATGGCGGTCGGCCATCTCGAGCATGTCGGCGAATCTCAGGTTGATTTCATGTTGGCCGGGGCCCCATTCCCCCTTGCTGAATTCCACCGGGACTCCGGACGCATCCATTGCCCGGCGGATGGCACCGACGAGGGGCTCCTCGGCGGCGGTGCGCAGGGTGTGGTAGTCCTCGACGTACCAACCGTAAGTCGACAGACTTTCGAAGTTCTTCTCGGCAGCCGCATCGAAGCTGTCGCTGAGCGTGAAGAACTCCAGCTCCGAGCCCGCACAGGCCGTATAGCCTAGCGCACGGGCCCTCTCGAGCTGCTTCTTCAGGATGCTCCTAGGAGCGACGGTGACCAGCTCGTCGGCGGACTCCTGGTAGACGTCACAGATTACGATCGCGCTGCGGTCGACCCAGGATGCCAATCTGAGGGTGTCCAGGTCCGGTACGGCTCGGAAGTCGCCGTAGCCCTTGTCCCAGGAGGCCAGCTCGTAACCCGGGATCGGGTCCATCTCCATGTCACAGGCGAGCAGGTAGTCGCAGCAGTGCATCCCGCCGTCGACCACTTCGGACATGAAAAAACGGCCGGTGATGCGCTTGCCCATCAACCGGCCGTACATGTCGGGGAACACCGTGATTACGGTGTCGACCTCTCCGCTATCTATCAACCGGCAGAGGTCGTCGCGGGTCAGCATGCCTGCGATCTTCGTCGCCATAGCCCGTCCGCCCGCGTGTAAAGTACTGCGCTCTAGAGTTGCGTAGCCGTCAGATTACCTTCCCGCCGCAATGAGCTCGGAGATCGAAAAGAACTCCTCGGTCGTGCCGCTCTCTTCACCCTTGTTGTAGAACCAACCTACCTCGCCCGGGAACTTGGAACTGGGCAGGGCCGCACGGGTCGCGTGCTGAAGCTGGGTGTCGACCATTATGATCGCCGGGAGGAAAGGCATAGTCCACTCATAGGTGCCCTCCGGGGGAGCGCCCTCGAAGGGCTGCGTACCCATCTTGTAGAGGTTCACCCACACCTTCCACAGCTCACCCGCCTGGTCGTAGATGTCGGTGTAGGGGATGACCCAGGCTTCCTTGTCGACGTAGATGAAACGCTTCGAATACGCGTACTGGGGAAGCTTGGAATAGCCTTCGACGACCCACACGTCACGCTTCTCCCAGGTGTCGTCGAAGGTGAAGTCTCCACTGCCCTCACCCCATTTCACCGGGAAGTGCTTGCCATGCATCGAAGCGAGGATCGTAGTCTCGCCCAGGAACTTCCAGTCCATCCAAGCGATGTTGCCGGCATAGCCTCCGTAACTGTCCACGTCGGTGTCCTGGCCGAACAGCGCGTCGGAACGCTGGGCTGAAGACAACCGGCGCACACGGCGAAGCTGGGGAAGGTAGAGCCAGCTGTCGTCGTGACGGGCGGGGTCCAGATACCGATAGTAGGTCAGTCCCGTGCCCTTGAGGTCGAAGGGCTCGATAATCGGGTGCAAGGATTCCTTGTATCGGGCCTCGTCGTTGTTCGGCACGTATGCCGGTTTGGGGTCCAGCTGGAGCCTGCCGACGAAGTACATGCGCTTGAAGTGATCGAGCAGGAAGTGTCGCTCGACCGTCATGCCGTCGCCACCGGATCCTATGGTCCCGGTGTCGGCATCGAAGTTTCGCAGGTCGAGATCGTCGGTCTCGCCCCAGCGCGCCTCGAAGTTGTACATGATCTTCTTTGCAACGTCGGGGTCGTTCGGGTCGATCTTCGTGAAGGGCGCACCTGCGACCCAGTTCTGGATGCTGAGACCGTCATCGGCGAGTGTCACCTGCGCCGAGTACTGTTCGGTCGCCTGTATGTAGGGGGGCGGCAAGCTGATCGGCTTGGGGTCGACGATCTCCATCCTCATCCCCCGGCGCACGATCCACTTCATGCCGGGCGACGCCAGATCGCTGATCTTCTCGATGTTGGTGCCGGTGATGATGTCACCGGCCTGGACATCGGCCGAGGCGGGCGTAACAGGCAACATTGTGACGACTAGTCCCGCCAGCGAAACCAGCTTGATGACTGACCTAAGCATACAGAATTACCTCCACTACCCCCCGCCCGAGGACGGAAGGAAGTAAACTAGCATCGATGAATCGACTCCTGCCTGTTTACACCAGTTGACCGTACAGACACAAGCCGCCCACCCTCAAGCGGCCGGGCCGTCCCCGCTCGCCGTGCGCAGCTTGCATCCGAGCCCGTTCTTGCTAGCTAAGTGGGCGAACAACGGCCCTTTTTCAGTGCGGACGAACACGTCGCCACGCCTCGGGCTGGTCGAGGGCTCCATCCAAGCTCATATCAAAGTTCTTCGGGAGGACATCTAAGGTGAGAGTTAGTATCACGCTCAGCGCAGTTGTCGCCTTGGCCGCGGCCTTGGCGATGGACGTAACAGTACCTGCGCAGGTACAAGCCGCCGGCACCATCTCCGGCACCGTGAGTTTCACGGGCGATGCGCCGGCCAGGCGCACACTGAAAATGGCGGCCGATCCCGCCTGCGACGCGGCCAATCCTAGTGGCCGTCTCGGTGAGGTCATGGTCGTCAAAGACGGCAAGCTGGCCAATGTGTTCGTCTACATAAAGGAAGGCCTCGGCGATCAAGCCTTCGAGACACCCAAAGCCCCCGTCGTGCTGGACCAGGTGGGGTGCATGTACACACCGCGTGTGATCGGCGCTCAGGTCGGCCAAACGATCGAGATCCGCAACAGCGACGCCACGCTGCACAACGTCCACTCGCTGCCCAAGAACAGCAAGCAGTTCAACCAGGCCATGCCCATCAAGGACTCGAAGATCAAGAAGAAGTTCACGGCGGCCGAGGTAATGATCAGGATCAAGTGCGACGTGCATCCGTGGATGGCCGCCTACGTGGGCGTACTCGAGCACCCCTTCTTCGCCGTCAGCAGCGAGGACGGCTCGTTCTCGATCGCCAACGTCCCGGCCGGCACCTACACCGTCGAGGCTTGGCACGAGCGCCTGGGCGTGAAGTCCGGCAGCGTCACCGTCGCCGATGACGGCAGCGCGACCGTGGACTTCTCGTTCGCACCCGCGGCTAACTAGCATCCATTCACCGTTCCTCCTCCGGGCTTGACGGGCGCAAGCTTGACTCTCTGGAGGAGGAACGGTTAGCTCCCGCCGCAGGTGCTTGCCTTGGCGACACCGCTGGCCGGGAACGCGGCATTCTGGGTCCTGTGCGGTGTCGCGGCCGCCACGGCCCTGTGGGCACTGATCGGCAGCATTCGCGCCCTGGGGCGAGACCCGGAAAGCTCCGAAGAAAAGGATCGTGTCGCGCGCGCCGAAATCGCCTGGACGATCGTAGCCCTGGCGCTGTTGGTAGCGGTTATCTTCCTGGTGGTGGGGAACCCTCTAGATGGCTGATTACTACAGGCCCGCAGTGCATCGCAGCGCGACAATCACCACTGCGCTGACCTTCCTGCTCATCATCGCCGGCGGCTTGGTCACGAGCCGCGACGCCGGCCTGGCCGTACCCGACTGGCCGCTTTCGTTCGGCACTCTCAACCCTCCACGCTGGTACGCAATCGAGAACGTGCGCACCGAACACGGGCATCGACTGATCGCCGGCATCGTTGCCTTGGCCACGATAGTGACCGCCGTGATCGTGCAGAGGCTGGAATCAAGAACCTGGGTACGACGGCTTGCCGCCTCGGCAGTAGCCCTGGTTCTGCTGCAAGCCTTACTGGGCGGACTGCGCGTCCTGAACCTGTCGGTGGACTTGGCCATGGTCCACGGTTGCCTCGGCCAGATCTTCTTCACGGTCGTGCTCTTGCTGGCCGCCGCCACGTCTCCGCGTTGGCAGCCCCTGGTCGAGCAGGCGGCCCCGTCTCGCCGCTTCCGCATCCACGCCGGTTTCGCCGTCGCAGCCGTCTTCGTGCAGCTATTGTTGGGGATCGCTCTCAGACACGGTGGAGCACCACCGGCGTCACTGCTGCAAACGCCGATGTTCTATCTACACATGTTCGGCGCGATGATCGTCGGCTGGCTCTGCTTGACCCTGGCGGCTGCAGCGCAGGACGAGTCCGGCAACGCCGGCGGCTCGTCGCTGGTCGGGCCGTCCCGCTGGCTGGGTTATATGGTAATGGCCCAGGTCGGACTCGGGCTTGCCACACTGGGAACGACCCATGCCATGAGCTTCGATCGCCAAGCGACCGTCGCGGAGTCCTGGCTACCGACCTTACACGTAGCCCTAGGCGCATCGATCCTCGGCCTGAGCGGGCTGCTTGCGGCCGTGGCCTGGCTGACCCCGCCCTCCGAGCCTGCGCCCTTGACACGGGGAGAACCTTCGACGATCGGAAGTAGCTGATGACGGTCCGTACCGACAACGCTCGAGTAGGCGCCGGGGTGCAGGAGCACGCCCGGTCCAAAGTTTACGTCGAGCTCACCAAGCCACGCATCACCGCCATGGTGCTGTTGACGGTTGCCGTGGGGTTCGTGGTGGGCTCCGTGGGACCGATGAGCCCCGTGGTGCTCGTCAACCTGCTCATTGGTGCGGGACTTTCGTGTTCCGGGGCAGGCGCCCTCAATCAGTACCTGGAACGGCAGGTCGACGGCTACATGGATCGAACCCGCTTTCGGCCCCTGCCCGCCCATCAGGTGTCGCCCTCCGCCGCTTTGTTGCTCGGCCTTGCGCTGTCGATCGGCGGCGTCGCGTATCTAGCCGCAACCGTGAATGCGATCACCGCCGCTCTCGACGGACTGACCCTGACCTCTTACCTGTTCGTATATACTCCGATGAAGCGGCTCTCCCCTCTTTCGACCCTGATTGGCGCAGTGCCGGGCGCGCTTCCGCCACTCATGGGATGGGCAGCGGCCCGGGGCGATCTGGGCGCCGGCGCCTTCTGCCTGTTCGCGATCCTGTTCCTCTGGCAGATTCCCCACTTCCTCGCCATCGGAGAAATGTACAAGAGTGACTACTCCAAAGGCGGATTTCCCATGCTGTCCGTCATCGACTTGGGCGGCGGCGCCAGCGGCCGTCAGGCAGTCGTGTACGCCTCCGTGCTCATACCGGCCTCGTTGCTGAGCTCCATGCTGGGCCTGACCGGATCCACGTACTTCTGGTGGGCGGTGGTTCTCGGGGCGGGATACGCCGGGGCAAGCTTGGCAACCGTTGTCGCTCCCAACCTCAAGACGTATCGACGTCTTCTGCTCGTGTCTGTGACTTACCTGCCGGCCCTGCTTGCCGCGATGGTAATCGACAGGCTCGGCTCCTGACCACGGCGGGTATGGCCGCCTCGTCGAACGCTAACGCAGTCAGCGTCTCCGCGCTGGAGTTCTCCTATGCCGACCGGAGGGCACTCGACGGTGTCAGCTTCGAGCTGCCCGAGGGTCGTATCCTGGGAGTTCTCGGCCCGAACGGCGGAGGCAAGACCACGCTGTTTCGGATCCTGGCCACACTGCTGCCCTACCACGGCGGCGAGGTCAGACTGTTCGGCCTCGACGCCCGCCATGATGTCGCGGCCATCCGTGAAAAGCTTGGAGTGGTATTCCAGCACCCGAGCCTGGACCCCAAGCTCACCGTGAAGGAGAACCTCCGCTTCCACGGAAGCCTGTACGGGCTCAGAGGCAAGGATCTTGCCTCGCGAATCGCTTCGGTGCTGGAACGACTACGCTTGGACTCGCGGGCCGATGACCTCGTCGAAAAGCTTTCCGGCGGCCTGTGGCGCCGCGTCGAGCTGGCCAAGGGTATTCTCTCTTCCGCCCGCCTCCTGATACTCGACGAACCGTCCTCCGGACTGGATCCCGGCGCCAGGCGCGACCTGTGGGACTACCTGGAGAGCCTGCGTAGGGAACGAGGCACCACGGTGCTCATGACCACGCACATCATGGAGGAAGCCGACGGATGCGACACCGTGGTCATCCTCGACCACGGCCGCATCGTTACTCAGGGCGCGCCCGGCGTACTGAAAGAAAGCGTCGGCGGCGACGCCGTGATGATCCGTGCAACCGACCTCGATGAACTCGCGCGGGTCCTACGTGAGGAGTTCGAATGCTCTTCCCGGAGGGTTGGAGACACTCTTGTCACCAACCGGCAAGACGGCCACACCCTGGTCAACGCGCTGGTAACCAAGAAACCGGACATGATCGAAGAGATAGGCTTTCGCAAAGCCACACTCGAGGACGTGTTCATCCGTGAAACCGGCCACGGTTTCGACACCGAATACTGATGAAGGCCCCTGCGTGACATGAGCGCCCTCTCCAGAGACTTCATGACCGTCATCGTCCTGGCGGAGCGAGAACTCCTGAGGTTCCTCCGGCAGCGTAACCGCGTCTTCGGCGCCTTGGCGCAGCCCGTATTCTTTTGGCTGCTCTTCGGCGCGGGGCTTAGCGCCTCGTTCGCACCTTCCACCGGTCAAGCCAGCGTCAGTTACCTCGAGTACTTCTTCCCCGGCACCATCGTGCTGATCGTCCTGTTCACGGCCATCTTCTCGACGATCTCGATCATAGAAGATCGCTCCGCCGGCTTCTTGCAGTCAGTCTTGGTCGCACCTGTTTCGCCTACCGCGATCGTCGCCGGCAAGCTCTTGGGAATCACCGCATTGGCAGTCGGGCAAGGCGCCTTGATTTATGTGCTGGCCCCACTGGCCGGACTGGGGTTCTCTTTCGTTCACATTGCCATGACCTTGCCGTTGCTCATCGTTATCGGCTTCGGCCTGTCAGGCCTCGGATTCGCCATCGCCTGGCGCACCGATTCAACTCAGGGCTTCCACGCGATCATGACGGCCTTTCTCATGCCCATGTGGTTCCTATCCGGCGCCTTTTTCCCGGCCTCGGGCGTGCCGGTCTGGCTTGGGTGGCTGATGACCGCCAACCCGCTGACATACGGGATGAGCGCGTTACGGCGCATCTTGTACCTCGACCAACCCGAAGCGGTTCAAGCTCTTCCCGGCATGGCGTTGTCGCTGACCGTCACTGTGTGCTTCACGCTGTCGATGGTCGTATTGGCTTCGATCGTCGTGCGCGGGAGACAACTGGAGACTTCCTGATGTCGGAAGACACGACGACACACTCACGAACCCGCCGCATAGCTCTCCTCTTGTTGGGCGTGGCCATTGTCGGAGTCATCGGCGCCAGACTCTTGCGAACCTACGGAGCCGCCGGTCCCGAGCTGCCCGTGCTCGGCGGTGTTCCCGACTTCTCCTTCGTCGACCAAAGCGGCCAGGCCTACGGATCAGCCGATCTCGCCGGGAAGGTATGGGTGGCCAGCTTCATCTACACGAGTTGCCCCGGTCCCTGCCCGCGACTGGTCGCCAAAGTGAAAACCCTGCAGCGACGCTTTTCGGGTAACCCGGACTTCGCTCTGGTCTCGTTCTCCGTCGACCCGCAGACCGACACCGTCGAGACCCTCGGTCGATACGCCGATACTCACGCCATCGACCCGGCCGTGTGGAAGCTGCTTACCGGACCCACGGACGCCGTTTTGCATACGATCCGATCGGGCTTCTTTATGGCGGTCGCCCGCACCGAGGAAGTTCTCGACAAGCTCGATTCAAAGGCTGCCAAGGCCGCCGTGGACCCCGATCAGGGACCAATCAGCCACAGCGTGCGCCTGGTGCTGGTAGACCGTGACGGGAAGATTCGTGGATTCTTCGACAGCAACGACGAGTCCGACCTATCCAGGCTCGGCACCGGAGTGGAGACACTCCTGCACGGCTGAGCTGTCGCGCTTGCGCTACCGTTTCTGGCGGTAGAGGCACGGATCAACCACCCGCGCCATCTCCTCGACGTCGAGTCCGCCGCCCAGGAATTCGTTCAGGCGTCCACTCACCGTGCCGGGGTCGGCCAGAGCATCGCCGTACTCGACGAAAAGCGTTCTCATGTTGGACTGCGCTCCGAGCCAGCGCTCGGTGGCCGATAGATGCTTGCGAAACAATTCTCCCAGACGCTCGTCGCTGACGGCGGATTTCTCGCCTCGCCGGTTGAGCATCTCACGTTGAGACGCCAAGATCTCGTTGATATCGCGCTGCAGGAAAACGACCGCGTAACGATGATCTGCCGGCAAGAACCTCAGCAGGGATGACACCACCTTGACTGCGCTGCCGCTGGCCTGTGACAGCCAGCCGGCATCGTCTGCCAGGTGCTTCACCTTCTCCAACTCGTAGTATCCGCCGGGGTTGTCCTCGTCGGGGACCCGTACGCTGTCGGTCAAGACGTCGATACCGCCTCGGTGAAGCATACGCATCACCATGGAGGTGCCCGAGCGGGGCAGTCCGGACACCACGACTATTTCCTCCAGACGCACCCGATCCTCTTATCAAGTTCCGGAGCCACTTCCATCCCGCAACAGGCACACCGATCACACGCTTTGCGATGGTGCATTTCACAGGGCAGAAACACCACCAGTGCATTGCACTAACTCATGAAGTTTGAGAGGTGAGACCCCCCGACGGGGCAAAAAGCCTTGCCCCGATGGTTTCTAAGCTCGGAGACCCGGACTAGTGTCTGACGTATGAAAGCCGCCGAGCTCAAGCGCTGGATCGGCCACAACTGGATCTGGTGCTGCCCTGTATTGGTATTGGCGATCGGGCTTCTCGACCTGATCTGCACGCTGAAGGCCCTGCATGCAGGCGTGCTCGTCGAGCTGAACCCCATCATGGACTTCATGATCCGGAACTGGGGAAGTGTAGGCCTGACGGCTTACCGCTCGATCATGACCCTCCTGGGTTGTGGGCTGCTGTTGTGGGCGTTGCGCATGTATCACGAACACCACAGCACCCCGGCCAGGTGGGGCGTGCAGGACCGGGCCGGCCGTGTACGCGCGGTAGTATGGGGCGGTCAGGCCGTCCTCGTGGCCAGCCACCTGGGCTTGGCCTCCTGGTGGACGGCCTGGTTCATGCTCTACTAGCCGGCGCCACCCGCCATCTGGAACATCGGCAGATAAACCGACAGTAGGATCACGCCTACACTCGCGCCCATGAAGATGACGATGAGGGGTTCGAGCATGCCGGTGAGCCGCTCGACCGTGACGTCGACCCGAGCTCGATAGTATGCGGCTATCTCTTCGAGAACGTCGGTAAGCCGGCCGGTCTCCTCGCCCACCCTGATCATATTGACCGCCAGCGGCGTGAACAGCCCGGTCTGTTCGAGGGCCGTACCGAAGCCCAAGCCCTTGCCGACCCCCTGGAACACACTGGCGATGGCCGGATGATAGACACCCTGGTCCCGGAATATCTCCTGCAACACGCCGAGGGCCTCGAGTAGCGGCGTACCGCTCTTCAGAAGCAAGGCCAGGTTGTGGGAGAAACGCTCCATCATCGACTCGACCACGAGCTGGCTGACCATGGGCATCTTCATGAGCAGTATCGCCTTTTGACGGTTGCCGCCCGGCGTCTTGAAGTAGCGTCGCAGGAAGAACCCGCCCACGATGGGACCGCCCAGGATCGCGAAGATATTCTCACGCAAGAAATCCGATGCGCCGATCACCGCGTTGGTGATGGCAGGCAACTCCTGCCCGAAGTCGAGGAGGAACTCCGCGAACGTCGGGACTACCTTTCCGAGCATCACGATCAGAGATGCCACCAGCACGAAGATCATAATGCAGGGATAGATCATGGCCCCCACCACTTTGCTCTTCATCGCCTTGCGCGTCTTGATGTAATCGGTGAGCTCGTTGATGGTCTCGGCCAGACGCCCGCTTCGCTCACCGGCCTTGATCATCTCGACCCACTGGTGCTCGAAGATCTTCGGATGCTCGAGAAGCGCGTCGTTGAGAGTGCTGCCGGCGGCGACCTTGCCGGCCAGGTGACGCAGGACGACGATCAACTTCTCACTCTCGGACTGCTCCCCGGCGACCTGCAGTGATTTCAGTAAGGGCGTCCCCGCTACCAGCAGCGTGGTCAACTGCTGGAAGAAGGAGATGATGTCGTCGAACTTGATCGCCTTGTGCTGCTTGGTCTTGATCCGGACGTTCGGAAGGCCGGCGAGACGAGGCGCGGATGCAGAAGCTACTGCCACGCTACTCCTCGCCTTCCATGGTCGACTTCACGATTTCT
>JANQEO010000213.1 GCA_028278325.1 Candidatus Binatia bacterium
CGACGCCGGCTGTACGACGGGCCCCGACGGAGGGCCTGAAGAATGTGATGACGGAAACGCGAGCAATAACGACGCCTGCCTGAACGATTGCGCCGATGCGGATTGCGGGGATGGAGTGATCCACTTCGGCATGGAGGATTGCGACGACGGCAACGACATGGATACCGATCCTTGCCGCAACAACTGCACGCTCGCCGAGTGCGGTGATTCGGTGACCTGTGTAGACCCGAGTTGTACGACCGGCCCGGGCGGCAGCCGCGAGCAATGCGATGACGGCAACGACAGCAACCTCGACATCTGTCTGAACAACTGCGCCTTGTTCAGTTGTGGTGACGGCTTCGTGAACCCGAACTTCGAGGAGTGCGATCCACCGGGTGCAGGCTGCGACGCCAACTGCATGATCGAAGGTACCTGCGGTGACGGCGATGTGGGGATCAACGAGGACTGCGACGACGGCAATCAGACCAACGGCGACGGCTGTGACGACGACGTAGCCAGCGGCGGTAACTGCACCGTCAGTGCGTGCGGCAACGGTGTTGTCGCGGGCGCCGAGGAGTGCGATGACCAAGGCGAGTCCGCTACATGCGACGCGGATTGCACTAACGTTTCCTGCGGTGACGGCACCACCAACACTACCGCTGGAGAGCAATGTGACGACGGCGGCGAGTCGGCCACCTGTGATGCGGACTGCACGCCGGCCAGCTGCGGTGACTCCACCACCAACGTCACTGCGGGCGAGCAGTGCGACGATGGCGGCGAATCTGCCACATGCGACTCCGACTGCACGACGGCCAGCTGCGGCGACTCCACCACCAACGCTACGGCGGGCGAGCAGTGCGACGACGGTGGCGAGTCGGCGACCTGCGACTCGGATTGTACGGATGCCAGCTGCGGCGACTCCACGACCAACGCTACGGCGGGAGAGGAGTGCGACGACGGGGGCGAGTCGGCGACCTGCGACTCCGATTGCACGGATGCCAGCTGCGGAGACTCCACGACCAACGCTACGGCGGGAGAGGAGTGCGACGACGGTGGCGAGTCGGCGACCTGCGACTCCGACTGTACGGATGCCGAGTGCGGCGACGATACCATCAACGCGACGGCCGGTGAGGCTTGTGACGATGGCAACGTCAACGACAACGACAATTGCACCAGCTCATGCCAGACCGCGTCGTGCGGAGACGGGTCGGTTTGTTCCGACGGTGCCTGCACCACCGGTCCCGGTGGCGGCCCTGAAACCTGCGATGACGGTGGGGAGTCGGCTACCTGTGACAGTGACTGTTCGGATGCCCAGTGTGGCGACAGCACGATCAATGCTACAGCGGGCGAGACTTGCGATGACGGTAATCCGAGTGATAGCGGGCCCTGCCGCGCGAATTGTACCGACGCCGTTTGTGGCGACGGCCTGACCTGTTCCGACGCCGGTTGCACGAGCGGTGTCGGCGGCGGCCTGGAAGAGTGCGACGATGCCGGCGAGTCCGCCCTCTGCGACGATGACTGCTCGGCGCCGGTGTGCGGCGACGGCAACCTCAACGAAGCGGCCGGCGAGGCCTGCGACGACGGCAACACCATCCCTGGTGACGGTTGTTCCGACCTGTGTTCCCTCGGCCAAGATCCTCTTTGCCCGGACTTCGGCATGCTCAACATCTACGCCGGCGTCGGACTGGAGTGCACGACCAACGCCGACTGCGGCGGCCCCGGCACCTGTGACACGAGCCTCGGCCGGTGCCGCACCAAGTCCGAGCTCGATACCGGCTGGAAAGGCATCGCGCACAACGCGGATGTCAGCGAGAATGTGTTGCTGACCGGATCTCTTTTATGCAAGGGCCCCGGCCCGCCCTGTGGCGAGTGCGAAGTTACCGGTCTCGATCCGAGTGCGGGCAACTGCCGCTGCAGCCAGGATAACCAAGACAAGTGCGACGAGCCTTTCGCCGAGTTCGACAACGATGATTGCGGCACCGGTCTGGCTTGTGTGACCGATGACGACTGCCGCCGGTGCGCGAACGACCCGAATACGATTTGTACGGGCAGGAGCGACTGCAATACAACCTGCACGACGAACTCCGACTGTGGAACCGGCGACCGCTGTCCGTGCATCGCCGGACAGTGCGGTGAGTGCGTTTGCACGGCCGGTGAGTTCGGAAGCTGCAACACGGCCACCGGTGAATGTGCCGGCGGCTGCGACTGTTACTTCGGGGCGCCCTTGCCATTGTCGGCGGGCAACGCTCCCGCCTGCGTGGTGAACAAGTTCGCCCAGGATGTCTCGGGGATGGCCAACGTCGACCTCGGCGCAGGGGCCATAACCGCCAACCTCAGATCCATCGTTCACCTCGGCCAGGGTGAGATAGCCTTGTTCCAACCTTGCCCGCTTTGCGGGGGGACCTGCACCGAGCCTGTTCAGGGCCGCTGTACATCTCCTTTCGTAAACCGTGGAAACATCTGTGAAGAGGACTCCGACTGCGACAGCAGTCCGGGCAACGGCTTGTGCCGCTTCAAGTTCGGCCAGCCCTGCGTCCGTGACCAGTCCTGTGATGTCAACCCTGGTGACGGTGTCGGTGTGTGCAGCAACTTCGACAGCGTGATCCGTGACGGCGTCGCCGAAGGCACCTGCGTTGGTGGTAAGAACAACGGAGAGAGTTGCGACGTTGACGGCCTCAATACGACATTCCCCGCCCTCGACGGATTGAACGGTGGCGGTTACAGCATCGACTGTTTTCCCTCTACCGGTCAGAACATCTCCGGCACCGGCTTGGTCATCAACCTGACTCAGACTACGGACTCGGCCGAGTTGACCGCGCAGGTAGACTGCGGGGAACCGTTCAGCAAGCCTGACGATCCGACCAACCCGTTCCAGAACAACTGCCATTGCCGCGTTTGCACCCAGCTGTGCTCGGGTAATTCCGACGTGGAGTGCAACAACGATACAGACTGTCAGGCTTGCTCGCTCGACAGTAGTGTATTGTGTGGCACGGATCTGGATTGCCAGTTCTGCAGCGGTGACAACTCGATTCCGTGTCTGGCTGACTTCACCTGCATCATCGCGGGTGCGGGAAGCTGTGAGCCGATCGCCGGCACTTGCGAGCCGGCATTCGGCACCTGTTCGGACGGGGAAGCCAACATCCCGTGCAACAGCGATCAGGACTGCGCGGATGCGGGTTCTCCCGGACGTTGCGCAACCAACGGCCAGGGAATTCCGCCGGGACCGAACTTCTGCTCTTCGGCGCCGGCCGACGGCGGCGACGGTCAGGTCGGCCTGTGTGTCGATACGGGCAACAACGAAGGCGAGTGTTTCTCCAGCATCGACGACGTCAATTTCTGCGACGGCATCGTGCGGGCGACTGGAGAAGGCTTCCTGAGTTGCTCGACCACGCCGAAGTGCTCGACGATCCCGAACCAGGTTTGCAACAACAACGGAGACTGCGCGGGCAACAGCGTGCCGGGCGAGTGCGTGACCAACCTCGACTGCCTGGCGTCAGGTCAAGCAGGCGGCGACTGCACGCAGAGTGTGCGTAAGCGTTGCTTCCTCGAGACCGTGACGGCGGAGGGTGAACCGGATCCCGATACGCCTCTTGGCGTAGCGACTTTCTGCATCCCCCCGACATCGGGGCCGGCCATCAATATCGCTGCGGGACTGCCGGGGCCGGGTAGGGTGAAGACGCACACCGAGGCGAAGACCTTCTGTGCCAGCGACAACAGCGTGCAGTACCAGCCGGGGATCGGTGGCTGCCCCGCGCCTTAGGCCGACGGCTTGACGGCTTAACGGGCGTTCGAAGAGTCGATCAGCTTCAGGAACTCCGACGCCGGAGTGAGTACGATCGTCGTACCCTCGGTGAGGGCCTTTTCGTAGGCCTCCAAAGTCCTGAGGAACTCGTAGAACTCGCGGTCCCGGTTGTATGCCTTGGCGAAGATGGCTGTAGCCTTCGCGTCGGCCTCGCCGCGAAGAATGGAAGCCTCGCGCTGCGCTTCGGCGATGATGACCTGCTTGTCGCGTTCAGCCCGGGAGCGCACTTTCCTGGATTCTTCTTCACCCTCGGCGCGGAATTTCTTGGCCTGCCTTTCGCGCTCGGCCTTCATGCGGCTGAACACCGTTACCTCGTTTTTCTCGGGCAGTTCCGTGCGTTTGAGGCGAACGTCGACGATCTCGACTCCGTAAGCCTTGGCCTTGTCGTTGGATGCGGCGAGGATTTCGTTGAGAAGCGATTCCCGGTCGCCGGAGACCACCTCTCTGAGCACCACTCGCCCGATCGATTCTCTCAACGCTGAGTAGATGATGTCATCCAACCGTGACTGAGCGCCGGCTTCGGTGACTACGGTCTGGAAGAACAGCAATGGGTCGGTGATGCGCCATCGCGAGAAGTTGTCCACTACGAGCTGCTGCTTGTCCTGCGTGATCAGCTCTCGCGGCGTGGCGTCGTACTCGAGGAGGCGTTTCTCGAAGTAGACGACGTTCTGGACGAAGGGGGTCTTGAAGTTCAGTCCCGGGTCTACGACGGTACGAACGGGGCGGCCGAACTGCACCACGATGGCCTGTTGCCACTCACCGACCTGGAAGGTCGCCGTCGAGAAGATCATTACGAGCGCCGCAACGCCGGCGAGGATGAATACCGGAGCGCGGTTCACTGGGCGCCTCCAGCAGGAGGACCGCCCAGCGCCTTGTTCAACGGCAGGAGCGGAAGGACTGAGCCGGCCGCCGCCTCGTCGAGAATCACTTTATCGGCGCCGGTCAGGACCTTTTCCATGGTCTCCAGGTACATGCGCTTACGGGTGACCACGGGGGCCTTGCGATAGGCGTCGCTGACAAGTTCGAAGTTCTTGGCGAGACCTTCCGCGCGCTTGACCCTGGCCTCGGCGTAGCCCTTGGCCTCGTTGACCCGCTCGGCCGCCGTACCGCGTGCTTTCGGGACGATGTCGTTGGCGAAGCCCTGAGCCTCGTTGATCATCCTTTCCTTGTCTTGCTCGGCGCTGATGACGTCCTTGAAGGCGTCCTGAACGGGCGTGGGAGGCACGACGTCCTGAAGCTTCACGGTCGTTATGAGGATCCCGGCCTCATAGAGGTCGAGATGGGCTTGCAGAAGCTCCTGGGCACGGATCTGGATCTCGAGGCGGCCTTCGGTCAGGGCCGCGTCGATCGAGTTGCTCCCTATAACGGTTCTCATGGCCGCTTGCGCGGCGTCGCGCAGGGTGTCGGTGGGATCGCGCACGTTGAAGAGGAACTGGAGGGCGTCCTGTATCCGATACTGGACGATGAAGTCGACGTCGACGATGTTGCCGTCTGCCGTCAGCATCCGGGACTCCTCCACGATCGACCGGTAGCGGGCGGGAGGGCCTACGTCGATCGTGCGAAATCCGATTTCTTCCTTGAGGACGCGCGTCACCGGCGTCTTGATGACGGAGTCGACAGGCCAGGGAACGTGCCAATGGAGGCCGGGAACGGTGGTCGTTACAACGCGGCCGAAGCGCAGGACGACGCCGACCTCGCTCGGATTGACTTGATACAGTCCCGTCGCGAGCCAGGCGAGTACGGCGAGTGCAACGCCTGCGGCTATCAGCCGGTTACCCCCGCCGGCGCGCAGTCGTCCGAAGACCTCGTTGATTATGTCTTCAGGTGAAGGGGGACGTCCCCTGCCGTTCCCGAAGCTACCCGGCATTCCGTCGGCCTCGCATGATGCGAGTCAGCGTTACAGCCGGGTCCTAAACTGTCAACCTGCGTTGGGGGTCGCCTCAGGGGCGGTAGTTGCTTGGTTGGAGGCCGACAGGTCGGTGGGCAACGCGACGACCATCCTGGTTCCCCCACAGTCGGGAGCCTCGGCCCAGATCCAGCCGCCATGATGTGCCACTACCTCTCTGCATATCGCCAGACCCAACCCGGTTCCGGTCGGCTTGTTGTCCTTCTTGGACTGCTTGACCTGGTGGAAGCGCTCGAAGACGTGCTCCAGCTGGTCCGCAGGAATTCCCGGGCCCGAGTCCTGGACCGTCATCTTGAGGACCGGCTTGTCCTGGTGAGTGGAGATCTCTGTGGCCAGGCGGACCGTGCCGTTAGGGGGTGTATACTTCATCGCGTTGCTGCAGAGGTTGGTGAAGACTTGTATGAGTCTGTCGCGGTCGCCCTGGATCTCGGGAAGATCCGGCGCGGCGGTGAGTTCCAGGTTGATCTCACGCTCGGTGAACAGGGGCTTGAAGGTCCGGGCAACGTGATCGAGGACTTCCGCGGGATCTTCTATGGGCGCCATATCCCACTCGACTCGGCCGGCCTCGATCTTGGCCAGGTCGAGGAGGTCGTTGATCAACCGCGACAGCCGCCGCGACTCCTCGATGATCACCGAGCTGAAACGCTTGTCACTCTTCGGGTTCTCGTCGCCGTAGCGCGATATGATCTTGGCTGCCGACGAGATCGCGGCGATGGGAGATCGCAGCTCGTGAGACACGTTGCTCAAGAATTCCGATTTTAGGCGGTCATATTCTTTCAGCCGCTCGTTGGTGGCCTGGAGTTCCGAGGTGCGCTCGCGCACCTTGGACTCGAGCAATTGAGAATGCTTCTCGATCTCCGCACGAAGCCGTTGCTCTTCGCGCGTAGCAGCCTCGGCGCGTTGACGGGCGACGACGAGTTCGCTGATGTAGGACTTGATCGACCGGCGCATCAGCTCGAACTGGCGGGCGAGAACTCCGAACTCGTCACGCGATTCGATTGCTTGGATCTCTTGGTGGAGGTTGCCTTCGGCGATCAGTTCGGCATCGCGCGCGAGTCGGTTGATCGGTTGGAGAAGCTTGCGGCTGAGAAGGCCGGACGCGGTCAACCCGAGGGCGCTGAAGATCAGTGCCACCAGGATAGCAGCAATCATGGATCGCTTGATGATGTTCGAGCCCGCCACGAGCGCCTCTGCTGCTTGTTTGTCGATCGAGGCCAGGTCGAACGTCAGTTGCAGCGTTCCCCAATACTCACCACCCACCGTGAGAGGGTGGGTGATTTCGAGCAGTTTCCTGCCCTTCTTGCCGCGCACCATGCGAGGCTCACCGACCGACGCCATGCCGGACACGGTTGACCCCACGAAGCTAGGATCCGTATGTACGATGATGACGTTCGCCGAGTTGGTTACGAAGGCGTATGCGAGATCGGGGTTCTTGTCCTGAACCGTCTCCATACTCTCGGCGACGAAGGCGAAGTTGAACCCCGCGATCGCGTTCTCCATGTTTGCGGCGAGGTTTTCCGCCAGCAGCTGTCCGCGGTCGACCATGCCGTCTCTCAGCAGCTGGGAGTCACGCTGGATCTCGGCCCGCATGACTTTGGTCTGCTGATACGCGAGCAGTCCGGCTACGGCGGCTACCGAAGTGAAGATGGTGAGGGCGGCCGCCAGAGTGAGTTTTACATGGAGGCCGAGTCCTCTGGGTGCGGGCGTATCGAGCCGATCCGTGCTTACGGTCTCAAGCATCGGCGGCCCTCCCGATACCGTAAGCATTAGCGCTCGTGAGATGGAGACGGGTGCAGAAGCATGAGCCCTGCCCAGGCTTCGATCTCGGCTCGCATGCCGTCACCTCAGCGCACGTTGAGCTGGTGGCGCCGGTGGAGTGGATGTCCCCAACGTACTGCATCGGTTGTAGCCGGTTACCCTAGAATTCCTGCGATACCCTCAAGAACCATTCCCGGGTGATCTGGCTGGCCGTCGGTTTGACCAATTCCTCGAGGAATTCGGTGTGGTCGCTATCCGTTATGTTGTGGCCGACAAGGCTGAACGTAGGCCAGCCTTCCGCGGGCTGATAGTTGATCGCCAAGTCGACTCTCAGATAGGAGTCGATATCCACGCTCGGCGTCCCGAACAGCGACTGAGTCGTCACCTGATCGACCCAGTGCAAGGTGGGTACGATGGAGACCCGAGGTGAGCAGTCGATGAAGGTGCGCAGATTGAACTTCCACTCGGGCACGTCCGGGTTGTCGTCGCCCTGGTGTTGGAAGGAGTAGTAGGAAGTGTTGAACTCGCCCCTGATCGAATCGGTTACATCGAAGGTAAGAGCGGCCTCTGCGCCGTATCCGTGGCCCCCGACGACGTTGTCGATGGTCGTGAATACGGCCCCGCAAGCCGGGAAACCGAGGCCCAGCGGCGTACAGCCGGTGGGGAAGGGCACCGGTGCTGAAGCCGTCGAGGTGTCCCAGATGAGCACGTCGTCGTACTCGTTGTAAAACGCGGTGGCGTCCAGCGCGACCGAGTCGCTGAAGCGGTGCCGGTAGCCCACCTCGTAGGCGATCATGGTGGTATCGTCCGCGGTGCTGTCGGTCGTGAATACCGGGAAGATGGTGGCGCCCATCATGAGGAACGGCTCGCCGATGACGGTCACGAAGCTGTCTGAGTAGGACGGCGTGTTGACAGCGTGGGAGACCGAGGCCCATGCGGTTCGCTGATCGTCGAAGCGATGAACGAGGCGGGCTGAGGGTTGAAAGTTCGTGCCGCTGAACGAGTTGTTCTCAACCTTGGTCCCCAGCGTCAGCTTGGTTCGCGCGGCGATTTTGGATTCCCAGTTGATGAAGCCACCGATCACGTCGAGAGTATCGGCGGAAGGACTGAATGCTGCGATCCCGTCGGCGATGCTCATGTCCGTGTGGCGATAGTTGGCGCCCCAGGTTATCCGGTTGGAACCACCGAGCCGGAAGCTGTGTTGGAGCTCGATGTCGCCCGTTGTGCGCTCGTTCTGGAAGCTACCCACGAAGGGCACCGCATCGCGCTCGACTTGATCGCCCGCGATCTGCAGGTGACCAGACGAGCCGTCGGCGAAGTCTTTCTCGATTCTCAGCACACCCGAGTAGAGCTCGGTCTCCTGCACGTCTCCGGTCGCGCCGGGGCGTACGAACGACTCGAGCTTGGAGTGCTGGATCTCCCCGCTGCTGCGGATCACGAGGCCTCGGCCAAGATCCCAGTCGAACCGGTAGCCGCCTCTGTATTCTTCATCGAGCCCGTCGAGGTCGTCTCGGCCGTCACCGCCGCCGTCGCCGCTGAAGCCTGAGTCCCCGGCCGCGCGGCCGTAGACGCGGAAGTTGAAGCTGCCGTTTCGGCCGCCGTGACGCGCCTCGCCTCTATAAAGCTCGTTGGTGCCGCCGAAGGCACGGATGATGGTCCCGTGTGTATCCTCTGCGCTCTTGGTGATGATGTTGATGACGCCGTTTACCGCGTTCGAACCGTAGAGGGCGCCCCCGGGTCCCCTGATCACCTCGATGCGGTCGATGTCGGGGGCAAAGGTTTCCCACTGTTGCCACACCGTGCCGCCGAACAGCGGCGTGTAGATAGGCCGGCCGTCGAGCAGAACCAGCATCTTCTCGGCGAAGAAGCCCTGGAAGCCCCTAGCCGAGACCGCCGAGGCGTGTGCATCGATGCTGGCAACATCCAACCCGGGCACCATGCGTAGGGCGTCGACGATCGACTCGGCGCCGGACTTCACGATGTCCTCGCCCTTGACCACGTATATGGCGGCCGCTGCGCCCCAGAGGGACTCCGGGTGCCGCGAAACGGACGTCACGATGTCGGTTTCGACCCGGAAGAACTCGATCTCCGAGGAAAGGTCGACCGTTGTCTCTTGGTTGCTGAACGGGTCCTGCGGTTCCGCGCTAACGTGTGCCGGTGTCATCCAGCAAGCCAGAAGCGCAACGAGAACCAAACCTTGTTTTCCACACCTCATCATCACACCACTTCCTTCAATGGCCGTCAGGGCCTAAGGCGAATCGGCAGGGTCTAGAACCTCGTCGAACATGTTGAGTGTTGCCGCGTCCATCTGGATGCCGAGCTCTTTGGCGGTGCTTGCGTTGATCACCAGGGTGCTGCCAACGGGCGGCTGAACCGGCGGTACGCTCCCATTCGAATTGAGGACTTTGTTCATGAGCACGGCGGCCTGCGCCCCCATGGTCTGGTAGCTGGGAGCCACCGAGAGGAGGGCGCCCGCTCGCACGAAGTTTTCGGAGAACGCCAGGAACGCTACACCGTCGTGCTGTGTACGGCTTGAAAGGTAAGAGAAGTTGTCGCGGGTTATCACCGTCGGGTCGGGCACCATCCACAGGGCGTCGATTCCGGTACGCATCCGTCGGTAAGCGCCCGGCACCGATTCCGAGTGTTTCACCGCGGAGACGACGAGTTCTATGCCGAGCTGCTCGGCCGCAGGACCCGCCTTCTCCAGGATGGTGGGGCAGTTCTCCTGCCCGCAGATCACGCCGAGTCGCTTCAGGTCGGGAAGCACCAGCTTGAAACGAGTCAGCAGGATGTCCTCGGGGATCTCCACGGCCACGCCTGTAGTGTTGTCGCCCTTGAGGCCGAATTTCTCCGGACGCAGAACCATCGCGAACACGATCGGCGTATCCGGCATCACTTGTTTGCTCAGGTAGGCTGCCTTGGCACCGAGTGCGAAGATCGCATCGGGATGCCGCTTGGCGGCAAGCTTCTTGAGCAGCGCGGTTCCTTTTTCACGAGAGCCGGCGATATCGATGACGTCGGCATCCATTGTCGTCGCTTCTTGGAACGCCGATATGGGAGCCTCGTACTGGGCCAGGTCTTCGCTCTTGACGATGAGCAGCGACGGAGCCTCCGCGCTTACCGACAACGGCACGCCGACGGCGATGGTCATCGCCAACAACAGCAACGTTCCCTTGTTCAGCAACGTACTCATCGGCTAGACCCCACGTAGAGTGTTGATACGATAACCTTCGACAAGTGGTTGGCTCCTGAGTCGGTTGATACGGTCTCGAACCGGTCGAACCCGAGCACCTTGAGTAGGGCGCGCCCGCTGCCGCTGGTATCGATCTTCGGCAACGACTGTTGCAGCGCGGCTATGTCGTCCGTGTCGGCGTATTCGGTCGACGCCAGGCTCGGGAAGGGCACGGCCGGCGAAAAGTCGAGCACATGCAGGTTCTTCGTGCTGTTCGGATTGAGCTTCTGAAGCTGCTCGAGTTGCGCGAGCGTGACCAGCGCTGCATCGACTTGTCCGAAGCTCAGGGCGAGCAGTGCATCGATATCTTTGGGTACCGGGATGATGGCCGCGTTCGAGTCGGACAAGCCGAAGTGTCCGAGCACAGACTTGGGATCTCGTGGGCCGGTCCCGATGGCGGCTGCCGCAATTGAAGCGCCGTTGAGCTCGGTCGCGGACTTGATGTCGGAGCGAGCCATTAGTGCCTTACGGTAGGAGCGTTGTCCGTCCCTGACAGGGTGAGCAAGGCGGGAGAGTCTCACTTCCAGGTCATCGTCGTCCTCTACCCAGGCCGGCACGATGACGAAAGCCGGCCGGCGTGCATGCAGCTGCTTCTTGAAGTCTTCGTAGCGGGCGAAGGCTTGGAACCTAAGGTCTAGTTCGTTCTCGGCGATGTAATGATCGACCGCTTCCGTCAGGACGTTGAGGTTGCCGGTCGTCCAGTCGGGGTTGAAGAAGAACAGCTCCGGAGGATCGGCCTCGGCCCGCACTGGGAGTGCGGTCATGAGAAACAACACAGAGATTGCTATGACGCGTCGCATGCCTCGATCGCCAGGCCTAAGCCGCTCTGCAGTGTGCAAAAGTCAGACCATGCAAAACCCCATATAGATCGCGGGGTGGCCACGCCCGGCCGTTCGAGATTGTGCGGCCCCTCTGCTTAAGCGCACGCAGGCGCCAGTCTGCGCCCGATTCTGATTCCCGGACTCTGCGTCCTATATATACGGCCACTCGTATTCGCGGTTGCCGTACGCGGCCTCTCTTCGTCATGAGGCCGATACCTCCGCTGGCGTGACGAGTGCGCCGCTTCGTCGTCTCGAAGGAGCCTCTAGCCCTTGAATCGTGAGGTCGGCGGTTTCACCCTTGATCGATCGCTGCGCGCGGGCGGTATGGCGGAGGACAGGGATCACGCCGCCTCATCGGCGCCCTCGCCGGCCGCCTCAAGTCGTGTGCGCGAGGCTTTGTCCGTGTCACTTCTGCACGTCGATGTGTCGATAGCTTTGCCATCGTTACTGACACTGTTGATCACCGTTCGGCTCGATGGCGCGCGGTGTCGAGCGTGGAATATCAATTGCATTGAAGAGCGGCGAGGATTTCCACCATGGAAGAGATGCATGCCATAGGTCGCAAGGGACGCCGGGGCGGAAGCAGCGTATTCCTACGTGTCAGGCGAGTGCTGGACAGTCTGACCATAGGCATGAGCGTCTCCTGGCGGCAGTTCTTCGTGCTGATGACGATCCTACTGGCCGGTATCACGGCTTCGTTGATCGTGTTCATCGCCGTCAAGGGATGGGAGGACGAGCGACTTGCGTCCGAGCTCCAGCACGACCTGGGCCGGGTAGCGGCCAACGTGACCAGAAGTCTCGACGTCGACACTGCGATACTCGAGTCGGTGGCCGGGCTGCAGGCCGCGTCGGGACGAATGTCGCTTGCGGAATTCAAGTCCATGGTGTCGCCGGCCTGGTCTGATCATGACGCGATTCAGGCCTTGGCGTGGGTTCCGAGGGTGCCCACCGAGGAAAGAGCCGACTTCCAGTGGAGAGCCCACACGGAGGGCTTCCACGGGTTCTCGATACACGAACAACGCCGCGACGCCCAAGAAGCGCTGCCCAACGTGAGGCGTGAGGCCGCTTTCCCCATCTTCTACATCGAGCCGCTGCGAGGGAACGAGAACCTCGTCGGGTTCGACCTCGCCTCAGGGCATCCGTACCAGGCGGCCATGAGCGCGGCGCGTGATACGGGCGAGGCTGCCGCCACACGGATGATCGAAGTCGGATATGCCGATGGTCCTCGCAAGGTGATCGTCATCCTGACTCCCGTCTACGCAAAAGGCGGGGTGCCCGCGACGGTAGAACAGCGGCGTGCGAAACTCTCGGGGTTCATAGCCGGAATCATCCTGGTCGACGAGATCCTGAACGTGGCGCAGACAGGGTTCGAGGGATCGCTGACCTTGGCGGTCAGTGACGAGACCGAGGCGACTCCGGAGGGGTATCGGGAGATCTACGGACAGGACAGCGAGTTCGACCTCTTCACTAACGTCGCTACCGCCACCGATCCCATACGGCGCCTTGCCGGATCTACGTCGATCGATGTGGCCGGTCGTGGTTGGCAGCTGCGAGCGGTGCCTACTCCCGAGTTCTTGAGGGCCAGGCGCGGATGGCAGGCGGAAGGCTTGCTGGTAGCCGGCCTGCAGTTCTCGGCCTTACTCGTCGCGTATCTTTGGCAGGTCTTCGGTCGCACTGCGCAAGTGGAGAGGTTGGTCGATGAACGAACCGCCGAGCTGGCGAAGTCCAACCATGAACTCAAGCGAGAGGTGATCCAGAGGCGAGCGGCCGAGCGTGCCTTGACCCAGGGCGAGGAGCGGATCCGTTCGATCATACATACCGTCGAGGTGCCGTTGGATCTCAACACCGTCGAAACGAGGCAGGAGTTGCAGACGGCCACCAGCGCGCTGTGGGGTTCCGATGAAGGCGTGGACCTTTCGGACGAGGAGTTCGACGAGGATTTCGACCTCGATGGTCTCGACTACGATGATCAGGAGGCGCTTCCGTTGGCCGGCAGCGCCAGACGCAACGGTGACGCGGTGTTGACGGTAGTGCGCGACGGCGATACCGACATCGCCGCAGGAGAAGAGGCTCTGGGCGTCATGTCACGTGACATGAGGTCGCCGGTCTCGTCCATGATCTACGCCGCCAAGATCTTGGCCAGGCACCGCGGATTGAGCCCGGAAAAGGTCGCGAAGTTCGCCGGAATCGTCGTCGACGAGGGCGAACGGCTCACCAATTTGATCAACCAAGCCCTGCAGGTGTCCAATATGGAGGCGGTTCGTGGTGACAGTATGGCGGCCGTTCCGGTCACGGTTTCCGAGCTCATGGACCGGATCACGTCGGTGGTCGAAACCTATGCCGCGCGAAAGAAGGTCACGCTCGAGATCAACGCGGATCCCCATCTGCAGCCCGTCATGGCTGACGAGAACCGGGTCTCTCAAGTGTTGATGACGCTCGTCGAGAACGGCATTCGAAGCACTCCCGCCCGCGAAAGGGTGCGTGTCAGCATCGACCAACACAACCAGAACTACGTTCGCTTCAGCGTTGCCGACTCCGGCCCCGGCCTTTCGGTCCCCGAGCAGGAGAACGCCTTTAGCGCCTTCTCGGCTGATACGGAGGTGCTGAAGTCCCATGCGCGCGACGTCGGTGTGGGGCTCGCGATCTGCCGTGAGATAGTCGAACGTCACGGCGGAACCATCTGGGTGGAGAGCCGCCCAGGCGCCGGAAGCGTGTTCAGCTTCACGCTGCCGGTCATCCACAAGCGTCAGGCACGCGCGGCCGACCGCGTCTGAACTATCGATCTAGCCGGCCTGCAGTCCGGTCCAGGCGGGTGTTTCCGCCCGGCACATCAACAATGCCGTAGCTCTGCGGGTTTTTTTGGCCCGACGCTTTCGGATATACGAAGGCCGTAGAGGAGCGCGCGGATGTCATACGAAGAGATCACCTACGAAACTGCCGACAGTATTGCCACCATAACGCTGAACCGCCCCGACAAACTCAACGCGATTACGCTCACGATGGGCCTCGAACTGCAGGACGCGATGCTGGCTGCGGATGCCGACGATGAGGTCAGGGCCATCATACTGACGGGTGCGGGCCGCGGCTTCTGTGCGGGCGCAGACATGGATCTCCTGACCTCCATACAAGGTGGCAACAGAGAGACGGGAGGGGAGGGAGCGCAACGTTCCCGTGGCGAGATCGCCAAGCCGCGCGCCGAAGCGCGAGAAGACTATCGCAAGCAGTATTCCTACTTCCCGTCCGTACGGAAGCCGATCATCGCCGCGGTGAACGGTCCCGTAGCGGGTCTCGGTTTCGTGCTGACTCTGTACTGCGATTTGAGGATCGCCTCGGAGACCGCTCGGTTCGGGACGGCTTTCGCCCGCCGCGGCCTCATTGCCGAGCATGGAGTCAGTTGGCTGCTGCCGCGGCTGGTGGGGATGGCCAACGCCTGCGACCTCCTCTTCAGCGGCCGGATGATCGACGCCCAAGAGGCTCTGCGAATGGGGCTCGTCAGCCGCGTGGAATCCGCCGATGAGCTCGTTCCCCGCGCACGCGACATTGCGACCGAAATGGCGACACTCGCTTCCCCGCGTTCGATCAAGGTCATGAAAGAGCAGCTGTACAACGCACAGTTCGAGACCCTCGCCGAGGCCATAGACGTGGCCAACGAGGAGATGGTAAAGAGCTTCGACAGCGCGGATTTCCGCGAGGGCGTGGCGCATTTCGTCGAAAAGCGGCAACCGCGCTTCACGGGCAAGTAAGCCCCGGCCCCCTCGATCGCGCCGGCTGCCGCTTAACGCATCGCCGGTTCCGGCCTACAATTAAAAGATGGGGAGATCGTTTCCGTCGTGAGCGACGGCTCCAAGAGCGTCCTCCAGGGGCAGGTGTCTCCGCCTGCCTCCGCCAGCTGGCTGAGTGGTCTCGTGGGCGGACGAACCGAGGAGGGTATACCCCGAACCCGTTTGAACGCTTCGGTGGCGGCCAAGTTCCTGGCCGAGGAAGTGATGCACACCGGCACCATGCTGGTGTCGCGGATGCGCATGAGTTCCCCTCACATCCGGCGGCGCTTGCGCGACGAGATGGTCGGCGTCGAGGACTACTACGCCGCGCGGGGATGGCTCGCCGATCCTATGAGCTTTCACCGCGATCCCCCCGAGTTGACCGGTCCGCGACTGGCGCGCGTGATGCGGGGCGGCGTTCCTTTCGAACATCTGACGTTCAACAGCGGATACGAACCGCGGGTGAGCGAGCCCGGGCGCGAACGCTGGATGGGCTACGACGACAACCACACCGCTCACGCCTGGGTGATGCGGCACAAGAACGCGGAGCGGCCCTGGCTGGTTTGTGTGAACGGTTATCGTACGGGATTCGCATCGGTCGACATCACCGCGTTCCGGCTGGAAGAACTGCATCGCCGTGGACTCAATGTCGCCTGCTACGTCTTGCCCCTCCACGGCCCACGCAAGGTATCGACTTTGAGTGGAGACCGTTTCTTCCGGGTCGGTTACCTCAACACGATCCACGGTTCGGCTCAGGCCGTATGGGATCTGAGGCGCCTTTTGAGCTGGGTGAGACGACAAGGAGACGCGCCTGTGGGTGTCTATGGCCTTTCCTTGGGCGGATATGCGACCGCATTGCTGGCGGCCTTCGAGCCCGAGCTAGCCTGCGTCATAGCCGGGATCCCAGCTACGGATTTCGTTCGGATCATGAAGCGGTACGCCCCTCCCGACCTGGTGGAATACTCTCATCAGTTGGGCATCGGCTGGGAGTCCATAGAGCGGTTGCTGAGCGTGGTCGCCCCGCTCAAGCTTCCTCCCGCCGTGCCGGTCGAGCGGCGTTATATTTTCGGTGGCCTGGTCGACCGCATAGTCGACCCTACCCACGTGCGCGACTTGTGGTTGCACTGGGACAAACCGCGAATCGCCTGGTACCACGGCTGCCATCTGAGCTTCAACTACGAACCGGAAGTCAAAGCGCTCTTGCGCGAGGCGGTCTGGGAGTCCGAGCTCACAGCTGCGGGTATCTGACCTCCGCCTATCGCCTACCTGGCCCCGATGCCGCTATACTAGGGGCCCTAAGCCGGACGCCGTCGAAGTCCCTGCTCAGCTCGCCGAGCGGGCTCGAGCCTCTCGCCCATCGGGGCCTATGACGGGACGACCGTTCGGATGTGGAGCGGTGTGATGGAAGAGACGGTCATATCAATCGCGGTTTTCAGTGTAGCGGTCTTCGTCGTAGGCATGGCCTGCGGCCTGCTTGCCGGACACTTCGTTCTCCCGGGACAGAGACGTTCCCGCCGCTTACAAGCGGAGCTGGACAAAGCTCTCGAAGAACACACGGCCTACAAGGCCAGTGTTACCAATCACTTCCACAAGACTGCCGAGCTGGTGGGACAGCTCACCGAAAGCTACAAGTCGGTTTACGATCATCTCGCCAGTGGTGCGCGTTCATTGTGTGACAGGCCGGTGGCCCATACCGCCATCCGGCTGGCTGAAACGCGTCTGCTGGAGGACAGCGACGGAAAAAAGGCAGCCTGACTAAGAGTGAATGGGCCGGTCGCCGGGCGTATCGCCGACAGGCTCGTCCATCGACTCGGACTTGCCGTTACCCGCCTGCGCTCTCGTGTTGATCCCAGCGGCCTTGCACAGCTCGTCGAACGAGGCCTGCATTGCCTCGACGAAACTGTGTAAGTCCGGCATCAGATCCCAATCCGAGTTGAAGCCCCAGTAAAGGCCGCCGGCGTAGCTGAACAGCGCGATCCCGAGGGCCTGCGTGCGGAACAGCGGCACCATCGGATAGGTCTCGAGTACGCGAGCGCCCTGCATGTACAAGGGGATCTGAGGTCCGGGCACGTTCGTTACAACCAGGTTGTACACGCGTGTGCCCGTGGCCAGTCTCGCTCCCATGGTCAACAGCGTATGAGTTGTCCACTCACTGACTGCCGCCAATACTTCAGCGCCCAGAGCCTGCTTGGACTCTTTGAGATCGTGGGTGAAATGACTGATGGCGTCCATGCGGGCGCCCGGGTCGCGCTCCGTGACCGGAAGATCGACGATCATTCCGGAGACCCTGTTGCCCAGTGTGCCCCGCTCGGATTCCGAACGAACGCTGACCGGGCAGAACGCGCGCAACTCCATCTCTTTCTGTCTCGACGTCGGAAACCCTCGCTGTTCGAGGAAACGGCCGAGCGCGCCTGTGACGGTGGCAAGGACCACGTCGTTGACCGTGCCGCCGAGGGCGTTCTTCACGGCCTTGATGTTCTCGAGATCGAAGCGGATCCAGTCGAAACGGCGGTGCGGCCCGATCTCGCGGTTGAAGGGGGTATCGGAGGACCGGTGGAAGTTGCCGCTTATGGCCTCGCCCAGAGCGGCCAGCGAGTCACCGATTTCTTGCGCGGTTCGACGCGGATGCCGCACGGCCTCGCAAGCCGCACCCGCGACGGTGAACGGCGTCATGGCGCGCTGCCAGACCTCGTTGAGGAAGACTTCGCTGTCGCCCGGGGGCGGGTCGGGATTCCAGGCCGGCGCCTCGGCCGGCTCCTCGTCCTCGAATGGGCTGAGTAGAACCGACATCAGGTCCACACCGGACACGCCGTCGATCATACAGTGGTGGGTCTTGCTGATGATCGCGAAGGTGTCGTCGGTGACCCCCTCGACGACCCAGAGTTCCCACAGCGGCTTACCACGGTCGAGCTGCTGGGACATGATGCGGCCGGACAAGCGCTTGAGCATCCGCTCTCCGCCCGGACGGGGCAGGCAGCTATGGCGCACGTGGTACTCGATGCGAAACCGATCGTCGTCTACCCAGATAGGCTGCTTGTCGATGGGCGTGAAGCGCAGCTTCTGCCGGTAGCGGGGCATCATATGAAGGCGCGAAGCCACGTAGGCGCGGACCTTGTCAATGTCGACGCCGCCGTCGGGCCCGCGCAGGGGGCCCGACTGCAGAATCATGGTCGCGGCCACGTGCATGTGGCTGCTCGGACCCTCCAGGTCGAGGAACACCCTATCCATTGACGACAGTTTCTCGTAGCTGGCCATATTCCCCGTCTCCCCCCGAGCCGCGACGCTCGGCGGACTGCGACCTAATTACTTAGCACTTCGAAGGTCTTGCTGTAAACCTCGATCTGACGCCGGCGGGCCAGCGCCATCGCCGCCCCGTTGCTGTATTGCATGGCGGTGGTCCCGCCGCTACGAGGGCAGCTCATGCCCGAACTTCCTGACCTGACAGTGTACGTAGAGCGTCTGAGCGAGCTTGCCGTCGGGCACCGGCTGGAGGCCGTCGAAGTGACCGGCCCGAGTCTGCTGAGAACCTTCGAACCGCCGGTATCGGCTTGCGCAGGGGCCACCCTGGCCGGCGTTTCCAGGTTGGGTAAGAGGATCGTTCTCGGCCTGGACATCGACGTATTCCTGGTAGTACATCTGATGGTTGCGGGGCGGCTCCAGTGGCGCTCGCGGGGTAACGTGCCGGCCAAGAAATCGAACTTGGCCGCTTTGCATTTCGACAACGGGATCTTGATGTTGACCGAAACCGGGACCAGGAAGCGCGCGTCACTGCATGTAGCACGTGGTGCCGAAGGTCTTGCCGTGCACGATCGCGGCGGTCTCGAGCCGCTGGAATGTAACGTCGAGTCCTTCAAGGAACGGCTCTTGGCGGAGAATCATACCCTCAAGAGGGCCCTTACCGATCCACGCTTGATCGCAGGGATCGGCAACGCCTATTCCGACGAGATCTTGCATGCTGCCAAGCTGTCGCCCGTGGCCTTGACCGGCAAGCTCTCCGATGAAGAGGTCGAACGGCTGTATTCCTTGATGCGCGAGACTCTCGCCGAGTGGACCGTCCGCCTGAGAGAAGAGGCCGGTGACGAGATGCCGCGAAAGGTGACGGCGTTCCGAGACGGTATGGCCGTGCACGGGCGGTATCGCTTGCCATGCCCGGAATGCGGCACCCCGGTGCAGAGGATCGTTTATGCGGGCAACGAAACGAACTACTGTGCTGCGTGCCAGACGGGAGGCAAGCTTCTCGCCGACCGCGCCCTATCCCGGGTGCTGAAGTCGGACTGGCCCAAGAGCATCGAAGAACTCGAAGCGTTCAAAGACCAGCAACGAAACCGTCTATCTGGAGGCTAGTGGACATTGAAGAACAACGTCGGACTGTTTCTCGCCAAGCGAGCACACTTGAACCCTGCCCTTACGGCCTGCATAGATCCTGCGGGAAACCGTTCATACACGTATCGGGAGCTCAACGAGCGGTGCAACGGCACTGCCGGCTTCTTGCACGCTCTGGGAGTGCGCAAGGGTGACCGGGTCGCCCTCCTGCTGCTCAACAGCCCTGAGTACATGGAAAGCTTTTTCGCGGTCGCCAAGATCGGCGCGGTCGTGGTGCCGCTGAACTGGCGTCTGGTTGCCGACGAGTTGGAGTTCATACTGAGCGACGCCGGTGCGACGACTCTGATCTTCAGCGAGGAGTTTGCCCCCATGGTTGAGGATCTCAAATCCCGCGGTTTGGAATCTCTGCAGAACTGGGTGTGCGTCGACGGTGTGGGGGGCGATCAGAAAGGTCTGCCAGCATTCGCCGAGTCCTACGCGAAGCTTCAGGGCGGCGCCGCGGTCGATGAGCCCGTCATCGATGCAAGCGATGATGATGATCTCTACATAATGTACACCTCGGGGACCACCGGCCATCCGAAGGGCGTCGTGCACACTCATTCCACGGCCATGTGGGGGGCGTTGACGATCTCGGTTACATCGGATGTTCGTTACCGTGACGTGTACATCGTGGCCTTGCCCTTGTTTCACGTCGGTGCGCTGACGCCGTTGACGGTAAACGTGTACCGGGGTGCGACCAGCATACTCATGCGCACTTTCGATCCCGTGGAGGTGTGGAAACTGGTCCAGGAGCACAACGTGACCGTGATGCTTGCGGTGCCGGCCATGCTTAACTTCATGCTTCAGGTCCTCGAGAAAGCCGGCTTCGACTATTCTTCCCTACGTTGGATCATGAGCGGTGCGGCTCCTGTACCGGTCACGTTGATACAAGCCTATGCCGGCATCGGGATCGAAATCCACCAGGTCTACGGACTGACCGAGACTTGCGGACCTGCTTGTCTGATCAGCCCCGAGGATGCGATCAGCAAAGCCGGTTCGACCGGCAAGGCATTCTTTCATACCAACGTTCGCATCGTCGACGACGCCGGCAACGACGTGCCTGCGGGCGATGTCGGTGAGGTCATAGTCAGCGGACGCCACATCATGAAGGAGTATTGGCGGCGGCCGGACGAGACGGCGAAGACGATTCGTGACGGGTGGCTCTACACCGGCGATCTCGCGTCCATGGATGAAGAAGGGTTCGTATACATACAGGATCGCAAGAAAGACATGATCATATCAGGGGGTGAGAACATCTATCCTGCCGAACTGGAGAACGTCCTCTTGGGTCACGCGGGGATTACGGACGCCGCCGTCATTGGTCAGCCAAGCCCGAAATGGGGTGAGAGCCCCTTGGCCATTGTCGTCAGGTCCGATGAATCTCTCGCAGAGAGCGCCGTACTCGAATATTGTGAGGGGAAGCTGGCGCGCTTCAAGATGCCCAAAGGGGTCGAGTTCGTCGACGAGATTCCCAGGAATCCCTCGGGCAAGATCCTGAAGCGTATCTTGCGGGACCGATTTCCCGGCCCTGCAGAAGAATAGGATAGGAGAAGCGGATGGGGGCCAAGGACAAAGTCGGAATCCTCGTAGGGGGCGGGCCCGCCCCGGGCATCAATAGCGTCATCGCTGCGGCTGCGATCCGCTGCATTCTACGAGGCTATGAGGTAGTCGGCCTGCAGGACGGGTTCAGCGGCATCATGCACGGCGGTATACATCGGTCCGTTCCTCTCAGGATCGAAGACGTCAGCAGGATCCACTTCCGAGGCGGCTCGGTGATCGGCATCTCCAGGGCCAATCCGACCGCGGACGATGAGCTGCTCGAGAACTGCGTCCTATCGCTGCAAGAACTGGGGATCACCAAGCTCATTACGATCGGAGGAGATGACACGGCCTTCTCCTCCATGAAGGTCGAGGAAAAGTCGGAAGGTAGGGTCAGCGTAGTGCACGTCCCGAAGACCATCGACAACGATCTGGACCTGCCTTACTACGTGGACACATTCGGCTACAAGACCGCACGCCACGTCGGTGCTGAGCTGTGTAAGAACCTGATGGTGGACGCGTTCACTACCAGCCGCTGGTACTTCGTCATAGCGATGGGAAGAAAGGCCGGTCATCTCGCGCTGGGAATCGGCAAGGCTGCCGGCTCTACCATCACTCTCATCCCGGAAGAGTTCGGGACGGAGCGTGTTCCGTTCGCCACGCTGGTCGATACGCTTGCCGGCGCCGTCATCAAGCGCAAGGCAGAAGGCCGCAACCACGGAGTGGCGGTGATCGCCGAAGGGGTGGCGCTGAGTATAGATCCCGATGACCTGGGCGGGTTGGAGGAGGTCGAGAAGGACGCACACGGTCACACGCGTATCGCCGAGATAGACGTCGGCCACTTGTTGAAGAAAGCGGTCAGAAAGCGCCTCGACGAGCTCGGGGTGAAGGTGACCATTGTCGACAAGAACATCGGCTACGAATTGCGTTGTGCCGACCCGATTCCGAGCGACATGGAATATACGCGGGACCTTGGTTACTGCGCGGCCCGCTATCTTCTGGAGGGAGGCACGCGCGTGATGGTCTCCATGCAGGCGGACAAGTTCGTGCCCGTTCCCTTCGAAGAACTGATCGATCCCGCCTCGGGCAGGACGAAGGTGCGGTTGGTGGACACGCATTCCGCGCGCTACCTGATCGCGCGCCGTTACATGATCCGTATCCGCAAGGACGACTTCGACAACCGGAACGGGTTGGAACGCATCGCGGCGCAGACGAATCTATCGGTCTCGCAGTTCAAGGAAGAGTTCGAATACCTGACGGATCTCGAGCCTCCGCCCTTACAGCTCATGCCGTGACGCTCGGCTCGATCGTGCCTCGCATGTAGAGCGCGCAGCGCCCGGCAATGTCGACGCGCTCACCGCGATGCCTACACATTAGTTCGCCACCGCGCGCCGGGCAGATTTGCTGGGCGCGTAGATCCCTTCTCTGCAGACGACGGGACCAGTATGGAACCAAGGTGCAATGGGCGGATCCCGTGACCGGGTCTTCGGGCACGCCCTTGGAGGGGGCGAAGAAGCGAGAGACGAAATCGGCGTCTTCTCCCGGCGCGGTCGCGATAACGCCGAAGTAGTCCAGGCCCGCCAACGCCTGGAAGTCGGGCTCGATCGCGGCTACCGCGGCCTGGTCCTCGAACACGGCCATGAGATTCACGCCCGACAACACCTCCGAAGGGGTCGAGCCCAACCCTTCGGTGAGTAGATCGGGCACCGCGCAAGGCTGCGCGGCCTGAGCCGGGAAATCCATCTCCAGGAGATCCCCGCGCTTGTTCACCTCGAGTCTTCCGCTGCGTGTATCAAAGGATACGGATCGCCCTGCGGCCCCCAGCTCGTAGAAAAGTACATGGGCGGAGGCCAGCGTAGCGTGGCCGCACAGTTCGACCTCCACCGTCGGCGTGAACCACCTCAGCTCGTATTCATGGTTTTCGCCGACGAAGAACGCGGTCTCAGACAGATTGTTCTCCGTAGCTATTGCCAGAAGGGTCTCATCCGGGAGCCAGCTCTCGAGAGGACAAACCGCAGCCGGGTTGCCGGAGAACACGCGGCTGGTGAAGGCATCGACCTGATAGATGGGGATCTGCATTTCAGCAGGGTGAGACGCGCCCCTCAGGGCCGGCATTCAACCGCGTGCGAGATTCCGGGCCAGGCGTAGGCCCGACATCTGCCACCGTGCAGCGGGGGGGAAGAAGTTCCGGTAGGTCGGTCGAATATGGCCGGCGGCAGTGAGGCAGGAACCACCGCGGAGTACGACCTGACCGCTCATGAATTTGCCGTTGTACTCGCCGAGAGCGCCTGCGGCCTGTTTGTAGCCTGAGTACGGAGTGTAGGCGCTCGCCGTCCATTCCCATACGCTGCCAAGCATCGCTACCGGCCCTTGTCCGATGTCGGGTGCGCGGCGCGGTCGAAAGATTCCCAGGTCGGCCGTGTCATCCGCATCCTGTCCTGGGTCGCAAGCGACTTCCCATTCCGCTTCGGTAGGCAAACGGGCGCCGGCCCAGCGGGCAAAAGCATCCGCTTCGTAGTGGCTTATGTGGCACACGGGCTCAGAGTCGCGTAATGGCAACACGCCGCTCAGAGTGAACGCTGCGTATTCGCCGTCCCGCGACTGCCAGTATTGAGGCATCGTCCAACCGTTCCGGTTTACGGCATCCCACCCGTCGGACAGCCAAAGGTTTGCGCGCCGATAGCCTCCGTCCTCGATGAACTCGGCGAACTCGCCGTTGGTCACCGGCCTCGCCGCCAACTCGAACGGTTCCACGTAGACTTTGTGGCGCGGCCGTTCGTTGTCGAAGGCAAAGCCCTCATCGGGTGCGCCGATCCACGACAGCCCGCCTTCGAATCCGAGCCATGGCGTCGGACCCGCGTAGCCTACTGTATCGGTCCCCCGGGTGTCGGCCCGGTAGGCGGGTTGCAGGGGGTTGCACGACAATACGTGCTTGATGTCGGTAAGGATGAGTTCCTGGTGCTGCTGCTCGTGATGGCAGCCTAGAGTAACCAGATCAGTTATCTCGTCGTTCGTGTTACCGCTGCCGACGAACTCGCCGAGAGCCGAGTCTACGTGGCGGCGGTAATCGTAGACCTGCGCCGCCGTTGGTCTCGAGAGCAGTCCCCGTCGTGGACGAGGATGCATGTCGCCGACGGCATTGTAGTAAGAATTGAACAGGATCTTGTAGGCAGGGTCGAAAGGCTCGTAGGCTCGGACGTGGCGCTCGAGGATGAAGGTTTCGAAGAACCAAGTCGTGTGAGCGAGATGCCATTTCGTAGGACTGACGTCGTCCATGGACTGGACCATCATGTCCTCGACATCGAGAGGTTCGCAGAGCTCTTCGGTCCGCGCCCTTACGCTAATGAACCTGGATAGAGTTTCGTCGGTCGTCGAGTCGCCGCGCTGAGAAGCGAGAGGTTGGCTGCCGGCCATCGGGGTGCTCTACAGAAGGGTGTGGGATGTCGCAAACGGCGGGGCAGCCGGCTGTACTCGGGCCGAAGCGCCGTTTCAGGCCGTGCGGCGGCGCTTTACGGCTTCGGCGAGTTCTTCGAGAACAGGCACGGTGTTCTCCCAAGAGATACAAGCGTCCGTAATGCTCTGGCCGTAGACCAAGTCCTTGCCCTGCTCGTTGTTCTGTCGGCCTTCGACGAGGTGGCTCTCTATCATGACGCCACAGATACGATCCTCTCCGCCGCCGACCTGCTCTGCGATGCCGGACGCCACGACAGGCTGTCGCGTGTAATCCTTGTTGCTGTTGCCGTGGCTGCAGTCGATCATCACTCGTTGCGTGAGACCGGCGGATTTCAACGACTCGCTCACCGCGGCGATGCTGTCGGGGTCATAGTTGGGACCGCTGGTGGAGCCTCGCAAAATGACGTGACAGGCGTCATTGCCCGTGGTGCTGACGATGGCGCTGAGGCCTTGCTTGGTGACAGACAGAAAATGATGGGGCTTTTGCGCGGCGCCGATCGCGTCTATTGCGATGCGGATGTTCCCGTCCGTGCCGTTCTTGAAGCCGACCGGGACGGACAGTCCGGATGCCAGCTCTCTGTGTATCTGGCTCTCGGTCGTGCGTGCTCCGATGGCACCCCATGCGACCAGGTCCGCGATGAACTGGGGGCTTATCGTATCGAGGAACTCCGAGCCTGACGGCACCGACAGGTTGCCCAGGTCCACGAGCAGCCCGCGCGCTTTGCGCAAGCCGTGGTTGATATTGAAGCTGCCGTCGAGATCCGGATCGTTGATGAGCCCTTTCCAACCCACCGTCGTGCGCGGTTTCTCGAAGTACACGCGCATGATGATGCATAGATCCTCGGAGAGGCTTTGTATGTAGGGCCGCAGCCGTTCCGCGTATTCCAGGGCCGCATCCGTATCGTGAATCGAGCAAGGACCAACGATCACCAACAGCCGGTCATCTTCGCCTTTGACGATGCGTGTGGCCTCGTCTCGGGCCCGCGTGACCGTCGCCGTGGTAGCGTCGGTCATCGGGAACTCCTCGTTGAGGATGGCCGGTGGGATCAACGGCCTCAGCCCGTCTATCCTTAAATCGTCGGTTACGCCGAACATCTGATTGCCATGCGCCGGTGCAAGCCTTGTATGGCCGGCTCCCGGACGCAGAATATCAGTCTAGAATAAGCGTAACGGGCAGCAACACAAAGCGCCGGGCAGAGGCCGATACCGGCAGGCGGGCTCCGTCAAGGGCAGTTGCCCACCCCTGGGATGTAGCGGACGCTGTTGTCGCTGGCGCAAAACGCGGTCGAGCTCATTTGAATCCGCATGCGCGACGGTCCCGGCAGGCCGACGACCGCATTGACCCCCGGGTTTTCACTGCCGGGCACGCAGAAGGCCGATACACCTACCGGATCGAACGGGTCCGCGATTCCCGACAGCGCTATGGGGTCGGGATAGCATGCACGGCGCTGCACCAGGGTGCAGTCGCCTGCGGGGAGGCCGGCGCCGTTGCAGTCCAGATCGGTGACGCATTCGACGCCCGGGTCGCAGTCGGAGCTGTCCGTGCAGGTCTGGAAAGGCGGTTGGGCACAGGTGGGGGTCGGATTACAGGGAAGCAGGCCGCTCCCGTCAGCTCGCACTATCCCGTCACAGTAAGTGAGGTCGTCGGCTTCACTGACGCACTCGCCGTCGCCGTCACCGATGGAGACGCACTGTCCAACCACGCCGTCGCCCCCGTTCTCGATGGCGGGGTCGCAATAGTTGGGCGCCGGGGGCTGGCCGGTGCCGTTGGAGTCGCAGACGCCTGCGCCCACTGCCTCGCAGTCGGCGTCAGAGCTGCACCCGATGCTGAAATCATCTGAGCAGACCCGGCAGAAACAATCGTTCTGCAGGTTGAAGGGCGGCTGCGGGTTGCTGAACGGAAGCCCGCAGTCGACGTTGCGGCCGAGGCTGACAGTGCCGGTAGTTTGCTTGCGGTTCAGTACGCGGTCAGCGAGCTTGAGCGCCACAGGCGGGGCGCAGTCGAGGCTGTAACCACCTCCACTCGTACCCGGCAAGGCCGGGAAGGTCGTGTTGAAGGCCTGCACGTCACACGTCAGCCCGTGGTTGTCACCGCCGACACAGGCCCCGCCCCTGATTCCGTCGCCGGCGAAGGTATCGAAGCCGCTACATACGCCGTCTCCGCTCCCAGGAACCACGTCGCAATCGCTGCTCGTCAAGCAGGGCTGACCGAGCGTGCTGGTGCAACGGCCGTCGCCGCTGCCGGGCTCGCTGTCGCAATCGCTGTCTTGTGAACACACGCCGCCGGCGCTGGCTGCAGGTGAGCTGCATTGGGACTGAGTCGGCGCCGAGCAGGTCCCGCCGCAAACCGGGCAGGGCTGGAACAGGGACATGCCGAGATAGACCGTCGAGGCCACATCTATCTGCATCTCACTGGCACCCGTGTCGACGTCTACGGTACCGGTCATGTCGTCGGTAAAGCGATCGACGAGGCAGGCCGAGCCTCCGCCAACCGACACCGGTAAGGGGGCCTGTAGGTAACATTCGCAGACGTCTCCGCCGCAATCATCCTCGTCGTTGCGGAAGGGCTCGTCGCAGACCGTCCGGTTGTCGCCGGCGCAGCGGCACATTTCCGTCGTCGGATCGACTCCGGCCAGCTGGCACGTTCCGCACGCGGGGCCGGGGCCGGGGCAGCTGAGACGGGCGGATACCAGGCCCGGGCCATTGATGTCGTTGCGGTGGGTGAAGCTCTCGTCATAGACGGTGAGGCTTTGGCACCGTCCTATGGCGGTGTTGCAGGTTCCCGGAACGCAGTCGGCATCGCTGAAGCACGGGGCCCCCGTGTGCGGCCAGCGAACGAAGTCGATCCGATCCGGACACTCGGGCGCCTGAGCAGGCAACGGCAGCTCGTAGAACTGCTGAAAAAGCGCCGAGCCTCGTGCATCGGAGTCGTCGAACAGGCAAGCATTGAGGTCGTCGGGGCTGAGGTCGCTGCACGAATCCACCAGCGTCAGGTCGGCATCTTCGCAGCTGGCGATGTTCTTCGCCTCGCGTTTGGCACGGACCTTGGCGATCTTCTCGCCGGGGTCAGCCTGGGCGCAAGCCGAGAGGTCGGTTGCTCCGTCACGTTCCGCGGCCTTCTGGCACTTGGACCGTTCTTTGAGGATGGTCTTGTAGTGCTTCTTGCGACCGACCGACACGTGGCACTTGGAGTCTTCGCTCGCCATCGGAACGAAAGGCTCACCCTGGGCGTTGAGGCCCAGCCCGATGGTAGAGTCCTCGGTGAGACAGATGACGCAGTCGGCGACATCAGCGTAGCTATGGATGACCCAGGCGGGCCCGCACCCGGACGTGTCGGGGCAAGTGGCGTAGCCGAGATGGAGGGGAGAGGCGACGTCGGCGCACCTGTCACGCCTCCCACCGACTCTCTCGCGAAGCTTTTGACGCTCGCGTTCTATCTTTTCTCGGGGGTCGGCGTCGGGTCCTATGGTAGTGCAGTCAAACCCGGTGCCGCTACCGTCGGCATTCTTTTGACGATCGCGGTGACAGCGCGACAGTAACTTGTTGATGGTGCGGGCGAGCTTCGTGCCACCGTCGGCCACGGCACTTCGGCAACGTTGCTCGTCTTTGGTGAAATTCTGTGCGTGAGCCCTAGGGATCTCCCCTAGGGAAACTACTAAGGTCGCAACAACCAGTGGTGCCAAGAGTCTGTTCAAGGTGCTAAACCGCAGCTCCCCACTTACTTGCTCGAGTAACCGGCTCGAGAACTGCCGATCGAACGCCCGGAACTGCCCACCCGGACCCCCCAATCGCTCCGCAATCTACCTGTGCTGCGACTCCAACGTCAAGGGGTTAAAACCCCGTTAACGTTAGAGTTTGGCTATGCCGGCAGTCCTAGTGCTGGCGGCCTAACCCGGATGGTGTAGACGGGGAGGCGAGGCGGTCGCCTTGCGCTGGACAAGAGCAAATAGCGTCTTGACGGTTTCCCGGAACCAGAGCTAATCTTTGCCTTATATTTCAGGGCTTTGACCGCTGCGGGGACGAGATCGCAGGCGGCGGGTCATTCACCGGAGGGGCTTACCATGTCACCAAGAGTTGTTTCATCTACTGAGGGATCGATAAGTAGATTCTCGGTTCTACTCGGCGCCCTGGCGCTGGCCCTGGCAGTCGGAGTCGGTAGCGCGCATGCCGCCGACGTCGATTGTGACGGTATCGATGACGTCGTCGACAACTGCCCCGACAAGTGGAACCCCTCACAGACCGACACCGACGACGATGGTCTGGGCAACCGTTGCGATCCCGACAAGGACGGTGATCTTGTCGCCAACGGTGACGACAACTGTAGAAAAGACGCCAACGCCGATCAGGCGGACGCCGACGGTGACGGGATCGGTGACGTATGCGATCGCTGCGACGAGGACCCCGGCACGGACGTCGTGGGCAAGAAGGGATGCACCATCGACCAGCACTGTCCCTGTGACGGTCCCGAGCCCGACGTAGCGTGGAAGAGCCACGGCAAGTACGTCAAGTGCGTCAAGAAAAAAGCCAAGAAGTTTCAGCGTAAGGATCTCATCGATCGAGACGAGCGCCGTGAGATAGTCCGGGACGCTCGCGATACCAACTGCGGCGATCCTGAGCCTGCGCCCGGCGACAACGACGGCGACGGAGTATTGGACGGCGACGACAACTGTCCTTCCAAGCCGAATCCCTCGCAGAAGAACACCGACGGTGACTTGTTCGGCAACGCCTGCGATACCGACAAGGACGACGACGGAGTTCTAAACGGAGATGACAACTGCCCAGCGGTTGCAAATGCCGGCGGTCAGGCGGCGGATGCCGACGGTGACGGCCGTGGAGATGCGTGCGACAAGTGCGGCGGCACCGAACCGGGCGACATCGTCTCGAGGAGCGGTTGCAGCATCGACCAGGCTTGTCCTTGCGATACCAACGAGGATGGAGACCCCTGGAAGAACCACAAGAAATACTTCAGCTGCGTCAAAGACGAAGCGAAATCGTTCAGGCGCAGAGGGCTGATCGACAAGGATCAGTACCGGGAGATCAAGGACGAGGCGCGCAGTAACGACTGCGGCGTTCACGACGGGCCCTGCGAGTAGGGCCCGGGTCAGCTGCGCTCGGCTCCGGCCTGCCGCGGTGTGACGGCCAAGGAGCCTTCGCCGATCACACGCAAGGGTTTGGTGGGCGTGAGCCGGCCCAGAGAGAGTTGAACTCGGCGGGTTATCGAATCGACGTCGAGTTCGGTCTCGATCAACTGCTCGACCTGTGTTCCGTGATCCACGAACCGGTCGGGCAGGGCGAAAATCTCCACGCTGGCCAACTCCCCCGTTCCGGACATCGTTGCTGCCATTTCGTTGACCGCCGAGCCGAAGCCGCCGGCGACGGAGTGATCCTCCATCGTAAACACGATCGGCTGGCGCCTCAGTTCGCTACCGATCATGTCGGCATCCAGAGGCTTGGCGAAGCGAGCGTTGACCACGCTGAGCTCCATGCCGGTCGCCGCCAAGATGCGGCGCCGGACTTCCAGAGCCACATAGGTCATGGTGCCATAGGCCAACAAGCAGCCGTCGTTGCCGTCGGCAAGGCGTTCGGCTTTGCCCACGGCCAATGGCGTAGCCGGCAGCTGCGAGTCGGGATGGACCCCCGAGCCGCGTGGAAAACGGATGGCCGAAGGGCCGTCCAGCTCATGGGCGAGGTCCATCATTCGTACAAGCTCGCCGGTATCGCGCGGCGCCATGAGAGTGAAGTTCGGTAAGCAACGCAGGTACGCGATGTCGAAGATTCCGTTGTGGGTGGCGCCGTCGGCTCCCACCAGGCCGCCGCGGTCGAGGCAGAACATCACAGGAGCCCGCTGCAAAGCGACTTCTTGGAATACTTGGTCGTAGGCGCGCTGTAAGAAAGTCGAGTAGATGGCGCAGATCGGCCGTTGTCCGGCCAAGGCCATCCCCGATGCCAGAGCTACCGCGTGCTGCTCGGCCATGCCCGTGTCGAGACAGCGCTCGGGAAAGCGCTTCCTTACCTTGACGAGGCCTGTGCCGTCGAGCATTGCGGCCGTCAATACGATCACCCTCGGATCGCGCTCCGCCATCGCGATGACTTGATCGGCGAAAGCCGAGGTGAAGCTCGGGCCGCCCTGGTCGGGATAGGCCGATACCGCGTCGCCGGTGATCGCCTTGCTGGGCGGGGCGGCGTGATAGCAGGTGGTCTCGGGCACATCGTCCTGGTAGCCGAGCCCCTTCTTGGTGACCGCATGTATCAGCACCGGGCGCCGCATCCAGCGGGTCGCGCGAAAAGCCTGGCGCAACGACTCGACATCGTGGCCGTCGATAGGGCCGTAGTAGAAGAAGCCTAGCTCTTCGAAGATTATCCCGAGGGTGTGGTGAGGGATTATGCCCTGGATCGAGTGGTACCAGCGGTGCAGTACGTCGTCGACTCCGTCTCCTATGCGGGGGATACGCCTGACCGCGCGCTGAATGGTGCGAAGCCTCCGGTTGACCCAGGTGGAGCTGCGTACTTTCGACAGGTAGTGGCTCATGGCGCCCACACTCGGGCTTATGCTCATGTTGTTGTCGTTGAGCACGACCACGAGATTGGCGTCGTCGTAAGTGCCGGCGTGGTTGAGGGCTTCGTAGGCATTGCCCTCCTGCAGGGAGCCGTCGCCGATCACGGCAACCGCCTTTCGCTGGCAATCCTTGCCGAGCTCCCGCCAAGCCAGTGCGAACCCCATGGCGGTGGAGATGCTGGTGCCGCCATGACCGGTCTTGACCGTGTCGTAGGGAGATTCTTTGGGGTCGGGGAACCCCGAAATGCCGCCCGCCTGCCTCAGGGTGGAAAAGCGTTCGAGGCGGCCGGTGAGCAGCTTGTGCGGATAGCACTGATGGCCGACGTCCCAGATGAGCTTGTCGTGTTCGTTGAACTCGAACTCCGAGTAGAGCGCCAGTGTCAACTCCACAACGCCGAGGCCGGCTCCGAGGTGGCCGCCGGTGTGAGTCACAGACTCGATGATGAACGTACGCAACTCGGCGGCGAGTTCTTCGAGCTTCGGGGTTTCGAAGTCGCGAAGCTCGTCAGGAGAGCGCAGAGATTCCAGCAACGGGTAGGCGGGCTCTGACTTGCTCGTCATCGTGGATAAGTAAGGCGGGGTTGTTACGCCGCGATTTCAGGAAGTTATCGCGGCTCGGGCCAAGAGTCCAACTTTCGCGCCGCTAGGCCAGAGCGGCCAGAACGTCCAGCGACGGGGCGAAAAACGTAGCCCCGGAGACCGGCGCGGTGAAGTCGAGCAAGTGATCGTGCACGCCGTCGCCCGAAACGCCCATCATGCGTGCCAGCATCTTCTCCGGGATCTCTAGGTCCCGAGTGTAGGCGATGAAGAAGAGGCCCGCCTCGGTCGCTGTGGCGTAGGGAAAGCTGTGACGGAGGATCTCGAGCTCCTGCCCGTTCTCCTCTATGACGACACGGCTGATGTGGGCTGTGGGTGGTTTCACGTCGTCGGCGAGTTCTTCGCTGTCGGCCTTGCGGCGACCGATCGTCTTTTCCTGTTCGGGCACCGGCACCCCGTTCCACTTGGTCAGGTCGTGTACGTAGCGCTGGGTGAACACGTAGCTGCCGCCGGCGAAAGCCTCATCTTCGTCGCCGATCAATGCAGCGTCGGCCCGCTCTTCGCCTTCGGGGTTCTCGGTGCCGTCAATGAAGCCCGTCAGGTCGCGGGCGTCCAGGTATCGAAACCCCTGGACGTCTTCCATGACGCGCGCGGAAGAATCGAGGTCACGCATGGTACGTATGAGCAACTCCGCGTTGAGGTCGGCCCGGTCGGATGTGATGTGAAATAGAAGGTCTCCGCCCGTGCTGGGGGCGCTGCGCCCCGCCGATTCCAGAGCAACGAAAGGTCTCAGGCCTGCGGGGCGCCGGCTTGGGCTCACAACGTCCCAGAAGGCCGATCCCAGGGCCACGCCCGCGACGAGTCCCGCGTCGACGTCCAGTGTTGCTACGTTCGCTGCCGTATCCGAGAAGGATAGCGCCGTTCGCGTTGCTCTCGATACCCCCGGGCCGTCGACACGCACTATCAGAAAGCGTGCATGTCTGGCGGGTTCGGGCAGTATCACATGTTGTGGACGTGGCATCGTCGATCCGTCTCTGTGGCGGGCGTTGCCCGTGTTTGCCTTGGCCGCCAGGTAACGTCAACGGGCCACGAGGGCGCCTTCCTTTAACGGATCGCAGGGACAATCATTCGTTTGCTGAGGCTTGACCGGCAAGGAGAAACGCTACCGTGAATCGCGAACACCTCAAGACTGGGATCTCCCTCGTCTGTGCCGTCGTTCCCATCGTGGCGGCACTGGTGATCTGGGCCGCCCCCGACCTGCCAGTCGGTGAGACGGTAACCACCCAGGTCAGTGCAGTGCTGCAGTCGGCACTGGTTCTTATGGGTTTTCGTTTCGTGCGCACGACGTCGTTGCCGGAAGGGCTTGCGCTGGGTTACTTCTGGAGCTTCGTCGAGCCACTGGCGACGGGGCTCCCGAACAAACCCGAAGTGGTTATCGACGGCGACAGCTATCCGTCGGACAGGGTTCGCATCGAGATTCGGGTTCCGGAGTCGATCGAGTCGAGTGAGGAGAACCCGGTCGGCCTGGCGGAACTGAGGGCCGATCTCGAGAAGTTGCCCGAAGCCAGCATCGATACAGGACAGCACGGTCTCAGGACGGTGCGCGTGCAGAAGTTCGCGGGGGAAGGAGAAACCGGGGTAACCATTATCGACGTGCCCCGCACGCTCGACGTCCTCGAACGGACGCTGACCCGGGAGCTGGGTGTCGAAGCTGAGGGTCGGCGCAGAAAGATCGGAGACCGCGAACTCGGGGAATTCTCGGCCCGGCTCGAGCGTAGCTTCAAGGAACAGCGGGGGAGCTACTTCAGAGATCAGGTGTCGATCAGCGTGGCGAAACAATGATCCTCGTATGCATCATCCTCGCCCTGCTCGCAGGCGTAGCCCTCTACGATATCTTCCAGCGCCAGCATACGGTCCTGCGCAACTTCCCCATCATCGGGCACCTTCGCTACACGCTCGAGATGTTCGGGCCCGAGTTGCGACAGTACATTGTTACGGACAACGAGGAAGAAAGGCCTTTCAACCGGGACGATCGGCGCTGGGTCTACTCCACTGCGAAAGGAGACAATCCTTACTTCGGGTTCGGCACCGACTCCGACATGGAGACCGTGTCCAACTATCTGGTTCTCGCCCATAGCGCCTTCCCCCTAGACAGTCCTCTAGAGCGCACCGAGCCCTTGTCGCGCCGTTACCGGTTGCCGTCGGCCAAGGTGTTGGGTGGACACCGTGCCCGGCGCTTGGCGTTTCGCCCCGCTTCGGCCGTGAACGTCTCGGCTATGAGCTACGGTTCGTTGAGCGCAAGCGCGGTCGAAGCTCTCAACCGCGGCGCGGTGCTGGCTGGATGCATGCAGAGCACCGGCGAGGGCGGCGTGTCCGGTCATCATCTTCACGGCGCCGATCTGGTGTGGCAGATCGGAACGGGATACTTCGCCTGCCGCGACGAGCAGGGCCGTTTCAGCCTCGATGAGTTCAAGCGTGTCCTGGAACGCGTGCCCGCAATCCGCGCCATCGAAATAAAGCTCAGTCAGGGCGCCAAGCCTGGGCTCGGAGGCATGCTGCCGGCTTCCAAGATCACGCCCGAGATAGCCCGGATCCGCGGCATTCCCATGGGACGCGACTGCGTGAGCCCGGCGGCGCATACGGCATTTCGGGATGCCGACAGCATGCTCGACTTCGTGGAGTTGCTCGCCGACACCGGTGGTAGGCCGGTGGGCATCAAGTCGGCCGTCGGCGAACTGGGGTTCTGGCGCGATCTGGCGCGATTAATGGCGGAAACCCAGCGAGGCGTCGACTTCATCACGATCGACGGGGGCGAAGGCGGCACAGGGGCCGGACCGCAAGTATTCAACGACCACGTCGCCTTGCCTTTCAAGGTCGGGTTCTCACGCGTCTACAAGGAATTCGCGGAAGCCGGCGTGCATGAGAAGGTGGTGTTCGTCGGCTCGGGCAAGCTCGGACTGCCGCATAACGCCATCCTCGCCTTTGGTCTTGGTTGCGACATGGTCAACGTCGCGCGCGAAGCGATGCTCGCCATCGGCTGTATCCAGGCCCAGCGCTGCCACACGGGCCGTTGCCCCACCGGCGTGGCCAGTCACAATCCCTGGTTGGAGAGGGGGCTGGTCCCGACTCTCAAATCAGTGCGGCTCGCCAACTACATAGTCAGCTTGCGCCGCGAGTTATTGCGCTTGGCTCACGCCAGCGGCCATGCGCACCCGTCCTTGGTGACGCTCGAGAGCCTCGAGATTCTAGACGGGCGCTTCGGTTCCGAACCCGCGACTCGCGTGTTCGGTTACGATGAAGGGTTAGGCCTTCCGGGCGCAAGTGACAGACGAGAGATCGCGGCAATCATGGGGAACGGTTCCTCCTCTTAAGAGGAACGTGAGAGCCAAGCCAGAATCCTCTCGTTGACTTCCCGGGGCCTTTCGCGGTGGAGGAAGTGTCCGGCGCCCTCCACGATTCCCCAGCGGTACTCCCCGGCGAAGTACTCGTCTTGATCTTCGAGCATCTTCCCTCTCATGTCGTGAGAGCCGCACAATACCAGCGTCGGTGTGGTTATGGGTCTGTCGAGGTTGCGCCAAATGTCGGTAAGGGCCGGATCCTGCATCTCCCGCTTCATCATCGCGCGGTAGTAGGAAAGAGTGGCTTCTAGTGCTCCCGGTTCCGACATCATCTTCTTGATGCGTGCGACGTGGGCATGGTCTTCGAAGTTCGGAGACCAAAGGCGCCAGAGAAACTCCATGAAGGCGAAGTTGCGGGCACGCAACAAAGATTCCGGCACACTTGGCAGTTGGAAGAGGAACCAGTGAAAGGAACGGATCGCTTGGATCGGTGATCTACGCAGGGTGCGTCGTATCTGAGCCGGATGCGGTACGGCCAGTAGAACCGCTCTTCTGACGCGCTCGGGAAAAGCGCCGAGCACCCCGTAGGAAATCGCCGCCCCCCAGTCCTGAGCCACGAGCAGGGCCGGCTCGCCGCCGTTGAGGGCTACGATGAGTTCGGCGATGTCCTTGGCCAGCGTCGCACGGTCGTAGTAGCCGTCTACGGGAACCTCCGTAGGTGGATATCCTCTCAGGAAAGGGGCCACGACTGTGTACCCGGCCTCTGCCAGTACGGGTATCTGCTTCTCCCAGCTATGGGCATTGTCGGGCCAACCGTGGAGGAGTAACAGTAGCGGTCCCGACCCCTGAGTGAGGTAGGCGAAGCGTATGCCGTTTGCGTTGATCTCGTCTTGGCGCATGAGCGAGCCGTCAGCCCTATACCCGTTCGAGTCTCCAGACTAGAGCTGCCTGTTGGCGGTGAGTGATTGTGCCGGCGGTGTCGTATTCGCCCGGCCGGTTGCGGGCCGCGGCGCGGCGCGTTGTACTCCCAAGATCCAGATACTGGCTGGAGGCCGGGGCGCTGTGGTATAGGAAACGGATGGTGGGGGGCGACGATAAGACCGTCGGCAGACTGCCTACTCGGCGGGTACTACTCACTTCGACTGTGGCCATCACCGTCAGCGCGTTGGCCGTCTCTTGGGCCGCCGCGCAGATGGTCCCTGTCGGTGGCAAGATTCAGGTCAGCACCAGTTGTCAGACCACGGATTCCCGTCCCGACGTCGACATGGCGCCCGACGGCAGCTTCGTCGTCGTGTGGACGAACTCCGCCAACGATGGAAGCGGGTGTCCAGGGTCGATGGATGCGACGCCACCGGGTAGCGAAAGCCTGGACGTTTACGTTCAGCGTTTCGACCCCCAAGGGGACAAGATCGGTACAGAGTTCATCGCCAACACCATCACGGCTTACCAAGAGTCCGATCCTGCCGTCGCTGTAGATCCGGGCAACACCGGGCGCTTCGCCGTCGTCTGGTCGGGGGCGGACTCCAACTACGGGGGTATTCGCGGCAACCTGTTCGTTCCCGACCCTTCCAACACCGACAGCGTCGTTACGGTGGAAAATGAGGAGGAGTTATTGAACGCGACGGCGGCCGGCAACCAGGCTAATGCTGAGGTCTCCTTTCTACCTCCCCTCGGCTTCGTCGTCGTCTGGGAACAGCAGTTCCCTAACCCGGCAGCCAGCGTGAGGACATTCTCTTTCGACTACCCGGGCGACATACTGTTTGGAACGGAGCTTACGCTCGCCGATCCCCTTGGGGCGAGCGGCCCCGTCATCGATAGCCAGACATCAGGTGCGTTCGTGGTCGCTTGGGCGAGCACCAGTGTGGGCACCTACAATCAGGACATCGTGGGTCAACGGTTCGACAACATGGGGGCTCTCTCCGGCACGCGGTTCCCCATCAACAGCAATACCGCGTTTGAGCAGAATAGCCCCAAAGTCGGGATGCGTGATTCCAACGGAGACTTCGTCGTATCTTGGGAGAAAGGGACATCGAACTACAACCAGCCCGCCTTGCGGAAGTTCGATTGGCTCGCAGGCGAAGTTTTCTCCGAGCGGGGCGCCTCAGAGCTTCCACCTCCCGCGGTGCCGCCCAATGCGCCTCCCAAGAATGCGGACGTCGCCGTCGCGGACGACGGCTCCTTCGCCACGGTCTTCGAGACCTTCATCATCGGTCAAGGTCCGAGGGTCGACGGCTTGCTGTTCGACGCGGCCGGAAACATCGTCGATTCGTCTCCCCCGATGACGAACATGACCGATAAGTTCGAAGTGCATTCGGTGCCGGCCGACGGCTCGGCGGCGCGAAATCCCAAGATCGCGACGAACGGCACCGGACGCTACGTCGTCGTATACGACGACACCGACTATCTGGTAGCGGCTCGTCTCTTCGATGCTACTATGCCGACGGCGATCTGCGGGGATGCCGACAGCAATGGAACCATCAACGCCACCGATGCGCTGATCGCGTTGTTTACAGGCGTAGGTAGCGGTGACTGCCCTGCATGCGTCTGCGATGTCAACAGCTCGGGACCGATCAACACCACTGACGCTCTGAACATATTGTTCGAGGCGGTCGGCATCATCGTGGAACTGATCTGCCCGCCTTGTACCTAGGCGAAGACCGACCTCGCGGTGTGCTCCCCCATGCTAGGGCCGCGGCGTAAAGCGGTAGGCTACGATGCCAGGAAAACCCTGCTCGTCGGTCTCCCGTAGGTGGTCACCCAAGAGTTCTCGAAGACGGCCTTCACGATCGCCGTGGAAGGTCCGTGACAGTACCAGCCATACCTGTGGCCGGCCCGAGATGAGCTCTCGGATCTCGTCGGCCGTAACCTCGTCGGCACTCTTGCCCCCGCGGGGATAGCCCCGGACCTCTGCTTCCCCCGTGTAGTAGTAGCCGACCGGCATCTCCATATAGGGCGCGTTGACCAACACCAGATCCTCGGGCCCGGTAGCAGAGTCGAGGTAGCCGCCCAAGCGACCCGAGGCTTCCTTTGAATAGTGGTCGTCGAAATAGAGGTTGCCGAGAGACCAGATGCTGACGGCAGCGACCCCGGTCATCACCGCGTAAGCGAGGAGCTTTCCGCCGCGCGCGAACAAGGCCCAGCCGCCGGCCGCCGCCACCAGAACCAAGGCCGGATAAGCGGTGATCGTGTACCGGGGGTTGAAGGGATTGGCCGTCAGTGCGGCCAGCACGAATACGCCCGCCAAGGGCAGCACGAGCCAGGAGAGAACCAACGCCCGCTGCTCGACGTGCCGTGCCGTGTGGACCAGGCCCGCCAGGACGACAACTCCGAAGACTAGCGCGGATGCGGTCACCGCAGGCAGGTACTCGAGCACGACTTGGGCCGACTCGTGCAGCTGCGAGGTGTTCGGTCCCAGGGAGAAGCCCACGCAGTAGGTGTAGAGCGCATACGGAATGTCGAGGACGGTTACCGGACGAGGATCGGCCGGGTTGTTCAAGCCGGTAGAGGCTATGGTCAATACGGCCGGGATGTAGAGTACTCCCGCGACGGCGAGTGCGCCTACGCCCCGTAACACCGACTCCCTTCCGTGAGGACCGGGATTCGCTAGCAGTGAGACGAAGCAGGCCGCCGGCAACATGATTCCCACCGGGTGAGTGTACAGGGCCAGCGCTGAACAAACCGAGAACGCCGCCCACCACTTGGCGGCTTTGGTGTCGAGGGCGCGCAGATAGGCTCCGGCCGCGACAGTTGCCAGCAGTATGAGCAGTGCGTAGGGACGGCCCTCTTGCGAGTACCAGACGTGAAACGGGGACAGCGCGGTCAACGCGGCGGCGCCAAGAGCCGCGCCCCTGGGCATCAACTGTGAGGCGGTCCACGCAATGGCGGGGACGGTTGCTGCCCCGATCAAGGCCGAAAAGACTCTGGCGACGACTCCGGCGTCTGCGTCGAAAATGAGCAGCAAAAGTTTCAGGACCGCGTAGTAAAACGTGCTCAGCCAAGCGGTGGGCAGAAGGCTCGGGTCGAGAGACGTTCCTTCAGCACCGCCTATCGATGTTGCTGCCAGTACGGTCCCGATTTCGTCGAGCCACAGATCCTGGGTGGTAAGGTGAAAAAACCTCAGTGCGGCCGCGATCAACGTAATGGCGACCAGCGCGGGCAGGTAGCCTAATACCGATTCCGGTTGGGGCCGCGCTATCGTTCCCGCAGTTTCACCTGTCTCGCTCGCCGGTTTCATGTTGGCCGTTCGTCGACGCGGCCGCGCCCAGCTTGGCCACGACGAGAATCTCGCCGAGATGAAGCGGCACGGCGCCGTCGGCAATGCGTTTAGGCATTATGCCGACAATCGGTCTGGCGAGCGAGTAGAGAAGGGGGTTGTGCGCTTCGAGTTGGGTGACCGCGTAGGCCGCAGTGACCTGTTTCGTGGTGCGGGCCGTGTGCAAGACTGCGAAACCGTGACGCTCGAGAAACCTGCCCATGTTCTCGGGGTTGAAATAGAACAGGTGGCTGTCGGGTATGTAGAAATACCAACGTTTGCCCATCATGCGCCGGGTGACCGAAGACAGGTTCGGCACCGACAGGGCGATCATGCCTCCCGGCTTGAGCAAGCGGCGCGCGTTGTGCATGAACGCCGCCGGGTCGGCGACGTGTTCGAGCACATCGAAAGCGGTCACCACGTCGAACTCACCATCTTCTCCGACGCTCTCGATCGGCCCCTGTCTTACCGGTAGGCCGGCCGCTACCGCCTCGTCGACGGCCTCCTGGGCCAGCTCGGTGCCCTCGGCATTGATCCCGGCACGCCGGGCTTCGGCCACGAAAGCCCCCGAAGAACAGCCCACGTCGAGCCATCGATCTCCCTTGAGGAACGGCCGGACTTCCGAGAGCCGGGTTTCGGCTCTCAGCCTGGTCATTTCGGCTTCCTCCACCATCGGCCGCAGCCGTCCGTCACGGTAGTTGCGGGCGTAGTACTCACGGATCTGCTCGGCGGTGGGCAACGGATACTGACGCTCCAGCCCGCAGCCGGCACAACGCCAGAAGGCGCGTCCGTTCTTTTCGAAGAGCTTATGGAAGTCTCGCCCGCCGCAAGCCGGACAAGGATCGATGTCTGCTAAGGGGGTGCTCACGATGATCGGGGCCGTAGCCGGTGACGGCTGGCTCGAACAGCAAGGTCTATTTATCACAGCACGGCGCGTGTGGGGAGTCCTGCGCAGCACGCGGCGCGATGTTGATCGCAGAGCCGTCTCCGGATAGGCAAGGACGGGTTCACCCGCAGGCGCGGCGAGCGCGGGCTTCGTCGAACCATCCGGGGGGCAGATCGGCAACGATCGGGAGCGGCTTGCGGTGAAGCATCTCATACCGACGAAGATCATTCCCAGTGTTGAACCGGCCGAGCTCAGTCCGAGCCGCGTCGAACGTGAGTTCCGCAACCTGATCGCGGCCGGTGCCAAGCTTCGTCCGGCCGGCGAAGCCCGGCGCCGTCCCATGAGGTTGCTCTCCGAAGGATACACGCCGAAATACAAGATCGAGCTCTTCGACACGGTATTCTACCTTCCCAACGTCCGTCAGAACCCGGATCTACGGTTTTTCGTCGCCTACATCGCTCAACGGCGACGAGGCGCCAAGCTACCCGACATCTACCCGCGCATCATCTACAAGGATCTGTCCCTGGTGTGGCGTACGGCATCGCATCTGATCCTGTCGGGCGATGAGCTGTGGATAGGCAAGGGCGCCGTCAGGGCCGTAAGAGAGGGCGGGGAAGAGTTGATCCATTCCGTAGAATCGACCACCGACCTACCTCTCGAGTTGCAGAGTGCTCTAGAAGCCGTCAATCGTCGTGTGCGCAAGATAAGGTTCGACGAGATCGGCTTGCGCCTGGTGCTGCGGCGCGCGCCGCGTGACCGGATAGAGCCTTACAGCGACTTTACTGCACCGCGGGAGAGGGCGGCGTCCGACAGGCGCAACTTGATAAACGGCGGCAAGCGTATCGCTCGCTTCACACGCAAGAACGATCCGAGTTCGCTGGTATTCGTGGCCGGGTTCGAGCCCGACTTCAGCAGAGGCATAGTCGAGCAGAGCGCATCGAGCAGCACCATGTATGGCGGCGCCCTTCAGCGTTTCCGTATTCTTTCGAAGAACCGCGCTGTGCAGTACATGTTCATCGCCGGACCCAACCACGTCTGGATCATCCCGCCCCAGGCTACCACGACCGAATTGTCCACCTACGGTGTCCGCACGGTCGACGCGGTCGCCGACGAGGATGCCTTCGTGCCGGGCTACGAGTACCACTTCCTGGACGACACCGAGGACCCCCCCGTTTTCCATTCTCAGATCCCCGAGGGTTACGCCGGCAAGCCCAGCGTTCACGACGACTCCAGGGCCGACGCATCGGCGTGGCTGGACCGCCTTCCGGTCATCAGGCAGTTTCGCCGCCGGGTGCTCGGCTCGACAACTTAGACACGAATAGACGGCGGCCATTGTCAGACGGCCCGCGGCTGCGTAGACTCCGAGTCCCAGGCCCGCTGCTGCCCGATCGAACCCCCGTTCGTGACCTCCCACTCAGGCAGTGGCATTGGCCGGAGAGGTGAACAAATGAGTGAAGTCAGCCCCTGGATCTCGCGCCACCCTGTCCCCGCCGACGCTAGTGACCTGGCGACCCACTGCGTGCTGTGTGCGCATCAGTGCGGAATCAACGTCGACGTCGACGGCGGTGAGATTTCAAAGGTGCGGCCGGACAAGACCAATCCCTTTAGCCGTGGCCACATCTGCAACAAGGTGACCGCCGTATCCTTCCTGCAAAACCACGACGATCGCGTAAGGCATCCTCTTCGCAAGAAGCCCGACGGCAGCTTCGAAAGGATTTCCTGGGATCAGGCCATAGAGGAGATCGCCGGCAAGCTTCGCGCCATCCATGACGAACACGGCCCTCAGGCGCTGGCATTGGTAGGCATGGGCGGGCAGGGCAACCATCTCGGCGGCGGCAACCTGTTGAGCCTTTATGAGTTTCTCGGCTCGCGACGATGGTTTTGCGCATACGCACAGGAGAAGACTCAACATCACCTCATAGAGCAGTGGATGTTCGACTCACCGCCCACGATGATGTTCATGGCCGACGGGCTACGCTCCGACTACATCCTCGAGATCGGCAGCAACCCGAAGGTAAGCAACCTGGCCCGCAACCACGTCGAGACGGAGAAGGCTTTCAAGGCCGACAAGAACCGCAAGCTGGTGGTTATCGACCCGCGCGTCACCGACAGCTGCAAGGAAGCCCATCGGCATATCCAGCACAGGCCCGGAACCGATGCCTATCTGCTACTCGCGATGGCGGCCGCCATGGTGCAGCGTGGACTTCTCGACGAGCAGTGGCTCAACGATCACGCCGACGGCTACGAGCACATAACGAAGGAGTTGGCCGACGTAGACATCGAAGAAATGGCACGCCGGTGTGAGGTCGATGTCGCCGATATCGTGGATACGGCGACCGAGTTCGCGGCGGCCCCCACCGCTTCCATAGAGCAGGGCCTCGGAGCCGAACACTGCTGGTTCTCTACTTTCGTGTCCTACATGATCCGTTTGATCCTTTCGCTCACCGGCAACGCCGGGCGCGCCGGGGGCAACGTGTTCTACGGCAGCCTGACGCCGCCCATGCGTATGCCCGACCGCTGGGACGAGCCGCCCCGCACTGTGGCGAACGGCATAATGGGCATCCGCGCCCTGACCCCTTTCCACATGTTCTCTCCGGCTCTCGTGCCCGAAGAGATCATGGCCGACAGCCCCGATCGTATACGTGCCCTGCACGTGGATACCTCCAATCCTCTACTCAGCTATCAGGACACGTCTCGCTGGCGCGAGGCCCTCGAGCGTTTGGACTTGCTGGTCGTAGTGGACATGTCGATGACTGAGACGGCGAGGCGCGCCGATTACGTGCTGCCCCCCGCCGGCTCCTACCAGAAGTGGGAGTTCGTGGACTTCGCCCGTAGGTGGCCCGAGGTCATCACCCAACTGCGCCGGCCTATCCTGCCGATCGGGCCTGAAGACGACGTCATGCCCGAGACCGAGATCTACCATAGGATCGCCAAAGCGACGGGCTTTTACGGTGAAGTTCCTGAACAGCTCATGGCGCTCGGGGCCGGAGCTCTGACGCCGGAAGGCGCGGCCGCTTTCGTGTCGACGGCGATGGCGTTGGCGACGGAAGCCGGCGATTCGAACCCCGTGCCGCGCATTGGCTACTGGACTCATGAGGCCGTCGGTCCCCATCTGGCATCACCGGCGATATCGCCGATCTGGCTTTTCTGTGTCTTGAACGGGACCTTGAGGCCCGATTCCCTGAAGCGTGCGCTCGGTGAGGGATGGGAAAACGCCGATCCTTTTGTTCTAGGGCTGGAGATCTTCCGTCGCATCATGGACTCGCCTGAAGGCGTCGAAGTCGCACGCTTCGATGAAGAAAGCGGTTGGGAGGACGAGATCCTGGGTTGGGACGACAAGAAGATCCGCCTCGCGCCCGAGCCCATGCTAGAGGAGCTGCAGCGGGTGGTCGAGACGGATGTCAGCGCACCCGACCCGGACTATCCCATCGTCGTTGCGACCGGCGTGAGGACCCGCTGGACGGCAAACACGATCATCCGCAACCAGAGCTGGCGCAAAGGCAAAGGGCCGCACTGCACCCTCCACATGAACGCCGAGGATGCCGCCCGTATGGGAATCGAGAACTGGGCGACAGTCTCCTTGTCGAGCCGCCGCGGCAGTCTGCAGGTCACGGCCGAGATCGACGAAGGTGTGAGGCCGGGCTTCGCATGGTTACCCAACGGTTTCGGAATGGTTCCGGCGTCCGGCAACGGCGATGGTGAAGCGCACGGCGTAAACGGCAACGAACTTACCGACTCCTATGACCGGGACCCGATCACGGGCTGTCCGCACAAGAAGGGAGTCCGTTGTCGCATCGAAGCGGTCGCTTCCCAGTGAACTCCAGGCGCTGCCGGCTCGGCCGGCGGCGCGTCGTTCACAGAACGAAGCCGTTGCCCCAGGAATAGGCCCAGTTATCCCCTTCCAGAAGGCGCGGATCGGGCGGCCCCGAGAGGTCTGTCTTTCCGATGGTCAGGTGCAGTCCCTTCCCGACCAGGAATTTCGGGACCATCCTGAAGCCTAACTCGGCAGCCAGTTCCCTTGCTGCCGTCGAGGGCATCGCCAGCAACGACAAGGCATGAGTTCGCAGCGACCGGCCCAGTTGGACGGCGTCATCGATCAAACGCATGGCTTGGGCCCTTTCGCCTTCGAGCCAGACGAATTCCATGATGACCAGGAAGGCGACGCCGCGAAGTGTCGCCGGCCTGGCGACCATCGACGCCAATAGCGTCGACCCTGCAACGATATCGCGCTGCAGATAGAAGGTGCGTTCGGTTTTCGCATAGCGCCATCGGAGAGACGCGGCGTCCGACATGAAACACACACGGCCTGCGTCGATGTGGTTGGCGTAGAGACGCGCGTGAGCATCATCGAAGTGTGCCGGCACCCACCTGCCGGTCGCCAGCTCACGCTCGACGCGGCGGCGCTCCTTGTCGGTCAGCGCTAGCGGCCCGGCTGCGGCACAGTCGGGCGGGGCTGCCAGGCCTGAGGCGGTGGCTGTATCCGTCACCAAACTGGAAAGACCGCGGGTGAGAAGACGCCACGCCGCACTTGCCGGGCGCGTCGGTTTGACCATGATGGGTGGGAACCCGGAGACCTCGGCTTGTCCGCTGTACTTGAGGTTCGAGGCCAGGACCTGGTCGTTGGCCACGCCGCAGACCAGGCTGATGCCGGCCTCTTCATCCAACCGCAGCAGCGCTTCGGTCAGGCTTCGGCGCAGCCCTTTCAGGCGATAGTCGGGATCGGTCATCGCGTCCATCCCGTGGCCTACATCGTAGATCCGCCCGAAAGCCGAGAGCCGGCGGCGTAGGTGCGTGATGCCCGCGACCACGCGCTCGCCGTCACGCACGATCAGGATCAGCGACCTGCCAACGGGGTTCTCGAAGTTGAGATGAAGCCAGCGTTCGAGAGCAGGCCGGCAGTCGAAGCTTCGGGCCACGCACTCGAGAAAGCTTTCCTGGTACCGGCTCGAGAACGGCTCGAGCACCAGACCTTCTCCGAGATCGACGGGCTCAAACCCCGACACGCTGTCGGCGTTCGTCACGGTGATGGTATCTCAGCTACCCGACTCGGTCGGGAGCAAGGGCGTGGCCGGTAAGGACCACAGTGACATCATCTCCCAGGTATCGTACCAGCCGAGCGTCCGCCGCCACTGAACCGCGACGGGGACATTGGAGTCGAAGCTGATCCCGTAGTGATGGTTGTGGATGGCGAACTCGTCCATGAACACCGAGACGACTCTTCGTGCGGGAATCGACACCGACTTCGGCCTCGTGAAGGGACTGTAGAAGAGGTTGAGGTCCACCTCGGCGGGCTCGTCACCGGGGTTGAGGATGATCGCGTGCTCGGATTCTTGCAGCCACAGCCTTTCGGGACTGTTCACGATCATCCCGTCGGCCACATACCAGCGACGTGCAAGAGTAGTGATCGACTTGTAAGACGTCGCGGCCTCTCGCTGCAAGTATTGCGACTTGGTGTCCGCCGTGCGCAGGAAACTGTGAGCAGTGTTGTTCCAGGCTATGGTCGCCTGCACGAACACCGGCTCGCTGCTCTCTATCTTCATGGCGAAGCGGTCCCCTCGCTCCACGGGCAGTTCAGCCGAGTTCCACGCGGTAGAGGCTCCCGGCCTGGTCTTGACGCGAGCGGTCTGGGGTTCCTTGTCGGCGAAGTAAGCTGTTATCTCGACGTTCGCCTCGCCGGGAGAAGGATCGAAGATCACCAACTCGCCGCCTTCCCCAGTAAGCTCGACGTCGTCCATGAGGAAGGCGAAATCGAGTATGTAGTGGGTGCGCAAGGCCCCGGTTGGCGACAACTCCAGGGTGTCGAAGCGGGTGCAGGCGGCTTGCATGAAGCACAGCGCAAGCGCCGCAACAGCCGGCAGGGTGCCGGTCAGACGTCGAACACGTGAGTGCAAGGGCGATGTGTTTCTCACGGTCAGGCTCAAGAGTATCAGCCTTTGCGTCGCTATGCATTAGGGTGCCTTGACCAGCCGGCACGGCTCGCGCGCGGGCGGGGACACTGATACAAACTCTGACCATGACACGCACGATTGTCCCGCACTCAATCGCGGTGATCATCATACAATCAATGGTCCTGACGGCGTTGTGGTCGCCTGCGGGGGCCGAATCAACGGAGAAGAAGGTGGGGAACGCACAAGACGCCGTAGCCGCGATAGAGGCTTTCATTGCGGAGAAGAACATCGACAAGAACGATAGCCAGTGGCGCACCAAGCTGCCCAAGCCTCCTGTGGCGGAGTTCGACTCGGGTAAGTCTTATCACTGGGACCTCGAGACGAGCCACGGGACGATGAAGATCAAACTCATGCCCGAGGTGGCACCGATGCACGCCACCAGCACGGTGTATCTGACCAAGCTCGGCTTCTACGATGGCCTTGGGTTTCACCGCGTGATCACGGGCTTCATGGCCCAAGGCGGATGTCCTTTAGGGCGGGGTACGGGCGGCCCGGGCTATCAATACGACGGCGAATTCAGCGCCGAGGTTCGCCACGACCGTCCGGGCCTCTTGAGCATGGCCAACGCCGGGCCGGGCACCGACGGCAGTCAGTTCTTCATTACCTTCGTTCCCACTCCCCACCTCGACGGCAAGCATACGATATTCGGTGAGGTGGTCGGCGGCATGGACACCTTGAGAAAGCTGGAGGCCGCGGGTTCGAGCAGCGGGCGCCCCAGCGAGACCATGACCATCAAGTCGGCCACGATCCGGGTCGAGTGACGTCCTCGCCCGGGAATCCTTGGGGCCAGGACGAAACCCGTTTCTTCTATGAACTGACCCCCGACCGCATTCTCGATGCGGTCGAGGCTTGCGGTTTACGTGCTACCGGGCGCTGTATGGCGCTCAACAGCATGGAGAACCGTGTCTACCAGGTCGAAGTCGAACCTGAAGTAGATGTGGAAGGCGGCGGAGACGAATTCCGCGTCGTCAAGTTCTACAGGCCCGGCCGGTGGAGCGAAGAGCAGATTCTCGAGGAGCACCGGTTCCTCCATGAGCTGGCCAAGGCCGAGATTCCCGCGGTCGCGCCCTTGCCCTTCCCCGACGGTGCCACGCTGGAGCGAGCTCCTGGCTGCCCGATCTGGTGTGCGGTCTTTCCGCGCGTTGGCGGGCGCGCTCCCGATGAGCTCGACGACGAGGGGTTGGAGCGCATCGGTCGGTTGATCGGGCGTCTGCACAACGTTGGCGCGACCAGCGATGCCCCGTCGAGGGTACGTCTGGACCCCGACAGCTACGGGCTCACCGCTCTCACTTCACTGCTGGAAATAGGCTCGATACCCGAGAGCGTCCGCGATTCCTATCGACTCACCGTGGAATCGATATGCGAGTCGACTTCTGCGTGGTTCGAGGCGGCGGTTTATCAGCGGATCCACGGCGACTGCCACATCGGAAACTTGTTGGTCGGTGGCCAGGGGGCCTTCTTCGTCGACTTCGACGACATGGTGAGGGGCCCCTGCGTCCAGGACATCTGGCTGCTCGCTCCCGGCAAGGACAAAGAAGCGCGCCGGCAACGCTCGGTGCTGCTGGAGGGGTACGAGCAGTTTCGAGAGTTCGACTACTCGACGCTGCGTTTGGTCGAGCCTTTACGTGCGCTGAGGCTGGTGCACTTCAGCGCCTGGATAGCCCGGCGTTGGGACGATCCCGCCTTCAAGCGGGCCTTCCCCGACTTCGGCGACGAGCGCTATTGGTTCGACGAGCTGAATCTGTTGCGCGAACAGCTCGCAGACATCCAGCATCTCGCTCAGCACGGCTGAGCTTTCCTAGAGCGACCCCGTCCTTACGAAAGCTTCACGCGATAGGCAGGCTTCGGCCCAACGCTGGACATTGGCGTGCTTCGAGTAGTCGTAGCCCGCGAACAGCGCGGTCGATAACACACCTGCGACGTTCAAGTCCGCGATCGTGAAGGAATCGCCCAACAGATAGGGGTGCTCGGCCAGCGCTGCGTCCAGTACGGGCAACGGACGCTCGAGTGCCTGCTCTGCCGCCTCGATCGCCTGCGGGCTTCGCTCGGCCTCGGGCAGGAACATCTTGTGCATCACCATCTGTATGAGGTGCGGCTCGAGCTCGGTAATGCCCCAAAAGCTCCATTGGATCGCGCGCGCTTCGTCTTCCTTGGTGCGCGGATAGAGGTCGCCTCCGTACTTGTTGGCCAGGTAGAGGTTGATGGCCATCGACTCGAAAAGAGCTAGGTCTCCGTCGAGCAGAGCCGGAACTCTCCCATTCGGGTTGATGGACAGGTACTCGGCGGTCTTGGAGTCGTCCATGAAGCTCGTTTGGACGTGTTCGTATTCTACGCCGACTTCTTCGATGGCCCACAGCGAACGGCGGGCCCGGGATCCGGCGATTCCGTATATCTTGATCATTTATAACTCCCTCTCTGCGCGTGTCCGCGATCGATTCGTATCCGCACCTTGCCGTTGAAACCAGGCCGTCCATGTCCTCGTAGTCCCTGACTGCGGTGGTTGCCGCCGAAAGCAGTAAACGATGTCAGGCGCCGCGCGCCGTCTTGGCGATAGCGGGCTCTTGGCCCAATGTCGTTGTGATGTTAGGTAGCGATTCATGGGAAAAGCACACGTACTCAAGACCATAGACATCGAGGCTCCGATCGAGTTCGTCTTCGAGCGCCTTGTGGATCACGAAGCGATGAGCGATTGGCCGGGTATCAGTTCCTGCCGGCTGACGCGGGAAGGAGACCCGAGAAACGGCCTGGGTGCCGTGCGCGCAGTAAAGATGCGCGGGCTGACCCTCCTGGAAGAAATCGTGCACTATGAACCGCCTGTTCGTTATGACTACACGATTACCAAGGGGCTTCCTGTCGACCACCTGGGTACGGTCACGCTGGAACCGATCGGCGCCGGCACCCGCATCACTTGGAACATCAACATGACCAGCGGCTGGCCGCTGGTGTGCGGAGTCGTTGGTCACACGATAGACCGCGGGTTCCCCGAGGCCCTGGAGTATTTCAAGCGCGAGACCGAAGCCGCCGCGAATCAGGTCAACGCGGCCTAGGATGGCCGGGGGGAGGAAGGGGTAAAGCCGAACACGGCGCTCTGTATCTCTCGTGTGACGTAAGCCGCGGCTTCCAAGGTCAAGTAAATACCGGTGACGCCGCCTTGTTCGCGCCGGTGTTTCTTTGCGTGTTCTTCCGACCAGAAGAATACCGACTTACGTCAAAAGGCATCGATTATGTTGGGCGCTCTGAGCTTGGCGAAATCGACCAAGGGCACGAAGATCACAGGACGGCACTCGTCCTCGTGGACGGTCCAGCTCAGGTTGCTGGTTATGTCGATGTTGATGTCACGTTGAGAGTGGGCGCACTCGGTTCTGACCGCGACTGTCAAATCCTGCTTTCGTAGTCGCCCTTGCACGAAGGGCACCGCCAAGGCGTCGATGCCTCAAGCCGAGAACAACCGTTCTCCGCTATCGAAGCGTACCTCGTGGGGCGTCTCGTCGACCGTTACAGGGTAGGCCCACACCACGGCGCCCTGTTCGTTGCGAACGAGGAAGGTCATGCGCCGCTCGAGCTCCTCCAGGATTCCGACTACCTCGGCGACAGGGATATCCAAGTTCTTTGCGATCGCCTCAGGTGCAAGTGGGGCACCGGCCCGTGGCAGTTCGCTGACGACGTAGTTGCGGACTACGTGATGGCGATCGGTCATGAAGTTCAAGCTTGCCGCCGTCTTGCGCGCTGCGGCCCGAATCGCGCGCTTCCAGAGAAAGCCCGGCAGCGGCAACGCGTGGCGGGAAGCGCCGAGAAACGCCTTCTCCTGCATCAGAACCCTCCTCCCGTTAGCTCAGCCCAGTTTCTTGCCGACGTATTCTTCGTACGCTGCATCGGTGCCCGTCAGCGCGGAGTTCAACGCGACACCGTCGGCGATGATGCTCTCTTTGACGCTGCGGTTGAGAGCCCGCTTGACGGCGGCCAGACTGGTCGGAGGCTTGGCAGCGAGCAGGTCGGCCAGTGCAACTGCTGTAGTCTCGGCCTGTCCGGGCTCGACCACGTCATATACGATCCCATAGGCCTTCGCCGTTTCCGCATCGAATTGCTCGCCCAGCATGCAGAGCTCCCGTAGGCGGGAGGGCGGGACGAATCGCGCCAGAGGCAAGATGGCCACCGGGCCGAACTCGATCTCCGGGTGACCGAACACCGCTGCTTTGGAAGCGATGATGAAGTCGGCCATCAGTGCGAGGTCGAAGCCGCCGGCCAACGCCGGACCGTCGACTGCTGCGACGAGGGGCTTGGGAAAGAGGTAGCAGGCTTCGAAGAACTCCTGGAAGCGATGGAGGAAAGCTTTGCCTCCGCTTTCCATGCCTTCTTTGAGGTCGTAGCCGGCGCAGAAGATCCCGGGACTGCCAGCCAAGACCACGGCGTTCACGTCGTTGCTTCCGGCCAGTTCGGCGAGCGCCTGTTCGAGCTCGTCGCGCATGGCCATGCACAGGGCGTTCTTCTTGTCCTCGCGCCTCAAGACCAGGCGTGCAACTTGGTTTACCGGGTCGGTGACCTCCAAGAACTCATATGCCATGGGCTCATCTCCTGTGCTGACGGTCGAGAAAGCTAGCCCATGTAGCCCGCAAACGCAGGACGTTGCAATGCTGAGGCCGTCCCCGCCAGGCTCGAGATGCCCTAAACAGCCCTATAAAATCAGCAGGTTAGAAGGGCATGTAAGCAGCTGGAAGAAAGCCCTTGACATGCTTTGATAGTTTGACCATATTACAAATATGGAAAAACAAAGTGCCTTGGAAATGCTCGCCGCGCTAGCCCAGGAGGCCCGTCTGGATGTTTTCAGGCTCCTGGTTGCCAGTGGGCCCAACGGGTTAGCCGCCGGGGAGATCGCCGACGCACTCGAGGTTCCGGCGGCAACACTTTCCTTCCACCTCAAAGAACTCAAGAACGCGGGCATCGTCGCCTGTCGGCGCAACGGGCGTTCACGGATCTACACGCCTGAGTTCGGAGCCATGAATGGGCTCGTCCAGTTTCTGACCGAGAATTGCTGTCAGGGGGCTAGCGCATGCGCATCGGCTGCGCGAGGCGACGGTACCGCCTCATCGGAGGCGACCGCCTAGGCCGGGGCCGGCTATGCGAATCCACTCGGAATCAGCACAGGAGAACCACGAATGACGTCAATTACAGATCCCGTAGACGGCGCCACGGTATGGAATGCCGCCGACATAGCCGAGCGTGACGACTGGCGCTACGAGCTCAGCGCTGCGGAGCTTGCCGACATCCACGAAGCTCTCGAGCACGCCAAAGCCACCGGCAAGGAGACGACCCAACTGACGCGCGAAGACTTTCCTTTGACTGTCCTCGAAGGTCCGATAGCGCGCTGGATGAAGGCGCTTCAGCGGGGTGCGGGGTTCATCAACGTGAAGGGCCTGCCCACCGACCGCTACGATGACGACGAACTCGCCGTCATCCATTGGGGGATAGGAACCCACATGGGCACGGGTGTATCCCAAAACGCCGCAGGCGACCTGCTCAGCCATATCCGCGACGTCGGGGCCAATCCTGCCGATCGTGGAAAGCGGCTGTACAAGACGAATGTCGAGCTGGGATATCACAGCGACGGTTCCGACATCGTAGGACTCATGTGTATACGGCCCTCGAAATTCGGCGGCAGCAATCGTCTGGCCAGCTGTGGTGCGATCTACAACGAGATCATACGGAGAAGGCCTGATTTGCTGCCCTTGTTGTACGAGCCGTTCTATTGGGATCGCAACAACGAGCAGGCCGACGGCGAAGATCCTTACTTCGTGCTTCCGATCTGCATGGGCAACGAGGAGTTCTTCCGCTTCTTCTACATCGGCTGGTATATCCGCAATGCCCAACGCCACGCGGACGTGCCCAGGTTGAGCGCCGAGCAGGTTCAGCTTCTCGATTTGATCGACGAGATAGCCGCCGAGCCCGAGTTTCACGTCGAATTTCGAATGGAACCGGGTGAGATCAACTACCTGAAGAACAGCGCCGCGCTGCACATGCGGACCGCGTTCGAAGATTTCGAAGAACCGGAGCGAAAACGCCATCTCGTCCGCCTGTGGCTGACGGCGCACGACGAGTGGCAAGATGCTGATGCTTTCGTGCAGCAGGGCATTCCCGTGAAGGAAGGAACCGTATCGGACTCTGACGACATTGCTGTCTCCGATGCGCGTAATTGAAAAGCAAGAATGAGGAGAAAGACGATGCGACTACAACTGGCATTGAACGTAGAGAACCTCGACGAGGCCGTCGAGTATTATTCGAAACTATTCGGGACCGAGGTGAACAAGCATAAACCCGGATACGCAAACTTCGCGATTGAGGAGCCTCCGCTCAAGCTGGTGCTGTTCGAGTACCCCGGCGCCACAGAGCGACTCAACCATTTGGGAGTGGAAACCTTCGAGCAGGATGACGTGGATGCGGCCATTGAAAGGTTCACCGAAGCCGACATCAAAGCGGAGGAGGAAAACGAATCGACCTGCTGCTTCGCCAAGCAGAACAAGGTCTGGTCGCGAGATCCGCAGGGGATGCGTTGGGAGTGGTATCGAGTGCTCGAGGATTCCGAGACCTTTGGGGCTGGCGGCTTTGGCGACGAAGCCGGCGAGGCGCGGTAGCAGGGCGGTGTTGAACACGTTCGCATGTGCGAGCCCTCGGCCGCATACTCTGGCCGTGAGCGGGATAACGCAGCGGCGGCGGGCGGTTCTGGCCAACGACCTGGCCGAGATGCTGGACTCGAGGTTCTTCAAGGCCCTGTGCGAGCCGGGGCGGATCGAGATCCTGAAGCTCCTCATCGCGCGAGGGCGGAGCGACATCGGCACCATAGCCGAGCATTTGCCCCAGGATCGCTCGGTGATCTCACGACATCTCGCCGTGCTCGAGGAGGCGGGTGTGCTGTGCAGCGAGAAAGTCGCCCGCCACCGCTACTACGAGGTCGACTCCCGACGCTTCATCGAGAGGATGCGCGACATCGTGGATGAAGCCGAGCGTGTTATCCCTGTGTGCTGCGAACGGACGAAGGGCTGACTTTTTTTGCCGCTATGCATGCATATATGTGCATAGATGAACTTGAAGAGGGGTTCCAATGTCGAATTTGATGCTGTTGAGCACTGTACTCATCTCCGCATTCGCGGTCCTCGCCGCGATCGACGGGCTCTATTTCCATCTGTGGAAGTACAGACTTCACACCTGGTCGGATACGCGTTGGGAGCACCAGCTGCATACTGCCAGGGCGGTCTTGTTCCCGGGCGTAGTGCTGCTTCTCTACGCTGAAAACACGGGTGGGTTGGCTCTGTGGACGGCGGTTGCGCTGATCGCAACCGACATCGGCATTCAATTGGTAGACATGCTCATCGAGCGCGATGCACGTGCGCGCTGGGGTGGTCTTTCGTCGAACGAATATGCCGTTCACGTAGTGCTGACCGGCCTTCACGCAGCCGCGATCGCGCTGGCCCTCGCTTCCAAGCCGCTGAGTGCCTGGGCACTGTCTGCGCCCTTGGTGCTCGCTGGCGAGCAGTGCAGCCTTGCGACCACTGCCGCCAACATCATCCTTCCCGGCGCGATGGCGATTGCGGTGTTGCATCTTTGGCTGTGCCGCCGCCGATTTCTTGTTGACGGCATAGAGGTGGGGGCTCGAGCCCTCTCGAGATGAGTGGCCACACGCGAGCACCGATCTAAGCGACACTGAGGTGATAGCGATGGATTTCGATGTTTACACAGTCATGACGGTCCTCATCGGCATCGGACTCGTGGAGATCCTGCTGGGAGTGTATTCCCGCTCCAAGATGCGGACGGACGACTACATCAATGACCTACTGGGGCTAGGCGAGCTCGCGATCGTCTACAAGCCGGCGATTCTTTTCATCACGAGCTACGGCCTAGGGGTACTGGTTCCGGACATGGAGGGAGCCCTTTCCGCCACGCCGGTCTGGATAGCCGTAGTGATCATCATTCTCGAGGATGAATTCCTGCACTATTGGTACCATCGCTTCGGCCACGAGTGGCCATGGCTGTGGAAGATCCATCGAACTCATCACACTACTCCCGAGATGAACGTCATCGCCTCGTTCAGAGAAAACTGGCTTTGGTATCCGTTGATGCCCAACCTCTGGGTTTCGGCCAGCTTCGTGTATTTCGGCTGGGGGGAGGCCTATATCTACGCGAACGTGATCATCGCCTGCTTCGTTCTGGTCACCCATGCTGATCTGAAGTGGGACCGGTCGATTCTTGCGAGGACATTCGTGAGGCCACTCGCCCACGTATTCGTATTTCCGATGACCCATCATCTACATCACGGCATCGACGAACACTCTGCCCCCAACGGCAACTACTCGACGATGTTGATCCTCTGGGATTTTCTATTCGGGACGGGCCAATACCCGCGTGTCTATCCGGCAGAGTACGGAATCTATGACGACCCCCTCGACCCCTGGTACAGCCAGTGGCTGTATCCGCTGATCAAGTCGAGCCATCCGAGCAGTGACCATCACGGAAGGTGGTTCGAGTAGCGTGCGCCCGGCACGGGCACGGACGCCTCCGTTTACTGGAAGTAGCGGTGGAAGGGCTCCGGTAGGTGGTGATGGTCGGCGCCGGCGATAGCGGCGCCGAGATCGCGGGCGTTGTATGTGTTCCAGAACATGACCGCTCCATCGCTGATCCGGCCCGCCCTGCTGTCGGAGATGAGAGCGGCCAGGGCTTTGCCCGTGTACGTATGTTCCAACGAAATCCCTTCGAGCCTTTGCATGCCGGCCATCGCTTCGATCGCGCCTTCGGTAGGCGCGGCATAGGCCTCTCCAAAGAACTCGTCGCGTAGCTCGATATTGCTGTCGAGCGGTTCGAGTTTCGGGAACGTCGGGTCATGGGAACGCAGTAGCGAAACGGTTTGCTGGTACAGGCGGTTCATCTTGGCGTGGTTGACGTAGCGCTGGTCCGCCACCCGTATCGCTTGGATGCATGTGTCACGGCCGGCCGCCTTCAAGCCGATGGCGAGACCCACGCAGGTGCCCATCGAGCCGGCCGCCGAGTATATCCACCGGGGCGGCGGACAGGCTCCCGCGCTGATCTGCCGGTCGAGTTCGAAGCCTGCGTTGACGAAGCCGACGGTGCCGAGCGGGGAGGAGCCGCCCGGAGCGATGATGTACGGAAGCCGGCCGGTCTTGATGGTATGCCGGCCCAGTTGGTAAACGGTCGCGGCGACAAGGGCGGGCGTGGTTCGACAGTGATGGAGTTCGGCACCTTCACGCAGGCTCATCAGAAGGTTCCGCTGCACGTATTCGGCGCCGACCTGCGGAAGCAGCATCGAGATCGCTCCTAGCCCTAACCTGCGAGCGTAGATCGCCGTCGCGAGTGCGTGGTTGGAGCCCGCATAGCCGAAGGTGATGACTTCCTTGGCGCCCTTCTCCACAGCATCGGCGAGTAGGAATTCGAGCTTGCGGACCTTATTGCCGCCGTAGGGTTCTCCACTTACGCCATCATGCTTGAGACAGAGCGCGCTGAGGCCGAGTTCTTCGCCGAGACGCTCGAGACGAACAATGGGTGTTGGATATTCTCCTAGTGCGACATACGGTCGCCGAGTCCGGAGCGTAGGGTATGCCTCGAATAGCGGGATCATCTCTGACTAGCCGAAGTCACGCTTACATCAGCCCTTCCGCTACGGATAGCCAGTTGGTACAGACTGCGACGTTCGCTTCACGTGAGGGGGCGATACAGCTCGCCCGCCCCACACTAGTTCAACACCAGGCTAGAACACGCACTGGCAGATGCCGCCCACCTGCTTGCAGATGAAGAACTGCGGACATGTACCAAGACAGGTCGGTGGACCTGCTACGACTCCGCACACGCCGCCGGATTCGCCGGGCCGGCACTGGCAAGCGCCTGAGCCGGGCGGGTACTCGATGCACAGCTCGTACGGAAACCCTGCGGTGCAGAATCCGTTACACGACGGCGGAGTCGTCCCTGCCTGACCGCAGGCTGGCTTCGCCGGCACCGTCGTCGTGGTGGTGCTTGTCGTCGTGGTGGTCGTGGAGGTGCTGGTGCTCGTGGTTGTTACGCACGCGCAGCAGTACATTGCCACCGGTTGTCCGACCGCATACTTCAACACGACCAAAGCGTCGCTCGCGGTTACGTCGCCGTTGTAGTCTACGTCCCCACACTGCTGGGCCTGTGCGGGAGCTGCCAGTGAAATCATGATGGCGCCTGCCAGAATCGTCAGCCGCCAGCCGCACTCTAAAGCTTTCATGGCCCTGCCTCCCGTTCATCGCGGCAGGCGACGCGGACCGACCGCGACCTTCGCTCTTTTCCGGGGCTGGGTTCGGCCATTGCCACCCCGGTGGGACATCATACCGAGGCGGCGTCATGCAGCCTCTGCACGACTGCCCACTGGTCCTGCTGCATATGCTGTACCAACTGACAGTCAGGAAGACAGTTGTCGTACAAGCGCTTTCTCGCGCGTACACGAGCCGTCCACGCACTTGTGCGACGATTCGTGCATGATGCTTCGCTTTATCGAGAATCGGCAGTGGTTTGATTGTGCCGAACGAATACGCAGGCCCGGTTGGGGTGGAAACGACCGTCCGTGCGGAACGCCTGGACTAGGTTGGGGCGATACTGGTCAGGAGCCTTGCTCTCGCATGCGCTGCCGGGCGCGTTGGCAGGGGCAACCCCCGCCGTCGGCTGCGTCGCCTCCGAGCGCCATCTTGCCTTGGCAGCTCCCGCAGCAACCGCCTCCCGGCATTCCCGGACAAGCGCCGGCACTGGGCTGCTTCGCCGGGGCTTCAGTCTGGGGTTGGGCCTGCTCGACGGCGCTTTCGGCAGCCTTAGAGGCGTCTTCGGCACTGACGCTCAGGGTCGCAACCGCACCGAGAGCCAGAGAGCATGAAACTACGACGAGTGTCTTGCGAACGATTGAAACCATTGGTCCTCCGCGGCGGCCCGCACATCGACACTATCGATGATCATGCCCGCCAGCAACCCTGCTGCAGGGGCCCTGTTTCCGGGGCCGCCGGGCGTCACAATGCTGACAAGGGTGTCGGCGGCCGCTGTGTAAGACGCTTGTCGAACGGTTCTCCTTGTGCCAGGCTCGCGCCGGAATGAGCTCCGCAGCAACTCCGGCCGCTGAAAGCCCTGCGCGCATCTCCTTTGATGCGTTCTCATACAGCGATTCGCTTGTCCCGGTTCGCGATGACCTGGAGGCCGCGCACCGCCGTGTGTGGCAACGAACCGCAAACCCGGGCACCTGGCTGACGGGCAAAGAGCGTGTAGCGGTGGCAGAGGAGACTCGCCGTGCCCGCGACTGCCGCATCTGCAGTGAGCGCAAGGATGCTCTTTCGCCGTTTTCGGTAAAGGGTCGGCACGATAGCGACGGAGAACTACCAGCGGCCATCGTTGACGTTGCCCATCGGCTGACCACCGACTCGGGAAGGCTCACGCGCAAGTGGTTCGATGGGCTGGTTGCCGGAGGGCTGGCGGATGCTGCCTACGTGGAGGTCGTGGGCGTCGTGGTCCGCACGGTTAGCGTAGACATGTTCGCCAAGGCCATGGGTCTGACCCCGAGACCTCTGCCGCTGCCTGTAGACGGCGAACCTTCACGGCGGCGTCCCGCCGGTGCCATCGACGAAGGCTGTTGGGTTCCTACGCAGCCGAACGGTTCGGAACTGTATGGGGGACGAACCAGCCCGAACGTCGGGCGGGCGCTGAGTCTGGTGCCCGAAGAAGTGGCCGGCCTGGTCGATCTCGCGAACGCCCAGTACATGCCGGTGGTTCACGTTGCAGACCCCACATACGAGCCGGGCCGTGCTATCGACCGAGCCCAGATGGAGCTCGTCGCCGGACGGACATCGGCCCTCAACGAATGCTTTTATTGAACGACCGCGCACGCACTGCTGCTCCGTGCGAGCGGCCACAATAAGGGCGAGCGCTACGAGGTCGGCGGTGTGATGGACGCCGGCCTGGAGGTCGGAGTTCCGCATGGCAACGCTCTGACCCGCTTCGTCGACGCCGTTCATGGCGACGATGCAGGAGAACGGGATTCGGCCAGGCGGGACTTGCTAGGCTCCATGGGTCAGGAAGCTCTGGTGGACGCGGCGGCAGTGCTCGCCAACTTCAACCAGATGGTCCGCATCGCCGACGGGTGCGGAATTCCGCTCGATGAGCCGCTCGATCTGGCGAGCACCGATCTCCGCGAGGAGATCGGTGTCACGGCTTTCGCGTCTGCCGCCAATACCCCGGCCGCCGGGCTCGCAAAGCGCACCCTCGGCCGCACAATGGGCGTGTTGCTGTCGCCCTTCGAGTCTCAGCTCATGCGCCTGATGGCGAAGTTCCGGTAGCCTCTACTGAGGACAGCTCCCGTTGGCGAGGTTGTCGTCGAAGCCGTCACAGCCGCGCCCGAGTGCGTCACTGTCGTTGAGCGCCAAGCACACCCGGCATTCCACTCTGTCATCCAGGCATTGAGCCAGGGTGCCGGAGTCATTGGTGCCGCAACCGGCCACCGTCGAAATCAAGTTCACGCCTTTGGCGACACACTTGTTGGCGATGGTCTTGGCGATCTTACCGCTGGCGGGATCACAGAGCTTGGCGATCTTGCCTCTAGGGTCGCTGCCCATACAGGCTTCCAGCTCGCTGGGTGCATCGATGGAGCCGTCGCCGAGGCCGAGTTTCTTGCACTTGTTGAACTCCTTGAGCCTCTTGTCCTTGCACTTGGTGACGGCCTTAGCCACGGCGGCCTGACACGCGGAACGTGTGGCGCTGGTCGCCTTGGTGACGAGGGCGACGTCAAGATCCGATCCGAACACGTCGTGGATCAGATCGAGGTCGCCTTGCTTGGCCGCAGCGTTGACAGTCGCGGAGTCGGTGGCTGCGAAGTCAGGAGTGGTGGCGCAGGACGTCGCTTCTTTGGTCACCGTCTTGTTTTCGGCTCTGGCGACCTTGGTGTTGCGGTCGGCCGTCAGGCAGTCCTCGGCGAGCATGGCGAGGGTGCCCTTTGCGAAGTCCTTTATGCACTTGCTCTGGTCTTTGCCCTGAGCCTTAGCGACCTTGGACAGTCCGGTATTCAGGGCGTTGATGCAGCGCTGCTGGTCCAAGTTCTGCGGGGTTTGCGCCTCCGTCGAGACGGGATCGCATGCGTTGCCTATGCCGTCGCCGTCGGCGTCTTCCTGGCCGGCGTTGTGCGCGGCCGGGCAGTTGTCATCGCCGTTCAGCACGCCGTCCCCGTCACGCTCGATGCCGACGCGATAGCCGGACCCCGGCGGAACACAGGTGTATGTGATCGCCTGTCCGGGCGTCGTTGCCAGGGCGCGGATGAAGCCGTCGCTGCGAAGCGGTTCGGCCGCCTTGTCGGTCCGGAAGAGCCCGCTGGCCTCCATGACCGCACTTCGTTGCTCGGTGCCGACTACTCCGGTGGTAACCAGATCGCACTCGACGACGTTCCCACCGAGAACCTTGGATGTGAAGGGGCTCAGCGCCCTCTGGATCAAGAGGTCGATACGAGGGTTGACCACACCGGAATTGGTGTCGTCCAACGTGACCTGTTGGCCGACGATGGGCGCCAGGTCGGTGTCGAAGGCAAGCATGAACCTTTCCATCTGCCGGCGCTTGACGTCACCGCCCATGGGGCCGTCGAAGCCGACGTCGCCGCCAGGCGTGAGGTTGAACACCGTCGCCTGGAAGAAGCGGAAGATGGTATCGATGCTGCCGTCGTGGAGGAAGCCGAAGCCGCGGATCTGGTCGCCCTTGTGAGCGTTGTCGCCCGCGTTCACGAAGGGGATGGCAGGCAGGCCGAACATGCCGACCTTCTGATAGAGGTTCCTCAGGTGCGAGATCTTGATGATCTGCTCTTCCCGTTCGAAACTGGCGTCACCGTTGGTACCGAAGAAGCCCTGGCTGGCGTCCAGGGTGTGGCAGCCATCGCAGGTAAAGCCCAAGCCCTCGACGTTGATGCCATCGGACTTGCGCGTGCCCAGATAGAAGTCCGCGCCGCCTTGCTCGTCGGGGGTTAGCGAGTTGTCCAGGGCACGAACCGGATTCGGCGGAAGCGTGATCGTCAGTGCAAAGTCGGTGAAGGCGCGCATGTCGGCCGTCGAAATGATCGATTCGCGCCCGACGAGTCCCTCGAAAGCAACGATGAAGTTGTCGAAGGACAGTGCCTCGTCCAGCCCCACGCCGAAGAAGCCGTCGGCTCGGTCCCCTCGCCAATGCATGGGGCCGCTGTTGGCCAGCCCGCGCAGAGTCTGGGTCGTCATGGGGCCCTTCATGGGGTGGAACTGGTTGACGGCGGCATCGCCGTTGACGCTCGCCGGTGCTCCGAGCTGCAGCTTTATGACGGCCGGGTTGAAGGTGACGTGGTCGTCGGGATTGCCGAGGTCCCAAGCAATTTGGTCCATGTCGCCGAAGGTGTGACAACTCGCACAGGATGCTTCCCCGTTGGCCGAAGTGTTGAAGGCGTCGTAGAGGAACGGCCGCCCGTCCTTCACGACTGCGGGTTCGGGGTTGTGCAGTGATACGTGATCGTCCTCGTTTCCTGTGCCCAGATCGATCACCGACACGGAGTTATCGAAGCGTGTCAGCACGTAGAGCCGGTTGTTGGTCGTGTCGAGCGCAAGGCCGCTCGGGCCGCCGCCGCTGACGTCTATGTAGTCAGCGCTCGCCGAAGTCGGATCGAAGGCCGCACCGTTCTCGAGATCTGCCGTGTCGATCACGCCGACCTTGCTCGAGCCGAACGCGGCGACATAGAGGGTTCCGGAGCCGTCGATCACCATGTCCAGGGGCGTTGCCAGGCTGTGATCTTTGGTGGTGGGATCGAAGCCGACGTCGTTGGCCAGGGTGTTGTAGTCGATGTGCTTGTTCAGGTGACGCGGTTTGATGCTCAATCCCGAGACATCGGTCGTGTTGGGGTTGTCGATGATCGTGATCCGCGATTCGGCAAGGTGACCTTGGACAGTTGAGCTCCCGAACACGCCCGGGCCTTCGAAGCGCACTTCGTTGATCGCCTCCGTATTGCTGACGTAGAGATCGTTGGTCGTCGGGTGGACGATCATGTTGAAGAGCGTGGTCCCGACGGACGCGTGCAGGGCTACTTGGCTGAGCGAGTTGGCATCTACCGCGAAGACATCTTCGTCAGGCAGGTTGAAGCGTACGGCGTTGTTCCAGTTGCGGCCCAGCTCGTCTTCCCAGGTGGCGCTGGTCTGGTTGTACTTGACTATGAGGCCGACCTCGGGCGCGAGGACACCCTCTATATTGACTTCCGGCCCCGGGTTGCCGCCCGGGACCATGCCGCCGCCCAGTCCTCCCGGTGAGGTGATGCCGTCGCCGGGGCAGGCGCCTGCAGCGCCGAAGCCGTTGCAGACGAAGCCTTCGTTGATCGCGGTCGTCTGGTTACCGGTGTTGAAGCCCGCGACGTAAACGGTGTTACCGTCGTTGCTTACCGCCAGGGCCCTGGGAGTGTCGGTGAAGAATGACAGTATCTCCACAGGGGTGCCGCCGATGGTGGAGCCGAGGCTGGCGGCGTTGAACACCCACACATCGGCTCGTCCGATCCCGTCGGTGAGGAAGTCGGGATCACCGGCGCCCGGTACGGCAGCGATCGAGGAGTCGGTGCGGTGCTGGCCCCGGCGGGCAGTCGTGATGAAGGCGCGGTTGCCGCCCGTACCGGCAAAGACGATGTCGCGGGGTTCGTCACCGACCAGCAGCGTGCGTGTTACCCGCGCCGGGCTGGCCCCCACGTCCACGATCGAGACGCTGTCCGAGAGGTGGTTTACCACCCATACTTCGCTGTTGCTGCGCGCCGCCACGGCTACCGGCTCCATGCCCACAGGAACCGACTGCGAATAGCTGATCCCGCTGCCGTCCACATCGAAGATCTCGAGCTGGTTGTCGGGGGTGTTCACCGCGAACAGCCTCGAGCCGTCAGGACTCAGCGCCAGAGGGCGAACGTGGCCCGATTCGAAGTTCACGAACGACGGCTGGGCGGCCGCAGGCCGGGCAAAGACCAGTGCCAGAATCGTGATGACGGCAAGGGTGGGCAGGGTGGCTCGACGCATCAAATGAATCCTCCGAGAAGACAGTTCGCAGGCGGACGTAACCGCCCGCGCCCCCACTGGGCAGTACCTTATTATAAGTACTCTTACTTGTGGACGATTGTAAAGGACCAAAAGGCGTCTGCGGTGCCCTTGCACCCCCGGATGCGCCGACTTCCGAGGGCGCACGGTTAGATCCCTCCGGTCGAGCGCCGGCACCGGGACGATGTGCAGTGGCCGGCCACGGCTCTACCCGGTCGTGTGCAATACTGGCCGCGGCCGACTAAACTGGAGCGTCGCGGCCCGGGCGGCCGCGGGTGAGGGAGGAGATCATGGCTCAGACAGCTCAACTAAGACATTTCGACGTCATCGAGAATCGCGCCCAGCAAGTATTCACGGCGCAGCGAGAGGCCTATCAGCGTCATCCGTATCCGAGTCTCGAAGAGAGGAAGGCGCGGCTCGACAAGATCGAACGCATCCTGATCGACAACAGCGATGCGATTGCCGATGCCATCAACAAGGACTTCGGTTGCCGCGCGACCATGGAGTCCAAGCTGGTCGAGATCTTCTCCTGCCTCGACGGTATCCGGAGCACCCGCAAGAAGATCAAGAAGTGGATGAAGCCTCAGCGCCGCCACACCTCCATGCTCTTTGCCACGGGTTCCAACCGGGTAATTCCTCAGCCCAAGGGCGTGGTCGGGATAGTGTCGCCTTGGAACTACCCCTTGTTCCTTACCATCAGCCCTCTGACCAGCGTGTTGGCGGCGGGCAACCGGGCGATGATCAAGATGGCCAGCAACTCGAGCAACCTTTGCGCGTTACTGGCGGAGAAGTTTGCTGAGGTCTTTGCGGAGGATGAGGTGGCGATTCTGCCCGGCGTGAAAGCCGGCGACTTTTCGACCTTGCCCTTCGATCACATGATCTTCACCGGTTCGGCCGATGCGGGGCGCACCGTGATGCGCTCGGCGGCCGAGAACCTCACACCGGTAACCCTGGAGCTGGGTGGAAAGTCGCCCACCATCATCGGCGAAGACTACGACATCGAAACGGCAGCCGGCAGGATCATGTATGCGAAGTTCCTCAACGCCGGCCAGACCTGCCTGGCACCGGACTATCTCTTCGTGCCGGAGGCCAAGAAGGACGAGTTCGTAGCTGCCGCCAAGCGGATAATTCCGGAGCGCTACCCGGACACGAACGACAGCAGCTATACCTCTGTGATCGACGAGAAGTCCTATCGCCGGTTGAGAGCTACACTGGATGATGCGGAGGCGAAGGGCGCGGAGCTGGTGTCGCTGGTCCCCGGCACTTCCTACAACGACGTCATGCGGAAGATCCCGCCGCACCTGGTGCTGGCGCCGACGGAAGAGATGACCATCCTCCAGGAGGAGATCTTCGGGCCTCTGTTTCCAGTGATGACCTATCGCAACATCGATGAAGTACTCGACTTCATCAACAAGCGCGATAGGCCGCTCGGGCTCTACCTGTTCACGAACGACAAGGCGCTTGAGCACAAGGTCTTGTACAGCACGATCTCCGGCGGGGTGACGATCAACAACTGCATCATGCACATTGCCCAGCACGACCTGCCTTTCGGCGGGATCGGTCCGAGCGGCATGGGGCAGTATCACGGATACGAGGGCTTCCTCGAGTTCTCGAAAATGAAGCCGGTCTTCACGAACCCGAAGGTCTCCGCGCTCGACATGTACAACCCTCCGTACACGAGCAAGCACGAGAGGCTATTCAAGATGCTGGTGAAGTTCGCCCGGTAGACAGCCGGACGAGGCTCGTGGCTGTCGCCCCCCGATTCCGGGCCGTTCTGGGCTGCTTGCTCCTGGCTTCATTCGTGCCCGTCACGATTGCCGGCGCCCAGCCCCCTGTGGGTGCGATGGCCGAAACGGCGGATCCCGCTGCCGCGCCGGGCCGGATCATCGTCAAGTATGCGCCCGGGTCGGCCGGGTCTCCTTCGCGGCAACTCTCCCGCGGCCTCGGCATGCAGGCGGTCACGGGCACGCCCTCCCTCGACTCCATCCACGAGAGGCTGGGTGTAAAGGGTGCGCGACGGCTGTTCGGGGCTGATGCCGGATCAAAGGAAGAAGACCGCCGCACCCAATGGCAGGGGCGCGTCGCAGCAACACGACAACTCTTCGATCAGCGGACCGCTCGAGCACCCTTTGCGGCTCAGGTGCCCGACCTCTCCAACGTCTACGTCGTGGAGTTCGACGAGGGCGTCGATGTAGAAGACGCCGCTGCCAGTTACGCCGCCGATCCCTCGGTACTGTGGGCGGAGCCCGACTACCGGGTAAGCACCACTCTTGTCCCCAACGACCCTTTCTATGGAACTTCGGATAGTTGGGGGCAGGGCCATCTAGATCTCTACGGTGTGCATGTCTCCCAAGCTGCGTCGGCGTGGGATGTCTCTACCGGGCAGGGCGTAGTTATCGCGATCGTCGATACCGGCGTGGATAGAGGTCACCCGGACCTAGCGGCCAACATGTGGGCCAACCCCGGCGAGATAGCGAGCAACGGCGTGGATGATGATGGCAACGGCTTCATCGACGACGTTTACGGGTGGGATTTCACCGACAACGACAACAATCCTGATGACCGTCATGGCCACGGCACCCACGTTGCCGGCACCGCCGCGGCCGCCGGAAATAACAGCACGGGCGTCGTCGGCATGGCCTACGGCGCCCAGATAATGAACGTCAAAGGACTCGACCACACTGGTAGCGGGTTCACGTCGGACCTGGCTGAAGCGATCGTGTACGCCGCGGAGAACGGCGCCGACGTCATAAACAACAGCTGGGGCGGCCCGTTCATTACCCAAGTCGTAATCGATGCGGTGGAGACGGCGCGTGCTCTGGGTTCGGTAGTGGTGGCAGCCGCCGGCAACGATTCGAAATCGGCTGACGATGACGAGCCGAGCGGCATCGACGGCGTGATAACGGTTGCGGCGACGACGTTCGATGGTTCGCTGGCATGGTTTACGAACTTCGGTGAAACGGTCAATGTTGCTGCCCCGGGTCTCGACATCCTGTCGCTACGGGGTGACCACTCGGCCAACGTCGGCGGCACGCCCGTGGCCGGCGATTATCTGGTTCTGAGCGGCACCAGCATGGCATCGCCCCATGTGGCCGGCTTGGCTGCTCTATTGCTCGAGGCCGATCCGTCGTTGACTGTGGACGAGGTCGCTTGGCACCTGGAACTCAACGCCGATCAGCCCGAGTATCCCGGCTATGAAGGCGAACCCTTCAATCCGTTCTATGGTTGGGGCCGGATCAACGCCGCCAACGTGTTCAACGCCCCGCCGGTGACCACCAGGGTGTCCGGAAGTATACACAAGGTGCATGCTTTCGAGGATAGCCTGATCCCGACCATCGGCGCCCTCGACGTGGAGTTCACTACTGCTGCGCCGGTTCCTTGGACGGCCACCACCTCGACGGGACTGGGCGCCGCGCCCGCCAGCGGCAGCGGACCGGCTGAGATCGGATTGTCCATGGACACCACTGGGCTGAGCATCGGCGATCACCCCGCAGTGCTGACCATCAATGCGCCGTCTGCGGTCGATGGCGGAACATCCAAAACCTCGAGCGTGTATGTCCACCGCGACGAGCGTACGAGATCGCCCGTGATTGTCGATGACATTGCATCCCCGAAGTCGGGGAGCTTGGCGATGGCGACGAATTCGACCGGCACGTTGATTGCCTGGGCTGAATCCGGCGGGGTTTCCGATCCGCGAAGCATCTCGGCCGTGCTCGTGGACAATGCCGGCAACGTGACGGCCCCGTTCGAGGTATTCTTTGCCGGTGAGAACAAGGGAGCCCCCTACGTAGCCAGCGACGGCAACGGTTACCTCGTGGTTTGGAACGAGATAGACGGCTATCTCGACATCAACGAAACCAAGGACCAGGACAACGACTTTGTGTATGCCGTCAGGGTCGGGCCCGACGGGACCCTGGTCGACGACGTGCCCATCGAGGTAGGCCGACAGCGGGATCGCGACAGCCGCTGGTTCCGCCCCGTCGGGGTGTCGTTCGTCGACGGCGTGTATGTGATCATGTACGCGGACACCAATATCGCGTCGAGTCCGGACAGGACCCGCATCTACATACGACGCTTACAGCCGGAGGGCACCTTTACCGACAAGGCACGACGCATCTGGAACGGTTTCTCGATCGGCGAGGCGATCGCCTGCTTGCCGGGTGGAAGCTGCCTGTTGAGTTGGAGCGGCTTCGGCGGCGTGCGCCCTAGCGGAATCTTCAACTGGTCCCTGTATACGTTGAAGATCGTCGGCGACGAGCGCGCTCATGAGGATCTCCGTCAACAGGTCGAGCTCGTGCACGATGTACGGCAACTCATTCCGAGCGCCGACGGTTCGGGTTACATGGCCGTCGGTGGCCGGATCGCCGTATGCGGAGAGGGGGAAGACGAAGAGTTCTGTAGACGCGACGCTTTGGCGATGCGTCTCGACGAGGACGGTAACCCGCTGGATGCCGACGCGATCGTGTTGAATCAAAACTCGCCGTTCGAGTTGAGCACCTACCGGAGCGGCGGCGGTGGTGCGGCCGACGGTGACGGCTGGCTTGCAGCATACGTCCATGGAGCCGTGGTAGGGGAACAGTGGAGGAACAACGTCTTCGTTTCGCGTATCGATGCTAACGGAGATGTCGTCGACGGCGAAGACGAGGGGCTGCTGGCCCTCTCGGCCGCGGCTACGAGCATGGGGCCCCCGTTGGTTTCCAAGGACGCGAAGCACAGCGTCGTAGCGTGGATGGATTCCGAAACGTCTCCGGCTATCGAAGGAGGGCGAGTGAACGTCGTGACCATGCTGCCGACTGCGTTGCCGTCGCAGTATGTTCAGGTTGATCTGGGAAGTGTCGGTGCGGTGAACTTGTCTGAGGGCCAGACCGTCAAGATGGCGGTCGGGGCCCCGGGACTCGATCCCGCCACGACCACGTTCGCGGCGACCGGACTCCCCGAAGGTGCTTTCCTGGAAGCGGCGACGGGCTTGTTCACCTGGCGACCTAACGGATCGCAGTCGGGGACCTACGAAGTCGAGCTGTCCGCCGACGACGGCGCTTCGAGTGTCGCCGAGACCGTAGATTTCGATGTCGCCGAGGCGACGCTGACCGTGGGAGGAACGGCAACCTACCAAGGTAGCGGCCTGCCTGCCGCCGGCATGGCCTTTCGTTTGAAGGGCAAGGGGGCGCCCTTCAAGCGCATGACCGCCTTCAGTGACGCCCAAGGCCGTTTCCGCTTCGAAGGCGTCACGCCCGGCGGGCGCTACAAGATCAAGCTCGACAAGCCCAGTAAGAAGCGTTTCCGCTCCGATCCCCGCAGCATCAAGCTGGACCTCGGCCCCGTCGATAACGTCGCGCCGGGGTTTCTCGTCACCGCCAAGTAACTAGCCTCGGGCGACGCCCGGGTTCCCTTTCCCGTCTGATCCGGGGTATCCTCCGCCCCGATGCACCTGCCTTACTTCATGCGCCGGGTGAATCGGGTCTTTACGAACCCGGTTCTGGGAACGATCGCATGGATCGTTCCTCCGTTGGCAACCGTGCATCACAAGGGGCGCAAGAGCGGTAAGCGCTACAGCACGCCGGTGGTCGCCTTTCGAACAAAGAAGGGCTTCGTCGTACCGATGACTTATGGGCGCGACGTGGACTGGGGGCGCAATATCGTCGCTGCAGGTGGTTGTGAGCTCGTGCAGTTCGGTAATAGCCACTCGCTCGGCAATCCCCGCGTGGTCAGCACGAAACAAGCCTACCGCCAACTTCCGCCCTTGATCCGTCCGGCTTTGAGAGCAGCGAACCTGCCCGGCTACGTCTTGCTCGACCTCGTGTCTGAAGCGGCCGGCGCTTCCACGAAGAAGCGCGGCACCAAAGCCCGCAAGGGCTAGCGGCGAAGTTCAGCCGGTCAGCAAGCCGAGCGCACGCTTGTGCTGCTCGCCCTTGATCGCCTGCATGGTCGCACGATTCTTACCCGTATGGGGCGCGACACATGCAACCGCTTTGGCCAACACCTCGTTCTCTTCAGCAGCCTCGTCGACTATGCCCATGCGAACCGCGTCACCGGCGGCCACCCTTGCACCGGTGAGCGTCGTTTCTCGTAGCGTAGCGCCCGATAGCCTCGAGGTAATCAGCGCGTTCATCCCCGGAGTAAAAGGAATGTCTATGTCTATCTCCGGAAGACAGAAGTAGCCGCGGTCGTTTCGCATGACTCGATAGTCGTGGGCCAGGGCCAACATGGCTCCCGCGGCGAAAGCGTGGCCGTTGATCGCGGCTGCCGTGAGCATCGGAAGCCCCAGAACTCGCGCGAAGATTCCCTCGACCTCCCGAACGAAGCCATGGGCGTCGCCTTGCTGGCCGATCCACGCCAAGTCGAGCCCGTTCGAGTAGAACTTGCCCTCTCCTGTCGTGACCAGGGCAGCGGGGCCCCCACTGGCCTCGACCTCATCCAAAGCCGCATTCACGGCAGAGACGAAATCTCCATTGAACCGGTTCTCGCCGGCGCACATCTGCAGGACGAACACGTCACCCTCGCGTTTCAGATCAACGATACTCATGGTGCAGCTATATACCTGGAGGCCCGGACTGTATCGAGCACAGAACACGGCGCCTGGACGGCAACAGGTGTGCAGTCAACCTGAATGGTAGGGCCTGACGTCTACGGGTGCGGGGTGCTTCGGCTCAATCGCGCTCGCGCATGGGTATGTCGATGAAGGACGCTAGTGTGCGGTTGCGCGCGATAGTAATGGTCGGCGTGCCGGTGTTCGGGATTCGTACGAAGGTGCCGGCGTCATGTCCGGCGATAAGGACCCGTACCCTGTGCCCCTTGCGAATGAGGACCGAGGTAGGGTGCAGGCCGAAGCTGAGTTCGGCCGCGTCTCCCGGCACGAGCGGCTCGGCGTCCTCGCGCCTGAACGTGTGATGGGGAACCTGAAGCTCATAGGGGGAGGGGGAGGAACTGATCTTGCGATGGAGAGCGCGAAGCTGTCCTTCGGTTACATAGGTAACGCGCCCGGTGGGATCGATATCCTCCAAGTAGGCGTAGAAGGCCCCGTCGGTATCGGTCGAAGTGACGTGAAGGGTGACCACGGGATACCCGGTGATCTCTACGTCACGCTCGAATGCGGGGGACGTGTACGCGAGCGTATGTCGTTCGGCGCCGGCGCGATTCGGATACACCACGGTCTCGTTGTCGAAGACAGCCATCTCCCACCAGCGGTTCGACGCTCCGGTGCTCGCCTCGAAGTCTACCGTGAATTGGTCGGCCTCGGTTTCGGTCGAAGGGGCGTCTCGAGTAAGAGTTCGCTCCCTGCCGAGATACCAGCGCTGCATCTGCACGCCTACCGGCGGCCATACCGACGTCTTGTGCCAGCGCTCTTCTCCCATGGTGTAGTAGAAGAGAACCTTCTGGTTGGCCACGTCATCGTCGGCATCTTTGAGGTGAGCGTCGAAAAACCGCAGCATCTCTTCGTACTGGCCGGGCAAGCCGGGGCACGGCGTCGCGTCGGGTGATTGATAGGGGCTTGCGTGGAATCGTCCACCGTGTTCCCAAGTGCCGATTGCCGCACGCATCGCGTTGTCGAAGGTCAGAAAGCGCCGGATCACGGCATCGGCCGTGCCCGCGTCCATCCAACTGCCCCAGCCGAAGCTCACGGTATGAGATCCGGAGATCTCGTTCGTGTAGCGAGCTACCGCGGTATCATCGACGGTGATCTCCTTTCCCGGCGCGGAGTCGTCACGAAAAGTCAGCTCTCTACCTACGCGGTAGGCGTGGCCGTTGGTCGCGTGATCGGCGATCGCACTACGCAGCAGTCTGCGTCCTTTGTCGCCGTCCACGGGCTTCACGCCCTTCATCAGTAATCTGCCGATGGTGCCGAACTCCCGTGGAACGATGTTGTGGTCGAGGTTATGATCAAAGTTTCCCCATGCCTCGATGAAGCGTTGGTGAAAGATCCCTCCCGGCAGCGCGATGTCCTGATAGCCGTCGGGGTGGTTGAACATCGGTATTACGGCACGGACTGCCGGATGCCGTGGAACGGCCATCAGCTCCGCCGTGGTTCCGAGATAGGAAACGCCGTATCCGCCGATTCGACCGTTGGACCACGGCTGTGAAACGATCCACTCCGCGAGGTCGTGGACGTCGTGCGTAGACTCGTCAGGCCAGGGGTGAGGCCAGTGGCCGTAGGATGCGCCCGTGCCGCGCACGTCCACTGTGACCAACGCGTAACCCTGGCCCGTGAAGAACGGTATGAAGTCCTTCACATAGGGGTTGAGCCGACTGGGCTCCAAGAGCCATTTGAAAGGCGCGCGCAGCTCCGGCGACCGCCAGTAGCGTGTCTGGGCGACGATGGCAGGGAGCCGTGCTTCGGGTTCGAGGTTTCTGGGCAGAAGGATGTCGGCAGCGAGCTGCACACCATCGCGCATGGGTACGTGCACTGAACGCGTGACCCAGCCGCGGTAGCGGGCCGGTGGGGAGCCGGGGCTCCCGAAGATCTGCCGCTCGTTGGTATCGATTGGATGCCCCCTAAGACCTTGCAGCGACACCCGTGTATTTGCTGACTGCCGCGCATATGCAAGCAGACGAGTAGGGCCTTGCCCCCGGCCCCCCAACGGCTAAGGGTGTTTTATAGGCTTACTGACGTTTGCGCGGCTGCGCCTCGGGCGGCCCCTGGCTGTAGTCGCCGAAGGGACTGTCGCGTTTGGTGACCGCGCTCTTTACCCCCTCGGCCTGCGCCAGCCGTACGAAGTCTCGGCCCTCCGGAGTGTTGCGCATCACCCCATCGAGAATCGGGCCGAGAACCTGCGTGCTTTGCAGCCCCATGTTGTCGTAGGCCTGATTGACGATGAGCTTCATCGAGACGAGCTGGGTGAGCGGTATGGCTGCAAGTTTTTCGGCCAGTTCTTGGACACGCTGATCCAGCTCTTCAAGTGGATATGAGAAATTGATCAACTCGATGTTCGCGGCTTCCTTGCCGCTGATCCATTCTCCGGTCAGCGCGTAGTATTTGGCTTTCGCTAAGCCGAGGCGGTAGACCCACATCCCCGTCAGGTGACAGCCCCACACCCGGGAGTAGGGTGTGCCCAAGCGCGCATCATCGGAAGCCACGACCAGGTCGGAACACAACGCGAGCTCGGACCCGCCGCCGACACAATAGCCATGCACCTTGGAGATAGTGGGCTTGGAGCCGCGCCACAATCCCATGAAGGTAGTGATATAGCTGGTGAAGTAGTTGGTGACGTAATGGACATCGTCGCCGGGGTCGTAGTTTTCTTCTTGGAGGTTCTCGTAGTGCTCGAGGCCGCCCGAAAAATCGAAGCCGCCGCAGAACGCATCACCGGCACCCTCGAGAACGATGACTTTGACGTTCTTGTCCTGGTTGGCCACCTGAAGTGAGCGATGCAGGGCTTCGATCACGTCCAGCCTGAGGGTGTTGTACTTCTCCGGCCGATTCAGAGTGATCGTAGCGATCGAGTTCTCGGTGGAATACCTGACTACCTCTTCAGGCACGTGTTCCTCCTTCCGCTATGCGGAAACCTGCTCCGGTCCCAGCCGGGTCAGCTTGACGCGAACGTAGCGGTGATGCGGACAGCCCGAGATGGGATCGCGGTCGGCCGCATCGGTGATCTCGTTGTTGTTCGCGCCCTGGAGCTCGGTCGGGTTGTCCAGGGTCTTGGCGTACTTGGCGCCGAAACCGTTGGGCATCCACACGAACCCGTCACCGATCTTGCGATCGATGGCCGCGGGTAGCTCTATGGCGCCACGCCGCGTTTCTATGCGCACGCGATCGCCCTTGGTGATACCCATGCGCTCGGCGTCGCCCGGCGACAGGTTGATCTCGCAATGGGGGCCGTTGCCCTTTCGCCAGGTGGGATCGCGTTGAATCGTGTTTGCCGTCCAGCGCGTCCGCAGCCCGTTGGACATCACGAACGGATACTCCGGGTCGAACACGTGGCCGTGGTCGATGGCGCGTTCGAGTTCCGAGATGATCTGCTCCGGCGCTACCCGCACTCGCTTGTCCTCGTAGCCGATGTAGGCGTCCAGCCCCTTGTCTTCGGGCAGGCGCGCGATCTCGACACCACCCGGGTTGGCGAGAATGATGCGCATGACTTCCTCGCCGACCTCGAAGGGGCTCTTGTCCGCCCATTGCTGACCCAGGGCGCGAATGACGTCGGCATGCCGTTCGAGCGCGTTTTGCTGGGCGATCCCCCACACCGAGACAAGGCCCGGCGCCGGGAAGTGGTGCCCGATGCCGCGGTAGAGCCAGAACAGCACTTGAGCCTTGGGGTCGATCCCCTCCGGCGCTCCTTCCTGGGCTTTCCCCATCGCAGCCATCATGAACGCCGTGCGGGCCTCCGCCGTCTCGGGCTTGCCGATCTCCGCGACGTCTTCGGGAAGCGGCTTCACGAACCCCGCCGCTTCGACGATGCGCGTGTAGATCTCGGCTTCCGGTAGGGCATCCGGCGGACCGGGGATCACCGGTGGCCTCAGCTGAACGTCTATGTTCAAGTGCCGCTTGGGAAACAGCGCCATCTCCCATTTCTCGTACCCAACGGGTGAGGGAAGCACGTAGTCGGCTTCGCGGGCCGTTTCGGTCATGGCCGGTTCGATCACGACCGATAGGTCCAGCTTCTTGAACGCATCACGCCAAGCGTTGGTGTCGGAGAAGCTGAGAAAAGGATTCGATCCTTCAACAACAACGGCGCGTATGCGTTCCGGGTGATCCACCATCACCTCTTCGGGAAACAGAGTCGGCGAGAACATCGCGAAGTCCCCGAGCGCGCGGATGGCTTGGATCCCGGAGGCCAGTGCGCGGAACGGTTCTTTGTGACGGCCGGGACTCAGGGCCGGCGGTGTGGCGGTCTCCAAGAAGCCCGCTCCGCCCTCTCGCCCCATGTTGCCGGTCAGCACCACGTTGAGTCTGATCAGATAGGACAACAGCGTGGAGTACGGTGTCATCTCCAGCCCGAGATCGAAGAAGATACCGGCGCCTTCCGCCCCGGCGAACTCCGATGTCGTCGTGAGGATGTCGTCGGTCTCGAGCCCGGCGCGCTCCGCCATCTCGTCGATGTTCACGCGCGAGAGCACGTCGCGCAGCTCGTTGAACCCTTCGGTGTTGTCGCGCACGAACTCGACGTCGTAGAGTTCGTTTTGTACCAAAGCGGCCGCCATTCCGGTGAGGAAGAAGACGTCACCGCCCGGCTTGATCCGCAGATGTACATCGGCGCCACGGGTAGTTTCGGTCTCGCGCGGATCGGCGACGACGACTTTGCAGTCCTCGCGCTTGGTCAAAGCCTTGAAGGTCTCCGTCGGCTTGCGCCCCCTGTTGCTGATGCGTGGGTTGGTACCCATTACCAGCAGGTAGCGCGCGTTTTCGGTATCCGGGTGGTAGAAAAGCGTCGGCGAGCAATCGAACATCCAGTGATCGATCAGGTGGTGCTGATGCTTCTCTTGGGCGTAGGCGTTGAACCATGCCCGTGAGCCCGTGGCACGAAGGAAGGAAGTTCCGTAGGCGGCATCGAGGTGATTGGCCTGTCCGCCGATGCCTACCAGCGAGATGGCTCGCGCACCGTGTTGGTCGCGAATCTCGCGAAGCTTCGAGCTGATCTCGGTGATCGCGGTATCCCAGTCGATCTCTTCGTAGCTGCCGTCCGATCGCCGGCGCAGCGGCTTGGTAACGCGCTGGTCGTGATGCGCGTACTTGTCGCAGGTGACCGCCTTGTTGCAGATGTAGCCTTCGGTGATCGGGTTGGTGTCGTCGGCGCGTATTTCCACGATCTGTCCGTCCGCCACGTCGACACGGATGCCGCAGTTGTGGCTGCAGAGGACACAGACGGTTTGCAGATCTTTTCCATCGAGGGGGATAGGCGTTTTGGAGACGGACGGATGAACTTCCTGGCTAGCGGCCATTGTGTTTTCCTCCTATCGCGACTCAGACGTCGCGTAACTCTTCGGTAACCGCCGTCATGTCGGCGATCATGCGCTCGAACCGGTCGGTACCGAGCCGTTGCTCCAGGTCTTCCTGGACGCCTTTCCACAAGCCGTAACACTCGGCGAGTTTGCTCTCCCCTGCGGGTGTCAGTTCCAACTCACGCGCGCGACGATCCGCACCGGGACGCGACGCGAGCAAGTCGAGGTCGAACAGCGGCGCCAGCGTGCGTGTCATGGTGCTGGCATCGAGGCCCAGGTCGGCGGCCAGGTTCTTGATGGTCGTCGAGCCTCGCGCCTTGACTGCCACCAGGATCGCGGCCTGGGTCATGCGTAGTCCCGACGGCTCCAGCGCGCTGTCGTATAGGTCGGTAATGGCGCGCGCAGCGCGCCGGGCGTTGAAGCAGGCGCAGGGGGAAAGGGGCAGGGCGGCCATGACGCTTGTATGTACAAGTGTTTTTGGGCTGGGTCAAGTAGGCTTCTTCGCGAGCGCCCTCGAGCCCCTGAGGGGTGCGCTGAAGGCTGCAAGCCTGCGCCTCTCCTTGCTTCTAGGCTTGCGAGGCTACAGCCTGATGCGGACCGATCCTGAGGGGCGGGCCGGTCACTCAGGAGGAAAGCCATGGCTTGGAGTACGTCGGACATCCCGGATCAGCATGGAAGGGTAGCGGTAGTCACCGGTGCCAATGGCGGGTTGGGCCTGGAAACCGCGAGAGCCCTTGCCGCCGCAGGTGCCCGTGTGGTCATGGCCGCACGCGACCAGGACAAGGTCGCCAAGGCCGAGGCCGATATACGTGCCGGTATCACCGATGCACAGCTGGAGATCGTGCCCTTGGACCTCGGTTCGTTGGCATCCGTCCGTCGTGCAGCCGACAGTATTCTCGAGAAGCACGGGGTCGTTGACATACTCGTCGACAATGCAGGCGTCATGGCCGTCCCCGAGCGTCGCACCGAGGACGGCTTCGAGATGCAGTTCGGAGTCAACCATCTCGGACACTTTGCGCTTACGGCTCATCTGCTCGGAGCGCTGCTGCGCGCCGATGCCGCCAGGGTCGTATCCGTGAGCAGCACGGCTCACCACCTGGGTTTCGCCGTCAACCCCGCCAATCCTCATCTCGAGGGAAAGTACGGACCGTGGAAGGCATACGGTCAGTCGAAGCTGGCGAATTTCCATTTCGCGATCGGGTTGAACCAACGCTTCGAGGCGGCCGGTGTCAATGCGCGCAGCCTCGTTGCCCACCCGGGCCTGTCGAATACGGAGCTGCAGGCGGTGAGCGTTCGCGAGTCCCAAGGCGGAGCAACGCAGAAGTTCTTCCATGTCCTCGCGGGTCGTACCGGGATGACGCCTGCGCAGGGTGCGCTGTCTCAACTCCGTGCAGCTACGGATCCTTCGGCCAAGGGCGGAGAGTTCTACGGGCCGTTGTTCGTCAACAACGGCCCGCCGGTCCGTAAACCGATCTTTCGCCGGATCGGGATGGCGCGCGCGATCGAGAAGTTGTGGCTGGTCTCGGAACGAGAGACCGGTATCAAGCTCGATGTTGCTGCTGCCGGCAGGGCCGCGGCTTAGCCGCGCAACCGGGGTAGGCGCCGACTACCAGTTCTCCACCCACGGGCGTAGGTCGATCTCATGCGTCCAAGCGCTGCGCGGCTGAACGTGTAGGGTCCAGTAGTTCTCGGCGATCGCGTCGGGCTTGAGTAAACCGTCCTCACCCAGCGCGCCCTTGAGATAGGGCAGCAGGGTGTTGATGCGGTTGCCGTCGACGGCGCCGTCGATGACCACGTGAGCCACGTGCAGTCCTTGAGGCCCGAACTCCCTGGCACACGACTGGGCCAACGCCCTGAGGGCGGCTTTGCCTTGGGCGAAACCGCCGAAGTTGGCCTTGCCGCGCATCGATCCCGACGCACCGGTGAAGATTATCGTGCCGCGTCCTCGCGGGAGCATGGCTTCGACAGCGGCTTTGGAAAAGACGAAGCCGGCCAGGGCGTTGACCTGCCACATCTCGGTTAGAAACTCGGGGTCCATCTCCAGGTAGGGCTTGGGCCAGTTGCCACCCGCATTGAAGACGGCAACCTCCAGAGGCGACGCCTCTCGGTTACAGGAGCTGACGAGCTCGCGGATTCTTCGTTCGTCGAGAACGTCGCCGACTTCAGCTTTGGCCGAAGGATTGATGTCCTTGAGAGTCTCGAGTGCTGTAGCGATCTTGGCCTCGTTGCGGCCGAAGATCGTTACCTCGAAACCTTCATGCGCGAAACGGCGGGCAACGGCTGCGCCTACACCGTCCTTGTGCCCGACACCGACGACGAGCGCCGACTTTCCAACTGTGTCTTGTGCCACGCTGACCTCCTACGCCTACGGAACCGTATACAGATGTCCGGGGTGTTTCCAGGGGCTCCCACGTTATCGCTAGTCGAAGGGTTCTCGGCTAGAAGAGCATGGAAGTGGCCTCACAGAGTAGACGACGGCGTTCGAGCGAAGGTGGCGCTCGTGACGAGAAGGCGGGCAAGCAGGAACCCGACACACACTTTTTCGCTACCGCCGCCAAGGGCACCGAAGGCGTACTACGTGACGAATTGCGTAGGCTTCGTATGCCCAAGGTTCAGGCTGCGCGTGGAGGCGTGGGGTTTGCCGGAGGTCCGGAGCATGCGATGAGGGCATGCCTTCGCAGTCGGATTGCTCTGCGAGTACTCGAAAAGGTCGCGTTGTTTCCCGCGCACGATTCCGCTTCGTTGTACGAGGGAGCATCACAGGTCGATTGGCTTCGCTGGGTCGACGGTTCCGGAACGGTAGCGGTGACCGCAAGTGAGAAAGCGTCGGCGTTCACCCATACGGGATTCATCGCTCAACGAATCAAGGATGCGGTCGTGGATCGCTTGCGCCGGGAGACGGGTGCCAGGCCGGATGTCGACCGCGACGATCCGGATCTGCATATAGTTGTGCGCGTTACCCACGACACTGCGGAGTTGTTCGTCGACTTCGCGGGTGAGCCTTTGTCACGCCGGGGTTATCGGACCGACGCAGGGGCCGCGCCGTTGCGCGAAACACTGGCTGCGGCGATCCTGGAGTTGAGCGGTTTCGCACCGGGCAGACCGGTGCTCGACCCCATGTGCGGCTCAGGGACTTTCCCGATCGAGGCTGCGATGTGGGCACAGGGGCTGTCTCCCGGCGGCCGCCGAGGGTTCGGTTTCCAGAGGTGGCGGTGTTTCGGCGTCGAGGCGCACGCTCTCTGGGAGACCGAACGCGAGCGCGCCCGGCGTTTCGCGGAGCCGATACCTACGAGCGTCAGGGGCAGCGATCGCGACCCCGACATGATTCGCATCGCGCGGGCCAATGCCGAACGAGCAGGCGTCGTGGTGGAGTTCGAGCAGCGTAGCTTGGCCGAACTGCGTCGTCCTCAACCGGAAACGCTGTTCGTGCTGAACCCGCCCTACGGCAAACGCCTCGAACAGGATAGTCACTCCCGCTCCGAACTCGTCGGCTTTCTCGATCGTGCCGCAGGCTACACGGTCTCTATTCTGAGCGCCGACCTTCGGCTTCCGCGCACGCTCGGCCGCCGTGCCGACGCCGAACACACTCTCTACAACGGCAACGTCGAGTGTCGTCTGTTCCGATGGAATCCTCGTTGAGGTTTCGAGCGTTGGCATACTCGTCGGCCCGGTGTCATACAGACCGATCATGCATACGCTGACGCTATACCAGTTCGAGCTTTGCCCTTTTTGCCACAAGGTGAAGGCGGCCGCCGATATCAAAGGCCTGGTCTACGAGAAAGTCGACGTGAACCCCTACACCAAGGCGGAGCTCCCCGAGCTTCCTGAGGGCACGCCGCGCAAGGTGCCGGTCGTGCAGTACGACGGCCATACGGTGCAGGACTCTACGGCAATCCTGGATTTCATAGAGGAGCGGTTCGGCGACACCACCCCGTTGCTACCGAAAGACGACCGGTTACGGAGCAAGGTGCGTGAGATCGAGGCCTGGGTTGATGACGACCTCGCGCAGGTCTTGCCGACGGTGATCTACGGAACCTGGGGCGAGGCCGTCAAGGCCGCCCAGGTCACGGCGCGAACATCGAACTTCGGGCCGATGCAGAATCTGATGGTTCGTGCCGGGGGCTCCCTAATCATGCACCAGGTCGCAAAGCGCATCGTCAAGCGCCGCGGCGGTGGTGATCCCCACGCTATGCTCGCGGCCGAGCTGGATAAGTTGGAGGCCTGGATCGGCGAAGACGATTTCGTCGCCGGGTCTGAAGTGTCGCTCGGCGACGCCGCGGCGCACGGAGCCTTGACCTGCATCAAAGACTTTCCGGCTCACGCTGAGGCCATGCAGCGTCCGCGCTTGGCGGCTTGGTACTCTCGTGTGCAAGCGCTGCGCGACGCTAATCGCGCGAACTAGCGAGAGACACGAGCTAACTCAGGCGTATTGAATATCGCTGTTTGAAATGGCGGAGAGGGTGGGATTCGAACCCACGGTACCTTTCGATACACACGCGTTCCAGGCGTGCTCCTTAAGCCGGACTCGGACACCTCTCCGTTCCGATGAATGTAGTGACGCAGGCTAACGTTAGCGCGCCCAGCTTTCAATGCCCGAGCTTCGACTCATGAGGCCGCTTCTGGCACAAGGGCCGGATGAGAGTTCTCGCGTGTTTAATCGTTGTTGCCGCCCTCGGTGCCGGACCGCTTCCGGCCCACGCCCAGACTTGCGGTGACGCCGACAATTCCGGGGACGTCAGCGCCAACGACGCCCTGATCACGCTGGTGACCGGGGTCGGTGCCGGCAACTGCCCTGAGTGCCTTTGCGATGTCGACAGTTCCGGTGTCATCAACGCCAGCGATGGTCTGTTCGTGCTGCAGTTCGGCGTCGGCCAACCTATCGTGCTCAACTGTATCGCGTGTCCTACCACGACCACCACGATGAATACCACCACGACCACAAGCTCAACGACCACCACCACGATGCTGCCTTGCATGCCCAAGAGTCTCACGGGTGATTGGAACCTGCGCGTCGAGCTGCTGGAGGACAACTGTGACCCTCTGGGTCCGGTGGTAAACGTCCCGGTGGAGCTTGCCGAAGACGCCGGCGGTAATGTAACGATCGTGAGCCCCCCGCTCGACTTCAACGACTTCATGATGGTGCGTACCGACTGCACGGTCTCGATCTCCTTCAACGAGGACGAAGACAACGGTACGACCTTTTACACAGGTACGTTCGACCTCGGGCCCGACGGGGACAGCTTCGCGGGTGATCTGGACTGGGAATACATAGAACCCGGTTTTAGTTGTGACGGCGTGGAGCGCTGGGAGGGAACCCGGCAATAACTCGGCCTTGGCGGGGTATCGCGGCGTCCGCGAGGGCCTTGCGGGTGCGAGCAGGCGGTGATAGCTGCTCGTGATTGGGGAGCGGTTGCAGGTTTCATGTCTTACGAGGTACTAGCGAGGCGTTGGCGCCCCAATTCGTGGGCCGCCGTACTCGGCCAAGCGCACATCACCAAGACTCTCAGCAACGCCCTGGCCAACGACCGTGTGGCTCATGCCTTCCTGTTCACCGGAATTCGCGGCGTGGGCAAGACCACCGTGGCCAGGCTGCTCGCCCGTGCCCTCAACTGCGCCGACCGTAAAGGGGCGGAGCCTTGCAACGAATGCCCGTCGTGCAAGCAGATCCTGACCGGGTCTTCGGTGGACGTGCTCGAGATCGACGGTGCCTCCAACAGGGGCATCGACGACATCCGTAACATCATCGGGGCCTCCAGCTATCGTCCGGCCGGTTCTCCCTACCGCATCTACATCATCGACGAGGTGCACCAGCTCTCGAAGGACGCCTTCGGAGCGTTGCTCAAGATCCTCGAAGAGCCCCCGGAACATGTGAAGTTCATAATGGCTACCACGGAGTGGCAAAAGATCCCGGCGACGATTCTGTCGCGCTGCCAGCGCTATGATTTCCGCCGCATCGGAGCCGACGAGATAGCCAAACACCTGGCTCACATCGCCAAGAAGGACAAGCTCGACGTGACCAAGGACGCGCTCGGCTTCCTGGCCCGCGAAGCCGACGGCAGTATGCGGGATGCCCAGTCTCTACTCGAGCAGGTCCTGGCCGCCAGCGAGGGTAAATTGGATGCCGACCAGGTTGCCGACGTATTGGGCGTGCCCGACCAGGAGGTTCTCGGGAACTGCATCGAAGCCATCATCGAGGGCGACGCCGCAGCGATCGTCGAGGTGACACGCCGCCTGAGTTCGGTCGGCTACGGGGCGGAACGTTTCCTCAACGACGTCCTCGAAATGATGCGCCATATAATGGTGGCCGACCTTGCCGGAGTGGATGCCCTACCTGATTCGTTGGGCGAGCATCTGCACGGCCTGGCGGACCGACTCAAAGGCAAGCGTGATCGCCTCGACCTGCACAGGATCTTCGGCTCGCTACTTTCGACCGTCTCGGACCTGCGCCGAGGCTCTTACCCGGATCTCGTCCTGGAGATGGGTCTGCTGAAAGCCGCCTCCTTGGAATCGGTCAACAGCGCTGCCGAAATCATGGCGGAGCTTCGAAGGCTCGGAGACTCGGCGTCGGCAGGCGGTGGGGGCAACGCGGTATCGCCCCGCTCGACCAGGCCGTCGCCTGCGAAGTCGCGGCCCCGTTCCAAGGGGCCTTCGCGCCGAGCGGCGCCGGCGCAGGAATCGGAGGGAGCTGGGCCGATGCCTGTCGACGAAGGTAACGGCGCAAGCACGGAGTCGGGTGGTGAGTTTCCGTCAGAGCCGGTTCCGGCAGGAGGCGACAGTGAGGTCTGGGAACACTTGCTTGCTCTCGTGCAGAAGCGGCACGGTATCGATCTCTACGTTTCCCTGTCCAACTGCGAGGTAATCGAGCTGACACAAGAAGTTGTAACGCTCAACCCGACCCTCAAGGGTTACAGGGCCAAGCTCAAAGATCCGGAGGTGGCCGAGAAAATCACCGCAGTTGCCAGGGAAGCTATCGGGCCCAACGTCGTAGTGCGCCTTGCCGACGATGTGGATCCCGGCGACGTGCCGAGGCTTTCCATGCACAAGATCGAGGAGGAGAAGGGCGAGCGATTGAAGACTCGCGCGGTCGAGGATCCCCTGGTACAGGCGGCGGTTGACGTACTTGGTGGCAGGGTGGAAAAGATCTCTCCGCTCGAAGAGTAGTGCGGCGCCAAACGTACCTGGAGTAATCAAGCATATGGCTGAAGGCGGAATGTTCGACATGCTAAAGCGGGCTCGCGACCTGCAAAAACGCATGAGCAAGATTCAGAAGCGCGTGGAGAAGCAGGTAGTGTCGGCTTCTTCGGGCGGCGGCATGGTTACCGTCGAGATTAGCGGCAAGCTTCAGGTTCGCAAGATTTCTATCGAGCCGGCTCTGCTCAAAGACGCCGATGCCAAAATGGTGCAGGATCTGGTCACCTCGGCAGTCAACGCGGCCATCTCGAAGGCTCAGCAGATGGTCACCGACGAGATGAAGGAAGTGACCGGCGGACTGAACATCCCCGGTATGTCCTAGCCGGGACGCGTTCACTTTGTCCTACCCACCGGCGTTAGCCAGACTGATCCGGCTTCTGACCAGGTTGCCCGGCATAGGTGAAAAGAGTGCGGCACGTTTGGCATTCTTCATCCTGCGCGGTGATGATCAGTATCCGGTGGAACTCGCGTCAGCTCTCTCGGACCTCAAACGGCAGACGCGCTATTGCAGCACATGTTTTTCGCTTACCGAGTCCGACCCCTGCTCGATCTGTAGTGACGAGCGCCGGGACAAGCACTGCATCTGTGTCGTAGAGGAAGCCTCCGATCTTCTCGCCATCGAACGAAGCCACGGCTACCGCGGCCTTTATCATGTGTTGCAGGGAGCAATCTCTCCGCTCGACGGCCGCGGGCCCGAACAACTCCGCGTTCGTGAATTGATCGAAAGACTCAAAGATGGTGGTGTTCAGGAAGTCGTACTGGCCACCAATCCGTCGGTGGAAGGAGAGGCCACAGCCGTCTATCTAGCGCGGCTCATCAAGCCGCTGGGGGTAAAGGTAAGTCGCATAGCCCACGGCATTCCCGTCGGCGGTAACCTCGAATACAGCGATCAGGCCACAGTGGGCCGCGCCATCGACGGCCGGCGCGAGATGTAGGCTTCGGCCGCTTGACTCCACCGTTTGCGAACGATAACTATTCGCAACTAATGAGGGAATCACTGGGAAAAGCGGTCCTCGAGGCTACGCCCCGGGATCCGGAGTGGTTCGCTCAGCGCTGCCGCGAGGCCGGACTGGCCGATACCGTGCAGCGTAGGACGATCTACGGCGTTTTGGCCGAGAGCAAGGATCACCCGACGGCCGAAGCGCTTTACCAGCGCGTCAAGCGAAGGCTGCCGCAGGTCTCCCTGGCTACCGTCTACCGCAATCTCAGGCTGTTCCGCGACGCGGGCATGGTCGAAGAGGTTGCGACGGGGAGTAGCTTCGCGCGCTACGACGCCAACCTGCAGCCACACCATCATCTGATTTGCCGTGGCTGCGGTTGCGTGACGGATTGTTACTCGACGGAGTTCGACTCGATCGTATCGGTCGGCTCTCGTCTCGACGAATTCGAAGTTCACGATGCGAAGGTCAATGTGTACGGCCTTTGTCGCACGTGCCGCCCAAAGAACAACGACTCAATGGAGGAGAACTGATGGCAGACCTAAAGGGCACCAAGACCCACGAGAATCTAAAGGCGGCGTTCGCCGGCGAATCCCAGGCCAACCGAAGGTACCTTTACTTTGCAAAGCAGGCCGACGTCGAGGGCTATCCCGACATCGCAGGCCTGTTTCGTGATACGGCCGAAGGCGAGACCGGGCACGCCCACGGCCACCTCGACTACCTCAAGAGCGTAGGCGATCCGGCGACGGAACTCCCGATAGGCGATACAGAGGCCAATCTGAAAGCGGCTGTGGCGGGTGAGACCCACGAGTACACCGACATGTACCCGGGCATGGCCAAGACCGCCCGCGACGAAGGGTTCAGCGAGATCGCCGATTGGTTCGAGACGCTGGCCAAGGCCGAGAAGTCCCACGCCGGCCGCTTCAGCGACGGACTCAAAGAAATCGGATAGGTGGTTGTGCGCAGGCGCCGCTCGGCGTCTGCGTACAAATCGTTAGCGGACATGGCGGCCATAAAGGCGACGCCCACCTCCGGCCTCTCCTACGCCCCCTCCGAAGAGAGCTACTGGGACAAGAGCGGCCTCGATCAGGAGATCGAGAGAGTCTTCGACATCTGTCACGGGTGTAGGTTGTGCTTCAACTTGTGTCCGACCTTTCCGATGCTCTTCTCGGCGGTCGATGCCAACGACGGCGACGTCACCAAACTCGACGGCGACTGCATCGACGAGATCGTAGAGAGCTGTTACCAGTGCAAGCTCTGCTATCCGAAGTGTCCGTACACGCCTGACGACGATCACGAGTTCCAACTCGATTTCCCGCGTCTGCTGATGCGCTACACGGCCCAACGAGCCAGGCGCGACGGGCTGAAGTTCCGCGAGAGGATGCTGGGAAATCCCGTGCGCCTCGGGCGCCTGGCAAGGCTTGCCCCGGCGGCGGCGAACTGGGCTTCACGCAACCGCTTCCATCGCGTGATCATGGAAAAGATGCTCGGCATTCACCGCGATAAGAAGCTGCCGGAGTTCGCCCGGGAAACTTTCGAGAAATGGTTCAAGGCGAGACAGGTTGCGCGAGGCCGGGCCGATGCGACGTCCCCGGCTCCGCGCGAAGTGGTGCTTTTCCACACCTGCTTCGTCAACTACAACAACCCGGAGTTGGGCAAGGATACGGTCGCGGTCCTCGAGCACAACGGGGTGACCATACTATCGCCACCTCAGACCTGTTGCGGTATGCCGGCCCTCGATGGCGGAGACGTAGGCTTCGCCAAGCGCCAGGCGTCGGCCAATGTGCAAGCCCTCAAGCCTTACGCCGAGCGTGGCTGCAAGATACTGGCGATCAATCCGACATGCTCTTTCATGCTCAAGAAAGAATACGCAGACCTGGTGGACGCGGACCTTAGAGCTGATGCGCAGGTGGTCGCGGACGCGACGATGGACCTCAACGAATACCTGTTCACCTTGAAGAAGGACGAAACCTTCAGGCGCGATTTCCAGACCACGCCCGGTGAAGTCGCCTATCATGTTCCCTGTCATCTCAAGGCCCAGAACATAGGCTTTCGCTCCCGCGACATGATGAAGACCATCCCCGGCGCCAAGATCCGGGTGGTCGACGGCTGCTGCGGCCACGACGGGACCTGGGCGATGAAAAAGGAGAACTTTCAGACTTCGATGGAGGTGGGTCAGCCGGTGTTCTCTCAGATGGCGGGCGACTGTCAGCTGGCCACGGACTGTCCGCTGGCGGCCGTCCAGATTGAGCAGGCTACCGGCGCCAAGCCCGTTCACCCCATCCAGGTTCTGGCCCGCGCTTATGAGAGCGATGGATTTTCTAGGTCGGTGCCCCCCTCCGAGGACGACTCGTGAGGCTGATCGACGCGTCCGATATCAAGTCCAACCAGGACTACGAGCTGTCGCGCCCCGACGTCAGAGCGAGGGTGATGGATATCAAGGCGAAGAGGCGCGTGGCCATCGGCGATCATCTGACCCTGCTCTTCGAGAATCGCGATACGATGATCTATCAGGTCCAGGAGATGATGAGGGCCGAGAGGATCGGAGATCCCAAGGCAATCCGAGCAGAGATCGACGTATACAATGAGTTGGTGCCCGGTGAAGACGAGCTGACCGCGACCCTGTTGATCGAATACGAAGACCCGTCGGAGCGCGATGAGGCTTTGTCGGAGTTGGTGGGGTTGGAGGAGCATATGAAGATGCTCATCGACGGGGAGGACGCATGCCGGGCACACTTCGACATGCGTCAGTTCTCCACCGAGCGCATTAGCTCGGTGCACTATCTGAAGTTCGAGCTTGGCGCGCGTAGAGCGGACGCGATCAAGAATGGTGCGGCGATCTCGATGAAGGTCGACCATCCACGCTTGTCGGCGATCGCTCGCCTCAGTGATGTGCAAGCGGCCGCCCTGGCCAAGGACCTGAGCGCGCCCTGAAGGCCGACACACCGGCGACGTGTTTCCCTCGCTAACTCGCGGATCGCGCCCGTGACGCCCGTATTGACGCCAGTAGGCCGCGCCATGCGTCTGCCCCGGCATAGATGGGATCTGAATAGGCTCTGAGGTTGGTAGCCGCCGTTCGGGCCACGCCGCACAAAAGGCGCAACGGTAGCCACGGCCCGTGTTTTCCCGGCCGGTAGGTGTTGGACATGAAGGCGGCCGCGCCGCGGGGCGAGACCCAGCGTCCGCGCACTGACGACGCTGAAGCGGCCTTCGGCAGTGTGACTCCCGTTGCGCATTCGTATGCCGCTGTCGCCAGACGATGGCCAGCAGCGGTGCCGACGCTCATCCACAGCCAGCCCCGGGGGTTGGCGTCGAGCAGCTTGTAACGGCCGTCGCGCTCATCACGCTTGAACTCTAGGTCGCACATACCCCAGTAGTCGATGTTTCGAAGCAGGCCGGCCGAGCGCTCGATGAGGCCGCGGTCTTCGACGAGGTCGACGAGCAGGCCGTCACCGTAGGGCTCCGGATACTCGCACTGCTTGCGCGCGCAGAAGGCGTCGATGATACGTCCGTCCCTGTCCATGCTGATTGCCACGCTGAGGAGGCTTTCGTGGTCTCCGGGGATCTTCTCCTGCACGATTGCCGGAAAGCCGGCATCGATCAGAGTGCGGGCGTCGGTCGAGGGGTTCGCGCCGAGGGCCTTCGCTCCGCCCGATGTCTGAAGAAAGCTGGTGACCCCCTCGCCAGTGACCAAATACCGGCACGGAGGTTTCACGAGCCAGGCGTCGGCATCGAGTTCGACAGCGTCTTCGGCGCGGTCGACTTCTCTGGAGTCCGGAACGTCGAGTCCGAGCCCCGCCGCATCCGCATATAGTTTCCGTTTGTCGGTGATGCGGTCGACTACGCCGGGACCAGCACACGAATAATCAAACACCTCCGACAGTTGGTCGCGATTCTGCTCGGCAAGGAGAAGAGCGGCGTCTTCAGTCGGGAAGAGTACCGGCTTCGATTCCAGTCCCGATGCCCATTGGCAGGCGAAGTCCAACCACTCTCGCGGGTTCAGGTAGAAATCGGGTGCTTCCACGAACACGCTGTAGCGCGAGTACGCTCCCGGGCCGTTCTTTGTGGGCGCCATGACGGCAACACGGACTCCCGCGGCTCCGAGCTCTCGTGCCAGTGCGAGGGCCGCCAGGTTGTCGGGGAATACGAGTGCGGCGGGCTGGTTCATGCGCGCTCGAGACGTGTCAGTAGCCGGCGAAATCGACCAGGCCTCGCGCCTTGCGCCAGAAGGATCCGGCAGTCTCGCGTGAACCCATCCATCTCAAGGCGGCCGGGGCGCCGGGGATACTAAGAGCCGAACGAAGGGCAGGGTGGAATACGACCCGCTGGAATATCTCCTTGCGTTCGAAACCCATCGACCATTTGAACGCGTCGACCGAACCCACGGGTTCCAGTGACTCGAGTCCGTAGGTTACCTCTCTCAGGCCGCGGCGCACGAGCACGTCTTCGGTAAGATGATAGACGAGAGCGTTGTTTGGGTAGTGCTTGAGACAATCGTTTCGTGAGCGGCCCTGGTAGAACTCGCAGACGTCATCGATGAGAAACACCATGAGGTATGCCGCCAGGGTGTCGCCCTGCCAAGCCCCCCATATCTCGACGGCTTCTTCCTGGTCGGCAGCCCGCAGCAATTGTTGCCAACGCTCGAGGTTCGATTGGGAGTTCCGGTCTTGGCGGTCGAGGGTTTCCATGAAGGCTTGAAGCCCAGCCGTTCCCAACTCCTCCCCGGAGATGCGCGCCAGTTCGTGGCGTTTCAGGCCGCGGCGGATCTTGCTACGAGCATTGGCGGCCAATTTTTCCAGGCTGTAGTCCTTGCCGCTGGCGATTATCTGATAGCTTCGGCGTGCGCCCTCGCTGTCGCCGGTGACGTAGCGCAGCCCCATCGCGCCGGTCTGCTTGAGGACCTCTCTGGCCTCGTCGTCGGAGATAGTTACGCTTCGGTGGCTCGGAAGGCTGAGCAGGAAGCGGGAGCCGGCTTCGTACCAATGCGCGTTTGGGCTCTTGTGGACATCGAACCCCGACGCGGCAAAGAAGGCCATCAGGCCGTCAGCCGTCATGGCGGCGCGATCGGAGTCGGGTTTCGCCGACTCGGTGTCGTGTCCTGCTTCGCTCATCTATCGCTCGGTCCCGCGGCCGGTCCCGTTGCTCCATGTTGCTACGGCCCGTGGGTCGCAACAAGTTTGCGAGGTTTGCTATGCGGCGTCCTATGCCGAGCGTATCACTCTCGGGCGCGTCTCGGGCGCACCGGCTCTAGCGGGTCAGGATATCGGCGAGGTCGACAGGCGGCTCTCGCCCATGAGGAAGGTGTCGACGTGGCGGGCGCACTCGCGCCCCTCCCAGATGGCCCACACCACCAGGGACTGTCCGCGGCGCGCGTCGCCGCAGGCGAAGATGCCGGGTACCGAGCTCGAGTAGGCCCCGTCGCACTTGATGTTGCCCCGCCCGTCGAGTTCCAAACCCAGGTTCTCGACCAGGCCGCGCTTCTCGGGTCCCAGAAAACCCATGGCCAGCAGCACTAGGTCGGCCTTCATCGTGAACTCGGATCCGGGGACCTCTTTCATCTGAGGACGCCCATCGGGGCCCTTGCTCCATTCCACCCGCATCGCGTGCAAGGTGTCGGCCTTGCCGTCACTGCCCGTGATGCGTTTGGTGGTGATGGCGAAGTCACGCTCTACGCCCTCTTCGTGGGAACTGGAGGTGCGGTAGATCATGGGCCAAAGCGGCCAGGGCATGTTCTCGGTCCGCGAGTCAGGAGGGCGCTCGAGAATCTCGATCTGCGTAACGCTCGCAGCTCCCTGGCGGTTCGATGTTCCGATGCAGTCGGAACCGGTGTCTCCGCCACCTATCACGACGACGTGCTTGCCGGTGGCGGTAATCGAAACGGAAGGGTCGACGTCGTCGCCGGCCACCCGCTTGTTTTGCTGAGGTAGGAACTCCATCGCGAAGTGCACGCCGTCCAGGTCCCGGCCCTCGACAGGTAGGTCGCGAGGCTGCGTGGAACCGCAGCACAGCACTAGAGCGTCGAACTCCGCCTTGAGGCTGTCAGCGGAGATGCTCTCGCCGGCGTTCACCCCCGTCTTGAAAGTCACACCTTCGGCCTGCATCTGTTCCATGCGCATGTCGATGGTGTCCTTCTCCATCTTGAAGTCCGGGATCCCGTAGCGCAGTAGCCCCCCGATGCGGTCGGCTCTTTCCAGCACCGTCACATCGTGTCCCGCGCGCGCGAGTTGCTGGGCCGCCGCCAGGCCGGAAGGTCCGGAACCGACGACAGCGACCTTCTTGCCGGTCTTGACCGGCGCGATCTGAGGGGTGATCCAGCCCTCCTTCCAGGCGCGGTCGATGATGTTCTTCTCTATCAGCTTTATGGTGACCGGATTGTCGTTGATGTTAAGGACGCAGGCCTCTTCGCAGGGCGCCGGGCATACCCGGCCGGTGAATTCCGGGAAGTTGTTGGTCGCGTGCAGGGCGTCGATCGCGGCTCGCCAATCGTCGTGGAAGACGAGGTCGTTCCAATCGGGGATGATGTTGCCGAGAGGACAGCCGCTGTGGCAGAAGGGCACGCCGCAGTCCATGCAGCGGGCGGCCTGAGTCGATACCTTTTCGGGTTCGGTCTTGCCCTCGAGCTCACGGTAGTCACGCAGGCGCTCTTCCACCGGACGGCGTTCCGGTAGCTCGCGCTGGTACTCCATGAAACCCGTTACCTTGCCCATCCGTTGCTAGTCCCCTGCTCGTGTCCGTCGTTGCTGGTTATCTCGTTGCCCGGTTGCCTGAACTGTAGAGTCAGAGATCAGACAGCCGCGAGCTTCATCGCCTCGGAGTCGAGGTGCATCTGTTCAAGAACTCGGCGGTACTCGGTCGGCATCACCTTGATGAATTTATCGCATGACGCGTCCCAGTCGGCGAGTAGGCCTTCGGCTACAGTGCTGCCCGTGTACTGATGATGGCGCTGAACGAACTGATGTAGTTCGCGGCCATCGCCCTCGGGGTCTACGTCGAGCAACTCGACCATGCCCATGTTGCAATGCCGCTTGAACGTTCCATCTTCGTCGAGGACGTAGGCCACGCCGCCGCTCATACCTGCCGCAAAGTTTCGGCCTGTCTCGCCGATACAAACGACGGTTCCGCGGGTCATGTATTCGCACCCGTGATCGCCCACACCTTCGACGACCGTTACCGCTCCGCTGTTGCGGACGCAGAACCGTTCACCGGCTCTCCCGCGAATGAATACCTCACCGCCCGTGGCTCCGTAGAGGGCCACGTTGCCGATGATGATGTTGTCCTCGGGCTTGAAGGTCGCGGCCTTGGGAGGAGTGATCACTACGTGGCCACCCGACATGCCCTTACAGAAGTAGTCGTTGGCGTCACCTTCGATGTGCGCGGCGATTCCGCGTGCCATGAAGGCTCCGAAGCTCTGACCTGCCGAGCCCACGAAGTTGAACTTGATGGTGTAAGGCGGCAGGCCTTCCTCGCCGTAACGCTTGGTGAGCTCATGCGACAGCGTCGTGCACACCGTGCGGTTGATATTCGAGATCTTGACCGTCGCTTCGATCGGCTTGCGTTCTTCGAGCGCCGGTTTGGCCAGGCGGATCAACTCATTGTCCAGGGCCTTCTCGAGGCCGTGGTCTTGGGTGCCGGTTCCGCTGATGCCGACTTCCGGCGCGGCGCTGGGCTTGGCGAGCACGGCCGACAGGTCGAGGTCTCTGGCCTTCCAGTGGTCGACCGCGGTGTCGGCCCTCAACCGGTCCGAACGCCCGGTCATCTCTTGGACCGTTCGGAAGCCCATCATCGCCATGATCTCGCGGAGTTCCTCGGCCACGAAGAACATGTAGTTGACGACGTGCTCTGGGGTGCCGGCGAACTTCTTACGCAGGGTCTCGTCCTGGGTCGCGATACCGACGGGACAGGTATTGAGGTGGCATTTGCGCATCATGATGCAGCCGGACGCCACCAGTGCGGCCGTGGCGAAACCGTATTCGTCGCCGCCGAGCAGCGCTGCGATCGCCACGTCCCGGCCGGTCTTCAACTGCCCGTCGGTTTCGACGCGGATGCGGCTCCTGAGATCGTTCTGCACCAAGACCTGTTGGGTTTCCGCCAGGCCAAGCTCCCACGGTATCCCTGCATGCTTTATAGAGCTCAGCGGAGACGCGCCGGTTCCGCCGTCGTATCCGCTGATGAGCACGACGTCGGCCTTGGCCTTGGATACACCCGCCGCAATGGTGCCGACGCCGACCTCGGCCACGAGCTTTACGCTCACGCGTGCGCTCGGGTTCGAGTTCTTCAGATCGTGGATGAGTTGGGCCAGGTCCTCGATCGAGTAGATGTCGTGATGAGGCGGCGGCGAGATCAGCCCCACGCCCGGCGTCGAATAACGGGTGCGGGCGATGACCTGGTCGACCTTGTGGCCGGGTAGCTGCCCGCCTTCACCGGGCTTGGCGCCCTGTGCCATCTTGATCTGCAGTTCGTCGGCGTTGGTCAGGTAGTTGATGGTGACGCCGAAACGCCCCGATGCGACTTGTTTGATCGCGCTACGGGCCAGGTCGCCGTTCGGGTACGGTTTGAAGCGGGCAGGATCCTCACCGCCTTCGCCGGTGTTGGATTTCCCACCGATGCGGTTCATGGCGATGGCGAGGTTTTCGTGAGCTTCCTTGCTGATGGAGCCGAACGACATGGCGCCGGTCTTGAAGCGCTTGACGATTTCCTTGGCGGGCTCGATCTCCGAAATGTCCAAGGGGGTGTCGGCCGGCACGAACTCGAAGAGGCTACGCAGGGTGCACAGGTTACGGCTCTGTTCGTTGATCCTGGCCGCGTAGTCGCGGTAGATCTCCTTGGAGCCCAGACGCACGGCGTGCTGGAGCCTGGAAACCGTCTCCGGGTTGAACAGGTGGTACTCACCCCGCCTCCGCCAGTGGTAGTGGCCGCCGGGATCGAGCCCCTGACGATCCCCGCTGTCGGTGCCGAACGCGTCCTTGTGTCGCGACTCGGAGTCGCGCGCGATCGCTTCCAGTCCGATTCCCTCGATACGCGAGGGGGTCCAGGTGAAGCATCGTTCGACGATGGAGCGGTTGAGGCCGATGGCTTCGAAGATCTGCGCGCCGCGGTAACTGGCCAGCGTGGAGATGCCCATCTTCGACATCGTCTTGAGCAGGCCCTTGCCTACGGCTTTCTTGTAGTGGTCCACGGCGTCCTCGGCCGTCTGATCGTGAAGCTGTCCGTTGCGCGCCAACTCGCCGAGGGTATCGAGTGCGGTGTAGGGGTTGATCGCGCTGACGCCGTAGCCGATCAGCAGGCAGAAGTGCATCACCTCGCGCGGCTCCCCCGATTCCAACACGATGCCGGTAAGGGTCCTTTTGCCTGTGCGAATCAAGTGGTGATGGACCGCCGCGCAGGCCAGCAAGGACGGCAGCGGCATCATCTCCGCGGATGCGCCACGGTCGGATAGTACGAGGATCTCGGAGCCGGCGTCGATGGCCTGCTCGCTTTCCCGGCAGATCCGGTCCAGGGCTTCGTCGAGTCCCTTCTCTCCGCTCCCGGCCGGCACGAGGATGGAAATCGTCGAACTGCGTATGCCGTTGGTGTCGACCTCTCGAACCCTGGCCAACTCTTCGTTGGTGAGCACCGGTCCCGGCAGAGTGAGTTGCCTGCAGTGCTCGGGCGTCTCTTCGAACAGGTTGCTCTGGCGCCCCGTAGTCAGGTCCAGCGACATGATCAGCTCTTCTCTGATCGGGTCGATGGGCGGATTGGTCACCTGGGCGAACAGCTGCTTGAAGTAGTTGAACAGGAGCTGAGGCTTGTTGGACAGCACGGCCAGGGGAGTATCGGTGCCCATCGATCCCACCGGCTCCTGGCCGTTCAAGGCCATGGGCTGGAGCAGGACACGGAGGTCCTCGAGGGTGAATCCGAACAAGCGCTGGGTTCGGAACAACTCGGCGCCGGCTTCGTTGGCTTCCACCTTCTTGGGCTGGGGAAGCTCTTCGAGCTTTACGCGGTTGTCTCGCAGCCAGACGCCGTAGCGTTGGCGTGCCGACATATCGCCCTTGATCTCGTTGTCGTCGATGATCCGCTGCTGTTCCAGGTCGACATAGAACATTCGGCCGGGCTGCAAGCGTTCCTTGTACTCGACGTTTTCGGGCGCGATGTCCAAGACGCCGGTTTCCGAGGCCATGACGACATAGCCGTCCTTGGTTACGGAGTAGCGCGAGGGCCGGAGTCCGTTCCTGTCGAGGACCGCTCCGATGCTGCGTCCATCGGTGAACGCGATGGACGCCGGTCCGTCCCAAGGTTCCAGCAAGCAGGAATGGTAGTCGTAGAACGCCTTCTTCTCATCCGGCATCGACTCGTGCTTCTCCCAGGCCTCCGGGATCATCATCATCACGGTGTGGGGGAGAGAGCGGCCGGTCTGGTAGAGCAGCTCGAGGCCGTTGTCGAAGACAGCCGAGTCGCTCAGACCAGGCCGTATGATGGGAAGCAGATTGGCCATGTCGTCGCCGAACTTCGCTGACACGAAGAGCTTCTCGCGGGCGTTCATCCAGTTGGAGTTGCCGCGAACGGTGTTGATCTCGCCGTTGTGGGCGAGATAGCGGAAGGGTTGAGCCAAGCCCCACGAAGGCAGGGTGTTGGTGCTGAAGCGTGAGTGGACCAGGGCCAGTGCGCTCGCGAACTGCGCGTCACCCAGATCCGGGAAGAAGTACTCCAGCTGGGTCGCCGTGAGCATGCCTTTGTAGACGATGGTACGGCACGAGAGGCTGCATATGTAGAAATCGACCTCGTGACCCGGAACGGCCGCGGGGACGCGGGTCTCGCATATCTTGCGAAGGACGTAGAGCTTACGCTCGAGTGCGTCTTCGTCCAGATCCGCCTGGGGCGCAACGAAGAGCTGCACGATGTGCGGCCGGCTCGACAGAGCGAGTTGGCCGCAGAACTTTTCGTCGATGGGCACGTCGCGCCAGCCCAAAACGTCGAGCTTCAGCTCCGTTGCCGCGGCCTCGATCACCGAACGGCACTGGTCCCGCGCCTCGCGAGCACGCGGAAGAAAGATCGCGCCGACGCCGTACCGCCTGTCCTTGGGCAGCCGAAAGCCGTTGTCGTTGCAGGCGGCATCGAAGAACTCATGAGGGACCTGGCAAAGGATTCCGGAGCCGTCGCCGGATTCGGGATCGCATCCGCAGGCGCCTCTGTGCTCGAGATGCTCCAGGACGTGAAGGCCGTCGGAGACCACACGATGCTGTCGCTCTCCGCTGACGTTGGCCACGAAGCCGACGCCGCAGGCGTCATGCTCCGTAAGTGGGTCGTAGAGCGTAGGCGCGGACATTGGGAGCAAATCTCTCATGGGCAATGTACGCCCGGAAGCGAGCGTGACCGCGAAATCTATTAAACCAGCGAAAAGAAGTCAACTATACTTGGCCATCGCCTCATACGGGCGCATGTGGTGCCAAAAGCGTCACAAAGCTGGCATTCTGGGCCCGATAGTGCCTAAATGTGCAGAATGAAGCGTCTCGATGACCAAGAAATCAAGATCGCCAAGGCCCTGATACGGAACCCCCGCATCTCCGACAACCGTTTGGGCGAGGAGAACGGCATTCCACCGCGTACGGTGGGCCGGAAGCGGGCACGCATGGAAGAGGAGGGGCTCCTCCGCTACTTCACCGAACTCGACATGGGCCCGGAGGGAACGGGGTACTTCCAGTGCCGCCACCTATATATAGTTCGATTCAAGGTGGGTGTGACCATCCGGCAGTTGCGCGAGGAGATCGACAAGGAGCCGAACGTTGCCACCGTGTTCACGAGGGCCATCTATGAATCCCACCTGGCCGAGATCGACGGCAGGGTAGCTTTGGTGATGGTGGTCGACGGAACCTCGGAGGCCGACATCGTCGACAAGTTTCAAGAGCAGATCGTCCCGTCGCTGCGCAGGGCCCACGGTGACGACTCAATCGAGGAAGTATCCACGATTCGGTTGTTGGGGCCGGTGCGTATCGCGCGTAACTATCTACTGGGGATCAACATCGAAGGCGGTAACATCCGTGACGACTGGAACGACGAGGCGATTTTTGTCGGTTGAGCTCGCCGCCGTTAGGGTCCTGGTATGCGCGGCGTTGATCATGTCGGTCTGCGCCCTCGGCGCGTTGCCGTGTTCGCCCGCGTCGGCAGCGACTTTGCGTCTGGCCGGCGCCGTCGAGGAGCCCGAGCCCACCGACCCCGATGCCGAACCGGCCAGACCGCCCCTGTTGCCGGATCGTGACGAACTGCCGTTGCCGGATCCCTTTCTCGACCCGAGCTGGCCGGATGTTCCAAAGCCCGAAGCCATGCCCGAGCCGCGCGATCAGGCGCCGGAAGAGGTGCCCACAAGCGAGAAAGGGCAGGTCACCGATGAGATGGTGGAGGAGGAGTTGCGTCGGCTAGAAGAAGACTTCAACGAGGGCCACTGGGATTCCGACTTCAAGGATCCCAAGGGAGAGCCCGTAGAAGAGTGGGGAGACGACGAGTTCAACGACCCCATTACATGGTGAAGCATGGGAAATCAGCGCAGTAAGATCCAACTAGACGCGAACGAGATTGCCGGGTACATCGCGTCATCGATGACCTGCATCGTGGGAACGACAAACCACGACGGCTACCCCCACCTCGTGCCCATGTGGTATTCGGTCTTCGACGGCCTCGTCCACATGCACACCTACAAGTCGTCTCAGAAGGTAAAGAACATCGAGCGCGACGACCGCGGCTCGTTGCTGGTCGAGGACGGTCAGACCTACGACACGCTAAGGGGAGTGTTCATGCGTGGCAGGTACCGGATCGTAGACGACCAGGATCTGTGCTACCGCATAGGCGTCGCCAACGCCGCCAAGTATACCGGCGCGACCGAGGAACAGGCGGCGGATTTCGTCAGGATGCAGGTGCGCAAGAGGGTGGCGATGGTATTCCACCCCGAGAAGACGTCGAGTTGGGACCACCGCAAGATCGGCTAGCGATTCAGTAGCTGTAACGGGCGGTGAACATGATCATGTCGTTCTCGTTGAAGTTGCCGAAGCGGCCGCCGTTGGTGCCGTCGAAAGCGTGTCCTATGAAGACGTCCCCTTCGATAGTGAAGCGCCAGTTGTCTATGGGCTCGTAGTCTACCTTGGCCTGGATCCAGTAGTCGTCGCCGCGCGTGTTGAACACGACCAGCAGCCAAGGGCTCACCGTCTCATTCAAGTAAGCCGCCTGAGCGATCATGATGATGAGGTCGGCCTCGCTCGGCTCGGCCAATCCGGGATGGGGGTGGATTACCTGTTCGTGAACGAACTGCAGGCTCAGGTCAGCCTGGTGCCACCACTCGAAATCAGGTTTGAGATCGACACCCAACAGGGTGCGCCAGACGTCCTGTTTGACGACGAATCCATCGGCCGCCGTGGGTGCGGCCGCAGGATTGAGCGGATCGTTGACGTCGAAGGTGCTCAGGTAGCGGCCGAGTTCGTAGGCTGAGTCGACCCGAAGAAGCACAGAGCGCACGGGAGCGGCGACGTTCAGAGCGAACAAGTGATAGCGCTCGTGTTCGGGTGTGAGCGTGATGATTCCGCCCGGACTGGTGAGGCGCAGAGCCGGCCGGTCATCCCAAGAATAGAAGTAGCCTACCGACCAGTCGGCGATCAGGGGGTGGCCCGAGTAGCGTATCCCGTATTCGGAGTTCTCCAGGGTCCAGGCGGGCTCGATCGTTTCTTCTATGACCACCCCGAAGGTCTCGATCAAGTCGGCGGGCAGAAGCGACCAGGGCGACTTCAGCTTGGCCAGGTCCGGGGGACGGAACTTGTTTACCCACAGAAGTTGGAGGTCGTCTCCGTTGTCGAAGTAGTAGTCGAAGAGCAGGCCGTCCACCCCGAGGCGGATCTCGTCGAACTCGGGAACGATGAAGTTGCTGAAGTCGAACGGCGTTATCTGATCCGACACGATGACCGCGTCCGACTCGCCCCAGGCGACCTGCCAGCGGCCAAGCCGCAGGTCGGCCGCTTCGAAGCTGTATCGTAAGAACGCCTCGCGGATTCTCGCTTCGCCCCTCGGCGAACCGAAGAAATCGGCGTTGTCGCGCCAGAGGTCGGTCTCGAAGGACAGCATGATGTCGTCGCCCAGGTAGGCCTCGGCATCTATGTTGAGGGTTTGGCGGTGGAAGAGTACGTCGTTGAGGTTGGATCGACGGAACGAGACGGATTCTTGCAGGTAACCCGTAACGTCCAGCTCGGGCTCTTGCACCGACGCGGCCGCACTCCCTGCGTGGAGCGAAATCACCGCCCCAGACAGAATCGCCAGCCTGAGTAGTCCGGCTGGCAACGCGCTCACTGCCGGAGTTGCCTCTGACTGAACACCTTGTCGTTGACGGCAACGTCGAGTTCGAGCTTCTCGAGCACGAGAATCGTCGTGTGCTTGGTGATCAGGTTCTCCATGGTGAGTTTGTGCGCTCTGGGTCGAGGGTCGCTCTCAGAGGTTGGGTGTATGTCCTCGAGCGTGAGGATTTTCGCGAGGCGCCCCTTCTTGTCGTAGTACTCGACGCGGCGAGGCAGTATGTCGTCACGGCTTATCCAGCTCAACCTCTTGCTGTAGGCAGTCTGCTTTATCTCTTCGTCGTTGTTCGGCGTGGCTTCGATCAAGTGACAGCTAACGCCGGCCTTGTCTTCGACGCCCTTGATCGCGAAGTCCCAGTTGGCCAGGTCGATGTTCTCCATGTCTTCGTAAGTGAAGTCCGAGCCCATGAAGTAATCTTTCTTGTTCGTCGAAAGGATACGCTTCACCTTCTTCAGTGCGGGCAGGTAGAGCCATGTGTCGTCGTCCTTGACGTCGTAGTCGAAGTAGAGCAGCGTCGTGCCCTTCACGTCATTGGGTTTGAGGAACTCGGAGAAACGCTTCTCTTCGGCCTCCGAAACCTCCTTGGCATACCCTTCGATCGTGCGGATCCTCTGCTGTCCCCTGTGGTTCTGCAGGGTCATGGTCATGACGCTGTACTCGGTGTCGGAGCGTTGCGCGCGGTCGGACAGGCGCATGATCTCCTTGCCCGATAGTTCCGTTGCCTGAGCCCGTCCGAGACAGGGCGCGAGGACAACCAGCGCTGCCGTTGCCAGGACTGCTTGGGCGAGAAATCGAGGATGGCGGCGAGCGAGGGCTATCGGCTTCGAAAACATCTCTATATCTCCTTGGGTGCCTGCGTACGGGCAATATGTTGCACTGCGCAGCGGCCGGCTTCCAACTGCGCTGCAGTGGTATGATCAGACGTAGATCCCGCCACCGAACTCCTTGTCCTGACGGATCATCACGTTGACGCACGCGGGTTTCCCGCTGGCATACGCTCTTTCCAGTGCCGGGCGGATTCCCGACGGTTCGGTGACGTACTCGCCATGGCCGCCCAAAGCCTCGACGACTTTGTCGTATCGGGTCGGAGCCAGCTCGGTCGCGACCAGACGGTCCTCGCCGTACATCATGATCTGGGGGCGCATCATCTGACCCCAAGCTGAATCGTTGCCCACGATGCCGACGATGGGGAGCTTGAAGCGGACCGCCGTATCGTACTCGAAGCCGTTCAAGCCGAAGCTGCCGTCTCCGTAAACGATCAGCACCCGCTTGTTCGGGTGGGCGATCTGCGCGGCTAGCGCGAAGGGCATTCCGACTCCGAGGGTACCGAGGGGCCCCGGGTCCATCCACAACCCGTTGCGCGGCACAGGTATGACCTTGGCCGCCTTGGCGACGATATCGCCGCCGTCGCCGATGACGATCATATCGTCGTCGACGAAATCGGCGATCTCCCGGCACAGCCGTTGCGGGTCGATGGGCACCTCGTCCGAGTTGAGTTGCGCCGCGAGCTGTTCCTCTTGTTCGTTCTCCTTGGCTCGCCACTCGTCTACTACATGGCTCCAGCCCAACTCGATTCCCTCATCGGCCATAACCTCGAGCATCGTCTCGAAGGTGAGACCGATGTTGCCGACCAGGCCGACGTCGGCGCGCCGGTTTTGGCCGATCAGAGTAGCGTCGAGATCCATTTGTACGATCTTGGCTGATTCGGGGATCGACTTTCCGAAGCGCATGCGAAAGTCGAGAAGGGATCCTGCCAAAAGCACGAGGTCGGTTGCTTCCATGTAGTCGCGACGCGTGCGGTTGAAGAAGTACGGTGAGTCGTGCGCTACCGTTCCGCGTCCCATGCCGTTGGTGAAGGCCGGCAACTTGGCGGTCTCGAGAAACTTGTTGAGTGCCGCGGAGCCGTCAGACCACTTCACCCCCGTGCCGGCCATTACCATCGGCATCTTCGCGTCTCGCAGCATGCCGACGGCTTCGCGGATCAGCGCACGTTCGGGCCGAAGCCTCGGCGCGGGCAGAGGCGCGGGGCAGCTGGCTTCTTCGAGGTTCACCGGGCCCGCCAGAACATCCATTGGGATTTCGAGGTAGGAAGGACCCGGATTGCCGGAAAGGGCCCAGCGGATCGCTTCCTCCACGTACTCGCCGATGCGGTCGGTGGCATAACAGGCCTCGGCCCACTTCGTGATCGGCCGCATGACGCTGACGTGGTCCATCTCCTGTAGGGAGCCCTTGCGCAGGTTCACGAGGGGGCCTTGGCCGCCGAAAACCACGATCGGAGAGTTGGCGCGCCACGCATTCGCGATGCCGGTAACTCCGTCGGTGGCGCCGGGGCCTGCCGTGAGTATGGCAACTCCCACTCTTCCCGGATTAAGTCGGGCCCAGGCGTCGGCCGCGTGCACGGCGGCTTGTTCGTGACGAACGTCGACCACTTTGATGCCTTCATCGAGGCAGCCGTCGTATATCGCCATTACGTGGCCCCCGGACAGGGTGAAGACACAGTCGACCCCGGCTTTTTTTAGGGCCCTGGCGGCCAGTTTCCCACCGTGCATGCTTGACGCTCCTTTGATCGGCGGCGCGAGCGGATCGCGCAGCTCCCTTGTGTAGCTCAGCTTATATGCGCTCGGCTCTTCCAAGTGAAAGAGCCGGAAAGGGCGGAGTCAGGCGCGTCGTCTCGACAAGAGTAGTGACGCGAAGAACAGTGCGACGCAGGCCACGACGATGGCGCCTCCCGAGGCGACGTCGAGCCGGTAGGATGCAGTCAAGCCGACGATCCCGCAAAGTACGCTTACGCCGCAAGCCAGTAGCACTTGAGCGCGGAAGTTGCTCGCCCACAGGGCGGCGGTCGCGGCGGGTACGACGAGCAGCGCTTCTATGAGGAGCACGCCCACGAGTCTTACGCCCACCACGATCGTTACAGCGAGGAGGGTGAGCAGGAGGCTGTTCAGCAGGTCAACGGGCCTGCCGTACGCGCGGGCGACCTCTTCGTCATAGGCAATGAAGAGCAGGTCCTTGAATGTGACCAGCAGAACTCCGGTCACGGCGACCACCGATGCAGCGAGGACTTTCAACTCCAGCGATGAGATCGACAGCACGTTCCCGAACAAATAGCCGAACAGGTCTTGTTGGTAGCCGCGATTGAGACTGAAAAGGACGATGGCCAGGGCCATCGATCCGGAGAAGAAGACTCCGATCACGGCGTCTTCGCTGACTCGGCCGCGTTTGCTGACGGCGGCGATCGCGAGCGCGACGGCCACGGAGAAGACGCCCGCGCACAGAAGAGGATTGATGCCCGCGAGTACGCCGATGGCCACGCCACCCAAGGCCGAGTGGGAGATTCCCACGCCGATGAAGGCGAGCCTTCGTAGCACGACGAAGAAGCCGAGCAGGCCGCATACGAACCCGATCAGCACTGCCGCGGCAAGAGCGCGCTGCATGAACTCGAACTCCAACATCAGTTGTTGTCCCCGGTGCCCTCGTCGCCATGGTGGACGCGCTCGTGGTAGGCGAGTTCCCCGGCCAGAAAGTCGAACTCACAGCTGTATGCTTCGCGTATCGCATGGCTGTGCAGCACGTTCTCAGGGTTGCCGTGAGTGTGCATGTGCCGGTTGATGCAGACCAGTTCGTCGGCTTGCGCACCCAGCGCTACGAGATCGTGGGACACGGCGATCACCGTCAAGCCCAGGCGGTCTTGGATTTCACGCAACAGCGCGTAGAAGTCGTGCTCGGCCGGTAAGTCCAGGCCGGTGGTAGGCTCGTCCAGCACCAGCAAGCGAGTGCTGGCGCACAGGGCTTGGGCCAACGTGACCCGTCGCCGTTCTCCCCCCGACAGTGCACCGATGGGCCGGTTCATCAGCGACGCGATGCCGACGGTTTCGAGGCTTTCGGCGACGTGGTCCCAGTCGGCTTTGCGCGGAAAACGGAACGTGCCGAGGCAGCACATTCTCCCCATCATGACCACGTCGGCAACGGAGGCCGGAAAACCGGAGTTCGACGACACGTTCTGCGGCACATAGCCGATCCCGTGAGCTTCGTTCCCCTGGCTGCCTGCAGACTTGCCGAAGACGCTGATCGTTCCCGAAGCGGGTTTCACCAGCCCCAACATTGCTTTCAGAAGGGTCGTCTTGCCTGCGCCATTGGGGCCGATGATCCCAACGAACTGCCCAGCCGGCACATCGAAGGTTATGTCCTCGAGCACCTGCTGTTCCCGCCTCGTTACGCTGACGTGGTCGAAGCGGACCAGCGGCGGCGCCTGTGCCGAAGACTGCTTCATGGTTTATTCTCTCCGCCCAGTGCTTCTGCGAACGCCGAGGCGTTGAAGGCCATGAGTTCGGAGTAGGTGTCACGGTCATCGAGGTCGGGCGAGCCGATGGGATCGACCACAACCGTGCCCCCGTTGAAGCCGTCGGTAATGGCCTTGGCTATGCGGACGCTGAGTTGGGGTTCTATGAGTATCGAGCGAATGCCGGTTTTCCTCGCCGCCAAGATTACAGAGGCGACATCCGCGGCCGTCGGATCTTCGCCGGCCGCCTCTTGGACGAGGCCGTGCAGCGTCAAGTCGTAGCGAGCGGCGAAATAGCGCCACGGATCGTGAAACCCGATATAGCCTCGCGTCGGCAAGTCTGCGAGCTTTGCCGAGATCTCGGCGTCGAGTGCCGAAAGTTCGGTCCCGAAGCGCCTCGCATTGCGTGCGTAGTCGCCTTGGCCGTCGACATCGAGTTCCACGAGAGTACGCAGCAGCGCCGGGACAATGCTGTCGCGTACGAGCACCGGGTCCAGCCATACGTGAGGGTCTGCGCCCTGCTCATCCCCGTCGTTTCCGGCCACCGGCAGCACGGGAAGTCCGTGTACGTCGAGTATCCGAACTCTTTCGACCGCGCTCTGTGTGGCATCGAGAAGCTTGGCGGCCCAGTCGTCGAGTCCGCCGCCTACCAGGACGAACAGAGATGCGTCTGCGACCCGGCGTACATCGCCTGCAGAGGGCTCGAAGGTATGCGGGCTGGCGCCGGGCGGCAACAAGGTGAAGACATGGGCGCGGTCGCCTGCGACCTCGTCGATGATCAGTTCCAGGGGGTAGATCGATGTGACTATGTTAAGCTTGGCGCCCCTGCCCGGCTCGGCCCGTTCTGCGGCCGTGTTGCAGCCGCCTGCAGTCGCGAGACCGACCAGCGCCGCCAGCAATAAGGAAGTAGGGCGGCTCACCTGAAGACGCGTAGGTTCACAGTCCCGTCGGGGCCGGGTTCGACGATGAATGTTTCCATCAGCGGCAAAATTCTTTCCACCGTTTCGAGATAGAGCCGCTCCTCTGTCAGGCGCGGCGCCTGTGCATGTTCGGCGGCCAGTGCCAGAAACCGTTGTGACTCTCCTCGGGCCGTTTGTATGCGTTGATGTTCGTCCGCCTTGGCAAGGCTCACAATGGTCTGCGCTTCCGCGCGAGCCTCGGCTAGAGTCTGCGCGGCGGCGGCGTTGGCGTCGTGGATCATCCGCTGCTTGTCGAGGATCGCGTTCTGGACGTCCTGGAACGCACCGCGCACGCCGCCTTGAGCGGAGGGCGCAAGTTCATCGATGCTGACGGACTGGATCTCGACTCCCGCATTCAACGCGTCCAGATGCAGTTGTGCGCCGAGCTTTACTGTTGCCAGCAGGTCTGCGCGCCGGTTGGTGAGGACTCCGTCGACACCCCCGCTCAGAAGAAACTGCGTGACCACCCGCTCTCCTCCACGCCTCACGATCTCACGCGGGTGTTCGTGGGCCAGGACGAATCTTGTCAGGCTCGAGATTCGGTACTGGATCCTCAACCTTGCGCTTATGATGTTGGTGTCGCCGGTCAGCCACAGATCCGATATCGGTTCGACGCCAGGGCGCCGCTGCAGGCGGTAACCGACGGGCATGGTGAAGTTGGTAGTCGTTGCTTCGACGACCACGGATCCGAAAGGCCAGGGTACGTTCCAATGGATTCCGGGCAGCACATCCGACGCTGCTACCTGACCGAAGCGAAAGGCAACCGCGCTCTCGTCCGACTCGACGCTGTAGAAGCCGAGGGCCGCGTAGAACAGCACCGCCAGGCCGAGCGTAGCCGCCCAGCCGAAGCGTCTTGTCGCTGTGCTGCTAATCGGTGGCTCCTCTTTTGCGTGGCGTGTCGTTGCCGGCGCGGGACATCAACAGGTCGAACAGAGGTGCGTCGCTGGGAAGTATGAGGGTGGTCTTCTCGTCCAGTATCTTCTCGTAGGTTTCGAGCGTCCTGGTGAAGCGGTAGAAATCTTCGTGACCTTTGTAGGCTTCCGCGTATATTCGCGCCGCGGCAGCCTCACCTTCTCCTCGCAAACGTTTGGCCTCCGCCTTGGCCGTTGCCAGCTCCTGGGAACGCTTGCGATCCGCCACCGCTTGGATCTTGGCCGCGTCGGCCCGGCCCTCGGATCTGTACGCACGCGCTATCTTCCCGCGTTCGGCGCGCATACGGCCGAATACGCTCTGAAGGTTCTGGGCCGGGAAGTTCAGTCTGGTGATGCCGAGATCCGTGATGTCTATCCCGAAGTCGCGCTTCGCGACCGTCCGGCAGCGTTCTTCGACAGCGTCGGCCAATTCGGATAGGCCCGAGCCTCCTTCGTCGGCGGAAACGATGTCGGAGAAGGCGGCGTTGCCCAGCGCGCTGCCGAGTTCGGACTGCGCCAGGGCTCGAAGTCTCACTTCCGCAGCATCGCGCGTGCGAAGCGCCGCCAGGTAGTCGAGCGGCTCACTGATCTTCCAGGAGATATACGCGGAGACCATGACGTTCTTCTTGTCCGAGGTGAGAAGCTCGGTCTCGCGGGTTTCGGTATGCAGCACCCGCCGATCGAAGCGAGCCGCCCTCTGCAACGGCGCGGGCAGCTTGAGGTAGAGGCCGGGTTCGGAATGGACCGCCGTCGGTTTGCCGAACTGCGTGACGACTACATGTTCGGTTGCGTCCACGATCACCGCCGAACTCGTGCCGATCACCAGTGCGGCGACTACCAAGACGAATCCGACGAGCTTTGCCGGTGCGTTCATCTGCCTTCTCCATTGGCGCCGTCAGGGGTTGTCCCGCTGCCCGCGTTCCCCGCCGGTATCGGCAGGGTCTTGGATCCGAGCCACAGGTCGATTTCGGCTGAGCGGGACGGCGAGGCGTGTATGTACTTTCGTATGTCGGACATGTTCGTTTCTATGTTCTCCAGCCTCAGCCTGAACTCCGTCAAGCGAGGCGCTGCTCGGTGCGTGTCGGCGAGCTGATCGAAAGCATGGGCGCGCGCGGCCGCCAGCTCCCGGCTGGCCTGCGCGTCAGCCTCCGCTGCGGCGATCACGGCGACAACCTCGCCTTCCGCTTCGCGGCTGGCCTCGGCGGCGTAACCTTCCGCAACGTGGACCTCGCGTTCTCGATCCTCGAGGGCGCTCGCGACGTCACGAAACGCGTCATGCACGTTCGCGGGTGCATGCACATCGAGAAAGCGCGCGTCCACTATCTCGACGCCCAGCTGCATGCCGGTTACGCTTTCGGCCAGGCGCCTGTGGAACTCCTCTTCGGCGCTCCGTCTCTCGCTCGTATAGATGTTGTCGATGGACCTGTTGCTGGTGACATGGATGAGCTCTCGACGGGCGAGGCTCTTGACCACGAGGTCGGCTGACTCCACCCTCATGGCGAAGCGCACCGGATCCGTCACCCGGAACTGCACCATAGATCTGATGTCGATGATGTTTTCGTCGGCGGTCAGATAGAACGCTTCGGATTCCAGGCCGAGGCGCCCGCCGGTCGACGTCTCTTCGTAGCCGATATCGACGCGTCTGAGCTCGTCGGTGGCGACCGAGACGCCGCGGCCCAGTGGCGGAGGCAGATGCCAGTGCAGCCCCGGTTCCAACTCTGAACTCGTGACGCGGCCGAAGGTCTGCACTATCCCCGACTCTCCGGGTCCGACTACCAGGGCCGCGCTGGGAATCATGGAGATCAGCGCCGCTGCGGCTATCGCGCCGAGAGCCGGGCCGCTCAACAATCTGCGCCAACGGATGTTGCGCGTTGCCGCCGCGACTCTCACGAACTGATCGCGCAAGTCTCCCAGGCCTTCTTTGACCCCGGTGCGCCTGAAGGTGCGCCAGGTGAGCAGCACGAAACCGAAAGCCGCGGTGAGCTTGATCAGGGACATCAGGCTATAGGCGTCGTCCGGAGGGCGGTCGAAGGCTGTCAGCCTGACGCTCTCGCCGCCGAAAGCGTCAAGGGCCAGGCCGGCGGCGAGGCTCACCACCACGATGGTGCCGAGGTAGAGGCGTAGACGCCGGCCCCCGAGCAGCTTGCCGGCCACGGCAATGGTGGCGGCGTTGGTCGCCGGGCCCACGAGCAGGAATACGAGAGCTGCACCGGGGGAGAGCCCTTTGGCTATGAGGGCCGCAGCGACCGGGGTCGAGGCGCTCGCGCACAGGTACAAAGGTACGCCGACGATGATCATGGCGATCATCGGTACGATTCCCGAACCCATGCCGAGGGTCGTTGAGAAGAAGTCGTCCGGCAAGATGGCGGCCATGAGTCCGGTGAGCCCGATCCCGAGCACCATCCAGAAGGCGATGTCGTCCATCAGCGTCCCGAAGCCGTAGTCGAGTGCCCGCTTGCCGCGGGTGGCCCATCCGTCAGATGCGGGGACCGCGCCCGTTGGTTCATGGGCGTGGCAGCCGTCGTCTTCGAGGTCTGTGTAGTCGAGATCCTCGTCATCCCGCTCCGGCATGAGAATCGAGACGACGCCCGCCGCCACAGCCGTGATCACGGCGACCAGCGGACGCACGACGGCCATCACCGGTCCGAGTAGGCCGTAGGTCAGGGCGATGGAGTCGACGCCCGTTTCCGGCGTGGAGATGAGAAAGGAGATGAGGGAACCGCGGCTGGCTCCCTTGCGCTTCAGGGCCGCCGCCGCGGGCAAGACGCCGCAAGAGCACAAAGGTATGGGGGCGCCGAGCAGGGCGGCCATGATCACTGACCTGGGCGATTCCTTGCCGAGGTGGCGGGAGATGGACTCGGTGGGCAGGAACTCGTGGATGAGGCCGGCGATGAGGAATCCGGCGAGAATGTACAGCGATCCTTCGTAGAGGATCAGGCTGGTCTCGGTCAGGAGATCAGTGAGGAATTCCATGCCGGGTTCGGGTCAGGCGCAGACACGCGCTCTCTCACGGAAATATACCACCGTCGGGCGGCAGATGCCTTATCAGGCTCAGGCGCGCCCGAAGCCGCCGCTTATGCTGATGGCCTGGCCGGTGATCCAGGAAGCCCTCTCCGAACAGAGGAAGGTGATCATCGGCGCTATGTCCTCGGGGTTGCCAAGGCGTCCGAGAGGATAGAAACGCTCGGACGCCGCCACCAGCTCCTCGCTCAAGTACGAGGTCATGGGGGTATGGGTAACGCCCGGGCAGACGGCGTTGACGTTGATCGAGTGTCGTCCGAGTTCGGCCGCCAAGCCGCGCGTCAGCGATATCACCCCTCCTTTGGTGGCGCCGTATACGACCATGCGCTTCTCGTTGGCCTTGCCGGCTTCCGACGCCAGAGACACGATCTTGCCCGTGCCGCGTGAGATCATGTGGTCGGTAACCGCCCTGCAGCAGTTCATTACGCCGACCAGGTTGATGGCCAGAAGGCCCTCCCACTGCTCTGGCTCGGATTCGGCGAAGAACTGCATATCTCCCCCGATGCCCGCCGAGTTCACCAGTATGTCCACTGTGCCGTAACGTTCGAGCGCGCTGTCGACCATGGTGCGACAATCCTCGAATTTCGATACGTCGACCACCGCCGCATCGGCTTCGCCGCCGCCTTCGCGCAACCGGGCCACGGCGCCGGCCAGCGAGTCAGCGTCGCGATCGGCCAGTAGCAGGCGGACACCCTCGTCGCGCATCAAGGCGGCCGTGCAGAATCCGATCCCGGATGCGCCGCCGGTGATGATCGCTACCTTGTCTTTGAGGCCGAGATCCATGGTGGCAGTACTGCTAGCATCGTCGCCAGGTTGTGCCTAGGCGCGCAGGCGCCCGATCGGCGGCGATCAGTTGGCGGAGAGAGGAGGGCAGCCGAGAATGACCGGCTGTCCGACGGAGAACTGCAGGAGAAGCGCGGCGTCCGAAGACAGGATCTGGCCGTCACCGTTGATGTCGCAGACCGACAGGTCGCAAGGGAAGATACCTACGGCCGTGCGCAGCACGAACAGCGTGTCGACTACGTTGCGGATGCCGTTGCCGTCAGTATCCCCGCAACGCGCAGCGGTGCAGTTGTCGAGACACGCTTCGCCGGCGCTGTGGGAACGGTCGCCGTCATCGCATGCCTCGTTATCGTCGACGACGCCGTCGCCACAACGCGAACCCGAGGGATGCACGACGTCCATTAGCCTGAAGACTTCACCGTTGTGAGGCACGAACATGCACTCGACGAGTTCGGCCAGCGAGTATACGGATCCTTGCGGGGCCGGGCACTCGTCCGGGAATCCCAGGTTCTCCAGGTTGACCGCTTGGCAGCTCGAGGCGATTCCCGTCAGGATCCGGTTGTGCGCCGTCACGATTCCGTTGTCGGTGTTGGTGTGACCGGTTGCGGGAGCGTCACGCTCGGCCTCTGCGCGGCAGTCGACGGCGAGCGCGAGCTGGCCGGTCTGGCGCTTGATGACGCAACTGTTGCGGTCGTTGAACTCCTTGATGAGCATGCCCGCTGCTTTCGATGCGATGGTCTTTTGGCATTGCACCTCGTCGCCGCTGAAACCGGCTTCAGGGCGCGCATACTCGATCCCGAGCAGGGAGTTGATGGTACGGTTGACCTCTGAAGCCAGGCAGCTTTCATGGTCGAAGGTGTCGTAGGGCGGGCCGTTGAGATCGTCGCAGGGGCCCGGGTATCCGAGTACCGACATGTCGACGCCGAAACACTTGGCGGAGATCTTCTGTGAGAGGTTGGCTTCGGCCCTCAGCAGGCGATCGTCGATGTCAGGGTCTCCGGTGGTTTCCCCGGCAGGCGCGAGACAGTCGGCGTCGGTGTCCAGGTCGCCGTCGAGGATGGCGTCGAAGCAGTCCTGGCGGGCGCCGAAGGTCGAATCCACGAAGGCTTCGGTCTGGTTTATCGTGGTCTTGAAACAGGCCAGTTCGGCGTCGCTAAGCTCCAGCACGTCCGCGCGGGCGGCCGGGGCCACGACCACGAGGGTGCAAGCCAGCGCAAGGATGCCCGAAAGCGTGGATAAGCTTCGCATTTTGGAAAGACCGGAGGTGGACGCCTGTCCCCCAATGGTGGACGTTAGCCTGGATTTTTCGAGGGCGTCAAGGCGAAACGCTCCTTATTAAAAGGTGTAGCGAAGTCCTCCTGGAACCCTGGTGGCGAGCGCCTTTGCAATTCCAATGGCTACCCCTGAATATAACCATCAAGACTACGAAGCTGCCCCCGGCATTAGCGTAGCTAACGCTGATCGGCAGCGCCCCCGAATTGGGGGAAATGGCTACCCGCATGACCCCGGATCAGATACGCGAGCACCTCAAGCAGGTTAGTTACCCCGGCTTCACGCGCGACATCGTGTCTTTCGGTGTCGTCAAGGACATCTCGGTAGACGCCGGTATCACTCGGGTAGTGCTGGCCATAGTTACCGAGAACGCGGAGGTAGAGAGCCAGATCGTGACCTCCGTTCACGCGTTGCTCGAGGGCCTCGAGGGCATCGGCGAGCACGAGATCCACGTCGAGAAGCCTCAAACCAACCGTCAAGCGCAGGCCCGCGACATGGCTACCGCGATGGGTCGTGGGCCGGGCAAGCCCGAAGGCATCGCACGCATCATCCCGGTCGCAAGCGGCAAGGGCGGTGTGGGCAAGTCTACGGTGGCTGCCAACCTCGCCGTTGCTCTGGCCGCTTCGGGTTGCAGGGTAGGACTGCTCGACGCCGACATATACGGCCCGAGCGTACCGACGATCTTCGGCGTTTCCCGCGCCGAGGAGTCCGCGCCTGACGGTAAGCTGGTTCCCGTTGAGCGATGTGGCGTCAAGCTGGTTTCGATGGGCTTCTTCGTGGACGCCGGCGCGCCGTTGGTATGGCGAGGCCCGATGCTGGCCAAAGCTCTCGGCCAGTTCCTCAACGAGGTCGAGTGGGGACAACTCGACTATTTGATCATCGATCTTCCGCCCGGCACCGGAGACGTGCAGATGACCCTGACCCAGAGCGTGGCTTTGGACGGCGGCATCATCGTGACCACGCCCCAGGACGTGGCTTTGGCCGACGTCGAGCGTGGTATCAAAATGTTCGAGGATGTCGGTGCGTCGGTCATCGGCGTGATCGAAAACATGAGCTACCACGTGTGTCCGGGTTGTGGGGACCGTGCGCATCTGTTCGGTAGTGGTGGCGCCGAGAAAGTTGCCGACAGATTCGGAGTCGCACTGCTTGGCGAAGTTCCCCTTCAGCGTAGTGTCCGGGAGTCGGGTGACGACGGGACTCCGATCGTGACTGCCGATGCCGGCGACGACGCGGCTCGGGCCTTCCGGGAACTCGCCGATCGTGTCATGCGCGAGGTTCCGCTGAGCGAGGCTGCCCATGCCTGAACAAGCTTCCGGCCCGCAGACGCCGACGTCCCAAAGGGTGGGAGAATCCCGCTTGCCCGGGGTAAGTAGAATCGTAGCCGTCGCAAGCGGCAAAGGCGGTGTGGGCAAGTCCACGGTCTCCACCAATCTGGCCTCGGCGTTGCACGCTTTAGGGCAGAGGGTCGGGTACGCCGATGTCGACATCTACGGCCCGAGCGCTCCGATCATGTTGGGGGTGGACGGACAGCCGAAGCCGGCCGACTCGCAGGGCGACATGATCTCGCCACTCGAGGCGCACGGCATGAAGGTGATGTCGATGGGATTCTTCCTCAACGACAGTGCCCCCGTCGTGTGGCGAGGTCCGATGGTCATGAGCGCAACCAAGCAGTTCTTGCACGGTGTGGTTTGGGGCGATCTCGATTACTTAGTGGTGGACCTACCGCCCGGCACCGGCGATATACCCCTGACCCTTGCTCAGGAGGTGACGGTTGACGGCGCGGTGATCGTAACCACGCCCCAAGACCTGGCTTTGGCCGACGTCGACCGGAGTGTGTCGATGCTCGCCAAGGTCAACGCGCCCGTGCTCGGCATGGTGCAAAACATGAGCGGCTACGTTTGCCCGCATTGCTCGACACGCGACGATATCTTCGGTGGAAGACCTGCGGAGGAGACTGCGGCAGCACTGAGAGTGCCGCTGTTGGGGGAAATTCCAATCGTAGAAGCGATTCGCGAAGGGGGCGATTCCGGGGTGCCGATAGTCGTGGGCCAACCCGACCATCCCGCAAGCCGCGCTTTCCTGGACCTGGCCTCCAAGGTGCAAGTCGCGATCGAGAGGCGCGCCGGTGCTTCGGGCTCTCCCGAGCCTGATGAGATCATCCACGACAAGAGCCGTGGGGTGGTCAGGATCAGTTGGACCGACGGCGCGACCACCGAGTACGCTTTGAGAGGACTGAGAGGGTGGTGCCCCTGTGCAACCTGTCAGGGGCACGCCGGTGAAGTCACCTTCGTGGAGACGGATGATCCCAAGCTCACCGGTGCAGAGGGTGTCGGTCGTTACAGCGTCCGCTTCATATGGGAAGACGGTCACTCCACGGGGATGTACCCTTACGACTACCTCCGCCAGATAGCCGACTATCCGGAGTGCAAGCCTAGCTAAACAGCGGAATGACCTTGTCGGACATGAGCTCCATGCTTCGCTTGACGAGCTTCTTGTCCAGGCCCCCGATACGAGTCCAGGTCAAGATATCGGTTATCCCGCAGGCTTCACGCAACTCGGCTATGCGGTCCGCGACCTCGGCGGGGCTTCCGCACACTACGGCGCCGTTTCGTAGCACGGTCTCCCAGTCGACGGTTTCCAAGAACCGCCTTGCGTCGCCGTAGAACTCGAAGTCGCGTGCAGGGTCCTGGCCCTGCGGGGTGGAGATGTGGCGAGCCAGCGTCCTGTAATACCAGATGACGGCGTCGCGCAGTTCGTCGCGAGCCTGCTGCGTGGTTTCGGCCACATAGGTGATGGTCAGGGCGCCGACTCGTGCCTTCGCCGGGTCGTGTCCGTGCTTGTCCAGGCAGGCTCTGTAGTCTCGGATCTGCGATATCCCCGCTTCGAGGTTGAACCCGAACACCGGCGCGCACAGCAGGTTGAACCCGTACTGGCCGCAGACACTGAAGCTCTCGGGGGATAGTGCCGCCATCCATATCGGCGGATGCGGTGACTGCAACGGGCGCGGTCGAACGACTAGATCCTTCGCCTTGTAGAACTCGCCGTCGTGGGTGAAGCGACCGCCGGACCACGCCTTGAGAATCACGTCGATGCTTTCTCGAAACATGCGGCGGGCCGCTCCGGGATCGACGTCGAAGCCGGCGAATTCGCCGGGCTGGTAGCCGCGGCCGATGCCCAGATCGACACGGCCGCCTGAGAGCTGGTCCAGGAATGCGTAGTCCTCGGCCACTCTCACTGGATGGTTCAGTGGGAGAACGACCACTCCCGTGCCCAGGCGGATCCGCTCTGTGCGTGCGGCGACTGCCGCAAGCGTCACGGCCGGCGTCGCACAATAACCGTACTCGCTGAAGTGATGCTCGGCCGGCCAGACCGAGTGGTAGCCGAAGCTCTCGGCCTCGACCATGAGCTCTATCTGGTCGTTGACGATCTCGGCTTCGCTGCGACCCTCCGGTGCTTCGAAGAGGGCGACGAAGCCGAAGTTCATACCTTGGGTTCTTTCCACCAGGGATAGAACTCGGGCAGGTCGCTCCACGCGCTCATCGTGAACTCGGGTGAGCGCTTCTGCAGAAAGCTCTGCACTCCTTCGTACGCGTCCTTCTGGCGTCCGGCCCAGAAGATGCACTTGGAGTCTATCAAGTGCGCCGATTGCGGATCGGCCTCACCCAGACCGTGCCACAGTAGGGCGCGGCTCAGCGCCACCGATACGGCGGACGTGTTGTCGGCAATCTCTCTCGCGATCTCGAGCGCCTTGGTGAGCACCTGATCTTTGGGGACCACATGGTTGAAAAGGCCCGAACCGGCTTCGTCGGCCGCACGGAAGACCCGCCCCGTATAGCAAAGCTCCGCAGCCTTGGAGATGCCCACGATGCGCGGCAGGAACCACGAGGAGCAAGCTTCGGGAACTATGCCCCTGCGCGCAAACACGAAGCCAATCTTTGCATCCTCTGCCACGACGCGAATGTCCATCGGCAAGGTCATGGTGATCCCGACGCCGACCGCCGGGCCGTTGATGGCTGCTATGACCGGTTTACGGCATTGAAATATCGCCAAGGATACGCGGCCGCCGCCGTCTCTGGCTCCGGAGACGCCCACATCCTCTCCGTGCTTTTCGAAATCGAACGTGGACTCTCCAGCCGACAGATCCGCGCCTGCGCAGAAGGCGCGGCCTGCACCCGTCACGACGACGGCTCTCACCGAGTCGTCCCTGTCGATCGCATCGAATGTGTCGATCAGCTCCGACATCATTCGGCCGGTAAAAGCGTTGAGATTGTCCGGCCTGTTGAGGGTGATGAGGGCGACGGACTCGGAGATCGTCAGTGTGATGTGTTCGAGATTCATCGGCTCCCTTTTGCACGATCCGGGCGTTGTTGGAAGTCGCCGCCCGGATCTGGTCTTTGAAATCGCATCGTGTTAGCGGTTCGCTTTGCGCTCTAATTCGAGGATCGGAGGAAGTTCATGGAGACCAGCAGCGAGCGAGTGACCATAGATGCAGGTGGGGCGGCCATGCCGGCCTACGTAGCAGCGCCTACCGGGGGAGGACCCTATCCCGGCGTCGTCGTGTTCATGGAAATATTCGGGATCAATGAGCACATCCGGTCGGTGGTGGATCGCGTCGCTGCGGAGGGCTATGTCGCGATCGCTCCGGATGTCTTTCATCGTACCGCTCCCGGCATAGAACTCGGATACGACGAAGAGGGTCTTGCCCGCGGCATGCAGCTCATGACGGCGGCGAAGGCCTCCGAGTTGATGGCGGACACCCAGGCGACCATCGACTACCTGGGTTCCCGGGCTGACGTCGGCGGCAAGGGCGTCGGCGTGATGGGCTTCTGTTTCGGCGGCCATGCCGCATACCTGAGTGCCTGCGAGCTGCCCGTTGCGGCTACGGCAAGCTTCTACGGCGGGGGAATCGCTCAGGGCGCCCCGGGAAACGAGACGCCGGTCACGGTCGAGCGGACCGGCGGTATCAAGGGCCGCATCCTTTGTTTGTTCGGCGAAAAGGACGGCTACATCTCCGCCGAGGAGGTCGCAACCATCAAGTCCGCTCTCGAGTCGCAGGGGGTGGATCACGAGGTGGTAGTCTATCCTGACGTAGGGCACGGCTTCTTCTGCGACGCCAGGCCGGACTACGACCAGGCGTCGGCGTCCGACGCCTGGCAGAAGGTCAAGGCTCTGTTCAGCGCAACGCTGTCATAGTCTTCACATAGCTGAGCATGCGCTCCGCCATGAGCGAGCGTGTGACCCATGTTGATCGCTTCCGACAGTGCATGTGTACGAGCGTAAATCTGCGCATGTAGTCTGACTGCGCGCCGGACCCGAGTTCTTTCGCCTGATCCCGTTCGGCCTGTCCGGGATTGTTTCACAGTCACTTTTTTCACGGGCGGCCGTCACAGAAGCTCCGAGTCTCTGCCAGGTTACGTGTAGCTTGTCAGTGGCACATCGCTTGCTGCCTCTGTCTTCAGATTTTTCGCCGAACTGAAGAGGGAGTCAGACATGCCACGTAGTTACTCATGCTACTTTTGCCCGGACTATCGCACGACGAGCGTCGTAGCGTTCGCCATATTGCTCTCGTTGAGCCTCGTTGCCGCGGACGCGAGCGCTCAGACCATCAGCATAGATCCGGAAACCCATGAGATTCTGCCGGTCGCGCCTAGCGGAGATCCGTCGAGCGCTGCCGCCGTTCCCAACGGTGCCTTCGTAGCCGGGCCCTCGGTTGCAGCGCCCGTAACCAGCGTGATCGAGGGTGGTGGAGTTCTCGTCGAGTTGAACGGGGCGTTCCGCAGCCGTGTCGTCGGCAACGTGGATCACCAGGGCAACTTCAACAACGAATGCAGCACCGGCGGGTTTAAGGAGTAGAACCATGCAGCACCGAAGCTCGAATTCGACAAGCATGAAAGGCTGCCTCGCTGCTTGTGCCGCGGCTCTCACGATCGCCGTCGCGGGTAGCGCAGGTGCGGCAACCGTGACGATCGTGAATCTCGACGGTTTCAACGAGGGGTTCAACGACACGACCTCGGCTGCTCCGGTCGGCGGCAACACGGGTACGACACTGGGCGAGCAAAGACTGCAGGTCTTCGAGTATGCTGCCGCGCTCTGGGGAGAACGCCTGGACAGCGACGTCGAGATCCGTGTCGGGGCCAACTTCGACCCGTTGTTCTGCAACTCCAGCAGTGCGGTTCTCGGTTCGGCGGGACCGGAGACCGTGCACCGCGACTTCGCCGGTGCGCCGCTGAGTTTCACATGGTACGTTCAGGCGCTGGCCAATTCTCATGCGGGTGCAGACTTGGCTCCGGGTTCCGACGACGTCGGAGCGACCTTCAACAGCACGATCGGTACGACGTGCTCCTTCCCGCTGACCTGGTATCACGGTCTCGACGGCAACCCGCCGGGCGGAACCATCGACCTGGTGTCGGTCGTGTTGCACGAGATCGGTCACGGCCTGGGCTTCTTGAGCCTTGTCGATCTGGGCAGCGGCCAGAAGTTCGGAGGCTTCGATGATGCCTATATGTTCAATCTCTCAGACCACGACACGGGTGAGATCTATCCGGACATGACGAACGGTGCTCGTATCAACGCCAGTGTCAGCACCGGTGATTTGCATTGGGTGGCCCCGGTCGTCGTGGCCGGCAGCGGGGATTTGGTCTCAGGCGTGCATCCGAGCGGCCACGTGGAGATGTATGCGCCCAGCCCGGCGGAGCCCGGCTCCTCGGTGTCTCACTACAGCACGAGCCTGTCTCCGGACGAGTTGATGGAACCGTCCTACACCGGTCCCAACCACGATCTCACACGCACCCTGCAGCTCTTCGAGGACTTGGGGTGGCAGGTTCTCGACCCGCTGATGTGCGGAGACGCAACCGAGGATGGCAACGTACAGTCCAGCGATGCGCTCGTCGCGCTGGCAACCGCGGTTGGCAACGATGATTGCATATTCGAACTGTGCGACGTCGATTCGAGCACTGCGGTGACGTCGACCGACGCGATGATCATTCTCCAGTACGCTGTCGGTCAGCCTGTACCGTTGCAGTGCCCCTAGGGCGACCGTTTGCCGCGCGGGCTGTGACGGGCTAGGTAGGCGGCTCTCGACAGCCGCATGATCATCCGCGTTAGCAGCCACCGCACCAAGGAGTGCATCGACATCACCCACCAGGTGCGTGATGTCGTGCGCGAATCGGGAATCGATCGCGGGCTTTGCCATGTCATGGCTCTGCACGCCACCGCAGCCATCATCGTCAACGAAAACGATGACCCCAACATCGGTGTTGATCTGATTACGGCCTTGGATGCGGCCATTCCCGATCATGCGGGCTGGCTTCACGACCGCGTCGACAACAACGCCCAAGCCCACATCAAGGCTTCCATATTGGGACCCTCGGAGACCATCGTTGTCGCCGACGGCGACCTTCTCCTCGGCACTTGGCAGGGGGTGATGCTTGTCGAACTCGACGGTCCGCGCGCGGACCGTAGGGTGTCGGTCGAGGTTATTGAAGGATCGTGACCACGATCTGCCCGTCCTCCACCTCTACACTCAAGCAGCGCAGGGTCTCGCCCACCGGCGGTCCGTCCACGCAGAGGCCGGTCTCTATCTCGTAAAGCGCTCCATGGGTCGCGCACTGTATGTAGCGCCGGTCGCGGGACAGAAATCGGTTTTCCACCCAATCCATCGTCATCGGAATGTGACGGCATTCGTTGCGGTAGGCGTAGAGTCTGTCTCGATGACGCAGGATGAAACCCTCGTGCTCGCCGTCGGCGGACTCGAAGGAGAACTTCATGCTCTCGCCTTCTAGCAGGCTTTCCGCTTTGCCCAAGACGACACGGATGGCGGCCATGTCGGGAAGCTATCATCCCTACCGCGCTGAATCAGCTAGAATGCGGGCGTGACCGGCCCAGCCAAACCCCTGCTCGTATTCGACGGCGACTGCGCGTTCTGCCGCATCTGGATTCGTCGGTGGCAGGCCGTCACCGGTGAATACGTCGACTACGCACCGTATCAGGAGGTCGCGGGCAGGTTCCCGGATATCAGCGAGGCGGAGTTCGCTGCCAGCGTCCACCTGGTCGAGCCGGACGGCTCGGTCCTACGCGGTGCGGAAGCGGTCTTTCGCTCCCTGGCTCACTCGCGCCGAGGCGGAGCCGCACTCTGGATATACAGGCGGGTGCCCTTGGCCGCACGCTGTGCGGAACTCGGTTACCGGCTGGTAGCGTCGAACCGGCGGGCGGCGTCCGCGGTGACCCGTGTTCTCGGACTGGGCGATGACCATGCGGCCGGCCATCAATACGTCCGAGCGTTGTTGTCGAGAGGGCTCGCTCTAACCTACCTGATAGCGTTCTGCTCCATGTGGTCGCAGGTTCACGGCCTGATCGGAAGCAATGGTGTATTACCCGTAACTTCGTATCTGGGCGCGCTAGCCGAAAGGTTCGGGGACGCGGCTTACTATCGCTTTCCGACTGTTCTTTGGTGGAGCGCGACCGATGGCTCCCTCGACTTGCTGTGCGCCGGCGGCGTCGTGGCTTCGGCGCTGTGGCTCGTAGGCGTACTGCCTTTACCGGCCTCGATCGTGTGCTGGCTATCCTACCTGTCCTTGCTGACCGCCGGGCAGGTTTTCTTGAGCTTTCAGTGGGACATTCTTCTACTCGAAGCCGGGTTTCTCGGCATCCTGCTTAGCCCGGCGGGATTGATGCCGCTGCCCTCGACATCGCCGCCCGTAAACCGCGCCGTCATATGGGCGTTCAGGTGGTTGGTGTTCAAGCTGATGTTCGCCTCAGGGTTGGTCAAGCTCTTCAGCGGAGACCCGGCGTGGAGAGACCTGACGGCACTGACCTATCACTACGAGAGTCAGCCGCTTCCGCCATGGACGGCGTGGTACGCCCATCATCTCCCGGACTGGCTTCACGTCGCGAGTACCGGTGCCATGTTCGCGATAGAGTTGATAGTCCCCTTTTTCATCTTCGCGCCGCGATCGTTGCGCCATCTGGCCGTCCTGCCCCTCGTCGGATTGCAGATCGCGATCGCGGTCAGCGGAAACTACTGTTTCTTCAATCTCTTGACCGCTGTTTTATGTCTGTCGTTGCTCGACGACGACGCCCTTCCGGCCCGGCTCCGCTCGCCTGGAGCGAAGGGGGAAGCGAGGATGGCGTCACTACTCGCGGTCGGGGTCACGACAACGGCGGTCGTCTTCGTCGTCTTTCTCAGCGCTTCTGCGTTGTGCGGTCAGATCTTCGGTTACGCGCGCGTCCCCGCGCCCGTTCGCGCTGTGTCGGAGGCGGTCAGGCCGCTACGGTTGGCCGGAACCTACGGACTCTTCGCCGTGATGACCAAGGGTCGACCCGAGATTCTGATCGAGGGCAGCATGGACGGCCGCACCTGGCGCCCTTATGAGTTCAAGTGGAAGCCGGGAGACGTGGCCCGAAAACCCTCGTTCGTCGCACCGCACCAGCCTCGCCTGGACTGGCAGATGTGGTTTGCCGCTCTCGGCAACTACAGGCGCAATCCCTGGCTCACGCAACTCATGCTGCGTCTACTCGAGGGCAGTCCTTCCGTGCTCGCGCTTCTCGCCTCGGATCCTTTTGAAGGGGAGCGACCGGCCTACGTTCGTGCTCAGCTCTATCGATATTCGTTCTCACCGCCCGGGTCCGAACCCCGGAACGGCTCGGTCGCGCCTGTTTGGTGGGATAGGGCGTTCGAAAGACCCTACCATCCGGTGATGGCGGCGCGGCGTTAGCGCGTCATGACGGACCCCGGCACTTGTCGTGCCGGCACGGTCCGAATCTATCGGTCGCGCTCCGAGCCGACGAGTCCGAAAACTTCCTCCGACAGCAATCCGCCCAGGACCTCATCCTCGTCCACGACCTTGTGAGCTCCCGCATACAGGAGTTCAAAGTAGTGCGTGTGGTAGCGGCAGCGTGCGACTATCAGCGTGTCGGGCGAGAGATCGCGTACGATGTGTATCAAATGTCGCGCGACGACATGGTCTCGTGCCGTTATCACGACGACGTGAGCCTGGGTGATGCCGGCATGGTAGAGGATGTCGCGCTGGGTCGCGTCTCCAACCTTCGCCTCGACGCCGTAGCGCCGTGCCGCCTCGACCCTCTCGGGATTCAGATCCACCGCTACCAGTTTGTGCTTGGAGTCCAGCAAGCCCTGGGCGACCCGGCGTCCTACCGGGCCGAAGCCGACGATGATGATGGTGTCCTCGCTGGGGGGCCGCTCGGCCGCTATCTTCTCCTCGACCGTCATCTCTCGGGCCGTTCGTCGTCGCGCGCCCAGGACCTGTAGGGCCCGATGGAGTCCGGTCTCGAAAAGTGCCCCCAATCTCGGCGCGGCAGCGACCAAGTAAGGAGTGATCAGCAGTGTGACGATGGTTGCGGAAACCATCGTCCGAAAGGTCAAAGGCGAGATGAGCGGCTCGCCCGCAAAGTCGCTTTGCGCGATCGTGGCCAACACGAAGGAAAACTCCCCGACTTGGGCCAGGCATAGGGCGGTCGCAACGCCGTACCGCCACGGTTCGCCGAACAGCCACGACAGCACGGCGATGATCGCCGGCTTGCCGATGACGATGGTCAGCACCACGGCCCCGACCATCACCCAGTTGGCGACCAGCCAGGCGGGATCTCCGAACAGCCCTATAGCCGAGAAGAAGAGCGTGACCATGAGGGTCGTCAGGGGTCGTGTGTCGGACCGAATCTGCACGGCGAAAGGCGACGTCGCCAGGAGGATGCCGGCTGCGAATGCACCCAGTGCAGGTCCGAGCCCCACTGCGTGTGTCGCCCAAGCCGAACCCGTCGCCATGATGACCGCGAGGAGGATGGGAAGGTCACGGTTGCGCCGGTAGGTCGGAAGCAGGAAGAGCCGCGGCGCGACCACGTTGAAAAGGACGTAGAACGCGCCGAGGAGGGCCCCGGCCGCGAGCATCGCGAGAAGGAGCTTCCACAGCACCTGAGTGGTTGTCCCGCCGGTGGCCATGACGCTGGCGAGCAGAATCATCGGCACCACTGCCGCGTCCTGGAAGAGCAGTATGCCGAGGGCGTTACGTCCGTGACGGGTCTCTATTTCCGCGCGGTCGGTAAGCAGCCGGAGCACGCATGCGGTGCTGCTCATCGCGACCATCATGCCCACCAACAGCGCTTCGCGCTGGCCCATGCCAGCAGCCAGGGCACCGCCGTAGGCCAGCAGCGTGGTCAGCACGACCTGGGCGGGCCCTATCCTCAGCGCCGAGGTCCCCAGCGCCACGAGCCGCTGTGGTGAGAACTCGAGGCCGATCGCGAACAGGAGCAAGGCGATGCCGATCTCGGCGATGTTCAGCAGCTCGGCGTGGGTCGAGATCCAGCCGAATCCGTTCGGTCCGGCCACGGTTCCGGCGATCAGGTATCCGACGATGACGCTCTGGCCGAGCCTCTCGGCCAGGTTCCCCAGCAGCATGGCCGTGGTCAGCAGGAGAAGGATGTCCCAGAGGACCGGCCAGGGGCCACCGGGCGCGACTGCCGAGGCTAGCGCGACATCAAGCATCGATAACCATGGACTTCAACGGCTAGTCGTTCCCCCTCACTTTGATCGAGAGCTTCATTCCCGTCGCGGTGTTGGACTGCACTCTCTAACGGGGGCCCGTGCTTCGAGCAACCGAGTCCTGACATAGGGTCGGCACGCTTGCGCGCCCGGGCTCCGAGCCGATAAGGTGACGCTGGAGTGGGCTAGTGGGTGGCAGCGGGTTCGGCCGCTTCGTCGGCTATTTATCAGTCTACAGTGATCCGAGAATAATCGGCATCGCGCTGCTGGGTTTTTCCAGCGGTCTTCCTTTGGCGCTGACTTTCTCGACCCTGACCTTCTGGCTCGTGGAGGCTGGGATAAGCAAGACCGCGATCGGTCTGTTCGCTGCAGTGTCGACCCCTTACGCCTTGAAGTTCATGTGGGCGCCTATAATGGACCGCGCCCCCTTGCCCGTGTTGGCGCGCCTGCTGGGTAGAAGGCGCAGTTGGCTCTTGACCACCCAGGCGAGCCTGATGGTGTCCTTGGTCATGCTGGGCTCCGCCGACCCCGCCAACAACGCATGGTTGACCGCACTGGCTGCACTCTTCGTCGCGTTTTGCTCCGCCAGTCAGGATATCGTCATCGATGCCTACCGGGTCGAGGTTCTCGAGCCCCGTCAGTACGCTGCCGGTGCAGCCGCGGTGGTCTTCGGCTACCGCGTCGGGATGCTGGCTTCCGGCGCGGGGGCTCTGTATCTGGCCGAAGTCGTAGGCTGGTTCGAGGTCTACTGCACCATGGCCGCTCTGGTGCTGGTCGGCGTGAGCGTCACCTTGTTGGGCAGAGAGCCCGAAGTGGCCGCATCGCCCGAATCCGTCGAGCTGGAAAAGAGAGCCGCAGAGTACCTGGCTTCGCGTCCTCATCTGCGCGGGCCCATCGCTGATTCCCTCGCGTGGCTCTACAGCGGGGTGGTGTGCCCATTCGTCGACTTCATGTCACGGCCGCGCTGGGCCGTGATCCTCTTGTTCGTGATGCTCTACAAGTTCGGCGACTCCTTAGCCGGAGTCATGACCAACCCCTTCTTGATCGAGATCGGCTTCACCAAGAGCGAGATCGCGACGATAGTGAAGACCTACGGTCTTGCGGCGACGCTCATTGGGGCGGGCGTCGGCGGCAGCCTTATGAATTCCCTGGGACTCGTTCGCAGCCTGTGGATCTGCGGGGTGCTTCAGATGCTTTCGAACCTGATGTTCGCCGTACAGGCAGTGGCCGGGCACAGCCTGTCCATGCTGACCATCACCATAGGGCTGGAGAACCTGGCCGGCGGGATGGGAACGGCCGTCTTCGTCGCGTATCTCAGCAGCCTGTGCAACTTCGCATACACGGCGACTCAGTACGCCCTGCTCACGTCCTTCATGTCGGTGGCGCGCACCTGGCTGTCCTCTTCGGGAGGCTGGCTGGCGGAGAACATGGATTGGGTGCCGTTCTTCGTGCTGACGACGGTGGCCGCGGTCCCCGGTCTATTGCTTCTCGCCGCGCTCGCGAGCGTAGCCGAGAAGGATTAGCTACCGGGTTTAGCCGCGCCCTGTTCCTCGAGGGTCGATACGAAGTAGCCCTCGTTGCCGAAGGCGGCGTCGCACTCTCCGGTCGTGAGCGTCTTACCGTCCTTGACAGTGACGAACGCCGTCTTCGTATCGAAGTCGACCGTGACCACGGAAACCCCGTTGATCGACTCGAGAGCTTCCTTCACCTTGGGGGCGCAATTCGTAGCGCAGCTCATACCCTCGACGCCGAGCTTGTAGGTCTTGGCATGGGCGGTGGGCGCACCCTGCCCAGCTTCGACTTCAGCCTCAACCGGGGCACACGACGGAGCGAATGCGAGCGCCGCTGTAGCCAAGAGAGCAGCGGTGATCCTTGTAAAGTGCTGCTTTTGCATGGCCGAAGCGTAACAGGGACCGATGAAATGATCCAAAGGCCATGTTGTGATACCTAGCCTGGCCATGCCCCCGAGACTCCCGGCGGAATGGGAAGCGCATCGCGCGTGTTGGCTGGCTTGGCCAAGCCACGAAGGACTGTGGCGTGACGACCTCGAACCCGCGCGGCGAGAGTTCGTGTCGTTGTGCAGGGCCATAGCGGCCTCCGAGCAGGTGGAAATTCTGGTCCTCGATGAAGAGGGCCGAGCAGAGGCCCGGGCCGCTCTGCCGGATTCGGCCGTCAACATCCACGACCTACCCTTCGGCGACATCTGGCTCCGCGATACCGGCCCGTTGTTTTGCGTCGACGACCGCGGCGCTCTGTGTGCAGCCGCGTTCCGTTTCAACGGGTGGGGCGGCAAGTACATGTTCGAGCATGATAGCGACGTCGCTGCCGGTATCGCGCGGCTCGCCGACTGTCCCTTGGCCGCGCAGGGCCTCGTCTTGGAAGGCGGAGCCTTGGAGTTCGACGGAGCCGGGACCTTCATTACGACGAGAGAGTGTCTGCTCAACGAGAACCGCAACCCGGGTCTCGAACAGGTTGACGTCGAGAATATCCTCCGTGCATCTCTGGGAGCAGAAAGGGTGATCTGGCTCGAGCGCGGCCTGCGCAACGATCACACCGACGGCCACGCGGATACGTTGGCGCGCTTCATCGAGCCCGGCCGGGTGCTTTGCATGGAGCCTCGAGACGAAGACGATCCCAACGAAGACGTGCTGCGAGAAATTCGCTCTACGTTGGAAGAAGCCGAGGACGCCGAGGGCCGGCGCTTGCAGGTGGTCACGGTGCCGTCGCCGGGGCGTGTAGTCGACGGCGAGGGGAGCCTGCTTCCCGCAAGCTATTTGAATTTCTACGTCGCGAACTCGACCGTGATCGTGCCTGTCTACGGATGCTCCACCGATGACGAAGCGGTCGGCCGTGTCGGCGAGTGCTTCGGCGGGAGAGGGGTGCAGGGGCTGTCCGCACGGGCGATACTGTCAGGGGGCGGTGCCTTCCACTGCATCACCTGCCAGGAGCCGGTGGTCGGCGCGGCAGGCAGCCGATGAGCATAGTGTCGGACCGGAACGGAACAAACAGGAACGTCAGGGTAGCCGTCGTGCAAGCGGCCTTCGGTGAGCAGCGTGAAGACAACATCGCCAGGGTAGAGTCGTTGATCTGCAGAGCCGCCGACGAGGGTGCTCAGGTCGTGGTCGTTCCCGAGCTTTTCGAAGGCCCGTATTTTTGCAAGACGGAAAGGGACGAATACTTCGGACGGGCACGACCATGTGCGGGGCACCCGACCATCGAAAGGCTGGCCAGCCTGTGTCGAGACCGTGAAGTGGTCGTGCCGGTTTCTTTTTTCGAGAGGGACGGGCAGGCGTTTTACAACAGTGTGGCCGTCATCGATGCGGACGGCTCTACCCTCGGTGTTTACCGAAAGTCACACATACCTGACGGGCCGGGTTACGAAGAGAAGTACTATTTTCGACCCGGCGATACCGGCTTCAAGGTTTGGAACACGCGGCACGGGGTCGTCGGCGTGGGTATCTGTTGGGATCAGTGGTTCCCGGAATGCGCCAGAAGCATGGTGCTGATGGGAGCGGAGTTGCTGGTCTACCCGTCGGCGATCGGCAGCGAGCCGGCAGCGCCGGAGTTGGACACGCGCGAGCGTTGGCAGCGTGTAATGGTGGGTCACGCCGTTGCCAATGTAGTGCCGGTGGCCGCTGCCAACCGTACCGGGAACGAGGACGGTCAGATTTTCTACGGCCATTCCTTTGTGGCCGACCAGAGTGGGGAGATCGTCGCTGACCTGCAGGGACAGGCGGAGGGTGTTGTCTGCGCCGACTTCGATCTCGACGGCATCGCAACCGAGAGAGCTTCCTTCGGATTCTTTCGCGATCGGCGCCCCGAGTTGTACGTGAACTTGAGCGGCGCCCATCGCTCGAAGGAAGAAAGCTGACCGATCAACCGCCGCCGCGGGGCCTGGGGCTCATCGCGTAGATTCGGTCGAGTGTAACCTCTATCTCGACGACTTTTCTCGGGTTGCCGCTGAAGGAAGGGCGCGCTTCGCGCAGGCTGCCGGGAACTTCTCTCGCACGCCCGTACAGGATCACGGCCGCGCCGCTATCGTCCCACGACACGAAGGATACGTTGGGATTCGACTCGAGGTCTTTTCGTCGGACCGTGTTGTCGTAGATGACCAAAGTAAGTGTCGTGCCCGCCAGCCTCGCGTGCACGGGCGCCGAATGGGGCCGGCCTCCGCTGCCGACTGTGGTCATGGCGACGAGCTTCACCCCACGCCAGAACTCGAGAAGCTCAACGGCGCTCATTTGGCGTGCCTTGCTTCCGACCGAGTCGGCAGCGGCGGGCTTGGCCGTCGCCGTGCTACGGTCGATCATGGCCTGCAGCGCTCCGAGAGCAGCATCGTCGAACTCCTCGTGTTTCATTCCGGTGCCTAACGGCGTCCGAGTTTCTCGATCAGAGCTGTCAAGTCCAATTCGGCTTCGCGAGTTTGTCCGCCGTCCTCGATGAAGCGCTCCATCCGTACTCTGGCCTCGGCATCGCTCAGGGTGTGTTCGAAGAAGCCGGCTTCGGTACACAGGCCGTCGTGCACGCCGAGCTCGCAATCGTTGACCGCTTGTTTGGCCAGTCTGATCGCTTCGCTCGGGAAGGACGCGATGCGCTTTGCGAGCTCGGCGACGAAGTCTCCTATCTGTTCGGCGGGTAGGGCTCTGTTCACGTAACCGTAGCGCTCCGCGAGCTCCGCATCGAAGTCGCCGCAGCCCAGTACGACCTCCAGCGCGCGGCCTCTGCCCATCAATCTAGGCAGCCGCTGAGTCCCGCTACCGCCGGGTATGATGCCCAGGGCGACCTCGGGCTGTGCCAGTACCGCCTTTCCGATGGCGGCGAAGCGCATGTCGAGAGACAGTGCGAACTCGCTACCGCCCCCGCGCGCCCTGCCTTCGATCTTGGCGATCGTGACCTTGGGCATGCTGCGGAATCGGTCGACCATCACCTGGAACATACTGGGTGCGGGCGCGGCTGCCGGCTCCTTCCCCGGCTCCGGGGCGGGCAGGGATTGGATGAGGGTCACGTCGGCGTGAGCGATGAAGAAATCGGGATCGGCGCTTTGGAACACCGCGACCTTTACTTTGGGGTCTTCCTCCAACTCCCTGCCCAGCCTGTCTATTTCTTGCATCAGATTGACGTCGAAAAGGTTGATGGGAGGATTACTAATAGTGACAAAAAGAACGCCTTCTTCAGTCCTGAGGTTGAGAGTCTTGTAACCTTCGTAAGCCATCGTCTTCTCCATTCGGGGGGTAGTCGGTGTTGGCTCAGGGGAGCGGTGTTTCCTCGCCGGGCCCGTCAGCCAAGGCGATCCGGCGCACAGCAATTGTTACGCAACGCGTCCAAAATCCCTGGTGTTCGTGCTCGCGCTTCAGGCACGGATTTCGCTATGCGGATGTTAGGATGGCTGCTCAACCAACACTAAGGCCGATTCCGCCCAGCGAGGTTCAGAGGATGCGGCTGGTCTTGCAGCAGATGGAGTGGGAGATCCTCCGTCGCCGAGACAGTGGGCCTGAAGCAGCCGAGGCGGAAGCCAGGAAAATCCAGAGGGCGTTGGCTCGAATCGATCATGGCACCTACGGGCTTTGCTCGACGTGCCATTCGCCGATTCCGCTAGGTCGCTTGAAGGATTCGCCGACTCTTGCCGAGTGTCCTGGCTGCCAGTCCCCGGCTGTCGATGCTGTGGCCGCGGGCTGACGCGTCAAGCGGGAATAGTGGCCTTGCCGTCCGCGAACAGGCGGACGAGATCCATGCTGGTGACTATGCCGGCAAGTTCGCCGCCGTCGGTGACGATTACGCGGTGAATGCCTTTGTCGATCATCAACCGCGCGACATCCTCAACAGGCGTATCGGGTGAGACGGTTTTGACGTCATGGATCATCGCGTCCTTGACCTTCAATCCTGCCAGTTGCTCGGCAGCCGTGTCGGTGATCCAGCGCTCCACGTCGCGCTCCTCACCCCCTAACATGCCCCAGGCAAGTTCGTAGTCGGCAGCGTACTCGCTCTCGGCACGCTCGACGATGAGTTGCCGTAGCACGTCAGACCTGGATACCACTCCGACCAGCTTGCCCCCGTCCGTGACGGGCGCGCCGCTGAGGTTCTCGGCCAGCAAGAATCTTTCCAGCTCGAGCAGAGATTCCTCGGCTGACACGGTCCGTACCCTGGTCTGCATTACGTCAGCAGCTTTCAACACGTCACCCACCGCTCTACAAGCACAACCTGCCGGCGTTGCCAAACGCTTGAGCGCTACCAGTAGCGGTTTATGACCTTGGCATAGCCGGCGCGTTCAACACGTTCGGGGTCGGGAAAACTGCCCTCGCTCATGATCCCACGAACGGCGTCAACCGACGGGTAGCCGTGGCTGTCGAGCCACTGCTCGAGTTCGGTTTTGATACTCGCCAAGCGCTCTACGCCGTGCTTGAGCAGTACCGAACAGAGCATGGCCACGTCAGCGCCCGCCATGAGCACTTTGATGACGTCTTCGGTGGTATGTACTCCGCCGGTCGCCGCAAGGCTGGCCGCCACGCGGCCCTTGAGCATCGCGATCCAGCGCTGCGCGAGTCGCGACTCGCCCGACGTCGACAGTTGAAGGTCGCTGGTGAGACGGAGGTTCTCGATGTCGATATCGGGCTGGTAGAAGCGGTTGAACAACACGAGGCCGTCGGCGCCCTGGCGGTCGAACTCCATGGCTAGAGACAGGAAGGACGTGAAGTACGGGGTTAGTTTCAAGGCGATCGGCAAAGAGACGCAACTCTTCAGCTCGCGTAAGATCTCCAGGTAGGTTTCCTCGACAGACTCGCTGGATGCTTCCGCCGGTGACGCTACGTGGTAGATGTTGATCTCGAGTGCGTCTGCGCCGGCGCGCTCGAGGTTGCTTGCGTATCCCAGCCAGCTCCCCGCTCGTGAGATGTTGAGACTGGCGATGACGGGGACATCGACCGTTTCCTTGAGGCGCTGCAGTTGCTCGATGTATCCGTGAGGGCGGATCAGGAACTCGTCGGGTTCGACCCGTGCCGACCCACCCCCACCGTTGCCGGTGCGCCCGGGCGGTCGCGGCGCGAACTGCTCCTCGAACAGGGAGAACATCACGAGTGCGCCGGCGCCGCCGTCCGCCAAGTGGCGCGCGGTATCCGCGTCGCGGAGCAGCGGTGACGCTGCTACTACCAGCGGGGACTCGAGCGAAAGCCCGAGATACTCCGTATCCAGTGAAGCCACCGATTCGACCCCCTCATCGGGTACACAGCACATTCCATGCCCGCGGATCAGGCGGCATTAGCCGGGATAAAGCGCGGCAGTACGATCAGTGAATTTTCACCTCCGGTAATGATCGCGAGGGCGATTCCCACGACCGCAAATCAACGCTCCCGCCCGTGTTCTCTACATTGCTGAAAATGCAGGGTTTTCAGGACCCGCACTTTGGCAGAAAGGTTGCAGTGAAACAGGCGTGCGGGTTGCCCCCGTTTAGCAGTAGAAACTTAAAAGGAGTTAATAGCTATGTTACTCGCAACTTATACTCTCGCTCTCGCCGTTTGGGTCGCCTGGATCTACGTTCACTACCGCTATGGCGACAGGCCTACCACCGTCACCTGGGCCGCTCTCATGCTCGGGCTGGGCGTCTTCGAATACTCGAAGGCGGCATTTTCCCTCGCCGCCGGCCTGCCCACCCTTCCGCTGGCCTTCGGCGTTGCATTGATGGCAACCGGTGGCGTCTACGTGGCTCATCAAAGGGCCGAGTGGGGCGCGGGCGAGTCAGAGCCGGTCGAGGAAGCCGGCGCTGCGGCTTGATCTGAACTGACGTTCGGATAGCCGCCGCTTATACCGGACGCCGACTCTTCGGGGGTGCGGGCCGTAGGCCTGCACCCCCGTTTCTTTGTGTCGAGGCCGCTCGGCAGGTAGTTCACTGACACTCATGGCGAAGCCCGACAGATTCCGCGGGCCGGTCGAGTCCCACTACGATGTCGTAGTCGTCGGCGCAGGTCCCGGGGGCCTGGTAACTGCCGCGTTGCTTAGCAGAGCGGGAAAGCGCGTTCTGCTACTCGACGGTCACTATGTTGCAGGCGGCAACGCCACCATCTTTCGTCGCAAGTCCTACGAGTTCGACATCGGGATCCACTACCTCGGCGACTGTCAAAGTACCGGCCTGATACCCACCATACTGAGAGGCTGTGGTGTCGACGACATACGGTTTCGGCCGATGGACGAGGACTTCGAGCAGATCACCTTTCCCGACTTCGAGTTCGCGATTCCGCGAAACAAGAAGGAGTACCGGCGCCGACTCGTAGAGCGGTTCCCGACACAGCGCCGAGGGATCGATCGCTACATCAGATTCCTCAACCAAACGGACACCGTGCAGGCGGCTGCGTTGGGCGGTTCCAAGCTCAAGACCGTGCTGGCACTACTGAGATCTCCGCTGGTGTTGCGCTACGGGAACAAGACCTTTGGTGAGTTCCTCGACACGTGCACGCAAGACCCGAAACTGAGGGCCATCGTCTGCTCTCAACACGGAACGTACACCGTCGGCCCCGACCGGGTGTCTGCAGTGCTGCATGCGGGTCTGCAGAACCATTACTTCGTCAACGGTGGTTGGTTTCCCGAGGGAGGCGGTCAGCACATGTCTGACAGGTTGGCCGAGTCCATAGAGGACGCCGGCGGCAGGATACTTCTCACTTCCCGTGTAACGAGGATCCGTGTCGATGACGGACGCGTGCAAGGCGTCACCTTCGAGAACAAGCATCTCGGTACTGTCGAAGTGAGCGCTCCAGTAGTCGTCAGCAACGCTGATTTGAAGAGAACGGTTCGCGACCTCGTCGGCGCTGAACACTTTCCGGAAGATTTCGCCCGCCGCGTTCAGCGTTTCGAGATGGCACTCCCTCTTTTCATCGTCTACCTGGGTCTCGACATTCCGGCCGACGAGTTGCCCTACGGCAACGCCAATCGATGGATCTTCAACAACTACGATTTTGATGGTGACTACGAGACGATGAGGGGCGGCAGCATGCCGGATGAGCCGTTTGTGTATGTCGCTACCACTTCCAAAAAGGACCCGGAGAACGAGCGGCTGGCGCCCCCGAATCACACCAACCTGCAGGTGATGAGCGCCGTGCCGTCGGATCCGGCCTTCTGGGGGATCACCGACGAGTCTCAGGTTCTCGACGGCAGCTATGAAGCCAGTGAGCAGTACGGGTACGTAAAGGAAAAGGTCACCGCTCAGGTGCTCGCTCAGGCCGAGAAGGCGATACCCGGCCTGTCCAAGCACATCGTCTTCAAGGAGGCGGCGACGCCCCTCACGCATACGCGCTACACTCGCTCCTCGGAAGGCACCTCCTACGGCATCGCAGCTACGCCAATACAGTTCCTCAACAACCGGCCGGCTCCTACTACGCCGATCGAGGGGTTGTTCCTGGCGGGCGCGTCGATGAGGAGCGGACACGGCATAGGGGGATCGATGCTGTCGGGAGTGTTCGCGGCGGATGCCGTTCTGCGCGACGGTACCGCCAAGCGTCTGCTGAGTCGCTGGGGCGGCCCTCGACCCCGACCATGATCCATCCTGCGCCAGGTTCCGTTCCTGCTCTCGCAACCGAGCGTTGCGGGAGATGAAACCGGCTCCGGGTTGCCCCGTAAGATTCTTCTATCGCGATGAGTACGTCTACGACGTTCTCGAGGCCGGCTATCGGCATACCTTCGACGTCAATCGTCCCAAGCGGATACGCGACGGCCTGATCCAAGTCGGTGCCGTCGGCGCCGATGCCTTTCACGAAGCGCCGCCCGTGTCCGACCAGCAGTTGTTGCTCGTTCACACGAAGGATTACCTGGAGTCCATAAAGGATCCCGACACTCTCGCGCGCAGCCTCTTGCTCGACCCGTCTCACCCGTGGGACGAGCGTCTCCTCGAGCCTTTCCGTTTTGCCGCCGGCGGCACCGTTGCCGCTGCTAGGATGGCGGCCACCGAACGGCTGCTGTGCGTCAACCTCGGGGGAGGGTTTCATCACGCGCAAGCCGACAAGACCGAGGGCTTCTGTGCCATAGCCGACGTCGCCATCGCCACGCGGCTCCTACAACGTGATCGCCGTGTTGAAAGGGTGCTGATCGTGGACCTCGACTACCACCACGGCAACGGCAACGCGTTGATCTTTGCGGATGACGAGAGTGTGTTCACTTATTCGATGCACACGGTGAACTGGTGCTGGATAACCAAGCGCAACAACAGGGATGTCTTGCTGCCGCCCCACGCAAGTGACGAGGTCTATCTGAAGGCGTTGAGCGAGAGCCTGCCCGACGTAGTGGACGCATTCGATCCGGAGCTGGCTTTCTACGTAGCCGGTAGTGACCCGTTCATCGAAGACGTGCTGGGCGACTGTGACATGAGCGAGGAGGGGATGCTCGAGCGTGACCGCTTCGTTACCGGCCAACTGTGGGGCCGAGGCATCCCGACGGTGGTGGTGACGGCCGGCGGTTACGGTGAATCGAGCTGGCGAATCTATGTGAATTACTTCAAGTGGCTGCTCGAGCACGAGGCCGGGCGGTGACCGGTTTCATACTCGGTCGTTATGACGCGGCCGGCATCACGGACCTGTTCGGCGAGTACGGTGTGTTCGATGCCACGTCGCGGCGTGGGTTCAGCGGCGAGCGGGTGGAGATCGATGTATCCAGCGGCGCGCTGTCGCACATCCGCCTGAAGGCGACCAAGGACGCGCGCGAGTACCTTCTGCTTGACGCCTGCCTGGCCGAGACGATGATATCGCCGGACTTCTTCGAGACTCGTGGTTTCGACGGCTACCCCGGCCAAGCTCTGCTGGTTGTTTATTGGTGCAGGGAGCAGGATCCCAGCGTGCCGTTCTCCACCGCCCGTCCGCGCCTGCCCCTGCAAGAGCATCCGGGCCTCGGCATCCTGCGAAGGATGTTTCGTATCGCCAAGCGCATGGCTACGGATCTCGGCAAAAGCGGTTTGGCCAACATGCCCAAGTTCTATCACGATGCGTTGATCTTCTATCAGTCTCGACTGTTCCTTTTCCTCGACAGTGAGGAGCAGGGTCGTTTCGAAGCTCTGGCTCGCGATCTGTCCGACCTTTCACTTCAGGACGCTACGTTGGCGGTCATCGGAGGGTGCGTCTTCGACGGCGAGGGCCATCAGTTCCGATGGGCGCCGGGTTTTCAAGCCTACCCCGTATCCGGCCCGTTGTCGGAGTACTTCAACTCCGCTGCCTACGCCGAGGGCGTCAAGCAGGCGGTCGACGCGGCCTCGTTCAGTTTCGACGCGCAGGCTTTGCAGACCGCGCGAGCAGTGTACGCGGCCAGGCTCGGCCAGAGTCTCGTCTGAGCGCTGCCGCCCCGCGGCCTTCCTAGCGCTAGGAATCGCATTCCCAAGCCTCAGAGCTTTTTCCCAGGGGCGTTCAGCGCCGGGCCGGCATCGTTCCCGTCCTGACAGCGATCGCGAGCCGTTCGGTAGTAGCCGAGGCCGCAGTCAAATGGCATGCGCCTTGCTGTGTCCGCGTGATCATGGAGGGGGAGCGGCAGGTCGCGGTCCCCGACCTTGGTTACTGGAAGTCCCAGATCAAGTGTCAGGCCGCCTGCCCGGTTAACACCGATGCCCGCGGCTACGTCCGCGCCATAGCGGCTGGGCGTCCTGAGTTGGCCTACCTCATTGCCCGCGGCCCCAACCCTCTGGCTTCGATCTGTGGCCGCGTCTGTGGAGCGCCCTGTGAATCCGAGTGCAGGCGGGGCGATTTCGACAAGCCCATAGCCATTCGTGCCCTCAAACGCTTCGTCTGTGAGCGTTTCGGCCCCGAGTCTCGTTCCCAGGGCGGCAAGGGGCTCATCGAATTCCTCAAGGAGGCGGCGGCACGTAACGCTCCCCGCGAATGTCAGGGGCGCGAGGACGTCTTGGAGCTACTCCAGTCGACCATGCGTGGCGACGTCGAACCCGTCTCGGGGAAGTCGGTCGGGATCATCGGCAGCGGGCCGGCGGGTTTGGCGGCAGCTCACGATCTGGCCATCCTCGGCGCCAAGGTCACGATCTACGAGATCGAGCCCGTACTGGCGGGGATGCTGGCCGTAGGTATCCCCGAGTACAGACTGCCCCGCGACCTCGTGCGTGCGGAGGTGGAAGCCATCACCGCGCTGGGCGTAGAAGCCGTCACGGGTTGCGAGGTCGGCAAAGACATCGACTTCACCGAGTTGCGCCGTAGACACGACGCGGTCGTCATTGCGGTCGGCGCCAAGAAATCCCGACAACTGCCCATCCCCGGCGCCGACGCTGTGGGGGTGTTCGGGGGCGTGGAGTTCCTGCGCGACGTTTCGCTGGGACGCCCGGTAGATCTCGGTTCACGAGTTGTCGTGATCGGTGGCGGCAACGTCGCCTACGATGTCGGCAGGACGGTCGTTCGCCAGACGTCCCTGGACACGGCTCGTTCTGCACTACGAGAGCTCGGCGTCGCCGAGGTGACCTTGTGTTCGCTCGAATCTCTCGAGGAGATGCCGGCGGACGACGCCGAGATCATCGAGGGCGACGAAGAAGGTATCGTCCGGCGCAACAGTATCGGTCCGGTCGAGATCCTCAGCGACGGTAACGGCCGTGCGAGCGGCGTCGTGTTCCGCAAGTGCGTGCGGGTCTATGACGAGGAGCGGCGGTTCGATCCCGTATTCGACGATAGTATTCGCGAGACCATCGAGTGTGACACCGTCTTGATCGCCGTGGGCCAAGCCGTCGATCTCGGGTTCCTCGACGCCGCACGTGACGGCGTAGAGATCACGGACAGGGGGTTGATCTCGTGTGACCCGGAGCGAGGAACGACTTCGGCCGCCGATGTCTTCGTGGCCGGTGACCTGGCCTACGGCCCGAAGCTGCTCATCCACGCGGTAGCATCCGGCAAGCAAGTCGCTCGTGAAGTCTACAGATCCTTCACCGGGCGCGAGATTCAGGCTCGTGACGTCGAGCTACATCTCGGCCTGGACGACTACGGCAGAGAGCTCGGTTACGAGACACAACGCCGCATCTCGCTCGATACGGCCAAGGCCGACGAGAGGATCCGCGCTCAGGACGCGCCCGTCGAGTTCGGGTTCGGCGAAGAGCAAGCGTGTCGGGAAGCGGGGCGCTGTCTCGACTGCGGGGTCAATACCATCTTCGACGGCCAGCGTTGCATCCTGTGCGGTGGATGCGTCGATGTCTGTCCCTCGTTGTGTCTCCGCATCGTGTCGGCCGATCGTTTGCCGACCACGGGCGACGTTTCGGATGCGGTGAGCCGGCAACTCGACGGGCTCGAGCGCAGTGCCGCGTCCGCCATCATAAAGGACGAGACGATATGCATTCGCTGCGCCCTGTGCGCCGAACGTTGTCCTACGGGAGCGATCACCATGGAGCGGTTCACCTTCAAGGAGGAACTTCTATGCCAAGCCGTTTAGATCCGGAGCCCGTACCCCGTCGAGACGTTCTCGGCCTGGCCGGTCTTTGGGCCGCAGGTGTGGCCATATTCGGCTCGATCATCGGCATGCTGCGGTTGCCCAAGCCTTCTGTGCTTCCGGAGGCCGGCAAGCGTTTTCGCATCGGCCGCCCGGAAGAGTTCCCGCCCGGCACCAAGAAGGTCATTCCCGATCAGAAAGTGTTGGTGGTTGCGGAGGCGGGGGGCATCGCCGCGATATCGATGATCTGTCCCCACCTGGGTTGTGTCGTTTCGCGCATCGGCGACGAGGGGTTTTCGTGTCCGTGTCACGGCTCGAAGTTCGGGCGCGACGGTGATGTGGCGGCCGGGCCGTCTCCGAAGGCTCTCAGTTGGCTGGAGGTGACCAGGGCTGTCGACGGGAGACTCGTCGTGAATACTGCCCGCGAGGTAGAGCCGGGAACCTATTACAGCGTGTGAGGGGGTAACATGCGGTCGAGCGGTTCAAGGAAAGGAGTCGGATCGTGAACGGCACGGGGCTGGCCGAGTTCAGCGAGAACCTCCGCAATCTGCCTGCGAACATAAAGCAGTCGATATTCCGGCACGACAAGCCGGTATCCGACCGCAGCCGTTCTCAGGCGATCTTCGGCAACCTGTTTCTCCACATTCATGCGACCCGCTCTCACATTCGGACGCTTAGTTTTGCAGCCACCTTCGGTCTGGGCGTGGCAGCGATGTCGCTGTTCATCATCCTCACGGGGACCGGCATCCTTCTGATGGTCTACTACATGCCGTCGACCCAGCTGGCCTACGACAGCATCAAGGACATCCACTACGTAGTTCCGACGGGCAGGCTGATACGCAACGTGCATCGATGGGGCGCCCATCTCATGGTGGTCGTGGTCATCTTGCACATGTGCCGCGTGTTCTACGCGTCAGCCTACAAAGCGCCCCGCGAGTTCAACTGGCTGCTGGGAATGATGCTGTTCATTCTCACCTTGGCGCTTTCATTTACCGGCTACTTGCTGCCATGGGACCAGCTTGCGTTCTGGGCAATCACGATCGGCGCCAACATCGCCCAGTCTCCGCGGGAATTGACCGATGCCCTCGGCATCACCGCTTACTTCGACCCGGGGGGCTTACAGAAGGAGTTGCTGCTCGGCGCTAGCGAGGTCGGTCAGGACGCATTGATACGGTTCTACCTTCTCCACGTCATGGTGCTCCCGTTGGCGCTGGCGGCGGTGGCTGGCGTTCATTTCTGGAGGATCCGGAAAGACGGCGGCCTTGCGCGGCCGGGGTCTGCACAGACGGCGGCGGGCAAGGGCGTGTACGCCGCGGCCGAGCCCGCGGCCCCCGCTTCGGCACCGACCAAGACTTACGGCCTCATGTGCGTAGTCGCTGACCGCACACCGGCTACCAACGTAGAGCCCGAAGATACGGTTCCGAGTTGGCCCTACATATTGCGCGTCGAGTTGCTCGTCTTCATGGCGATGATGCTCGTGTGCGTCGTCTTGGGGCTTCTGTTCGATGCGCCTCTCAAGGAACTTGCCAACCCGTCGGTACCCGAGAACCCGGCCAAGGCCCCGTGGTACTTCCTCGGCCTGCAGGAAATGGTGTCCTACTCGGCGTTCATGGGCGGACTGGTGATCCCGGCTGTGGCGATCGTCGGCTTGGCGCTCATCCCATACCTCGATCGCGAGCCCGAGGACGCAGGCGTTTACTTCAGCGGAGAGAAAGGCCGTGCCATCGCTCTGCGTAGTCTGATCTTCGGCGTCGTTGCCGCGGTGATCGCTGTAGCCTTCCCGGTCAACTTCGGTTGGCTGAGGAACTGGTTCCCGTCGATTCCCCAACTCGTGATCATCATCATCAACCCCGGCTCGTTGCTTACAGTCGCCTACGCCGTCTGGTCGCTGCTCGTACTTCGCGACACCGGTTCCACCAGGATGGGCGCTATCGCGCTGTTTACCTGTTTCTTGGCCGGCTTCGTGATTCTGACCATCGTCGGCACCTACTTCCGCGGGCCCAATTGGGACTTCTACTGGAGCACTTCGCAATGGCCGGTGCACTGAAGGCGCGGGTCAGAGGCAGAGAGGGGTAGGCTGTAATGCGCAACAACGAACTCGAGAGGCTCGATCGCAGCGCTAAGGTGTGGCTGCTCGTAGTAAGTGTTGCCACTATCGTCATCCTCGCGGTCGCCGCGCTACGCGAGAACGTACTCAACGACTGGCACAGGCTGCGCACCTCGTATGCGGAGATGCTGGAGAGCGCTGCGGTGGACGAGGCAGGCGAGGATATAGCTCGGCAGTTCGATGTGGGTCTGGTGCAGAACTATCTGCCGGAGCTCCACGCAGTCGATCGCTGCATGACTTGCCATGCCGGCGTCGACGATCCGCGCATGGCGGACGCGGCACAACCGTTCAGGAAACACCCCGGCCGGTACCTGGAGATCCACGATCCCGAGAAGGTCGGCTGCACGGTCTGCCACCAGGGACAGGGGCGGGCGACCACGACCGACGGTGCGCACGGTCGCGTGCCTCACTGGGACTACCCCATGCTCAGCACGGATTTGGTACGGGCAGCGTGCACCAACTGTCACTCGGAAAGCGATCTGCACGGCCCCCGAGGTCTGATGAGGCAAGCTTCAGGTGTCGCGGATGTGTCGGTGGGCGAGGCTCTCCTGTCCGAGGGCCGAAGGCTGATGACATCGGAGGGGTGCCTGGGGTGCCATGTACTGGACGGCAAGGGCGGGACCATAGGGCCCGACATCAGCCGGATCGGCAACAAGACGCGTCACGGGTTCGACTTCTCGCACCTGGACCGGCATGCGCCCCGTGATGTTCCGTACTGGCTCGAAGCCCATTTCCTCGATCCTCAATCAGTGTCACCTGACAGCATGATGCCGCCCGTCGGCGGGGCCAGGGAAGCCAAGGCGCTGACCGCTTACGTACTCTCGTTGAGAGAAAAGAGATCTGTGGCGCTGCCCGATGTGAGCGCGGGCGACGTGAGTGCGGGCCCGGCGACGGGTGAGGGTCTCTACGCGGCGTATTGCTCGGCGTGTCACGGTGTGGACGGCGCCGGTGGGAATGTCGAGGGCTTGTCGCCGCCTGAACTCAACAACCCCGATACGCTCGCCGCTGCAGGCGACGATTACTACCGGTTGATCATCGAGCGTGGCCGCAGCAACAGCGACATGCCGGGATGGGGGCAAGGCCTCGGTAACCTCTCGCGTGAGGAGATCGACCGAATCGTCGCGCACATCCGCAGCTGGGAGCCGAGCGGCGCGTCAGCCTCCGATGTGGATTCGGCGGCCGGCGATCCCGTGCGTGGACGGGCCTACTACCGTGGCATGTGCGCAAGCTGTCATGGGCTCGAGGGCGAAGGCGGCATAGGCACGTCCCTGCGGTCGGCGGGGCTGCTCTCGATAGCCGACGACCGCTTCCTGGCAGAAACGATCATCCGTGGCAGGCCCGGCACCGCCATGCCCTCCTGGAAGCAGCTCGATGCGATGCAGGTGAGCGACATCATCGCTTACATGCGCCAGTGGCAGGCTGCGGCAGCGCCGTACACCGAGGTGAAGATGCAGATGCTGGTCACCGAGCCCGCGGAGCTGGTGCGTGTCGGCAAGATTCTTTACCGGAGTAAGTGTGCTTCATGCCACGGCCGCGGACTCGAGGGAGGAATCGGGCCTTCCCTGGCGAGCCCCGAGTTTTTGTCGCTGGTCGACGACCACTTCCTCTATCGCGCGATCGTGGACGGGAGGCCGACGACGGCAATGCCGGCATGGCGTCATCTCAGTGCTGACGATGTTGCAGCTTTGATCGCCTTCATTCGTAGCAAGGGATCGCAAGCCGCTACTCAGGCTGCGGTTCCCGGATCCGCCGCGCCCGGTGACTACGAAACCGGTCGTGTTTACTACGAGGGTTCCTGCGCTAGCTGTCATGGAGAGCGGGGACGGGGTGGTGTCGGTCCTCAGTTGACGAACCCGGTCTTCTTGGAGTCGGTATCCGACGGCGTGCTGTTCCAATGGATTTGGAATGGGCGCACCGGGACGGCGATGCGGGGTTTCTCACCGCAGGAGCAGGGGCCGGTGCAGCTGAGCGAACAGCAGGTCGCCGACGTGATCGCCTACATCCGTCACGAAGGCGAGAAGGGCTTGCCGCGAGGAAGCAGAGTCAGTGCCGGCAACTCGGCTCACGGCGCCAAACTCTATCTCGGTCAGTGTGCGTCCTGCCACGGAGAGAACGGCGAAGGTGCGTCGGGCCCGCAACTGAACAACGAAGCGTTCTTGGAGAGCGTATCCGACGGCTTCCTCGCTGCAACAATCGTGCTCGGCAGGGAGGGCACGGAGATGCTCTCGATGGTTCATGGCGGAGACGGGTTGGGGCAGGTTCCGCCGGAGAACATCCCGGACATCGTGGCTCACATGCGTGAGTGGCAGGGCCTGACCGAGTGGATTAGACCGAAGAAGGTCAGTGAGATGAGCGCGCAGGCGGTGGAGAGCGGCGCACAGAGCTATGCTGAGTACTGCGCCGGTTGTCACGGCATCGACGGCCTGGGCACGCGCGAGGGCGAGGGCTTCTTCGCTCCCGCGCTCAACAATCCGGAATTCCTGAGTGCAGCCAGCGATGGTTACTTGCTGGCGACGATTGCGCGCGGCCGCGACGGAACACCGATGCGGTCGTTCGGCCAGGGTGCTGGGGGCATCGTTTCGCTGCCCTCGGCGGAGATCAACAACATCGTGGCATTCATCCGCAGTTGGGAGCGGGAGGATGCCACGACCAAGGGAGAGGCAAGTCATGAAGAAATGTAGGGTGCCGGCGGTCAGCCGAAGAGACTTTCTGAAGTGGTCGGGGCAAATCGCGGCTGCAAGCGCGGTGTTCCCGATGTTCCCGGGGGAGTTCGTCCACGCCGATGCGCTGGGGTCTTCGGACTCGGCCAGGAGAACCATGCTGGCTGCCTGCCCTTACTGCGGTGTCGGGTGTGGAAGCCTCATATCGGTGGAGGGTGACCGCATAGTCGGCATCGTTCCCGACAAGCTCCATCCGACCAACAAGGGGGTTCAATGCATCAAAGGGCTCAACGCCCACGAACCCATATATCGCGACCGGCTTACGCATGTCCTGGTACGCAAGGACATGTCCGATCCCATGACCGGGCACGTATCGGCGACGAAAGGCCGCTTCGACGAGGATGTCTTCACCAAGATGCCCTACGAGGAAGCCGAAGAAATGGTTGCCGAGAAGATGGCCGCCATTACCAAGGAGTTCGGAGGCAACAGCATCGGCTTGAGCGGCTCGGGTCAGCTCACGATGGAGACCCAATGGGTAGAGAACCTGCTCCTGAAGGGCATCATCGGCTCCAACTCGATCGAAGCCAACGCCCGTATGTGCATGACCTCGGCGGTGACGGGTTACTTTGCGTCCTACGGGTCGGATGCTCCGCCTACGAGCTATGAGGATCTCGACGACGCCGACATGATCACGTTCTGGGGACACAACGCACGTGAAGCGCACCCCGTGCTCTTCTGGAGGGTGGCCGACCACAAGAAGGCGGCTGATATCCCCACGCTGGTGTCGGATCCTCGTCGTACGGGCACGGTTCTGGGCCTCGAGAACATCAACCCGCGCAACTCCTACCACTTCCCCACACTCAACGGTGATATCTCGTATCTGAACGCTATAGCCCACGTCATTCTCACCAAGTATCCGGAAGCCGTCATGTCGGATGATTGGCTGAACGAGAACAGCAATGGGTGGCGTGAATACGTGAAGGGAGTCAAGGAGCGCTACTCGCCTCAGCAGGTGGTGGAGCGGCTCGCACTGTTGGATCGAGGACGGGTCAAGGTCGAGACCATCGAAGCCGTGGCCAAGGACTGGGCGGAAGCCTCCTTGAAGGGGCGGCGTACGGGCAAGGGCGGAGTGCTGACCTATTGGGGCATCGGGTACAACCAGATGCTGCACGGGCAGCACAACACGATCTCCATCATCAACCTGCACATGCTGACGGGCAATGTCGGAAGGCCCGGCTGCGGCACCCATTCCCAGACCGGGCAGCCGAATGCCATGAGCGAGCGGTTGATGGGCGGATTGACCGGCCGCCTGCCGTTCAATCAACCCCTGGCCAACGATGAGTGGCGTGATTGGATCGCGGACCGATGGGGCGTTCCCAGAGAGCGCCTCAAGCAGACCGGACTCCTGAAGAACCCGATGGCCATCGGTATGATGGAGAGGGGCATCGAAGGCGATCTCAAGGCGATGTTCTGGATGTACACCACGCACATCCACCTGCCCGACGTCGAGACGCTGATCAGGCCGGCTTTGACCAAGATGTTCTGTGTCGTGCAGGACATCTACCGTCACGCCCCGAACGTGCTCTACGGTGACGTGATCTTTCCGGCGATCACTTGGGGAGAGTGGACGGGTGGCACCTACATACAGTCGGAACGGCGAGTGTATGTATGCGACGGCGTTTCGGTGGGACGAAACGAGCACGGCGAGGTGCTCACGGAAGCCAGGCCCGACCTGGACCTGGCTCTCGACAAGTGCATAGCGATCGCGACCAAGCTCGGTTTGGATGCCGAAAAGATCATTCCCTACAAGAAGACGCTGACCAACGAGTACGGGCAGTCCTTCTACAATCCCGAGGAGATCTTCGAGGACATCGTCAAGGCCTCGAAAGGCTCGGACGCGGATTTGACAGGAATGCTCGAGGTGCGGGATCGCGACGGCATCGGTCTCTACGATCAGTTGCGACTGTCACGCGGCATACAGTGGCCGGCGCCTACGTACGATGTGGCGAAGGCGGGCGGCACCCCGAGACGCTACATGCACCAAGAGGGGTGGAAGAACCCGCCTTACGCCAATTTCCGACATCCCGACGGCAAGGCGAAGTTCAAGCTCTGCGAACAGGACTACGGTCCCGACAACAAGTACTTGAAGGAAGTAACCGAAGAGTTCGAGCAGTACGGCGCCAAGAAAGGCGAGGGGCCCTGGCTCTACAAGAACCAGGAGTTGCTCAAAAGGGCCCGCGACCTGGCGCTGGTTCCGGAGTTGCCGGACCTGGAGTTCTACGAGGACAAGAGCAAGAAGCTGGAAGACGCTGTCCGCGAAGACAAGTACCCGTTTTGGCTGGGACTCGGGATCGTCTACGAGCACTTCCACACCGCCAAGACCATTCGTGGCGCTACCACGCTGAAACTGGTTCCCGAGCAATACGTGGAGATCAGTGAAAGCGATGCCGAGAGGTTCCAACTGGAAGACGGCGAGAGGGTGAGGGTGGTGACCAAGCGGTCGAGCTACGAGGCGCGTGTTTCCATCGGCACGACCTCGATCGTGAGGCCCGCTCGCAGCGAGGTGCCTGACGGATACTTGTTCAGCCCTTGGAATCTCTCCGTAGCCGACAGTGCCGATCCGGAGAAGAACCGTTGGCTGGTCAATGCCGTGAGCCATCGGGCCTGGGATCCGGTGTCGGGACAGGCTGATTACAAGAAGCTCGCGGCGAGAATAGAGAGGATCTGATCCGTGGGTGTCGCCGACAGCAAGCACCCGATCAGCCGCCGCGCCTTCATATCGAAGTGCGTTCAGGGTGCGATGACGCTGACGGCGCTCGCCGGAGGCGGCATGCTGGCGGTGCGGGGGGCAGGCGCGTCACAGACATCTTGTGTGCGCCCGCCGGGTGCTTTGCCGGAGGCCGAATTCCTGGCGACCTGCATTCGTTGCGGCCGCTGCGCGGATGCTTGTCCGAACCGTTGCATCAGTCCGTTCACGGAAGCCACGGGCCGTGACCTGTCGTTGCGGCCCGGACCCACACAGGTCAACACCCCGGTCATTTTCCCCCGCCGGCAGGCGTGCATGCTTTGCAACGGTGCACCCGGAGATCGCCTCCTTTGTACGGACGCGTGTCCGTCCGGAGCTCTGCAGGTCACCCGCAAGCAACCGGACGCGATTCTCGAGTCCGTCGACATGGGCACGGCCGAGGTGGATACCAACCTTTGCTATTCCTACAACGGGGCTTCGTGCGGCGCTTGTGTACGGGCATGTCCGTTCGAGGGGAAGGCGCTCAGGGCGGGCTTATGGGAGAAGCCTTTGATCGATCCCGACGTCTGTGTTGGGTGCGGCCTGTGTGAACGCAGCTGCATCCGCTACCCGCAGGCCATACGGGTGAGACCCAGCAATACGCGGGCCTAGACGTTCATGAAGCTGGCGGTAAACAAGGTACAGATCGCACGGCGTTTCGTGCAGTGCGCGGTCGTGGCGGCGATTCTAATCGTCCCGGTAGTGAGCCGTTATACCAACTATCTGTCGGCCCACGAGTTGCAGGGCAACCTCCAGAAATGGGAGGGCACTGCCCAGGGCGAAGCGCTCGGCGCAGTGGACTTCGTCGTTCGGTCCTTGCCGGACGGCGAGGTGAAGCGCGCCGGCGAGATGCAGCGCAACCGAACTCGTATCCTGGAGTATACGAAAGGCTTGAGGGGAGGGGTTTGGTCGGCCGAGGTGGCCGGAGTTTCGATGACAGATCCTCTTGCCGTGGCCGAAAACCTGGCGGCTTCGCGAACGTGGTCCGCCCCGTTGCTGGTCGGCCTTCTCATCCCGCTGGCCCTCACTCTGATGCTCGGGCGGGTGTTCTGTTCATGGATATGTCCGGTAGGCTTGCTGTTGGAGTTGACCGACAAGGCCCGCGGCCTGCTCTCGTTTCTGGAGATCAAGCCGCGAAGTCTGAGGTTCCCACGCAGCTTCAAGTACGTGATTCTGGCCGGCGGCCTGCTGATCGCGGCGATCAGCGCCGTACCCGTGTTGGGGTACATCTATCCCCCGGCGATAGTCAGCCGGGAATTACACGACTTCGTCTTGGCGTTGTACGACCGCGCCGAGTTCGGCCGCTTCGGTCTGTCGACCGAGGGGCTGACCGTGATGAGCCTCGCGATAGTCGCGATCGTATTGTTCGAGGTTCTCGTGTCTCGGCGTTGGTGGTGCCGCTACGTGTGCCCGGGTGGGGCATTGTACAACATCCTCGGCTGGGCAAGGCCGGTGAGGGTCAAGCTTCGTCGTGCAGCCTGTACCGGTTGCGCGATGTGTGTGCCCGCATGCCCGATGGGGCTCAACCCCATGCAGAACAAGATGGGTATCGAGTGCGACAACTGCGGAGTGTGCATCGCCTCCTGCGGCGATGACGCGCTCGCCTATGGTTTCTCCGCTCCCACGCAGGCTGACGAGGACGAGCACGCCGTAGTGCCCGTGGAGCGATTGGCGCCGGCGAAGCGATCGGCGCCAGCTGAACGATTGGAGGGTCGAACATTGAAAGCCGCAAGACATGCAACCACTGTCACTTTGGCGCTGGCCCTGCTGCTGGGATCGGCGGCACCGGCATCGGCGCACCATATTCTAGGAATTCCCCACTACTCGTATGAGGAAGACTACCCTCAAACGCCCGTTCTTACGTTTGCGGTAGAGGCCGGACCCTACGACGTGAAGGTCACGGGCTATCCGGGAGAGCTGGAGGCGGGTGACCAGTGCTCCTTGTACGTGTATGTGAAGGACAGGGAGTCGGGCCTTCCGTATGACGGAGAGGTCACGGCGCTCGTTCGCAGGAAGGGTATGCTGACGGCGGGCGAAGTGATCTATGGGCCGATAACGGTCGCTTTGGATGAATCCGTGTATAAGTTCTACCCGCGCTTCGAACGCGAGGCGGAGTACATGGCCGAGGTCAGCTTCGGTGAGGCCGGTCACCCCTGGATCATCGACCTTCCGATGGTCGTGGGCGAGCCGTCGTCACCCTGGGCTCCGATCGTCGGTGCTGCGGGCGCGGCATTGGTGTTCGCCGTGGGGCTACGTGCTGCCTTGATCAAGCGCCGCCGCCGGCTCTCGGCCGTGCACGGGCGGCCCGAAGATTCGGAGACGATGGCGAAGGCGGCATAGAATCAGGAGCGATGGACGAGAGCGACACCACCTATTCTATCCAGCGTTGGCTGGAGGTCTGCCCTCAAGGCTATCTTCAAGGCACTCAGTACGGTCACAGAAGTGGTGAAGACGAACCCGCCGTCGTGCTGGAGGACGAGGGCCTCAGGCAGGAATCGATACTGTCGACGGTTCAACTTCTGATCGGCGAGCGTTGCGCCCTGGCTGCATCATCGGGGCTCATCAATTCGACCCCGGATGAAGCCGCCAAGCGTTTCTTGGCAACCCAGACGCTCGACGAGGCCCGCCATGTCGAGATCTTCACCCAGCGGCTCTACGATCTCGGCGTGCCTCCGGATCGTCTCACGGAAACGATCAAGGAGCTGGGTGACAGCAGCCTCATCAAGTTCGCCGAGGTGCTGCTGGAGGTCGTCGACAAGCGCGACTTCATAGCCGGGGTGGTCGGGCAGAACGTAGTTCTCGAGGGCATCGAGTACTCGGTTTTCGGCTTGCTCAGAGCCATGAGCAGTCGTATCAATCCGAAACTGGCGCATATGTTGTCGGGCGCCATGTCGGACGAACGGCGACACGTGGCTTTCGGAGAAGCGACCCTGGGCGCTCTAATCAAGCAGCATCCTGAAAAGCGTGCGTCGATCTCGAAAATGGCCGCAGGGATGTCAGGCTACATCCTCGAGACGTTTGCGGCAGCCTTCCGGCACAGCCACCTTCTCGACGAGTTGCGCAGGGGACTGACGGCGCCGGGTATGGCCGCACTGCGCTCGAAATGGCGTGGGGTGGCCCTGGACAGACTTGACTCCTCGGAGCTGGAATCGCTTCTCAGCGACACCGTTCAGAAGGAGTTCAAGACAAGGCTCGAGCGAATTGGTATAGACTACGAGGCCAGCTCCTGACCGGCGAGCCTCGATGTTTCGGATCATTCTGCGTTTTCGATACGCCGCTATCGCGGCGGTGTTGGGTCTGACGGCGTTCTTCGCCCTTCAGCTGCCCAAGCTGCATCTCGACCCCGATACGGAAGCCTACGTCCCCGAGCGCCACCCCATCCGAGTGTTTTGGACCGAAGCCAAGGACTCATTCGGCATCGGTCGCGAAATCGTCGTGGCGGTCCGGGCCGAGGGCGATCACGGTGTGTTTACGCCGGCCATCCTCGGCGGCGTCGCCGAGTTGACCGAGGCGATCAAGGAACTCGACTCGGTCATTCCGAGCGCGGTGAGCAGTATCTCGGACTCCGAAGCCATAGTCGGCACGGAGGACGGGTTGGACGTCGAGCCTTTCTTCGAGGAGCCGCCGACGACGGCCGAGGAGGCTCGCGAAGTAAGGGAGAAGGTCTTCGCCAACGAAGTTTTTCTGGATCGCCTCATCTCCCGTGACGCCACCATCGCCGCCATCATTGTAAGGATCTACGAAGCTTACGAGCGCGATCCGATAAAAGTCTACGACGACATCGCGGCGTTGGTTGCGGGTACGTCCATCCCCGGCGCTGATATCTTGATCGGCGGAAATCCCGCCGTCGAGAGTGTGTTCGGCAAACAGATGGCCGCCGACCTGGCCAACCTCATCCCTGCCGCGCTGTTTGTCGTGATAACGATACTCTACGTCTGCTTCGCGTCGATCCCCGTGAACCGATTCGCGTTGCGCATGGCCATCGCTCTCACGGCCGTAACGGTCATTAGGTTCGCGGTCGGTAGCTCGATGGGGCCGTTGCAGGTCACGGCCATTTCGGCCGCCGCCGTCATGCTGACGGCTCGGGGCGTACTGTTGCCCGCGACCGTCGTCGTGATGTCCGTAGTCTGGACCTGGGGCGCCCAGGCCTTGGCCGGTGTGCCGGTCTACATCGCGGGCACTCTGGTGCCGCCGTTGTTGCTCGCCATCGGTTGCGCCTTCGGTGTGCACGTCATGGAGCGCTACTTCGAGAAAGCCAAGACGAATGCCGATCCCGAAACGGTTGTCCTGGCGACGATGGAAGAGCTGTGGCGTCCCATCTTTCTGACCTCCGTCACCACTGCAATAGGCTTCGGGTCTCTGGCATTGGGCAGTATGACGGTCTACCGCGTGTTCGGGCTCACCACCGCCTTCGGGATACTCGTCGCCATGCTCGTGAGCTTCGCGCTCTTGCCCCCGGTTCTCTCTCTAATGCCGGTTCCCAAAACCTCGCCCGGCGGACGCAGCTTGGCGGTAATACCCGGCCTGTTGGTCAGAATGGCCGGAGGCTTGGAGCGTCACCGCGACGTTACCATGTTGACGGGCGGTGTACTGATGTGCGGCCTTGTCTATGCCGCGGCGACCGGCCTTCGGGTGGACTACTCTTGGGTCGAGAGCCTGGAGGCGGGCACGCCGGTGTTGGAAGCCGACCGCATCCTTCGCACCCGCCACGGCGGCACCATGCCTTTGAACATAATCTTGAGATCCGGTGAGCCCGGGGGCGTCAAGGATCCGAGACTGCTCGAGGGTATCGATGCGGCGCTGGCCGAGATCGCGGCCCATCCTGAAGTCGGTGATACCAGATCAATCGCCGAGTACATCAAGCGTTTGAACGAGGCCATGAACGAGGACCGGCCCGAGGAACTTCGCATCCCGGACAGCCGAGAACTCGTCGCACAGTATCTGCTGATGTACACGATGTCGGGTGATCCCAGCGAGCTCGACGACATGATCGACTACGAGTACGCGTCGGCCAATGCGGCGATACTGCTGCGCACCGACCGCCTCGCGGTGATGAGAGAGGTCATTGCGCTGGCGGAAGAAGCTCTCGACAAGCACGTTCGGCCGTTAGGAGTAACGACGACGGCGACGGGCACGGCGATCGTGCAGAAGACGGTCTTGGACATGATACTGGAGAGCCAGGTCTACTCCCTGACGGCGGCCTCGTTGCTGGTGTTCACCTTCATGGCGCTGGTGTTCCGGTCTCTGCGCGATTCCTTGATCTGTATGGTGCCGCCGGTGTTTACGGGCGTGGCTAACTTCGGCGGAATGGCGCTGCTCGACATACCGCTCGGTCCCGGTGAGGCCATGATCAGCGCCATCGCCCTCGGCATAGGGATCGACTACTCGATCCACCTCATGGCCAGGCTACGCGATGTCGTCGAGGAAGGGTTGAGCGTCTACGATGGAATAATCGAGGCCATGAGAACGACGGGGCGAGCGATTCTCTTCAACGGCGTGGTCGTGGTCGCCGGCTTCTCGACCCTGGCTCTCTCCAAGTCGCCCAGCAATGTGAGCTTCGGAGTCCTGATAGCGACTAACATCGGAATCTCGTGCATATCCGCATTGGTCTTCCTGCCCGCGGCCCTCACGTCTCTGTTCCATCTGCGATTGGTGCGGGAGAGGTACGAACCGGTCAGGATCGGCGGCAAGCTGGTCAAGGCCCGCATCGCTCGCGACCTGGGCCTCAGCGAAAACTAGTCGATCTGCAGTTCTTCGAGCTTGCGGTAAAGCGACGAAAGGCTGATGCCCAGGGTTTCGGCGGCGGCTTTCTTGTCGCCTTCCGCTCGCGACAACACGTTCTTGATGTGGTTGCGTTCGTAGAACCTCATGGCCGGCTTGAGTTCGTCGCCGACGAAGAATGCCGAGTCGGGCTCGGAGCCGCTTAGTCGTCCCGGCAGCGCATCGGCGGTTATCCAGTCGCCGGATCCGACGATCATGGCGTGCTCGATCGCGTTGTCGAGCTCTCTGACGTTGCCTTTCCACGGCTGTCCCAGGAGCGTCTTCATCGCCTCGTTGTCCACGCCCTTGAAATGCCTGTTCATCTCGGCGTTGTGACGGCGCACCAGAAACTCGACCAGCAGGGGTATGTCCTCGGGCCTGTCTCTCAACGGCGGAATGTCGATCTCGAAGACGTTCAACCGGTAGAAGAGATCGTCGCGGAAAGTGCCGGCCTTCACCGCATCCTCCAGATCCTGGTTGGTTGCGGCGATGATGCGTACGTCTACGACCACGGGGCTGGTGCCGCCCACGGGCAGGACCTCTTTCTCTTCTATCGCTCTGAGCAGCTTGACCTGCAGGGACGTGGGTAGGTCGCCTATCTCGTCGAGGAAAATGGTTCCGCCACGGGCGCGCTGGAACAGCCCTTCCTGACTCGTGACGGCTCCTGTGAAGGCGCCGCGGATGTGGCCGAACAGCTGGGCTTCCAGGAGGTTCTCGGGTATGGCGCCGCAGTTGACGGGCAGCAGGATGCGACCGTTGCGCGGGCTCTCGCGATGGATGGCTCTGGCTACCACCTCTTTGCCGACGCCGCTCTCGCCCGTGATCAATACAGTCGAGTCCGTGGGTGCGACCTTGTGGATGCGGTCGACTATCTCCCGCATCGCCTTGCTCTTGCCGATCAGGTTCTCGATATCGAAGCGTGATTCCACTTCACGGCGGAGGTGCTGGATCTGCCAAGCGAGCTCCTTGCGCTCCAGGAGGTGCGTGACCTTGGCCAAGACGTCTTCGTAGACCAGAGGCTTGATGATGTAGTCGTGCGCCCCTTGGCGTAGAGCTTCCACGGCCGTTTCCACGCTGGCAAAGGCGGTGATCAGGATGACCAAGGTTTGGGGCCTGAGATCGCGGACCCGAGTCAGTAGGTCCATGCCGCTCATCCCGGGCATCCTCAAATCGGTGATCACCAGGTCGAACTCGGTCTCTTCCAGCGACTCCATCGCTTCCTCGCCCGTGCAAGCGCCGGACGCACTGAAGCCCTCTTCCGAAAGGACATCGATCAGGCTCTCCCTGCTTGCGGCGTCGTCGTCTACGACGAGAATGGAGGACGTGGTCATGGCGCGGGCAGTGTAGGTGGGGGAGTCGCCTGCAACAAGCCCGCGTAGGCAGCTCATTGACTCTGGGCTGGCTCGTTGTCAGAAGTCCGAAGCCCCATGGTCGGTCGCGCGGAGCCAATCAGCATAGGTCCTGAAGAGCGGCGAGAGCGACTCGACTACCTGCAGATAAGCGACGCAGACCGAGTTGCTCTCCGCGAGCTCAAGGATTTCTTCGTTTCCATCGCCGGCGAGATGATGGAGGTCTTCTATGAGCATGTTCTGACCTTTCCGGGCTCCGCCAAGTTTCTGAAGGATCCCGGCTTGCTCGACCGGCTGAAGGGAGCGCAGCGTGAGCACTTTCTGGGCTTGGCCGAAGCAACGCACGACGACGATTACTTCGAGTCGAGGATCTCTGTCGGTCTGGCGCATGCCCGCGTAGGCGTCGAGCCGAAGTGGTACCTCGGCGGCTACAACGTCCAGCTGCAGTTTCTATTGAGCCGGATGCTGGCGGAGTATGGCCACGACCTGCCTGCCTTGGGTCGCTACATGTCGGCGATCACCAAGGCGGTGATTCTCGACATGAGCCTGGCCGTGGACGCCTACATCTTGAGCGGCTACGTGGAGCGATCGTTGGCCGACGCCTACTACGGCCAGGCCGAGGAGGCGACGCGCGCTCTCGCGGAGAAGGCCGCCGAGCAACGACGACGCGAGCAGATGACGGAGATGGTGGTCCACGACATACGCAGCCCCGTGACCTCCGTGATCGCTACCGCCCGCGCGGCTCGCCGCAAGTATCCCGACGACAGCCAGGCCCCTGGCCGGCAGTTTGCGCTCATCGAGAAAGCCGCGACTGGTTTACTTGCCATCGTCGACGATGCGCGCGGCGCCTGGACCATCGAGGACGGCGATCTTCCAGTGCGCACGGAGAACGTCGACCTCGGGCGGCTGATCCGCGATTGTGTCAACGAGATAGTCCCCTTCGCGCATCAGAGCCAGCACACGATCGAGTTCGATGCCGGTGCCGACGCGCCGCATACCGAGGTCGATCCGGTCTTGTTGCATCGGATTCTGTCCAATCTCCTCGTCAACGCTGTCAGGCATACGCCGTCCGGAGTGAGAGTAAACGTAAGCTGTCAAGCGAGATCGGATGGCGGAGTAACGATATGCGTGCGGGACGACGGCCCCGGCCTACCCAGGCGAGTCGTCGAGAGACTCGTCAGCGATCCCGCCCAGGACCCCCACGACGCGAGTTCTTCCCTGGTGGGTTCGGGGCTGGGCCTGCGATTCTGTAAACTCGCCTGTGCACGGCTCGGTGGCAGACTCGAAGTGGACCGTGCCGCCTCGGGGGCCTGTTTTCTGATTCAACTGCCTGTGGCCGAGTCGGGCTAGGGATTCGTTGTCCCGAAGGCCGCTTGCGGCGAGTCGAGGAGTCGGCCCAGCCTCTCGGCAAGCGGGCTACACAGCTTGAGGGCCTCCATCGACACGGAGTGAAGCTCGCCCGCATCGAGAGCCTCGAGGCTGTTCCGCCAGCGGTCACCAGGCGTACCCGGCGTCACTGTTACGAAGGCTTCCTCCAGGCGAACTTGGAAGGCCTCGAGACGCGCCGGCAACTCGGCCAGGAAAGGGCCTTCGCGGTCGAGCAGCCACTGCAGGGAGGCCACCGTTCTGATGACCTGGGCGTTGGCGGCTTCTTGGTCGGCTAGACGACTCCACGAGCGGGCTTCGTCCTTGCTGTCGGCCAGGTTGGCCGCTACCTGACTGTAGAACTGCGAGAGCTCGGTCTCCAAGTCGCTGCACGCCAGAAGGAATTGATGCAAGTACACGCTCCGCTTGTCAGCACACCGTGTGCCAGCCCTGTCGATCGCAAGGGATTCTCTATCGCGCTCTTTGCGCTGGTATGAGGCCCGGCTTTGCCGATTCTGCGAGGGCGTAGGCACCCGCTTCCCATAGATGAGAACTATTGCACGGACTTGCTTGAGAAACTGGGCTCATTGTGGCACGTGATCTGCTTCTGGTAGCGCTAAGCGCTGCGGTGTTCATGTCGCAGCAAGTATTGGGATGCTCGCGGGGGAGGCGTGAACACCGAATCCAATCAATCTACGCGGCGCGGATTTCTTGCCGGCGTTCTGATGTCCGTCGGCTTGCTTCTCAGCTACGGGACTCTCGCGGTCCAGGGCGCGCTGTTCATACTGCCCCGGCGTCTTTCGGCAAAGACCCGCAAGATCTTCGTCGGCCAGCTTCGTCACTTCACCGACGGGCAGGTCAAGGGGATACAGGACCTCGAGGGTAACGAGATCCTGGTCAAGCGCAGCGGGGACCGTCTCGAGGCCTTCAGCGCGGTATGTCCTCATCTCGGTTGCCGGGTTCATTGGGAGCAGGAGGAACGCCACTTCTTCTGCCCGTGTCACCGCGGGATCTTTGATGAAAACGGTACCGCCACGGCCGGGCCCCCGGCCGACGCCAAACAAGTGCTGGCGCGCGTCAACCTCGACGTCGACTCTTCCAGCGGAGCCGTCTATCTGGAGGTCAAGGACACCACGGAGCGCTCGGCATGACGAACGAGACCGACGGAGTTCGTTCGAAGATCGAGACCCTGTTCCCGTTTGATTGGGACCTCCTCAAGCATGCCGGCGCCGAGCCGGTGCCGAACCACCTGAGTAAGTGGTGGTTCGCTCTTGGCGGTACCTGTCTTTACCTGTTCGTGATCCAGGTTGTGACCGGGATCGCGCTCACCTTCTACTACGTTCCTACACCCGACCAAGCTTACGCCAGCGTGGAGACGATCACGCGGGAGTTGCGATTCGGGTGGTACATACGGTCGCTGCACAAGTGGTCGTCCAACCTGATGATCGTCGCAGTCATTCTTCACATGCTGCGCGTCTTCTTCACCGCCGCGTATCGTCATCCGCGTCAGCTGAACTGGTGTATCGGCGTTCTGTTGCTCGCCACGACGCTGACGTTCGGCTTTACCGGATACTCTCTGGTCTACGAGCAACTCAGCTTCTGGGGAGCCACGGTTGCCTGTAATCTCGCCGATGCGGTGCCCCTCATAGGTCCCCAGATCGCCTACTTCATGCGTGGCGGTCCGGAGATCGGCCCCAACACGCTCACGCGGTTCTACATACTGCATCTCGGTGTGCTGCCGACGATAACCATCGTGCTGATAGGAATGCACATTCTCCTCGTCAGGCTTCACGGCGTGACGGAGTTGCAGTTCGAGGGTGAGAAGAAGAGCGAGTCGCACAGTCATTTCCCGTTCTGGCCGGAGCACGCGACCACCGAGATCCTGATCGGTGTTCTGCTCATGTACGTACTAACCATCCTGGCGCTGGTGTTTCCCGCGGAACTCGGTGAGCCGGCGAACCCGAATGTGACGCCCGAACACATAAAGCCGGAATGGTACTTCTACTTCAGCTTCCGTCTGCTCAAGCTGACGTCCCTCAAGGTCAGCGTCGTCATGACGCTCGCGATCGGACTGATAGTGTTCTTCTGGCCGTTCATAGAGGGGTGGCTGATCAGGCGGTTCAAGATTTCCGACACTTTTTCGGTCGTACTCGGTGTGTTCGCCTTCATGGGCTTCCTGGTGCTGACCGTGTGGGAAAGCCTCGGGGCATGAGAGAGGGAAGACGATGACTCTTAACACCAAGAGATACGTGATCGCGGCGCTGTCGTTCTTTTTCCTGGCGGCATTGTTGGTGGTTGCCTACAGGGAAGCTCGAACGGTGAGGCTCGAGGAGAGGCCCGAGCCGGTCGTGACAGCGGCAAACGAGGCCTGCGTCGACTGCCACATGCGTGACGCCCCGGCTCTCGTGATGGAATGGGAGCACTCCCGCCACGCGGAGTTCGGAGTGGGTTGCATAGATTGTCATAGAGCCGAGAAGGCCGACGTCGACGCTTGGTTCCATGAGGGCGCTTATGTTTCGGCGCTGGTGACGCCGAAGGACTGCGCCAACTGCCATGCCCGGGAGCAAGAGGAGTTCGCTACCAGCCATCACGCCCGTGCCGGCGAGATTCTGGCGAGCCTGGACAACATCCTCGCCGAGAAGGTAGCCGGTCTGCCGGACAACAAGGCTGATGCGGTGAACGGTTGCTGGCAGTGCCACGGCAGTATCATCAAGTTCGAGCGTGACGAGAACGGCGAGGTTCTCCGTGCAGGCAAGGAAGACAAGCCGGTGCTGGATGCCGAGACTTGGCCCAACAGCGGCATGGGCCGGCTGAACCCGGATGGCTCGAAGGGCTCCTGCCACGCCTGCCACTCCCGGCATAGCTTCGAGGCCAAGCTCGCACGCTCGCCGGAGAACTGCGGAAAGTGCCACATGGGGCCGGACCATCCGCAGATCGAGGTCTACAACGAGTCCAAGCACGGTATCGCTTTCTACGCCAACCGAGACAGGATGGCGCTGGACAAGGAAGGCGACTGGGTGCTGGGACGCGATTACTCCGCGGCCCCCACCTGCGCGACCTGCCACATCAGCAGCTACATGACGCCTCAGGGCATCTACAAGGCCAACAGCCACGACGTGGGTGAGCGCATAAGCTGGACGCTGAGACCGGTCGTCAGCACCAAGCTCAACCTCGTCATCTACGAAGACGGCTACAAAGAGGACTACCCCGAAACCCGTGCTCTACCCGCGATAGGCAGCGACGTCGAGACGGTCGAGAAGGTGGTGGAGAACGAGGAGCTCGTTTCGAAGAAGGTCACACGCACCGTTGACAGGATCGTCACATGGCAGGAGCGGCGCGAGAAGATGAAAGGGGCTTGCCTCAACTGTCACAACGACACCTACGTCGACAACTTCTACGTGCAGTTCGATAGCCTGGTCGAACTGTACAACGAGAAGTTCGCCAAGCCTGCCCAGGCGATCATGAACGAGCTAAAGGCCGACGGAGTTCTCAAGCCCGACGCCCCCTTCGAGCACGATGTTCAGTGGGTATTCTGGGAGTTGTGGCACCACGAAGGCCGTCGCGCTCGTCATGGCGCCAGCATGATGGGTCCGGACTACACGCACTGGCACGGCATGTACGAGGTGAGCAAGCACTTCTACCTGGACTTCCTGCCCGCGGTCATCGAGGCTGCCGCGACCAAGGGGCCTGAGATGGAGCACAAGTACCAGAGCAAGATCGACGCTTTGATGGCGCAGCCGGAGCACACTTGGAAAGAGGGGCTGAGCGAGGGGGAAGCCGAGGCGCTCAGGCAGATGTACAAGGAGAGGTACAACCAATGACGAAACGGGTTAGGCGCTTCTCACGCGCCGGCGCCGTTCGCCCCCAGCGGCAGATCAAGAGTTACGTAGCATACTCGACTGCGGCCGTTCTGGCAGCATGCGTGCTGGTGTTGCCCTCTCACAGCGCGGCGGGAGCCGAGGGCTCATCGTCCGAAGGGCAGTTCAAGCCGCCGTCTTACAATGTTCTGCGTCACAACGAGGACTGGTCCGGCCTGGTCGATGTCGATCGGTCCGGTCTCGATGGGCGCGACAGCATGAAATACATACCTCTGACCGACGGCGGGGCGGCTTGGGTCGGATTCGGCGGGCAACTTCGTGAACGCGTGGAGGTATGGAGCGACTTCGGTTTCGGCGCAACTCCGGGCGGCGTAGACAACGACGATGTGTTCCTGCTCAGCCGTCTGCTCTTGCACGCGGACCTCCATCTGGGTGAACACGTTCGTGTGTTCGTTCAGGGCAAGAGCTCGTTGTCCACGGATCGTGACCTGGCGGGAGGGCGTCGCACTCTCGACGTCGACGAGCTCGCGATGCAGAACGGTTTTGTAGACTTGAGCACCTCTCTGGCGGACGGTGGCAGGGCGTTACTCAGAACGGGACGCCAGGAGCTCTTGCTCGGCAAGCAGAGACTCGTGAGTCCCTTGGATTGGGCCAACACGCGCCGAACCTTCGACGGGGTCTCCGGATCCGTTGCGTTCAACGGCTGGCAGGCCACGGGGTTCTGGACGCGACCGGTGGTTATAAGGAAGTACGACTCCAACAGCGCCAACGATTCCCAGGAGTTCATGGGTGTCTATGCCGCGCGCAAGGCGCCGGATTCGAGATCCGGTCAGGACGTGTACTGGTTGCGGTTGAACCGCGATATGGTGACGTTCAACGATCCAATGGGCACACCGGCCAAGGAAGAGCGCGATACCGTAGGCGTTCGACTCTGGGGCAATCCTGAGGGCACCAATCTGGATTACGATGTGGAGGCTGCCTATCAGTTCGGCGACATAGGAAGCAACGACATCGAGGCTTACATGGTGTCCAGCGATGTGGGGATGCGCATGGACGGCGAGTACAAGGCTCGCTTCTTCGTCGGCTTGGACTACGCCAGCGGCGATAACAGCGAAGGAGGCGACGTCGAGACCTTCAACCAGCTGTTCCCGTTGGGGCACGCCTACCACGGCTGGATGGATTTCATAGGGCGTCAGAACATCATCGACGCGCGTCTCGGGGTGTCTGCCAAGCCGCGGCCCAAGCTTACGGTTATCGCCAAGGCTCACCATTTCCGGCGTGCCGATGACGACGATGCCGTATACAATGCGGGCGGCGGAGTGCTCAGAGCAGGGTCTGCCGGGACGTCGAGCGACGTTGGCGTTGAGGTCGATGTGCTCGCCAAGTATCAGTGCAACCGACACCTATCCATCGGGTTCGGATACAGCCATTTCTTCAGCGGGGATTTTATAGAAGAATCAGGCTCCGGCTCGGATGTGGACTTTTTCTACGTGCCGGTGCAATACACATTCTGATCAGATGTTGGTGACGCGATGAAACGATTCAAACACATCCTCGCGACGACGGACCTGTCTTCGGAGTCCTTCGCGGCGGTGGCCTACGCCGGCCACCTGGCAAGAGACCAAGGGGCGAAGCTGTCGATAATCTACGTTCCGCATAGCAGCACCCTGCTGTTCAGCGAGTTCGCCCCCACGCCTGATCTGGCTTTGCTCGATAGCCAGATAGAGGAGATGGCGGAGGAGAGGCTGCAGGCCTGGGTCAAGCGACATCTGCGCAACGTGGGCAAGGTCAACGTCTTGGTGAAAAGGGGAGAGACCCACTCCACGATCTGCAAGGCGGCTGCCGATCTCAAGGCCAGCGTGATCGTGATAGCCACGCACGGCCGCAAGGGTTTCGGGCACGCCATGCTCGGTAGCGTGGCCGAGAGGGTGATACGTGACGCCCCCTGCCCGGTTCTCGTCATCAAACCCCCGAAACCCGACACGAGCCGGAAAAAGAAGTAGTATAAACATATACTTAGAGGTCCGCCTGGAGGCCGGGCGGGTCCTTGAATTGTGCGAGTAAACACTCTAAGAGTGCGTACTCGTGGAATACAGCGTCGACGAACTCTCGATCGAGAGCGGCCTCAGTGTCGATACCATCCGCTACTATCAGTCCTTCGGGCTGCTGCCGGGCCCTGAACGCCGTGGGCGCAACGCGGTCTATAGTGACAGCCACGTCGATCGCCTGAGCCTCATCCGCTCGATGTCGAGCCGCGGGTTCTCGTTGAAGGCCATACGCGAACTCTTGGCCGGGCGCGATTCCGGGGGTTCCGACAAGGCGCTGTTGGCCGCCATCGAGGAGGGCGCGCCGGCCGAGCAGTGTTCCAGTGAGGAATTCGCCAAGCGTCTGGGCATACCGCTGGCGCTACTGCGTTCGGTGGAAAGAACCGGCCTGGCAGAGCCTCAACTCGGTGAAGACGGCCGCCATGGATACTCGCCGTCCGACCTGGGCATCGCCCGCGGAGCCATCAAACTGCTCGGCTACGGTCTTCCCCTTACCGAGTTGCTGACCCTCGCCGTCAAACACGATCGCGCCGTTCGCAAGACGATCGACAAGGCGATCGATCTCTTCGACGACCACATTCGCAAGGGGGAAGACCGCAGTGAAGCCGACTCGGACGCAGTAGCGGAAGCGTACAAGGATCTGCTTCCCGTGGTTACCGGGCTGGTTGCTCACCATTTCCAGCGCGTGCTGGTCAACAGGGCGCTGGCGCGCTTGCGCAAGAGCGGTGAACGCGGAGTGCTCGAGGTCGCGTTGAAGACGACGTCGCGGTCGAGGCTGGGATTGAAATGGCGCTAGCTCTGCCGCGTGGTGACGAGAAGCGCCGCACGGTCGAGAGAATGTTCGACCGTATCGCGCCGCGCTACGATCGCCTGAACAGTCTCATCAGCATGGGGGCTCATGGTCACTGGAAGCGGTTGGCGGTCGCTGCGTTGGAGCTTGTCCCCGATGCGACGGTGATCGATCTGGCCTGCGGTACCGGTGATCTTGCTGCCGAGGCAAGAAAATACACCGAGCGTGTGGTGGGTGTGGATTTTTCTGCCGGGATGCTCGCCGAAGCTCAGCGTAGGGATGCATGCCGGGTTCTCGTGCGAGCTGACGCTGCTAGATTGCCGCTGGCCGACTCGTCTGCGGATGCCCTGGTCTGCGGATTTGCGCTGCGGAACTTCGTTGCGCTCGATGAGGTGTTCGCAGAATGCGCCAGGATCCTGCGTCCCGGGGGAAGGCTCGCCTTCATAGAGGTCGACCGGCCCGACAACGCGTTCGTGAGAGCATGCTTCGGGCTCTACTTCGGCCGGCTGGTGCCGGTGCTCGGCGGCCTTCTGTCCGACCGCTATGCCTACGCCTACTTGCCCTCGTCCGTCGACTATCTCCCGGAACAGGAGGCTCTGACGACGATGTTGACCGATGTCGGCTTCCACGGCGTCGGCAAACGTCAGCTACTGGCCGGCACTGCGCAGTTGCTGACCGCCACGCGAGGCCGGGTCGAGTGATCGTGGAACAGACTGAAACCACCTACGCCGTTTGCCTCACCAGAAAGGTGGCCGAGCCTTCCGACTTCGTCGAGCTGATCGCCGACTCGACGACTCGGCCTGCTTTCTACTGGGAACACCCCGAGAGCGGTGAGGCGGTCGCGGGTCTTGGCGCCGCCGTCGAGATTCGGTGTTCAGGGCCGCATCGCTTCGCGGAAGCTTCGCGACGTGCCGTGGACGAACTGCGAAAGGTCGGGAGAGGCGGCGTCGAAGGCCCGGGGCCCTTGGTGTTGGGCGGTTTCGGCTTCTCCGACGAAGACGCGAGCGGGAGACAGTGGCGAGAGTTTCCGTCCGTACGGCTCTTCATTCCGGAATTGACGTGGATCAGAACCGGTGGGCAGTGCTGGGAGATCAGTGTTAGCGGGACGGCCGGCGGCAGCCTGAACGGTGACAACGGTCGGGGAACGCCGCCATATGAGCTGGCCTCGGAATCGGGCGAGCGCCAAGTGCCGGCATCGAATTGGGAGAGCCGAGTGGAAGAGGCTTTGCGCCTGCTTCATGACGGCTCTCTGCGTAAGGTCGTGCTCGCACGCTCCAAGCATCTGGACCCCGGCGCCGTCGTATGCGCCGCTGATGCTGCACGGGTCTTGCGCGACTCCCGCCCCCAGTGCTTCACGTACTGGGTTCGTGGCGGCGAGACCGAGTTCGTCGGATCGACCCCGGAGCTTCTCGCCAGGGTCGACGGCAGCGCGGTGCAGACGGTGGCGCTTGCCGGATCGGCGCCGAGAGACCCCGACCACCGCCGGGACCGCGAAAACGCCGCTCGCCTGCAGGGCTGCGAAAAGAACCGAAGCGAGCACGATATCGTCGTGCAGGAAGTCAAGGGCAAGCTCACCGACGTTTGCGGCTCCCTGGACTGCCCAGAGACGCCCGAGGTGAAGGCGTTTCCCGAAGCTTACCATTTGGCTACGCCGATATCGGGAAGGCTCGCGCGTCGCCTGACCGCCATCGAGGTTGCCGGTCTCCTGCACCCGACGTCGGCGGTCTGCGGGATTCCAAGTAGTCTGGCGGCAAGCCTCATAGCGAAAGGCGGGGAAGAGCGCGGGTGGTATTCGGGCCTCGTCGGTTGGATGCGTGCCGACGGTGATGGGAGTTTTGCCGTCGCCCTTCGCTCCGGTCTCTTGGACGGCGAGGCTGCCACGGTCTGGGCGGGAGCCGGCATCGTAGAGGCGTCCGATCCGCGAGCCGAGGCCGAGGAGATCGAATCCAAGATGGGCGCGTTGGCCTCGGTGCTCGAGAGGCGCTGACGTGTCGGAGGTCGGCGACGCCAATGCGCGCGTAGCACGCGCAATCATCGACGAGCTCGTTCTCTCAGGGATCCGTGAGGTCTGCATATCCCCGGGTTCTCGTTCCACCCCGCTCGTACTTGCCGCGGCTGCCAACGAGGACTTGCGGGACTGGGTTGTCACCGACGAGCGTAGCGCCGCATTCTTCGCTCTCGGTGCTGCCCGCGAAAAGGGCGAGCCGGTTCTCTTGATATGTACGTCGGGAACAGCCGCAGCGAACTACATGCCTGCAGTCGCAGAGGCGATGCTCGCGGCTGTGCCGCTGGTCCTACTCACCGCAGACCGGCCACCCGAATTGCGCGATTGCGCGGCGCCCCAGACCATCCATCAAGCGGGTCTCTATGGAACGCATGTCAAGTGGGCGGTCGACGTTCCCTGTCCGGGAAGCGGCGAACCCTCCGAGGACTACTATAGGCGCCTCGCCTGCCGTGCTGCGGCGGTGGCCCGCGAGGAACCTGCGGGCCCCGTGCATCTGAACCTACCTTTCAGAGAGCCTCTTATGCCGAGCGCTGCGGGGTCGGCGAATCCAAACGTTTCGGTCATCGAAACGAGCAGCGCGCGCACGCCCGCGGCACGTGTTCACGCGTCAAGACCGGGCGTTTCCGGCGAGGCTGTCAGTGAATTTCTGACAGGTTCTGCCGGCCTTGAGCGGGGCGTGATCGTCTGCGGTCCGCGTGCGAACGTGGAGCCCGCTGCCGTCATGGAACTCGCGGCGAGGCTCGGCTGGCCGCTGCTGGCGGATCCGTTGTCGGGTCTCCGCTACGGTTGCAAGAATCCGGGCGCACTTGTCGACGCCTACGATCTCTTGCTGCGCGACGAAGGCTTCCGCTCCGCGCACGAGGCGGAGGCCGTGCTGCAGTTCGGGGCGCCTCCGGTTTCCAAGGCCTTGGGGAACTATCTGCAATCGTTGCAGCGCTGCGAGCATACACTTGTCGCCGTGGCGCCTTTGTGGCCGGACCCCTGGCACCGCGTTACCTGTGTGGTCAGGGCGGGTGCCGACGACTTCTGTAGAAGCGTGGCCGGGCAGTTGCCCGAGGAAGGCCGGGATTCGTCGTGGCGCGACTCCTGGCTGTCGGCTTCCCGGGAGGCGCGTCGCCGTGCCGATGAGCAGGTCTCGGCCCAAGGCGACCTGTTCGAAGCCAAGGTGCTGACCGAACTCGTCTCGATAATGCCCGACGATTCCGTTCTGCACGTCGGCAACAGCATGCCCGTGCGTGATCTGGATACCTACGTAGGCGCCTCGTCTCGTTCCCTCCGAGTCGGTTGCAACCGGGGCGCCAATGGTATCGACGGTGTGCTCTCGACGGCTGTGGGCGCTGCAGCCGTGACCCGCGGGCCGCTGGCACTGGTGCTCGGGGATCTCAGTTTCCTGCATGACATCGGCGGCCTGCAAGCGGCGTTTCGTCATGCCGTGAACGCTACGGTGGTAGTCGTCGACAACGACGGGGGCGGAGTGTTCTCCTTCCTACCTCAGGCCGGTCTGGACACGGTGTTCGAAGATTACTTCGCCACGCCCCACGGGCTCGACATCGGGACGTCGATCGAGCCCTTCGGCGCAAGGCTCCATAGAGTCGGTGGTTGGCAGGAGTTCAGAGCGGCAGCGAGGGAATCGCTCGGGCGTGACGGGTTGGACGTCTTGGTCGTACCGTCACAACGTGAGGAGAATCGTCGCCTCCATGCGCGCATCGCAGGAGCAGTCCTCGACGGGATGGGTGCGAACCAGTGATAGGACGCTTCCCCTTCGACGGGCTCGAAGTAGAGTTTGCCGATGAAGGGCCGTCGGACGGTGAGGGTGTCATCGTCCTGTTGCACGGCTTCGCTTCCGACAAGGACAGTTGGCTACCCTTGCGTTCACGCATGGCCGAGTCTCTGAGAGTCGTGTCGGTCGATCTGCCGGGGTTCGGTGGGACTCCCGCCCCGAAAAGGCCGGCCGATGCGGAGATGGCCAATGTGTCGCGGATGCTCGTCGCCATGTGGGAAGCGCTCGAGGTCAAGGGGCCCACGATCCTGGGCTACTCCATGGGTGGGCGGCAGGCCTTGCATCTGGCCGTGAATCACCCCGGTCGGGTTGGTTCGCTGATCCTGATCGGCGCGAGCGCCGGCTTGCAGGATCCCGTGGAAAGGGCGGAACGCCGCCGGCGCGACGAAGAACTGGCGGCTTACATCGAGGCGCATTCCATAGAGGAGTTCGTCGACCGCTGGCAGTCCCAGCCGGTCTTCGAGTCACAGCAGCGCCTACCGGCAGACGTCAGGAACGCTATCCGTACAGGTAGGCTCGCTTGCTCCCGCCAGGGCTTGGCAACGAGTCTGCGTTCGGCAGGAACGGGGGTTCAGCCATGGCTCGGCGACCGCTTGGGCGAACTCGACATCCCCGTCGTCGTAGTAGCTGGAGAACTCGACGGGAAGTTCCGGGCCATAGGAGAAACTCTGGTCGATGCGATCAAGAGTGCGACCCTTCAGGTCGCCGATGGTGCCGGCCACGCTGTTCACATCGAGTCGCCCGACTGGCTCTGGGCCGTCGTGGACGAACACTTGGAAGGGCTTCGCCACCGCGGGGCCGGAGCTAGCGCATTCAATACGGGAGAGAGGCAATGTCGATGAACTGGGAGAAAGTAAAGGACTACGAGGACATCTTGTACTCCAAGGCCGAGGGTATCGGTCGCATTTCGATCAACCGGCCCGAGGTCCGCAACGCGTTCAGACCTCAGACGGTCGTCGAGTTACTGGACGCGTTCGCTTGCGCTCGGGACGATTCCGACATCGGGGTCGTTATCCTGACTGGTGAAGGCGACAAGGCTTTCTGCAGCGGTGGCGATCAACGCGTCAGGGGCAGCAAGGGATACGTCGGAGACGACGGCATAGCACGACTCAACGTGCTGGACCTGCAACGGTCTATCCGCAGCCTGCCGAAGCCCGTCATCGCCATGGTGGCCGGCTACGCGATCGGCGGAGGCCATGTGCTGCATTTGGTGTGTGACCTTTCGGTCGCGGCCGACAACGCCGTGTTCGGACAGACGGGCCCCAAGGTCGGCAGTTTCGACGGCGGCCTAGGCGCCAGCTATCTGGCTCGTGTGGTGGGGCAGAAAAAAGCCCGTGAAATCTGGTACTTGTGTCGCCAGTACAATGCCGAGCAAGCCTTGAGCATGGGGTTGGTCAATACCGTCGTACCACTTGCGGAGCTCGAGGCGACAACGGTGGAGTGGTGCAGGGAGATCCTTGCCAAGAGTCCGCTTGCCCTTCGTTGTCTCAAAGCCTCGTTCAACGCCGAGACCGACGGAATGGCCGGTATCCAGGAGTTGGCCGGCAACGCGACGCTGCTGTTCTACATGAGCGAAGAAGGACAGGAAGGCCGTGACGCTTTTCTAGAGAAGCGCGCCCCGGACTTCGGCAAGTTCCAACGGGTGCCGTGACGTCGGCTTGGTTGGCGGCCGCTCGGCCGAGAACCTTGGTTGCCTCGGTGGTTCCTGTTTGCGTCGGGGTGTCTCTCGCAGCGCGGGCAGGTTCTTTCAAGCCGATGATCGCCGCCGCCACTCTGCTTGCTGCGGTTCTCATCCAGGTTGCCACCAACTTTGCCAACGACTACTACGATTTTTTTCACGGGGCCGATCGTGAGGACCGGCTCGGACCCACCCGGGTCACTCAGGCGGGGTTGATCCAACCCGGAACCGTACGTAACGCCGCGTTCGCTTCGTTACTGCTCGCCGCGGTTTTGGGGTTGGTCCTCATACGTGAGGGCGGCTGGCCCATCGCCGTAATCGGCATAGCCGGGCTTGTATGCGCGGTAGCTTACACGGGCGGTCCATATCCGCTGGCCTATCACGGGCTTGGTGATCTCTTCGTGTTCATCTTCTTCGGGGTGATTGCTGTCTGTGGAACCTTCTACCTGCAAACAGGCACGGTGAGCTTGCACGCGGCTCTGGCTTCGGCTGCCGTCGGCTCGTTGGCTACCGCAATTCTTGTAGTCAACAACCTTCGCGACATCGCCACAGACGAGCGCAGCGGGAAGAACACCATGGCCGTTCGCATAGGCGAGTCGGGCACGCGGCGGCAGTATGCCGGGCTTCTGGTGGCAAGCGTCGCTCTTTCCGCGGCTCTCGCTACCTCTGTAGGCGGCGGTGTCTGGCTCGCCTTGGCTGCAGCTCCGGTGGCTGCGCGCGAGATAATGAACCTGGCGAGCCGCGAAGGTGAAGCCCTGAACAACAGTCTCGCGGGAACGGCAAGGCTACACCTTTTGTACGGCGTATTGCTCTGCGCGGGTCTGCTCATATGAGAATAGCCTCCCTCGATGTACGCCCCTACCGGCTACCTCTGCGCAGGCCTTTCCATGTATCGAGTGGCTCCGTCGAAGAGCGTGAGGGTTTCATAATAGAGCTGTGCGACGAAGACGGGGTTCGCGGATGTGGCGAGGCCGCTCCCGTTCACTGGACCGGAGCCGAACCCGTCGAAGCGGCTGCGAGTGCGCTCGCACAGTTGCAGAGGCAAGTCGCCGGGGGGTTCGATTTCGAGTTCGGGCGGTTGTCGGAGCTTTGTTCCACATCTCGATCCGCCGCTTGCGCGGTGGATACCGCCCTGTGTGATCTTGCAGCAAGGCGCAAGGGTGTGAGCGTTGCCGAGTATCTCGGCGGCAAGGCTCCACTCCCGCAACGGATCGCGAGCTTGGCCTTCGGGGATGTCCCGCTGGAGTTGGCGCGAGACGTGGCAGGTCTGTGCGCGGCCGGTTACCGGACGGTGAAAATAAAGGTAGGCGCGCGCAGCCTAGAGGAAGACATCAAGAGGGTCACCGAATCCGCTCGGGCTTTATCGGAGATGGTTTGTCTTCGCTTGGATGCCAACCGGGCATGGAGCCTCGAGGAAGCGCGGAGGTTTCTCGAGGCGGTAGCCGGACTGCCGATCGATTTCATAGAAGAGCCCTTGTCGCCGGCTTGCGGAGAGTCGGGATGGCGTAACCTGGCCGCCTCGTCGCCGATTCGTTTGGCGGCCGACGAGAGTATCGAAGAAGAAGACTCCTTGTCGCTTTGGTTGACCGAGGAGCTCTGCGACGTGGTCGTACTCAAGCTCGGCAGGGTGGGTGGACCGCATGCCGGGCGGGCATTGGCCGAGAAGGCGATCGCCGCCGGCCGCGAGGTCGTGTTCACGGACTCCATCGAGACGGATTTGGGACAGCTGGCTGCGCTGCACACCGCCGCGGCCTGTTCGGTCCGATGTGGGGAGACGGGTCTGGGCGGCGCGCGCCTCATGGAAGGACCGATGAGTGGGGGCAGCGGGAGCGGGGGTGCTGGCGTGATAGGCCCGGTGTTCGATTTCGGCGGGGTAGGGCTCCGGGGCGGGCTTGGAGATCTGGGCAGCCCCGACGATGGCACAGCAGGCTCGGGGCAATGCTGACACGGTCTTGGCTGGAGACTGCCGCCCAGGCGCATCCGGACGCTGTCTACCTGGTAGAAGGGGCACGATCGATCACTTTTGCTGAGATGTCTGCGCGTGTGCGAGTGCTGAGCCAGCGACTGCAAGCGCTTGGCGCAGAACACGGCAGCCGCATCGCGACGCTGGTCGGCAATGGCTCGCGGCTGGTGGAGTTGATGCATGCTTGTCAGTACCTGGGAACAGCGCTTGCGCCGTTGAACCCGTTGCTGACTCAGCGTGAGATCGACACGCTACTCGATACCGCGAAGCCCGGGTTGCTTCTTTACGGCCCTGAATACGCAGACAAGGCATGCAAGTCCGTCGTTGCGCCCTGTGTCGAGACTGATGCAGAACTGGACGCCGTCGAGCCGATTGAGGCCTCACTTCCCGTCTTCGATCAGCACCGGGTGCTGACGATCCTATTTACGTCGGGGACGACCGGTCGACCCAAGGGTGCGCAACTCACGAATGCCAACCATCACGTGAGTGCAGTCGCTTCCGCTTCCCGTGTGGCGACAGGGTCTGAGTCACGCTGGCTCGCTTGCATGCCTCTTCATCATGTCGGCGGCCTGGCGATGTTCGTACGTGCTGCCGTCGACGGCTCTCGGGTGGTGCTTCACCGTAGTTTCGATCCTCAGGACGTGATGCAGACTGTCGAGCATCATCGGATCACGCATATCTCGTTGGTCGCGAGGATGCTCGCCCGGATCCTCGACGATACGTCCGCCCCCGGTTGGGCCGAGACCCTCGAGCGTGTCTTGGTAGGTGGAGGCCGTCTGCCGGACCCACTGCTGCGCAGAGCCGTGGCTGCGGGGATTCCGGTTGTGCCTACCTACGGTCTTACCGAGGCCTGCTCTCAGGTTTGTACGGCCGAGCATGTGCGTGTCGATGCCGGTGAGGGGTGGTGCGGACGGCCTGTAGACGGCACCGAAATAGACATCGTAGATCCGGATGGAGAGGGGCGCGGTGAGATCCGCGTTCGGAGCGCCGCCGTCATGGAAGGTTATTTCGACGACGCGGAGTCGAGCGCCCGCGTGGTGCGCGACGGCTGGCTTTACACCGGCGACATCGGAGCCCTCGACCGAAGCGGCCAGCTATACGTCGAGTGCAGGCGCAGCGACCTCATCGTAACGGGCGGCGAGAACGTCTATCCGGCCGAAGTGGAATCGGTGTTGGTTTCCCATCCGCGAATATCCGAAGCGGTCGTCTATGGTCGTCGAGACGACGAATGGGGTGAGCAAGTCTGTGCCGCGCTCGTGGCTGAAGGCGCGCCGCCCGGCCGGGAAGAGATCCGCAGCTGGTGCGGCGCGCGCTTGGCGCGCTTCAAGGTTCCTTCCCGCATCGGGTTTGTGGACCGCCTACCCGTCAATGCGAGCGGCAAGGTCGACAGAACGAACTTGCAACGCTTGGCCGAGAAGCGCTTTGACGAGACGGAGCGCAACGCTTAGCCTCGGTCTCATGCTGGCTTCGAGCGACAAAGACACCGGTAAGCGGGCCTTGAAGTTCCGCACCCGTGACGGCCTCGATCTTACGGCCGACGCGTGGGGCCCTGACTCGGGGCCGCCCGTGCTCATGCTTCACGGCGGAGGGCAAACACGCCATGCGTGGGGAAACACTGCGGAACGCCTTGCCGGTTCAGGATTCTTCGCGATTTCGCTGGACGCACGAGGTCATGGAGACAGCGACTGGGATCCCGACGCCGACTACTCACTGGACGCATTCGCGGCCGATCTCGACGATGTGGCCGCCACTCTGCATGAGCCTCCCACGGTCGTCGGTGCGTCGTTGGGTGGTATGACCGCATTGCTTTGGGAGGGGGAGAGTTCGCGACAGCGTTGCGTCGGCCTCATCCTCGTGGACGTGACTCCGCGACTCGAAGCTCAGGGGGTGCAGAGGATACTGGACTTCATGCATGCCCATCCCGACGGGTTCGGATCGGTGGAGGAAGCGGCAGATGCAGTGGCGTCGTTTCTCCACCACCGGCCACGTCCCGACGACCCGAGCGGGCTGGAGAAGAACCTGAGACTGAGAGAGAACGGACGCTACTACTGGCACTGGGATCCGGATTTTCTCCAAAGCCGCAAGCGGCCTACTACGACGGGCCATTTTGTCGACAGGTTGGCCAAAGCCGCAGGTGAGATTCGCGTTCCGACGTTGCTGGTTCGCGGTCGCATGAGCGACGTCGTGAGCCCCGAAGGTGCCCGCGAGTTTCTCGATCTCGTCCCCCACGCGGAATTCGTAGACGTCGAAGACGCCGCTCACATGGTCGCCGGCGACCGCAATGACGCGTTTTGCGGTGCCGTTGCCGAGTTCCTGGAGAGACGCATCCTGGGCAGGCGCGCACTGGGCGGCAACTGATCGTCGTGCAGGATTTGCCCGCCGACGCCAGGCTGTTACTCGAGCGTGCGCGTGTTGCACGGCTGGCGACTGTGGATGAGCATTCGACGCCGCATCTGGTCCCGATCTGTTTCGCATCGATCGAAGATAGGCTCTATTCCGTCATAGACGAGAAGCCCAAGCGTGACCCCGCGCGGCTGAAGCGACTGCGCAACATTGCGGCCAACCCCCGGGTCGCCGTACTAGTAGATCGATACGAGGAAGACTGGCAGAGCTTGGCCTTCCTCATGCTCAAAGGCTCGGCCTCGGTGGTCTCCCGGTCGGCCGAATACCGGTCTGCGCTCGCCCGCTTGAGGGCAAAGTATTCTCAGTACGAGAGTATGAATCTGGTCATGTCTTCCAACGCGATGATCAGAGTGGACGTGGATGCCGGTCACTTCTGGTCTGCGTCAGGAGACCGGTCGCGCTAGCCGCACCCCTGTTCCAAGAGCGTGCGTGCGCGTTCGAACACGGCGTCGAACATTGGCTCGGTAAGCCGTCCGGTCTGAGTGTTTTGCTGACTAGGGTGGTAGGAGGCCAGCAGCGTCAATTGCGGGCTCAAACCCACCTCTGCCAGGTGGGAGAAGCGCGGCTTGGGCGTCGGCGTGGGCACGGATGCCCCACGCAGGTAGCCGAGCACGCTGGAGAACGCGATCCCTCCAAGGGCGAGTAGTACGAGCGGTTCTTCCTTGGCGCTGACGCGGGCGAGGAAGTAGTCGAGTTCAGTTGCCAAGTAATGGCTACATTCCGACAACTCGGCGGTAGTCGGCTTGTTGTCCGGCGGCGCGCAGTGAGCGGCGGCCGTGATGTAGGCGCCGCTCAAGGCCAGGCCGTCGTCGCCGTGCGTGGAGTCGGGTTGATTGGCAAAGCCGGACTTGTGCAAGGCGCGGTAGAGCCATTCGCCGCTACGGTCTCCCGTGAACATGCGTCCCGTGCGGTTCGCGCCGTGGGCGGCCGGGGCCAGCCCGACGATGACGAGCCCGGCGTCGAAGTCGCCGAAGCTGGGCACGGGTGAGGACCAGTAGTCTTGGTCGCGGAAAGCTCTCCGCTTGTTGGCGTCGACGTGTAGCAGATGCCGAGCCAGGCGCGGGCATCGCCGGCACTCGACGATGCTCGCCGCTAGAGCGCTGAGGGTATGCACGCGGGTCGAACTAGCCTGCCCCCGGTCTCATGACAACGTCAGGGCCGCTGCCGGCTCGGCAGCTCGAGATCAGACGTCCAAAGAACGACCGCCGTCGTGGCGGCCACGGAAGCGCTCGACCTGCTTCATCGATTGAACCACGTTGCTGTTCTTGGCGGAGTCCACCGCCGAGCGTAGCAAGTGCATCGCTTCGACCAGCGTGGCGGCTACGTTGCCGTGGTGCTTGCGGAAGTACGACCATCGGGCATCGGTGTGATCGCCGGGCTCACCGGTGCCGAAGTCGGTAACGTGCAGACGGGGGTCGTAGTGAACCTCCCAGCCGGCCTTGTCGGCACGGCGACACCAGTCCAGCTCGGCAAACGCCGCCATGTTTCGCTCGTCGAGCCCGCCGATCTGTCTCAGCGCGGTCGCACGGATCAGCATGCATGCGCTCGGTATCCCTTCGACGGGCGATGCGTCGGTGGGAACGGAGAACGGCTCCTCTTCGAGGCCGAACTGGCCGGCCAAGGAACTCCAGTTGGCGATGAATTCTCTCCTGAGGCTCGGGAAGGGCTGCGGCGCTCGTGAAGGAGAGTCGTTCTTGGCGCGCAACTCCGGACTGACGGCAGCCGCATAAGGTGTGGCTGTGAGATAGTCGATCATCGTGCGTACGGTATCTTTGGATACTACGACATCCGGGCTCAGCAGCAGCGCGTAGTCGCCTCGTGCGATCTCCAGGCCGAGATTGGCGGCGCGCGAGAAACCGACGTCGTCCGGCCGCGTGATGACGACCGCAGATGGGAAGCGCTTGGCTACGGCCTTGCCGACCCCGTTGCGGCTGCCGCAATCCACTACGATCACTTCGCGACGTCCGCGGGGGGAAGAAAGCACCGATGAGTATCCGTCCGAACTCAACGCCTCCAGGGCACGGAAGACGGCAGCCTTGTCGTTCTTGGCTACCAGTACGACGCTGAGCTGAGGGTGGGGAGGAGAAGTGGGAGCAACTTTACGTGCGGCTGCGGATCGCTTGCCATTGCGGTGCTTCTTCGCTGATGCCGCCCGCTTGGCCGCGGTTGCACGTGAGAGCTTGGATCGCTTGGCGGCCGGTTTTCGTGCTGAGGTCGTCTTTGTGCGCGAGCCCGGCTTCGAGGCCTTGGTCCTCTTGGCGGCGGCTGAAGAAGCTTTGGCGGGTGCTGTTGCCTTTGCAGTCTTGGCGGCCCGGCCAGGCTTGGCTGCCTTGGCCCTATTGGCGCTCTTGGTTCTGGTGTTCTTGCTCGCGTTCTTTTTCGGGGTCTTCTTCGGCATCTTCTTCATCCCTCTTTATCCGACCGCCGCTGCGTTGCCGCTCCGGTCGCCGTACGCAAACGGACCGAGCGCCAAATCCTCGACACAGGCCCGGCAGGCTGCGCTCGCCGGCGCCGACGCCCGGCTGTGCGGTCGAATGTTGCCCGACATGCCGGACGGCCTTCTCGCCATGCGGGTCGCTGAGCTTTGTCGAGCAAGCGACGTGCCATCGGCTGCTCGACGAGTGGCCGCGCCGGGGTAAAGAGCCGCGGAAGAAGAGCGGGACGGCTGGTGCGTAGCCGCTTCTTGTCGTACGATTCAAGCGGTGAGCAGTGTTGCGCAGAAGCGGAGGGTCATCACCGGGATCGCGGTTGTATCGCTGGCGGTCATCGTGGCGAACGGGTGCCGGGGATCCGGTGAGGAGCCGCCTTCCCTTGCGACGATAGTGCTGAGCGCCGAGGTCGGTGAACTCAAGATCGAACACGGTCCTCGAGCTCGGGGCAAGGCGCCGGAAGACTGGGTCGAAATCGAACTGGAGGGCCGTATCTTCCGGCCGACGCTAAGAGCCGGCGTTCTCGAAAGGGACGTTGTCAGCTGGCAGACGCCTGCGGACGCGGCGGTGTCCGAGTTCTCCGCGCTCAAGATGGATGATGTCCAGTGGATTCTCGACAATGTAGTCGAGGAGGAGCAACTCGAACTCGGCGAATATCTCGTGGACGAGGACGGGCGTGCGGGGGTACGTCGATTCTACAGCCAAGTGAGCACTCTCAACCTCTGGGCTGAGCTCTACTACGCCGACATCTACGCCTTGGTGGTCTATAGCCATGACGACAGCCCGGAGAGGTATCTGAGCGCTTACCGTAAGACGGATGGTGGCTGGAAGAACACTCAAGAACTCGAGAACAACGAGATACTTGCCGTGGTCGAAGCCGCTTTCAGGGCAGGCGAGGTCGCCGAAAAGCGTCCTTAGGCCGCCGGTTCCACGCAGCGCTCGTCGTCGTGGCGAGGATTGTTGACCCAGTCCGACACGGGTGTGGCGTTCATTGCATCACTCGAACATGGGCGGAGCAGGCCCGAGAGTCCCTCTGCGTCGTGATGCCTGATATCGAGCCATAGATCGTACGCTTCGGGTGCGACGATCGCCGGCATCCTGTTGTGGATGCCCTTGACGAGGCTGTTCGGTTCCGTGGTCACGATCGTGCATGACTCGAGCTCAGCGCCGTCGGGCCCGGTCCAGCTTTCCCATAGCCCGGCGAACCCGAATACCTCGCCCGACCCCATACGAACCAGATAAGGTGTTTTCGAGCCGCCGGCCTTGTGCCATTCGTAGAAGCCATCAGCGGGAATCAAGCACCGCCGTCGCTTGAACGCGGCTCGATACGCGGGCTTTTCCGCCACGGTTTCCGCGCGGGCGTTGATCATGCGATTGCCGATAGAGGGGTCCTTGGCCCAGAAAGGCACCAAGCCCCATTGCGCCAGCGTCAACTCCCGCCGGGCCGTGTCGGCGTTCATCCGAACGATGGCCACCGGCTGCGATGGAGCGATGTTGTAGCGGGGGGCCAGCTGTCCGGGCTTCTCGACACCGAAGGCGTCGGCGACCGCATCCGCTGCGACTGTCAATGTAAACCGCCCGCACATCTCGGAACCCTATCGAGGGCTCGGTTCGTTCTGCAGCCGTAAGCCGCGCGGTACGAACCGTCTCTCCGCGAAATCGAAGCTCCATTGCGCGAACAGTGCAAGCGCCGCGGCGGGAATCGCGCCTTGCAGGATCAGGCCGGTATCGTCGAGGCGTATGCCGGTGAGTATCGGCTGGCCGTAGCCGCCGGCGCCGACGAGGGCTCCGAGTGTGGCGGTGCCTACGTTGATGACTGCCGAGGTCTTTATGCCCGCAAGTATGGAGCGCGATGCCAGCGGTAATTCGATGAGGCGCAGGCGCGCCGCAGACGGTAGACCGAGAGCCTGAGCCGATTCCAGGACCTCGGTTGCGATGTTGGTGAGGCCTGCGTGGGTGTTTCTGACAATCGGCAGCAAGCTGTAGAGGAACAGAGCCACCACTGCGGGCGGTCCGCCGATTCCCAGTAGGGGGATCATGAACACCAAGAGGGCGAGTGAGGGGATTGTTTGGATCAACCCGGTCACGGCCAAGATGATTCTTCCGGTGCGGCGGAACTTGGTTGCAACTATACCCAGCGGTATGGCTACTGCGATCGCTGCGGAAAGAGAGGTCCCCACGAGAACGAGGTGCTCGGCTGTATGGCGGCCGAGTGATGCGAAACGGGAGGCTCGGGCGGCGTCGACGGTTACGCCGAGCCTGTCGCTTGCGAACTCCGCCGCGACGTCCGTCTCGGGCTCGCCGCGAATCTTGACGTCGGCGTTCATCCTCCGCATGTCCGCGTCGCCGATTCGATTCTGGAGCTCCAGTACCGCCGCGAACACGCGGGGCTGGCCGCGAGCCTTCTTCGCGTTGTAGAGCAAGACCGCCTCGTAAGCGGGGAAATACGCTAGGTCGTCGTCGAGTACACGCAGGCCGTAGTAGTCGATCTCTGCGTCGGTGGCGTAAAGATCGGTCACGTCGATTTCGCCTGATACGAGTGCTCTATATGCCAGGTCATGGTCGAGTCCCCGGGCGCTGGATGCCAAGAGGCCGTAACGGTTGCGCAGCCCGGGCCAACCGTCGTTTCGGTGCATGAACTCGTTGCCGAACCCGTAACGCAGGTTGACGTGCCGCCGAAGGTCCGAGACTCGTTTGATGCCCAGCATCGATGCTCGCGCTTCAGTCATCCCGATAGCGTACGCGTTGTTGAAGCCGAGAGGCTCGCTCATCGTGATCCCCAGCGTGGAGAGCGTGTCTTCGAGTTCGGATCTGCTCGACAGCTCTTGCCCGGCGAATATCTCCTCACGGAGAGTGCCGGTATACTCGGGGTAGACGTCGATCTCTCCCGCGAGCAGGGCGTTCCACAGCAAGCGCGTGCCACCGAGCTCACGGCTATGGGCGGCTTCGGCGCCGCCGTGCCGAGCGAGCAGGGTGACGATCTCGCCTAGAATCACGGATTCGGTGAACTTCTTGGAGCCCACACGAACGGGCTCGGCGTGGGATGATGACGGACACCAGATCAAAGCCGCCACGCCGACGATGGACAGAACTCTTTTCATGACGTCACCGGCGCGAGCGATGCCGGGTTGCGCTGGGCACCGACGAAGCGTGCTACGAAGTCACTGGCAGGCGACCGGACGAGTTCGTCCACGGTGCCCTCCTGTGCGATGACGCCGCCGTCGAGCAGTGTCACGTGGTCGGCGAAATAGGCAGCTTCCCGCAGGTCGTGGGTCACCATGACCACGGTCATCTCCAGTTCGCGGAATATCTCGCGTAAGTCCGATTGCAGCTCTGCTCTGATCAAGGGGTCCAGGGCACCCAAAGGTTCGTCGAGAAGGAGAACGGGTGGATGCATCATGAGAGCTCGCATCAGGCTCACCCTCTGTCGTTGGCCGCCGGACAGCTCGACGGGGTAGCGGTGGATGGCGTCGGTGGGAAACCGCGTCAGGCTGCACAGTTCGCCAACCCGTGCATCAAGGCGTTCCGGCGTCCAGCCGAAGTACTCGGCGGCGATGCGGATGTTCTCGGCCGCTGTCAGGTGAGGGAACAGGCCGCCGTCCTGGACGACATAGCCTGGCCGGACGTGCTGTGCAGAGTCACCGCCGGCCACAGGAGTGTTGCTCTCCAGCACGACGTGGCCCTCGTCAGGTTCGACCAGGCCCATCATCAGCCGCAGAATCGTGGACTTTCCACTGCCGCTCGGACCGATCAGCACTGTGGTGCGGGATCGAGGAGCTATGAGATCGACAGGGCCAAGAACCGTGGTGTCGCCGTAGCGTTTGGTGACGGCGCGTAGTTCGAGCATCCGGCCGAGAGTATAGCCGGGCCGGCAGCGGCAGGGCTAGTCCGTCTTTCCTCGGAAGAGATTGAGACTGAAGCGCCGAGCGTCGTCGAACCACCGTTCGACGACACAGAGGTCCGATCTGGCCGCCAGCTCCTCGATCTCTTCGATCGAGTACTTATAGGAGCATTCCGTGTGGATCGTCTCGCCCTTATCGAAGCTGACCTCCAGTTCCAACGCGCCGATGCGGACGTTCTGTTCGCGGTTGGACACCAGGTGCATCTCGACTCGACCGAGGTTCTCGTCGTAGCGCGCTTCGTGCTCGAATGCGCTCGTATCGATCTCGGCGTCGAGTTCACGATTGATCCTGTGGAGTATGTTGCGGTTGAACTGTGCGGTTACGCCTGCGCCGTCGTCGTAGGCGCGCACCAACGTGGAGCGGTCCTTGCGTAGGTCGATTCCCGCCAGCAGGCGGTCCTGAGGTCGCATCGTGTGAGACACGCTGCGAAGAAAACGTGCCGCTTCGCCTCTGTCGAAGTTCCCGATCGTGGACCCGAGCCACAGGACGAGCTTTGCCGGCGGTTGCACCTTCTCGAGCCTTTGCAGCCCCGCCTTGTACTCCGCCGCGATCGCGGTGATCTGGAGTCCCGCATAGTCTTCCAGCAGCGCTATCGAGCTCTCCTCCAGCATGGTGCGCGAGATGTCCATTGGTACATAGCGCAGCGAGCCGTGGCGCCGCAGGAAGGCTTCAATCAAAACGCGTGTCTTGGTCGAACTACCGCTGCCGAGCTCTACCAGGGTAGTCGCCTTGGGAAGCAGGGTCGCGATCTCGTCCGCACGGTCGTCCAGGATCTCCTTCTCGGTCCGTGTTACGTAGTACTCGGGCAACTCGCATATCTGCTCGAACAGCACCGACCCGTCTTTGTCATAGAAGAAGCGGCAGGGAAGCGTCTTGGGTGACGAACTCAGGCCGGCTTCCACTTCGCGAGCGAGATCGTTCGTATGAACCCCGCTGGTGTCGGCGATCACGGTCAAGCGCTCTTGAGTGCTTGCTGATGGCATGGTGGCGGCGTTGGTGTACGGAGCCGTGTCGCCTTCGGCGAGTTCCCCGACGGACAGGCGCGGTTATACAGTCACGTACTCGTGCAGACAAGGCGACGGGGTTTGGAACTTGTAAAATGCGTAAAGCGTATCGACGGTCGCTCTGCCGGAGATCCGGCGGACTCCCGGCGTCAAGCGGCCCTTTGCGTGGCCTGAATGCGAACGCCGTTTGCGTTCAGTAACTTAGGCTCTAAACCTGCAGGGAAGAGTTAGGTCTCTTTTCGCCTGCACTGGATAGTATATCCAGCGTGTTGGCAGGTGCCGTCCTCCAATGAGAAGCGCCAGTCGTGCCCGGGGCAGATCAGGTATCCGCCCTCGACTGGAGCTTGGGACAGGTCGGAGCCGGCATGAGGGCAGAACCGTTGAACCTCGTACTGGACGCCGTCCGCTTCCAGCGTAAAGGTCGGGGTCGGCCCCGACGACAAGGCGATTTCGGCCTTTGCGATCTTTTGCAGCGCTGCATGATCCCCCATCTTGAAGAAGGTGAACAGGTGCTGGTTGTACACGTCAGGGTCGCGCCGGGCCTTGAATCGGAGTGACAGAAACATGTCCTCCCAAGACATCTCGCCGCTCAGCACCTGATCGAGATAGCGCGATTCGACCTCGAAGCTGTAGTGGTACTCCTCGCCCTCGTGGGGATAGACGAGTTCCGATGGCGGCGGGTCACGGAAGTCGGCGATCCACCTACCACCCTCGGGTCCCGTGACGTCGAACAACACCCTCATGTCTATGTGCGCGGAGAAGTAGGGATTGCGCGAGATGAGAGGCTCGAGATGAGCCTTGAACCTGTCGAACAAGCCCGGAGTGGGGACCGGGATGGCTGCTTTCACCTCCTCGACCAACCGCCGCTTTTCGGGGCGCTTGCTTTCGCAATACTTCAATCGGTCGCGTTCGTAGTCGAAGTCTTCATACGCGGGGTGTCGCGACACCTGCCGTTCGCCTTTCTCCCAGATCAACTTGTCACCGGGCTTTAGCATCTCTCCCGCTATGTCGGTCTGATCGGCTAGGGTTCTCAGCGCGACCGTTGGAGTCGGGAACATCGAACCTGGCGCAGTGAAGATGTCGTAGAGCTCGTCATCGAAAAAACAGGGCGGTCCGGCGCAGGGAACGGCCAGAGACGGTTGCATGGCCTTGGCCGCGGTCACGAAGCTCGTCAACGCAGATTCCCGGCGCGCGGCTATCAGTTCACGTCGCTCCTCGTCGGAGTACTGGGGGTAGGTGAGCGGATACCAAATCGCGGGCGAAGCCTGCGCGAACATCACGTCGAAGTGCTCGGCTCGCAACATCTCCAGGGGCAGCGCCAGGTTGCAGTCGTTCAGATTGAACGCTTTGCAGTCTTGCGTCTCGATGATGCAGCAGGAGTCGAACCAATGGGGAGGGCAGTTGTAGGCTGCGGTGGAGATGCGCAGCTTCATGTCGCCGCTGACTTCGAAGCCCTCGAAGTCGTCGAGTTCCACGATGTGCTCGAAGCCGAGCTTCTTGAGCTTGACCAAGAGGCGTTTCTTGTGGAACCGCCCCGTAACGATGGGGGTGGTTTTGTCGAGCCGTTCCAGGAACTCCGGGTCGAAGTGATCCAGGTGCTCATGAGAAATGTAGACGGCTGTTGGCTCGAGCAGGGCGCTCAGGTCCGTGCTCGGGTACTCAGGGTACTGGAACCAGCTGGCGTTATAGCCCCCTGCCGGCGACATCCACGGATCGCACAAGAGGAGAGTGTTTCCGGACCTCACAGCAAGGCCGGCATGGCCCAAGAATTCTAGACTCGTCATCGTATAACCTAACTTATTCGGGCATTTACAGGGTGAGAGCAAGACCCTTCTGCGGGGGTCGGGCGGAGTCCTCAGGCGGCCGTGTCGGGGGACGTTTCCCCATTTCTCGCGCCAAGACTGGCGGCCACCGCCGCGGCGGCTTGCCGGCCCGACGCCATTGCTCCGTTGATGGAAGCCGACTCGAAGTAGTCACCGCAGGCGAAAATTCCCGGCTCCTGAGGTGCGCTCCCCAGACTCGCGTGGCTTGGCCGTTGGGACGGAAGAGCGTGTGCAATACGGTAGGTACGGAGATGTTCCCAACTTTCGACGGTGCTTCCGAACCAACTCCTGAGTTGAGCTCTTACGGCGGTGTTCAGCGCCTTGTTTGTGCCTTTCGGGTTGCCCAGGACCGTTACCGAGACCAGCTCGGCGTCGCTCTTCGCGTAGGAGCGTGAGATTCTGCTCGGGAAGCACATGTTGTTGATCGGCCCTGTGCCCGTGCCGTTGAGGATGAGGATAGGCTCCTGGATCGGCGCACTCGAGCATGAAAAGTAAATGCAGGTCACCTCGTGGTATGGGGGAGATTGGGCAGATGGCACGAGTCGATTGGCTTCGGGTCCTTCGCTAGCCAGGACCACAGCCCGGCAGGTCAACTTCTCTCCGCTGCCCAAGGTGACAAGGCCCGGGCCCACGCTCTCCACCTTGCTTCTCAGCGTCACGCTGTCTTCCGCCAGCTGCGTGGCAAGGTGCTCGGCAAGCGAGCCCATCCCACCTGCAGGGAGTGCGGTACGACCCGTCGAAAACATGCGCAGGACGAACTCCAGCTGTCTCCAAGTCGTGCTGAGGGTCGGCTCGAGGAACACGCCCGCGAAGAACGGCCGAAAAAAGGTCTGGATGAACCGTTCCGAGAAGGTTCGCGCTCGCAGTCCCTCGAGTACGGTGACGTCCTCGGCGAGTTCACCGGCGGGCCGCCTGGTGACATGGGAACTCAGACGAGCAAGCCTGGCCTTGTCACTGAGGGTCGCGATCGAAGAGCGCAGTTCCGGAAGGAATTCCTTTGGGCGCCGTCGGTAGTCGGTCAGTCGTTGGAAGCCGCGGTCAGTGTAGATCAACGCGCCCGGGTAGAAGGAGTGGAGGTCCAGGGCGTCGTAGTTGAGGGCGCGTCTGGTCTCCGGATAAGCGGTGAGTAGAACCTGAAAGCCGCGGTCGAGGAGGAACCCGCGAAACGTGTCGGTTCGCACTCTTCCTCCGACCCCATCCGAAGCTTCCACGAGTCTGCAGTCGATGCCTTGCTGCTGTAAGGCACGGGCGCAGCTCAGGCCCGCCATTCCCGCGCCTACTATGATGACATCGGAATCCATGAAAACGCCCTAGCGGCCCAGCTCGAAGCGGATCGCTCCCTCGAGATCCGGGTGGAGAAAGCGGAAGCCGTTGGCCTCGGCCTTCGCGGGGATCACGCGCGAGCCCGCAAGCATCGATGCCTCTCCCATCTCACCGAACAAGAAGCGGACTATGTGTGAGGGAACCGACATCACGGCGGGCCGTTTAAGGACGCGCGCAAGTGTCCTGGCGAACTCCCGGTTGGTTACAGGCTTGGGCGACACCGCGTTTAGAGGTCCTCTCATGCTCCCGTCGAACAGCGCATGGTGAATCAGTCCGACCAGGTCGTCGAGAGTAATCCAGCTCATGTACTGTTGTCCGCTGCCGACACTTCCGCCCGCGCCCATACGAAAGAGCGGCGACATCCTGGCCAGCGCGCCGCCGGGTGCGGAAAGTACCGTCCCGATACGAAGGTTGACGACGCGAACGCCCGCGCGCGAGGCGGCCTCGGTCGAGTTCTCCCAGGCTCTGCATACGTCGGCAGTAAAACCTGCTCCGTGTTCGGCCTCTTCGTCGAGGCGGTCGCGACCTCGGTTCCCATAGTAGGCTGTAGCAGAGGCGGAAATCAGGGTGCGTGGAGGGCGGTCCAGGCCTGCCAACGTACGCGCCAGCAGTAGTGTCGGCTTGACGCGTGCGTCTTGGATCGCGCGCTTGCGCCTTGGTGACCAACGTCCGCGCCTGACGCCGGCGCCGGCCAGGTGCACCACCGCGTCCAGTCCCTCGAGGCCGGCCGCGTCCAGGCGTTCGGCTGAAGGATCCCAGCCGATATCGGAGCTGCCGACGCGAGGTCGCCGCGTAACTCGGACGATGTCGTGACCGCCCGCATCCAGGAACGCACACAGCTCGCGGCCTACGATCCCGTTTGCGCCCGTAACCGCAATTCTTTGGGGTCGCGGTGCGACGACTCGGCCGTGACGCTCGAGGTCATCGCGGGTTCTATCGCGCCTGAACGCCATCGTCTTCGCGATGCGTTTGTCGATCAGCGTGGCACTCAGCACCGAGCTCAGCAGCTCGGCAGGTAGGGCGTAATCGATCTCATCGGTCATCGACGATGTGCCGTCACCATTGTCGGAGAACTGGTGTCGGTGGCGCCAACGTTTGAACACGCCTTCCACCTGACGCTCTGTGAACTCGCGGCCGTGTCGCAGGTCGCGACGCTCGGTGACCCAGCGCCAGGTCGCGGGCCCGTTGCAGACACGCAGAACGGAGCGCGCCCCTTCCTCCATTCCGGCAGCCGATTCCAGGATCTCGATCCTTTCCCAGGGAGCGATGAGTCTCGCAACGGAACCCGATCGCGAATGCCAGGCGAACAACTGCTCGGCTCGTGCATCGACGTTGCTACATTGAGTGAACGTCGGCATCGACTACTCGAACCTTTCAGCCATCCACCACTTCCTCTGCCCGCCATGGCCGTCGGTGCGCGTGGCGGGTCGTGCCGGGTTTACGTTACAGGTTCCAGCGAACCACCAGATTGACCGACTGCGAGAACGCGTCGGTGTCGAAGGTGTCTCCCGCCGCCGTCGTGAACTCCGGCTCTACGAGGCCGGTGAGCACGTAGCGGATCTCGAGATTGACGGTGTCCGTGAAATGAGCCAACACGCCGAGAATGCCTTGATAGGCGAAAGTCGTGTCGTTGTCGTCGACGCTCGTCACAGCCGTGGTCACGTTGAGATCCATGCCTCCCAAACCTACACCAACGCCGGCGAAGGGCCGCAAGAACCCGTCGTCGTCGAGATCATAGAGAACGTTGACCATGGCGGTCCAGAGCGTGACGTCACCGTCGGCGGTGAGGAGCCCTGTCGTTCCTCCGGCGATCGCTTGAGGAAGAGCCGCTACGATCGGCGGCGGTACGATGCCGGCGTCGGTGAAGAAGGTGCTGTCGACGCTGTTGTTCCGGTAGCCCAACTCGAGTTCGCCTCTCCAGCTGCTACCGAAAGTGCGGCCTACCGTCAGTGCTCCGCCGGCTCCCTTGTTCCAATCAGGCTCGATCTCGTCGCCGTCGGAATCACTCCACTCTTCGTCCTGCATCCAGTTGATCCCGGCCTGCGCCGCCAAATACCAACCGTCGCCGTTCTCGTCGTTCGCCCACGCAGCCGATGGTGCTGCGAATGCTACCAACAAAGCCATTGTGAAGACTCTGATCATCCCCCTTCTCCTTGACGTGGCGGATACTTTCGTCGGACCTTGCCTGCAACTGGGCAGTTTGACAACCATTTTGTGCCCAGGTTCCCCTCGTGTCAGTGAAGGGCCTTGGGGAGGTCCTTGGCTTCCTCGATGGGGCCGTACTTCTCCTCGTAGCGCCGAAGGTTCTCGCCCATGGCGCGTACGATTCGCTTTAGATGTTCCGGTGATGCGACCACCCTCGACCGCAGGTTGGCGACGGCTTGTCCCTGTCCGGCCGCCTGAGGCTGGACGAACAGGAAGTCGAGAATGAACTCCTCCTTCCGGTGGTTGATCATCATCAAGTTCGAATAGACGCCCGCTGCGATCTCCGGATCGCTGTGGATCGACATCTGGTGCTGGTGTTTAGGCGTAGGACCGGGTTTCTCGGCCATCGAGTCTCTCCTTAATATAGCGAGCCAATAGCATAGGGGCCGAGTCCAGCCTACTCTAGGCGCGGTGGCAACTATGGAACGGCAGTCAGCCGATAACTTGCCGGTGCTGATCGGGGGCGGCCAGGCAGTTCAGCGAGACTGTGATCCGGCTGAGAGCAGCGGCCCGTTGGAGTTGATGGCGAAGGCCGCCCGCGAGGCCGCCGGCGACAGCGGGGTCGGCGAAGCCGTATTCGAGGGCATTGATACGGTCGCCGTCGTGCACGTGCTGTCGTGTGACTATCACGACCCGGTTAGCCCATTGGCGCATGAGTTGGGGATCCACCCACGCTCCGCAATCTACTCTTACATCGGGGGCGATACTCCTCAGGCGCTGGTCAACGCCCTGGCCCGCCGGATCGCCGCGGGGGAAGTGGGGGCGGCGCTTTTGGTAGGCGCGGAGGCCCTGAATTCGCTGCGAAAGGGGCACCGCCAAGGCTCGCAGGTTCCCTGGGTCGGAGACCGCAACGATGGAGATGCCAAGCCCGAGCGTTTCGGCGACTCCAGGCTAGGAAGCAACGACCTGGAGATGCGTCACGGTCTTCAGTTGCCCATTCATATCTATCCGTTGTTCGAGAACGCGCTGCGCGCACACTACGGGCGCGACATCGCTGAGCATCAGCGTGCACTGGGATGGCTTTGCGAGAACCTGGCGGCTCAGGCGGCCGGCAATCCGTTCTCTTGGTTCAAGGAGCCTCGAACCTCCGAGGAGATTGCCTCGGCCTCCGAAGCTAACCGCTACGTAGGGTTTCCGTACACGAAGCTGATGAACGCGATGATGACCGTGGATCAAGGCGCGGCGGTGATCATGACTTCCGCGGCAAGAGCCCGCGCGATGGGTGTGGACGAGTCGCGGCTCGTGTACGTCGCCGGTGCGGAGAGCGCATACGATCACTGGTGGGTTTCGGAGCGCGCCGACTACCATTCATCTCCCGCCGCGCGAACGATCTTCGAGCATGTCCTGGAGTCAGCCGGAGTATCGGTCGAGCAACTGAGTTTCCTCGACCTCTACAGCTGCTTCCCGTCAGCCGTACAGATCCTCCGCGATAGCCTCGGGATCGACGCGGGTGATGATCGGCCTCTGACCGTCACCGGGGGGCTCGCGTACCACGGAGGCGCCGGCAACAACTATTCCATGCACGCGATCGCCACCATGATCTCCAAGCTGCGTGACAACCCCGGCTCCTACGGATTGGTATCTGCGATGGGCTGGTATCTGACCAAGCACGCTGTCGGTTTATATAGTAGCGAGCAGGCACGGCCCGTGTTCACGGAGGGCAGGGCCATCCAAGAGAGTCTCGATTCACTTGCGCGCCCTGTGGTCATCGAAGAGCCCCGTGGAAATTGCGTCGTCGAGACTTACACCGTCATGCATGATCGGGAAGGGGCGCCCGAAAAAGGCATAGTCATAGGCCGTTTGCAGTCCGGTGAGAGGTTCGTCGCCAACACGGTCGATGACCGCGCTCTACTCGAGGAGCTCGAGACCCGGGATCCCATAGGTCGGGAAGCGGTAGTGACGACGCACAACGGGGCGGGTCTGGTCAGTTTCGACTGACAGGGCGCGAGCCGAACCAAGGAGTCACCTGTCGATGGAGCAACAGCAGTTCGATACATTCGACCAACGAACAGCGGATGCAATGATCGCTGCGCACGAGAACATAACGGGACTACCGGCTTACCTGGGTGCACGGCTCGTGGAACTGACGCCCGGGCGTCTCAAGCTGGTCATGGAGGTGCGTGAGGAGTTGGTGACGCCCGTCGGGGCCGTTCACGGTGGAGTCATGGCAGGGTTGGTGGACCATGCTCTCGGCGTCGTGCTGTACCCCCTAATGAAACCTGCACAATGGGCGGCTACCACGGAGTTCAAGCTCAACTATTTGGCGGCAGTGAAGAAGGGTGAGTTGGTCGCCGAGTCCCGGGTAGTTTCGCTAGGGCGAAGGTCGGCGGTCGTGCGCTGCGAGGTCACAAACGACGGTAGATTGGCGTGCGTGGCCCAAGGAACCCTTCTGATCTCGGATCCGCCGGGCAAGCCCAAGGCGTAGTCTCGGGAGAAATACGCATTGACAAAGCGAATCGTGGTATGCAAAGCCGTGATAAGTTTACCGGTTGGGTGCCCTCATCTGCCCCATGTGGGCGTGTCGAGCCGGAGCTAGGGGAGAAAACTATGGTTACGTGGACTCGAGTAGCGCAGGCTGTTTTGTCGGTCATCGTCCTGTCCATGTGGGCGGCGGGAGAGGCGGCGGCAGTAGGACCGATCTTTGTCGAGTCTTCGGCGCTCAACACCAACGCGTCCTCCGACAGCGGCACCGATTTCACACCGGCAGTTGCCACCGACGACATGGGCAACTGGGTTGCGATATGGCGTTCCGACGAGGAATTTTCAGGCACGCTCAACCTGGGGACGGACGAGGATCTGCTGGTATCCCGCTCGACGGATGACGGAGGGACATGGTCGGCGCCTGCTGCGCTCAACACCAATGGCGGGTCAGACTCCGGCGGTGACTTTGCGCCGACTTTGGCTAGTGACAAAGCCGGCAATTGGGTTGCCGTGTGGGATTCCGACGAAAACGTGGGAGGCACCGCCGGAACCGACTTCGATATCCTCGTGTCGTTGTCGAGCGACGCAGGCGTCACTTGGTCTGCCCCCGTCCCGCTGAACACCAACGCTACAACCGACAGCGGTTCCGATATGGAACCGGCCATAGCGACGGACGGCGCCGGGACGTGGGTCGTCGGGTGGCACTCCAACGAGAACGTTGGTGGCGCCGGCATCGATTTCGACATCCTCTACGCCGTTTCTCAGGACAACGGTGCCAGTTGGACGGCGCCTTCGCCTCTCAACAGTACGGCCACCACCGATACGGGCAATGACGACAACGTCGACATCGCAGTGGCGGCGGGGCTGTGGATCGCCAGCTGGGGGTCGGCCGAAAACACCGGCGGTATAGGCACTGACTTCGACATATTCGGTTCTCGCACCCTCGACCCGACGAGCGGTTGGGGTGCCGTACAGATCGTCAACTCCAACGCTTCCCGCAACGGAGCCAACGATGGTGACAGGTTCCCTTCGGTCGCCGGCGACGGTTCGACCTGGATCATCGCTTGGCAGTCCGGTGACAAGCTCGGTACGGGCGGGGCATCGATCGGAACCGACGAAGACATTCTGTACTCGACCTCCGCCGATCTCGGCGGGACCTGGGCGACCGTGCAGCCTCTCAATACCAACGCCAAGCCTGATAGCGGCGAGGATCGGCGGCCACGAATCATCACCGACGGACTGGGTGAGTGGATCGCGGTATGGGATTCCGACGACACGCTGTCAGGTGCGGTCGGATCTGATGGAGACATCCTTATCGCTCGTTCGTCGAACGACGGCGCTACCTGGTCGAACCCGGGCCCGCTGGATCCGGCCGGAACCAGCGATGTGGGTAACGACAGCAACGCAGCCGTGGCCACAGACGTGACCAAGTGGGTGGCGGTCTGGAACTCGACGGACGACAAGATCGCGACCATCGGCACCGATGCCGACATCTTGGTGTCGACGTCTGATACCTTGTGCGCGGCAGTTCCGATCGGTTCGGGCGTTTGCCGCGAGCCCTTCGTTCCCAACAAGAGCCGCTTGATCTTCGTCAACAAGGATCCCGACAAGCGCGACAAGCTGACGTTCAAGTGGAACAAGGGGGACGATACCTCTCTGGCCGCGTTGGGAGATCCCATCACGGCGACGGACTACATCGTGTGTATCTACGATCAGTCCATTGTTCCTTCACAGTTCAACAAGATCTTCGAGTCGCAGATCGAGTCCGGTGGAACCTGCAAGAACGGGAAGCCTTGTTGGAAGGATTTCCGCGGGAAGGGATTCAACTACCGTAACCCGGAGGCGACTCCCTTCGGTATGAAGGCCGCGAATCTGAGGTCGGGCGTGCCCGGCAAGGCCAAGGTCATACTTCGCGGCAAAGGTGACCTGCTGGGGCCTCCGCAGCTACCACTGACCGAGCCGGTGCTGGTTCAGGTCAAGAACACCGAAGGCGAATGCTGGGAGGCGACCTTCAGCATACCGATCAAGGACGACGGACAGATCTTCAAGTCCAAGGATAACTGAGCGCTCGAGACCGGGCGCACCGACATCAGGAGAGCCCGGGAGTGCGCAGCACACCCCCGGGCCTCGGCCCTTTCTGTTTCTCAGGAGCCAGGGAGACTGGGAACGACGAGAACGTTCAGACCTTGAGTGTCTTCGCCGCTCAAAGGCTTCTCGATTCTCAGACCGACCTGCAAGCCGTAGTCGTTACGGCGCTCTATGTCGTCCAGGCCCATGGTGGGATCGAATGCCGAGCCCATGGAGGTGGCCAGTGAATGGATGTGGCCATCGACGATCCGCGGCGGCGGAAGATGGCGGGTAGGCGCGGTGCCGATGCCCGGCTGCCCGTGCTGTGAGAACGCGGTTGCCGGTTCGCGCTCCTTACCTGTGAGTACGGAGATCAACTCGTTGGAGAATGCCCGCACGGGATCTATGAGACCCTCGAAGACGACTTCAGACACCAGGGCTATGCTCTCAGGCAACAGTGTCCGCTCGCTGTCGAAAGTGAGAAGGCGACCAAACAGGCTCTTCGCTCTCCACCCGTAGTCGCGAAGCTTCAGGTCGAGGGACATCAGAGCCGTCATGGGCGCCTCGCCCGGCGTGTCCGCACGCTCGGCAGGAGGGCTCGTGTTAGCCTCGTTAGGCACCAGCAGGCTAGGCTCGTAGGCGTCGCCACTGTCCAGGGGGACTACCTGCCGGGTGTACCCTGTGCGGCCGCAGCACTCGGGGCCGGCCCAGCCGAAGCCGCTGCAAACGACGAAGGCGGCTGTCAGAAGTGCGGCTCGGCAGATGCCCGTCGAAAGGGCTCGGGTGAGGTGTGTCTGTTCGGAGTTGGCCATCGTGTCACTCGCGTCGCGCTACACTTGCGACACTACGCCGCCGCCGGAACGGGGCGCAACACAAGAATCGACGCCAAATTTTCGCCGCTGAAACCCGTTCAAAAGCGTAAGCGAGAGCTCTAGTACTTCACGACATCGCTCATGACCGCCCCTTCGTAGCTGCTCAACGACGAACACCAAGCAAGGCGCAAAACCTACTACGAAACGATTGGAGTGTGCCGGAGGCACGGCGGTTCGGAAGTCTCGGTGGCACAAGGGGCCGGGCCGTTCCGCCGGTTTCCGATTCGAGATCGTCGCGGGACAGACCGTATGAGCTGTTTGGCATAGTTCGACAATGCCGAGGCTTGGTGCGGCCGAGAGCATTTTTGCGGCCGTACCGACTTGTCCCGTCGCGCCATTTTCGAGCGTTCCGCCACCGTCTATGCGGCGGGCGGGGGGGTAGGTCGCCTGGGTCGGAGTCCCCCATGCGGGTCGGTCGCTTGCGCGTTGGAACGCGCGCCTGCTGAACACTATGCGCTGCAGCAAGAGGTTTGGCCTTGACAGTGTCGCGAATGCTCTGGCAGTGTCGAACCCGGCTCTCTGCCGCCGAGGGAGGAGTTTTCGTGCACCGGGTCAGTGAAATGGGGGCCCAGCGACTGGGTCTCTGGGTGGGTTTCGTCTTTGCAACCCTGGCGATGGCTTTCGCCTCGGTGCCGGCCCACGCGCAGATTCAAACGGTTCTTCTCAAGAACACTTCCGCTGCGCCCGGTGGCCACAACTACCGTAAGTTCAGGTTGCCCGCCGTGGGTGACGGTGTCGGTGAGAACCTGGCCTTGACTGCTACATCAAAAGGGCTGGGTGGCTCGATCAAAGGCATCTTTGCGGAGGATTCAGATCCCGGCGTCGCCGGTACCTTGATAGCGCAGAAGGGGACTCTCGCCGCCCTGGGTCTGAACTACCGCAACTTCACGCGCCCCTCCATCAACTCGAGCAACGACATCGGCTACTTCGCGTTCCTGAACCAGGGACAGCGTGCGGTCTTTCGTACCATCGGTTCACCTACGCCTGTACTCATAGCCCTTGCGCTCGACAGCACACCCCTTGGCGGTATCTACGACGATTTCGACAACCCCATACTGACACAGAGTGGGGCGCTCGTGTTCTGGGCCGAGATCAACGGCGGCAGCTCCGAGGAAGCGATAGTTCGCTGTTCCGGTGGGGATAGTGACTGCCGCTCCGGTAGCGGAACCATGGACGTGCAGGTTGCCATAGGCGATTCGGTCGGGGGAGGGCGAGAACTCTGCGACCTCAACGAGACGGTAAGCGCGAGTAATTGGGGAGTCGCGTTTCGTGGCGAGACCAAGATGAACTGCGCCAATGCCGGCGAGCCGGCTCTCGACGGCGTATTCCGCAAGCCTTTCGCGGGCGGGATAGTCACCCTGGCCCTAGAGGGAGACGGCGTCGATCCCGGGCTGGGCGTTGGGATGATCTATGATCGCTTCCGTGACTCCGCCAGCATCGAAGACAACGGCATCGTCACCTTCCGTGCTGCCGCTACCGGGATCACGAAAGAAGAGGCCCTGTTCCTCTGTGACCCCGGCTCTTGCCCGGCCAGTCCGGCCGAAGCGATCGTAGTCAAGGGCCAGGACGACGGTTTTGGCAACGAGATGAAAACCCTGGCCGGACCGACTATCACAGACGCCGGTGACGTGTTCTTCAACTCCAAGGTCAAGGGCTTCCTGAAGGGAAGTTCCATCTACGTCCGCCGCTTCGGCGGATCCCTGGAGCGCTTGGTAACCAAGGGCGACATCGCTCCAGACAACGCTCCCTCGACATTGAAGCGAGTGCGCAACCCGCAAGTCAGTCCCGGGGGCAAGATGGTGTTCCGATCAAAACTCAAGGGAATCCCCCCCAATTCGGGAAACGCTCTGTTTCTGCTCGAGTAAACCCCCCGATCGGGTAATCACCCGCCTCTCCCTATCGCTATTGCTGCCCTTCGCAAACGGGGGCTAATCTCGACGTAGGTTTGAGGCCACCAGCCGTTTGGCCCGCTAGGAAGGGGGGATTTCGCACAGCCCTTTTCATAGCGACTGCCCACGAATGAGCCTCGCCAGCGGACGCCAAGCCGTCGGCTTCCCGAAGCCGATCGCGCCGAATGGTCCGCACAATTTGCTGAGTGAAAGATTGACTAGAGCCGGACAGCATCGCGGTACGTGCGCGTACACCGCTTCATTGCCCGACCTCATCAAGGAAGGTTCCTCATGCCAGTGATCCCACGCCGCCGGCTCAGAGCCGGACTCGCCTCGGCCGCGATCGCGACTCTACTGTCGTCGCTTTTGTTCCAGGCTCAACCTGTCGAAGCCCAGTTCGTGGGCAAGAAAGAAATAAAGTGCCGCTCGCTCGCCGTAAAGGGCGTTCGCAAGGCAGCCAAGATCATCATCAAAGCTCGCGCCCAGTGTATCGCCCAGCGCGCGAAATTTGTTCTCGGTGGCTCCGTAGACTGCATGGGAAACCCCGCCATCCTCGGAGGCTCCGGTACCGGGGATATCATCACCGACCAGAAGCTCAGCAAGTTTGCTACTATTCGCGCAAAGCAGGCCAAGAAGCTCGGCGGCAAATGTACGGGCAAAGCGTCGCCGGTACTCGCCCAGGTCGACACGTTGTGCACTCCTGCGGAGCCG
>JANQEO010000255.1 GCA_028278325.1 Candidatus Binatia bacterium
AGTTCGACAGCGACAGTTACAAGGTCTCCGGCGGGCTGCACGGCGTCGGCGTCAGTGTGGTCAACGCGCTGAGCGAGTGGCTCGAAGCGGATGTCTACCGCGATGGGAAGCACTATCACTTCGAATGCGAGCGGGGCAACGCTCGCGGGCCCATGGAGGTTCTGGGCGACACCGCGAAACGCGGCACGAAGATCACTTTCAAAGCAGACGACCAGATCTTTGGCGACCTCGAATTCGCCTTCGATACGCTCCGCAAGCGGATCCGCGAGCTGGCTTACCTCAACGCGGGGCTCAAGATCACCTTCCGGGACGACCGGGCCAAGAAGAAAGAGGAGTTCCTCTTCGAGGACGGGATCAAGGCGTTCGTCGACCACCTCAACGAGGGCAAGAACACGCTGCACAACGATGTGATCTACATCAAGAAAGAGGACCCCGAGGCGATGCTCAGTTGTGAGGTCGCCGTCCAGTACAATGACGGGTACAACGAGAACGTGCTCGTTTTCGCCAACAACATTCGCAACATCGACGGGGGCACGCACCTTTCGGGATTCCGTACCGCGCTGACCCGGACGATGAACTACTACGCCAAGACGAACAACCTGATGAAGGACGGGCAAGGCACCACCGGCGACGACCTGCGTGAGGGTCTGACCGCGGTGATCGCGGTCAAGCTGGCCGACCCGCACTTCGAGGCGCAGACCAAGGTTCGCCTGACGAATCCTGAGGTGGGCAGCTTCGTCGAGACGGCGGTCAACGAGCAGCTTTCGCTGTTCCTCGAGGAGCATCCGACCGACTCGAAGCGTATCCTGAACAAGGCGATCCAGGCCGCAGCCGCCCGCGTCGCCGCCCGCAAGGCGCGCGAGTTGACGCGACGCAAGGGCGCCCTGGGCAGCGCCAACCTGCCCGGCAAGCTCTGGGACTGCGCGAGCAAGGAACGCGCCACGACCGAAATCTTCGTGGTCGAAGGTGATTCAGCCGGTGGGTCCGCCAAGGGAGGGCGCGATCGCAACATTCAGGCGATCCTGCCCTTGAAGGGTAAGATCCTCAACGTCGAGAAGGCGCGGCTGGAGAAGATGCTGGGCCATGAGGAGATCCGTACCATGATCAGCGCCCTTGGGACGGGGATCGGGACGGACGAGTTCGACGTCGAGAAGTGCCGGTACGGCAAGATCATTCTCATGACCGATGCCGACGTCGACGGCGCCCACATCCGCACGCTTCTGTTGACGTTCCTGTTCCGCCAGATGCCGGTGCTGTTCGACGAGCGGATGGTGTACATCGCGCAGCCGCCGTTGTATGAGGTCCGGGTCAAGGGACGCAAGAAATCGGAGTACGTGCTCAGCGAGAACGACATGCGGCGTCGCATGATCACACGGGGGTTGGAGAATACTCGCCTGGTCGTCCGCAACGGCGACGAGGACGCTCAGGAGGAGCGCGAGATCACGGGTGAGGAACTGGCTGGGCTGGTCAAGCTGCTATCCGACATGGAGCGCAGCGTCGGCGTCCTCGACCGCCGGGGCATTCGGTTCGTTGATTTCGTCAAGGAATACTACGACGGCAAGAGATTGCCCTGCTTCATGATCCGTCACCCGGACGAGACGCTCGACGATGAGGTCTTCTACACGAGCGCCGACTACGAGAAGCGCCTCGATAAGCTGCAAGAAGAGAGCGCTCACAGTGACGAGGCAGAAGGGCCCTCCGACGAGGAACTCCAACACGCCGGCGAAGAGCTTCATGAGGTCGTGCGGATCAATCAGATCAACGAGAAGCTGCGTACCGAATTCGGTCTCGACCTGAAGGATTTCCTGCTCAAGGAGAAGAAGAGCGAGTCGGGCGAGTCACTGCCCACCAAGTTCCAGCTCGCCCACGACGACGACACCTACGAAGTGGCCTCGCTGGGCGGCGTTTGCCCGGGCATTCGGCAGATCGGGGGCAAGGGGATCGACATCAAGCGGTTCAAAGGTCTCGGTGAGATGAACGCCGATCAGCTCTGGGAAACGACCATGAACCCGGCGACGCGGACGCTGTTAAATGTGCGCCTCAACGACGCCGGGGAGGCCGATCGACTCTTCAGTATTCTGATGGGCGACAATGTCGAGAAACGTCGTAAGTTTATTCAAGACCATGCTTTAGAGGTCCAGAACCTCGACGTCTAACGGCGCTCCTGACCGTGGGCGAGGCGCTAGAGAGGGCGCCTTGTCCCCTGGAGCAGCGGCAACTGATAGCTGAGAATCGTGACGTCCGATTCGAAGGCCTCCGGCGTCAGTTTCTTCTGCGCCGCCGTGTCTACCTGCGCCTTGGTTGCCCCGAACGTCAGGACGTTCGTAGGTCCGACCGCCGAACCGATCGTATTGTAGGTGTTTCTCCTTCCCTCAACTCGGATGGTCGTGCTCACCCGATTTGCGTGACCGCTCTCGACCACAACGATGGCGATCTGCTCGTCGGACCCCATATGACGCACGTTGCTGGCGTGCTTGACCGCACGTAGGAGCGTGACCTTCAGATTGACAACCTTCAGTTCGTCGTACGGCGCCTGTGCGTGCTTGTTCTTGTACATGCTTTGCGGCCGGGGGGATCTCATGCTGGACTTAACCTCGGCCCAGAGGGGGTCCACATCGGGCGCCTTGTCTTCCTTTGGGGCCTCCTGGGCCGCGGGGGCCAGCGGAAACTCCGCCTCCATCACAAAGACAGGGCCGGAATTGGGCAAGTATATACACCGAGTGCTGCGCCGTCTGCGATGACCGCTCGTCCCCCACGAACGCATCTTGACGCCTGAGTCGCTGAGGAACTTGTCGAAGACAGCGCACATGACATCAAGGTCTTCCGCCAGTTCAGCCGCCTGCTCGGGAGTCGATTCGGTACCAGGAACAACCAGCACGGCGTGCCCGGTTCCCGTCATGACAGTCGGGACAGAGATCGCCCGCGTGCCGACGATGCCCGGCCGCGGTGGGGCGGTGAGAGGTTCTGCCGGTTCAAGTTCAACTGGTGATCCCGCACTGGCAGCCTGAGCGTTCGCGAAGTTCAGCGGGACGAGCGTCAGAACAATCGTAAGAATCGTAATGCGTTGCATCTTGGCAATCTCCTGATCAGCAGAGGAATGTTAGTTCTGGACGGTCCGAATCCGCTGGTTGAAATCGGCTTCGCTCGAGGCGCCGGAGGACAACGCCTTGATATCCTCCATTCGAACGCGCATCACCAGTCGCGACATCCTGACCATTTCGCCGCGCGCGACGCCCAGGAGGGTCAGCCGACGGGTGTCGGC
>JANQEO010000280.1 GCA_028278325.1 Candidatus Binatia bacterium
CAGGCGGCGAATCCGCACCAGCGATAGACCGGCGAGCGACAGAAGGACCGTGAGCGCGCAGAGGGCACGCGCCGAACGGACGACGGGCGGCTGGGTCACAAGCAAGGAGAGCGCGAAATGGAAGACCAGGAAGACAACGGCCAGCAACAGTGACGGGTCGAGCCCGAGGACCGCCTGACCCGCCCAGCCTTCTCCGTCGTCCGACTCGGGCGGAGCGGGCTCGTCCGGCTCACTCGTGAAGGCCTCTCGCGCCCGCGCGGCAAGGATGAACGACGCAAAGGGAAGCCACCAGAGAACGTCGAGCCACGTGCCGTAGTCGACCTCCGGCACCATCCCCCCGTGCATCAGCAGGTTCGCACCGTCGGTCAGAATCCACAAGACGAACGTTGCCAGGAGGAATCCATAAACGGCCCGCCAGCGGCGTGACCTGCACGAGCGCAGAAGACCGATCACCCGGACGGATAGGTAGGCGTCCAACAGGATGAAGAAGTAGTGGACCGGGATCGTGCTCAGGTAGGAGCGTGGATCGAAGGCGGCGGGGACGGCGACGAGGTAGACCAGCAGCCCGAGCACGAAGACGCTCCCACCGGCCGGCTCCAGCGAGCCCAGGCGGTCCGCCTGATGCCCGACCCGCGGGATGTGGGGCCTGCTCTCGATGGACCAGGCCATGAGCGCATAGAAGGCGAAGTACAGGAAATCCTGAGACGCGTTGAGAACTACGTCCGATTCGCTGGACAACAAGAGGTTCCAGAGCTCGGCGACCCACCAGATACCGAAGACAGCGCCCCAGAGATACCAGAAGCGCCGCTCCGCGCTCGGCCTCGTCTTCTTCAGGCCAACGTGGATGGCCGTGAGCGACAGGAGGATGAAGGCCAGGCTGGGGACGTTCTCCCCGAACCAGTGCCGTTGCTCCGCGGCGACCGTCGGCAGCAGGTACGGGGCCGCGAACAGCGCGAAGACGACGCCCGCGAGACGTACGATCGGGTCCTGGCTCAGCCTCTTCCACATCGTATGAGCCTCCCCGGCCACGGCAGCCGATGGGAGTCCAACCCCTGACAAAGCAATCGTCGTTCCAGGCCGCCCCGGTCTGTAAGTGCTTGAAAAATAAGGACGACCGGGTCGGCGGCCGCTTGGAGAATCCGCTGAATCCACGGATTC
>JANQEO010000282.1 GCA_028278325.1 Candidatus Binatia bacterium
CACCGACCACGTCCGCGACGAGGTGCGCTTGGCCTTCGTAGTTCTGGAAGATGAGCTGCAGTGCTGTCTTCATGGTCGCCCCCGTTCGATGGCGAGAGCCTAGACCAATCGCATTAGCGAAAACAGTCACTCTGTGGCCTCTGCCGGAGGGGCGCGCTACGGTGCCGGGTACCGCCGATGTCCGAATCTTTGATCAAAGTCGCAGCCGTACAAATCGAGACGTCTCCCGGGCGCCTTGCCGACAATCTCGAGCACGTCGAACGGCTTGCTGAAAGCGCGTTCGCCGCGGGCGCACGGCTTGTCTGCCTGCCGGAGTTCTTCCCGGGGGCGCTCATTCCCCGCGACGATGCCTACGAGTGCGTGCTGGCGCCCGCCAACGTCGCCTTGGCCATGATGGAGCGGCTTGCCCGCCGCCACAACGGATACATCGGCGGCTCCATGCTCATCGCACGCGACGGGGATGTCTACAACACCTATCACTTCGTACAGCCCGACGGTGCCGTTTTTCGCCATGACAAGGACCTTCCCACGATGTGGGAGAACGCTTTCTATGCAGGGGGAAATGACGACGGTGCGTTCGAGACCGACATCGGCAAGGTCGGTGCGGCCGTCTGTTGGGAGCTGATCCGCTGGCAAACGGTCAAACGTCTTGCCGGCCGCGTCGACATCGCCCTGACGGGTACGCATTGGTGGAGCGTTGCCGAGAATTGGAGAGCCGTTCGCTCGGTATTCGCGCCGATGGAGCAATACAACCGCTATCTATCCGAGCAAGCTCCCGTGGAGTTCGCCAGGCGGCTGGGGGTGCCCGTCGTCCAGGCCGCCCATTGCGGTCGGATAGCCGGTGATCTCTATCTGCTACCCGGCACCAATCTGCGTACCCGATACGAAACGCGCTTCGTCGGAGCCACCCAGATCGTCAACGCGTGCGGGGTGGCACTGGCCTCGCGTAACGCGGCAGAGGGGCCCGGGTTCATTACCGCCGACGTCGAGATCGGCGCGATCGCGCCGCTGGTGCCGCAGTCAACGGACAGATTCTGGATCCCCGAACTGACCGTATCTCACAAACTCTATTGGCATCATCAAAACATGGTTTGCCGCGATGTGTATCGACGTTTCGGTAGAGATCGTGGGCTCCGAGTGGCGTCACGAGGGCGCGCGGACTGACTCAGGCCCAGCAGTCACCCGCGTCGAAAATGTAACGTCACAAAACAACTGCAGAATCCGCTTGACGCCTCTTGGTGTGTGACCCGGGGCGTGACTCAATAGACTCATGAGTATTGTTATCCGATTGTGGAAAGATGAAGACGGAGCGTCGATGGCCGAGTACGCTCTGTTGTTGGCTCTGCTTGCCGTGGCCACCATTGGGGCCCTCACCGCCTTGAGCGATCAGGTAGTCGCGATCTTCGACGGTGCCGTCACGACCCTGACGACGGCCGGCAGCTAGCACCCAAGCCCTTTCTCGAAGGCAATATAGGCGGGCCTGCGCCCCGTCTTCCCGTCTCTGGCGTCGGAGCCGCGCTGGTGTAAGAATTTCCCGCATGAAGGCTACTGACAGGGACATCAATCGGCGGACGACGATCAACCCGGCGTTCAATGCGGTGGCTCGCGACGAGTTCGCCGCGATGATCGACGCGGACCGTTACCTCGACCGTTCGGGGCAATTCGAGAACATCATATCGCGCACCAACGAGCACTTCTGGGATCCGGAAGATGCCGACTACGTAGACTACCAGCAGGCTGCCCCCAAGGACGTGCCGTTGATTCCGTACGGCCAAGTGCCCGAACGCCACTCGGCGATCTGGGATACTCTCGATGAAGGCCAACGGATTCGATTCGCCGACGAGACCCTGCGTTTCCGGCTCAGCGGAGTCTTGCACGGTGAGCAGGGGGCTTTGTCGTTGTCGACCGGCCTTGCCGACATGTTCCTCGACCCGGGTGCGCAAGAGTACGCCACGAACCAGGCCCGTGAAGAGTCCCGCCACGTGCACGCTTTCGCGCTCTATATGAAGTCGCGCTTCCAGTCCGAGATAGCGCCGCCATCGCCGACCCTCGACAGGGTGCTCAAGGACCTGGTCGCCAGCGACATCATCTACGAGAAGATCATCGGCATGCAGATGATCATCGAAGGCTTGGCGATGGGTATATTCGCCGGTTTCTATCAAGAGGCCAACGATCCCTTGCTCCGGCGCGTCGCGCAGCTCGTGATGACCGACGAGGCCTTTCACCACAACTTCGGTCAGCTGTGGGCCGCCGAGAACGTCCCCGGGGTCAGCGGCGAGTTGAGAGACCAGCTCGAGGACTTTTCGCGGGAGATGTTTCAGGATGTGTTGATGAACTTGGTCGGTGCGGATCAAAAGATCCTGCTCTACCAGCGTTGCGGGATCGATCCCGATTTCGCCATCGGCGCGATGAACGAAGTCATGACCGACGAGGTCCGTCGTGACTTCATGCGCGAGGAAACCAACATCTTCCGCACTCTGGTCAAGACCCTCTGGACGGCGGGCCTCATCACGGAGAGGACCCGGGGCTTCTACCAGCGGTGGGTCGACATGGACGAGATCGCCGGCGAAGGCACCTGGACGGTCGGCCAGGACATTGCCGAAGAGGGCATCGAGGATCTCAAGAAGATCAACGAAACCAAGCGGCGTATCGTCAAGAAAGCGTGAGCCCTATAACCCTTGATGCGTCGTCTAAACCGCCGCTAGTATCGGATCCACAATGAAGGTCGGGCGTAACGATCCCTGCAGCTGCGGCAGCGGCAAGAAGTACAAGCACTGCTGTCTCCGCAAGAAGAGCGAACAACGCGAGCGGGTACAGAATTCCCTGGTGCGCGGCCTGTTTCTGGCCGCGATTCCGCTGGCCCTCGTCGGTATCGCCGCTGCCGTCATCGCCGCCTACCGGGGCAATAGCAGCACTGGTGAAGGCCCGCCCCGCGTATGGTCGGCCGAACACGGCCACTGGCATGTGCTAAACCCCGACGGCACCGAAACCGAGTATCGTCCTGGACTGGTCTGGTCTCCCGAGCACGGTCATTGGCACGAGGCCGAGCCCATCGAGGAGGGCGTGTCGCGTCACGCCGAGAAGCATCTCGAGCATCACTTGAACGAGCTCGAGGGCCAAGCCTCCGAGTAACTGCCGCTAGCGCTGATCGGCTACCAGGGCGCTCCGTACGTAACGCGCTCGCTCGGCAGTACGAGCACGGAGCTTTGCGAGCCGACATCCCAACCTAACTCGGGAACCCTCAAGTCGATTCTATATGTCCCCGGATCCGGTAGCCGCGACAGAGTCACTGGCACCGAAGCCGTAGCGCCTGCGGCCAGGCCGAGAGGCGGTAACAGGCGCGCAGGCAACCATTCGCCCGCCTCGGCATTCTCGGACTCGTCCGCAAACCTGACGTAAGCCTTCAAGGGCCTTATGGGATGAGGCAGCGCCCAGGCAGTCGGGCCATCGTTGCGGATGTCGACATGAACAGCTGACAGGAAGAGGCCGAGGCGCAGGCTGGTCGGCAGGCGCAAGCCCGCAAAAGTGAGAGACTCGTAATCTCCAAGAGTCTCGACGGTACTTGTTATGCGAAGCAGGGCGACAGCGCCGGCATCGTAGAGTACCTCGATATTCGGCCTGGCTCTTAGCCCTTCGAGCACGCCGCGCCCGTCACCTGAGGCTTTCCTGTGAACCAGCAGATTACGAAGGCCGGCGGCGGCAAGCTCCGTCAATGCTGCCTCACGCGGCAGCTGGCCGGCCATGCGCGCTACGTCGAAGTGGGAAGCGGCGTTGTAGGAGTTGTAACAGGCCGTCGTGGCCCTTGCGGGGAAGAAAGTCGAGGCATGGAGATAGAGCGGCATCTCTTCGAGTTGGGCCGAGGCCTGGCCTGTATAAGGAAGGTCGAGCACCGGCCCTTCGATGCCCCTTTCGTCGAGGAGGGCGAAGGCCTCCATTACGTCGGCGTTGGGCAGGGCCGGTTCGACCACTAGGCTGCGAGTCCGCGTGTAGACGGCCGCGCTAACCCAAGGGTTGAACAACTCCAGGATGATGGCGGCCAGGATCACGGTAGCCGCGACGGGCACACCGTTGCGCGGTAGGGCGCGCAACAATGCGGCCGTCCCGAGTCCGGCCAAGATCGCCAGTCCGAAGTATACGCCAATCCTGAGGGAGACCGGCGCCCGGATGTAGGCCAAGAACTCGAAGGCACCGCTCAGCCATACGTAAATCGACGGAAACTCCGGCCCGCCCGGCCACAGTGATCCAGCGCTGCAGAGCACCAGGCACGACAGCGTCGCAAGGATGACGGCCAAGCGATGCGAGGACCACTCGCGGCCTGACTTGAAGAGTGCACCTACCGCCAGGAGGAGGATCGAGATGCCGGCGGCGAAGCGGTGTCCGGGCAGGAAGTCGCCGTATTCGGCCAGTATCGTCCAGCGCAGGCGCAAAACGTCCCAGAGATTCTGTTGAGAAGCGTAGGGGGCCAAAAGCATCCCTACGATGGCGACACAGACCAGAACCGAGGCCGTGAGGTAGGGAACGGCAACGGCGAACACGTCGCGGCGGTAAAACAGGCGGGCCATACCGTAGGGGCCGGCAAAGCAAGCCAGAACCAGCAAGGGATAAGAGCCGACCAATGCCTGTAAGGTTGAGACGAGGCACAAGGCCGCGGCGCTTGCCACGGTCGGGCGTTCCAGGAGCTTTTCGAAGCGCAGTAGTACGAGCGGCATCCAGTGAATGCCGACGACGGCCGGATGGGTGAGGTTGTCGAGGCGTGCAGGATGAAACGCGAACAACACGCTCGCCACTAAGGCGGCCAGGGCCGAGCCTGTCCAGTAGCGTATCAGCGCGAACATCGACATGGCCGCGATCAACGTCGACAGCGCTACCGAGGTGTTGTAGGCGAGCAGCGGATTGTGGGTCAGCAAGTATGCCGGCAGACCCACCAGGCCGGGCTCGAGCATGTGTTCGCCGAGGAAAGCCGCACCCGGAGTGGGATGACAGACGCGATGGTCATAGACACCGGCCAGATCCCCACGAGCCAGGGCCGCAGCGTTCCTGGCCAGCCCCGAGACCGACAACAACTGATCGTTGTATGCAGCCCGTGAAAGGGGACGCTTGTGCTCCGAGGGAGCACGTTCCAGGGGCGTCGCAATGTGGGTGCCGGCGTGGAATACCAGCGGGTAGCTCCACCACAAGCCGAGCAGGCTGAAGAAGAGCAAGGCTCCGGCCGCAGACCCCCGCTGCCCCCACCTCATGGCGAGTCAGTGTATAATCTACCGACGGCCGTTCAATGCCACCCGATTCTGAACCCTCATCACGCCTCCACCTCACTGCCTCGGCGGCCCTTTCCTGGCTGCTGGTCGCAGCGCTGAGCGTCGGGCTTTCGCTCGCGATCGCGGACAGCGCTTTGCGCGAGGATCTTCTGCCTTGGCGGTTGAGACTCTCTACGACCGCAGCCGAACTGAGCGCACTTGCGGCGTGGGTCGCCCTGGTTGCGATGTTGATCGCGATGATTTCGTCGTTGCGGTTCTTGCCGGCATTGCTTCGGGCGCCAACCGCCGTAGCCCTGACAGGCATCGTCGTGGGTCTGTATTCGGCTAGCTGGCTGGCCTTTGCCAGTGCCGGGCGCTTCTTGGATTGGAGCGGGTTGCTGTTCGCGGCGGTGAATCCCGTGCTGTTCCTCCAGCATGTGGCCCACATCGACCCCTACGTACTCGCGATCGTGCCCTTCGTACTGATCGTCGGGATCGCTTCGTTCTGTCTGTGGATTCCGGCCCTCGTCGGGCGGGTCCAGCCTCCCGGGCGGAGAGCCCTGGTCCTGGCGGCGGTTGTCGCGGCCGTTACCTGCCTTGGCTTGGCCTCCCTCGGACCGGGGAAGGGCTTCCCGGCCGAGGCCATCGTCGTCGACCCCGACGCGGGCTTCAACTACACCCACGCTCAGCTCTACGAGCGTTGCCGCGAAGAGCGCAGCGGTCCGCTGACTCATGCCTGGGACGATTTCGCCTCGCGTTGGCTCGAGGAAGGCCCCGGCTTGATCACCGACGACTCCATAGCAATAGAGCGGCGCCCGATAGTCGATCTCGACGACTACGCGGCGGGAGTGGATAAGGGCCGCTTGCGGAGCCTCAACGTGATTCTGCTTGTGGTCGAGTCGCTACGGCCCGATCAGCTCACGACCCTGGGTGGTTCGCGGCAGGTGATGCCTGCCATCGATTCGCTGGCGGCACGATCATTGGCTTTCTCTGATGTCTACACTCAGTCGAGCCACTCCAACTACGCCGACATCTGCCCATTGTCGTCTCACTATCCACTACGTTCCGCGGGCGTCCATGTGTACCCGCGCAATCCCTCTTACCCGCGCGTGCTCGTCTACGACATCCTCCAAGAGCTGGGCTGGCGCACGGCCATGATCTCTTCCCAGAACGAGACCTGGGGACGCATGATCGACTATCTCGATACCGGCGGGCTGGATTATATCTTCCACGCCGAGACCTTCGAGGGGCCGACCTACGTTCCCCGCCACGACTGGGGCTTCGAGAGTTTCGTGAACGCCGGGAAGCGTTCCGGCAAAATCGACGACCGTTTTACCATAGACGAGGCAATTCGTTGGATCGGGGACGGATCCGACGAACAACCGTTCTTCGTCTATCTCAACATGCAAAACAGTCACTTGCCTTACGAGACTCCCGCGGACTTTCCGCGCCGCTTCGGCCCATCGACACTACCGTTCAAGATACGCTTCAGCGGATATCCGAGGGACCAAGCCGATACGGTCAAAGACGTTTATGCCGACTCCCTGGCCTACATCGACCATCAACTGTCACGACTCCTGGGGCATCTAGAGGAGTCCGGGCTTCTGGAGGAGACGGTTATCGTCGTGACGTCGGACACGGGACAGGCCTTCTACGAGCACGGTTTCGTCGCCCACGGCAGCCGGATGTTCAACGAGGTCATGAGAGTACCGCTTTTCTTCCATGAACCGGGCGGTGCACCGGTTATCGACGAGAGGCCTGCACAACACATAGACGTTCCACCGACTCTGCTCGGAATCCTCGGTCTGCCACCGCATCCGGCCTTCCAGGGCAGGGATCTCCGCAACGCCGAGGGCGAGTGGCGCTGGCGTTCGCGTTATCTTGTCGCTCAAACGCCGTTGGCCCACGAATACGCGATCGTCCGCAACGGCTTTAAACTTCTCTACGACGCCGAAAGAGACTCCAGCTTGTTGTTCAACGTCGACGAGGATCCCGGCGAGAGGGTCGATCTGGCAGCGACCTACGGCGGGTTGGTAGAAGAGTTGAGGTCACGCCTCGATACGTGGCGTGACGCACAGATAGGCTACTATCGCGACATCGCGCTGCACTCTCGTTACTATCCCCCGGTCTTGGCCGACTGAGCCGACTCACCGTCCGATGCTCCGATTTCATCGGGGTCTTTGACGAGCGCGATCAGCTGGTCGCCGGCTTTGAGCTGGGGACGGTTGTCGACGGCGAACACCGCCAGCTCACCGTTCTCCCGAACCAGGAAGAGGGGGAGGGCAGCCTCTCCGTAGAGTTCCGTGTACTCGTCGATGCCGAATTCTTCGGTGAGCCTGGTAGCCTTGAGACGCTCGCCGGCCGCGAAGCGCTTGCTCAACTCCGCGTAGGTGATCTCTTTGCCGAACAGTAGTCGTCCGCGAAACTCCACCGGTATCCAGTGCTCGAAGATATCGGCTTGTTCTATGCCCGGTGCGAGCTGGTAGACTTCCGAGCGACCGAACAACTCGTTGAGCCGAACCGAGGCCAAGGAATTGGCTTCGTCGTTGGGGGTCAGGGCGAGAAGACGGCCTATGCCGTCAAGGTTCATGTTGTCGATCGCACGCTCCGACATGATGTTGCCGTAGTATGCCGGGAGATCGTCCATCCTCGCCCTGCGCACGTTGAGATAGTTGGCGTCGACGACCAAAACCTTGAAGCCCTGCTTCTGCAGAACGTCCGCGATGTGACAGGCCCAGTCCTGGGCTCCCAGCATGAGGATCCCTTGGGGGCTGGCGCCGGCCATGCCCAGAGCGCGCGACAGCAAGGGCACAGCAAGAGAATAGACACCGATAGTCCCGGCGATGGTGAAGAAAGTAATCGGCACGATGGCCGAGGCCTGCTCGTAGCCGGCGTGGGCAAGCTCGAGGGCGAAAATCGAGGCCACGGCCGCCGCGAGGATGCCGCGGGGAGCCGTGGCCATGACCATTACCCGCTCACGCCACGACAGAGCCGAGCCCAGCGTCGATGCCAGTACGCTGAGAGGGCGCACCACGAGCACCAGGCTGGCGACGAGGAGGCTGCCCGGTACCAGGACACTCTGAAGCTGACCGGCTTCAAGGCGCGCCGCCAGAACGATGAAGAGGGTGGAGATCAGCAGAACCCTCAAGTTTTCCTTGAACTCCAAGATGCTACGCACCGGTACGGTCTTGCGGGTGGCGAGAACGATGCCCATCACCATCACCGCCAGGAGTCCCGCTTCGTCGGCCAGGGCGTTGGAGGCGACCAGCACGGCGCCGACCGCCATGAACACAACGGGATTCTGTAGATAGTCGGGCAGGTAGTAGCGCCGCAGCATGAAGCTCAGCACGGCGGCTCCCGCAACGCCGATCAGTGCACCTGACGCCGCCGCCCTCAGGAGTCCGAGAACCGTTATCGACGTGGCCTCGGCGAGGGTGCCGGCGAGGATGCCCTCGAACACCAAAACGGCCAGAATGGCGCCGACGGGGTCGATGAGGATGCCCTCCCACTTGAGCACACCGGAAACCGGCTGGGTCAGCCTGACTTGTCTCAGCAGGGGCACGATGACCGTGGGGCCGGTGACGATGAAGATCGACCCCAACAGAAGCGAGATCTCCAGCCCCAGGCCGAACAGGGCCTGAATCGTGATGGTAGCCAGGACCCAGGTCACCAGCGCACCGATGCTTATGAGACGCCAAACGACGGTGCCTACGTCCCGCACCTCGGCCAGCCTCAGGCTCAGGCCGCCTTCGAACAGGATGAGCGCTACGCCGAAAGACACCCCGGGAAACAGCAGATCACCGACCAGCTCGTCGGGGTCGATGAAGCCCGTAACCGGCCCGACCAGCACGCCGAAGACCAGCAGAAGCAAGATGGTGGGAAGGTGCAGCCGCCACGACAGCCACTGTGCCCCCACGCCCAGGGAGATGATGGCTACGAGGGAGAGGAGATCGGCGTTCATGTCGGCATCCGGCGGAGCTGCCGGGCAGGGCGAGCCTTACACGATCGCCGCATTTACCAAAGCGGTGGTATCTGCCCGGGGCCGAAGACATGCTAGAGTCGTCGCCTGCTCGAACTTTTCACGGGCCGCCGCCGTCATACCCTCGAAATGAGCAATTCCAGATCAGCCGCCTTCCGGGACCTGCTCGACGACAGGATCCTCATCCTCGACGGAGCGATGGGCACGATGATCCAGGCCCAGCGCCTGGACGAGGCCGACTTCCGAGGGGAGCGATTCAAGGCCCACCCCCGCGATCTCAAGGGCAACAACGATCTGTTGGCCTTGACCCAGCCCCATATCATCCGGGGTATCCACGAGGCCTATCTCGACGCGGGCGCCGACATCGTAGAGACCAACACCTTCAACTCCACGTCGATCTCCATGGCCGACTACGGTGTGGAGGACGTGGTCTACGAGCTGAACGTTGCGGCCGCGCGCCTCGCCCGTGAGGCTGCCGACGCCGTGGAGGGTCGCAGCGGCACCCCGCGCTTCGTTGCCGGCGTGCTGGGGCCGACCAACCGAACGGCCTCGATCTCACCGGACGTGGAAGACCCCGGGTTCCGCAACGTGACGTTCGCTGAGTTGGTGGAGGCCTATAACGAGGCGGCCAAGGGGCTGCTCGACGGTGGCGCCGACCTCTTGTTGGTCGAAACGGTATTCGACACGCTGAACTGCAAGGCGGCACTTTTCGCCATCGACGAGCTTCTTGCCGAACGCGCTGTCGATGTCCCTCTGATGATCTCGGGGACTATCACCGACGCAAGTGGCCGTACCCTTTCAGGTCAGACGACGGAGGCTTTCTGGAACTCGGTCTCATCAGCGCGTCCGCTGACGATCGGTCTCAACTGCGCGCTCGGCGCCGAACAGCTCCGGCCCTACCTCGAGGAGCTTTCCAGGGTCGCCCCCAGCTGCGTCAGCACTCATCCCAACGCCGGGCTGCCGAACCAGCTTGGCGAATACGACGAGACACCCGAATCGATGGCGGGGCAGATCCGCGAGTTCGCCGAGGCGGGCTTCGTCAATCTGGTGGGCGGCTGCTGCGGGACCACGCCCGAGCACATCCGTGCCATCGCTGAAGCGGTGCGCGGCCTGCAACGCAGGAGGGTGCCGGACATAGACATCGCGTGCAGGCTCAGCGGCCTCGAGCCTGTTACGATTTCCAAGGAGTCCTTGTTCGTCAACATCGGTGAGCGCACCAACGTGACCGGCTCCAAGCGCTTCGCCGATCTGATCCTGGCAGGCGACTATGACACGGCCCTGAGTGTGGCCCGTCAACAGATAGAAAACGGAGCCCAAATCATCGACGTCAACATGGACGAGGCGATGCTCGACTCCGAGGAAGCCATGACCACCTTCCTGCGTTTGGTCGCTTCCGAGCCCGACATCAGCGTCGTCCCGATCATGATCGATTCCTCGAAGTTCTCGGTCATCGAGGCCGGGCTGAGGTGCGTCCAGGGCAAAGGGATCGTCAACTCCATCAGTCTCAAGGAAGGAGAGGACGCGTTTCTCGAACAGGCCCGCCTGGTACGCCGCTACGGCGCGGCAGTCGTCGTGATGGCCTTCGACGAACAAGGGCAGGCCGACACCAAGCAGCGCAAGGTGGAGATATGCAGGCGCTCCTATGAGTTGCTCGTCGACCGCGCCGCCTTCCCGCCCCAAGACATCATCTTCGATCCCAACATCTTTGCCGTCGCCACCGGCCTGGAGGAACACAACAATTACGCGGTCGATTTCATCGAGGCCACTCGGGAGATCAAGCAAACCCTTCCTCATTGCCTGGTAAGCGGCGGCGTAAGCAACATCTCCTTCTCGTTCCGCGGCAACAACGCCGTTCGTGAAGCCATCCATTCGGTCTTCTTGTTCCATGCGATCAAGGCCGGACTCGACATGGGGATCGTCAACGCCGGACAGCTGGCGGTATACGAAGACATCCCGCCCGAGCTTCTGGAGCGCGTCGAGGACGTGATCCTCAACCGCCGCGACGATGCTACCGAGCGCCTTCTCGATATCGCGGCTACGGTTCAGGGGCAGGGTAAGACCAGGAAGATCGACACGGCGTGGCGGGAAAAGAGCGTGGGAGAGCGCCTTTCGCATGCTCTGGTGGCCGGGATATCCGACTTCATCGTCGAGGACACCGAGGAGGCTCGCCTGGCGGCGGACAAACCTCTGGACGTCATAGAAGGGCCTCTCATGGCCGGCATGGACGTGGTCGGTGACCTGTTTGGTGCCGGCAAGATGTTCCTGCCCCAGGTGGTCAAGAGCGCCAGGGTGATGAAGAAGGCTGTCGCCCATCTGGTGCCCTTCATCGAGGAAGAAAAGGAAAGATCGGGCGGACAGAGCTCCAAAGGCAGAATCCTTTTAGCCACGGTCAAGGGTGACGTTCACGACATCGGCAAGAATATCGTCGCTGTCGTGCTGCAGTGTAACAACTACGAAGTCATCAACATGGGTGTGATGGTTCCCTGCGACTCCATCTTGAAGACGGCAAAGGAAAACGGCGTGGACGTCATCGGACTGAGTGGTCTGATCACTCCGTCTCTTGAAGAAATGAGCCATGTCGCCTCTGAGATGGAGCGCAACGGCTTCGCCGTGCCGCTGTTGATAGGGGGCGCGACGACCTCGCAGGTTCACACGGCCGTCAAGATCGAGCCCAACTACAGCGGTACCACCGTCTACGTGCCCGACGCATCACGAAGCGTCACCGTGGTCGGAAACCTGCTGAGCGAGGCGCACTCCGAGTCTTTCACCGCCGGGCTGAGAGCACAGTATGCCGATATACGGGAGCGGCGTGGGCAGTCCGCAAGGGCCACGAAGCGAATCAGCATCGAGGACGCTAGAGCCAACGCATTCGAAGGCGCCTGGGAGACCACCCCGCCCGTGGAGCCGGCACGGCCCGGACTTCACGTGTTCGAGGACTACGATCTCGCCGAGTTGACAGGTTTCATCGACTGGACTCCCTTCTTCCAGACCTGGGAGCTCTCCGGGCGTTACCCGAAGATTCTCGAGGATCCCGAGGTCGGACAAGCCGCCTCCAGCTTGTTCTCCGATGCAAAGCGGCTGCTGGAAAGGATCGTAGCCGAGAAGCTACTCACCGCGCGGGCAGTGTTCGGCCTGTTTCCTGCCAACAGTGTCGGTGACGACGTTGAGATATACACTGACGAATCGCGCTCCGAGGTCGATACCACCGTGTTCTTCCTACGCCAGCAGTTGGCCAAGACCGGTAGTGATGCCGACCTATGCCTGGCCGACTTCGTGGCGCCCAAGTCCACCGGGATCAGCGACTACATCGGAGCCTTCGCCGTGTCGGCCGGCATCGGAATCGAGCCGGCGCTGGAGGCTTTCGAGGCCGAGCACGACGACTACAGCAGTATCATGCTGAAGGCTCTCGCCGACCGGCTGGCCGAAGCCTTCGCCGAGCGGCTCCACGAGCGTGTGCGCAAAGAGTTCTGGGGGTACGCGGCCGATGAAGACCTTTCCAACGAAGACCTGATCCGGGAGCGCTATCAGGGCATCAGGCCGGCGCCCGGCTATCCGGCCTGTCCGGATCATTCGATAAAGAAGCAGCTATTCGAGTTACTCGACGCCGAGAAGAAGATAGGTGTGCATCTTACCGAGGGCTTTGCCATGCATCCCGCGGCGTCGGTGGCCGGCTACTACCTGGCCCACCCCCAAGCCCGTTACTTTGGGGTAGGCAAGATCGGACGCGACCAGGTCGAGGACTATGCGCGTCGTAGGGGAGTGGATACGAGTGTGGCCGAGCGCTGGCTCGCGGCCAGTCTCGCTGACTGAGGGAGCGCTCAGGCTCCGAGCATCTCGCTGATGGTGGAAGCCCTGCCGGCGTCGAGGGTTTCCTGGTATCGGTCGAGCTCGTATTCGGCCAGCACCGTCTTGAAGATACCGCGATCGGGTGTCAGCTTCGGCGCCTTGCGTCCCAGCCGGGCAAAGATCTGCTCGAGCAAGCGGATCTGCAGCTCGTCGATGAAAGGCTGAGGATCATCGATGAAGCGGCCGGGGAAGTTGTCGCTCCACTCCGTCGTCCAGCGCGCGAACAGGCCCGACAGTGTTCCGCTGCAATCGAGCATCGGCTCCATCGCACGGATCACGCAGAGGCGAGCGGCGATCTCCTTGACGTCCGGGAGCAGGTCGGTTTCATCCATGTAGCGGAAGAAATCCTTGATGACCTGCTTGTCGGACCGCTCGACCTTGGTGGGCTGCACGAGGAAGCCTTCGACGATCAGGCCGTGGTTCTTCTCGATCGGATCCTTCATGAGCCGCTTCAGCTGCGTCACCAGGACGAAGTCGATGAGAGTGTCGATCGGGGTCTCCACCCCGCGGCGGCTCAACAAGCCGAGCAGAGCAGGGGACTCTTCTTCCAGCCGCCCTATCGCCGTCTTCTGGCAATCGTTCCAGCGGTTGGAACGTCTGTCGAACCCGTCGGAAAGCTCTCGCTCGTCCTCGTCACGGTCGAGGATCTCTTCGTAACTGTGGCTCCTCAGCCGCATGTATTCTGAGAAGGGCGAGACCTCGGGCAGAACCAAAAGTCCGCCGGTGAGTTTGCCGAGACTGTGTAAGAACTTCTCGGCGACGTCGGCGAGAATTGCGGCTTCGGCCGCACCGGAGACTGCATCACCGATGTGCCACTCGGCGATCCGCTTCGCCCTCCGCCGATACAAGAGGTAGACCACGCCCACCACCAGGCTCAGGGATCCTGCTACAACGAGGTACAACATATGGTTCGTGACTCCGATTCTACACAATCGGATCTTGTATGGTTCGCGAATAACGGCTTGCACGCTATTGAACACTCGCCAATACCGGGCGTTTTGGTGTGCTAACCGCTAGTCGGGCGTCAACGGTGCTGTGTCGTCTGCGACGCTCCGCCGACGGGCCGTCGAACCGGTGAGTGGGGGGTCAGGAAGCGTCCCAGACCATCGGGTCGGGGGTTTCGTCGCCGAGTAGCTCGACGGGGCTGTGCTTGTCGATGTGGCCGATGAGGCCGTTGTATACGCCATAGCCGACCAATTCCCTGAGGCGGGGGGAGAAGCCCTTGACGGTCTCACGGCTCAGGCCGAGTTGTTGGTTTTCCTGCTGGCGGATGTAACCGGCACAGTAGTTCATGGCGATGCCGACCCGGCGTTCAGCGGTGTCGTTGCTGCCGCCTCCGTGCCAGAGGCTCCCGTGCCAGATGAGAACTGACCCGGCCTTCATCTCGGCAGGTTCACTCTCGTAGTGGCGCAAATACTCGGGAGAGTGGTCGAACTTGTGGGAGCCGGGCACGATGCGCGTGGCGCCGTTGGCCGCGGTGAAGTCCGTCAACGCCCACATGGAATTGCAGACCAGCGCCGGGTGGGGCTTGGGGACGCGTATCAACTGGTCGTCGGCGTGGATGGGTTGGGCTGACTCGCCCGGCCCGATACTGATCGAAGAAAGCGAAGACACCAGGCAGCCCGCATCGAGTACGCCTTCGACGATAGGCAAGACGTTCTCGTGTTCGGCGACGGCCTCGTAGAGCTTGCCGTGGGCGAGCAGGTTATAGATGCGTACCGTGTGCTCGCCCTCGAATTCGTTCTTGGAGGGTTTGATGCCAAGCTCTTTCTCGAGCCGCAGAAGATCGGCAACCAAGGCCTCGACCATGCCGTGATCGACGGCGTTCTCGACCACGGTGTAGCCCTGCTCGTCGATACGCCCCAGATGATCCTGTAGCTGTTCGGGGGTGAGCAACGCGGTGTCTATCCCGCAGGCACCAGAGGTTTGATGCCGGCTTGCTCCATCATGGCGTGGTCGCCCGCAACCTCGGGGTTCGCCGTGGTCAGCAACTTCTCACCGAGGAAGATGGAGTTGGCGCCGGCAAGGAAGCACAGCATCTGAGCCTCCTCCGACATGCCGCGCCGGCCCGCTGAGAGTCTGACGACGGAAGCGGGCATCATGATGCGAGCCGTTGCTATCATCCGTACGAAGTCCAGGGGCTCTACCGGCGCCTGGTCACCCAAAGGAGTTCCCTTTACGGCTACCAGGGCGTTGATGGGAACGCTCTGCGGGTGCTGCGGCAGGTTGGCCAGCTCGACGAGCATGGCGCAACGGTCCTCGATCGTCTCACCCATACCGATGATACCTCCGCAACAGACATCGATGCCTGCGCGGCGCACGTTTGCCAGGGTGTCCAGACGCTCGTCGTAGGTCCGGGTCGTAATGATCTCGCTGTAGAATTCCCGCGAGGTATCGAGGTTGTGGTTGTATGCTTTGAGGCCCGCCTTCTTCAGACGTTGGGCTTGTTCGGCCGTCACCATGCCCAGGGTCACGCAACTTTCCATGCCCAGATCCGACACACCGCGGACCATATCCAGCACCGAGTCGAAATCCTCGCCGTCTCGGACCTCACGCCATGCCGCGCCCATGCAGAAGCGGCTCGCGCCCGCCTCCTTGGCAGCCTTGGCCGCCGCGACCACCTCGTCGACGGGTAGTAGGGCCTCGTTTTCCAAGCCGACGTCGTAGTGGGCGCTCTGAGGACAGTAAGCGCAGTCTTCCGGGCAAGCGCCGGTCTTGATCGACAGGAGAGAGCAGAGTTGGACTTCGCCCGGCGGGTGGTTCTGTCGGTGGACGCCCTGAGCCTCGTATATGAGATCGGATAGGTTGCGATCGTGAATCTCGCGGGCCTGCGCGAGGGTCCAGTCGTGCCTGATCGTGCCGGTCATCATGATTTTCTAGACTTCCCGGCCGGCACTCGCAAGAAGCCGTGTCCGGGGCGCCCCACCTGGAGAAGACGGGCGCCCCGAACGGGTATCAGTCCTGCTTGTTGAGCTCGACCGAGAGTTCGACCTCGACCTCTTCGCCCAGCATCAAACCGCCGGCGTCGAGGGTCTTGTTCCAGGTAATACCGAAGTCTTTACGGTTGATCGTCGTGGTGCCCGACAATCCCCCCTTGGTGCCACCGTAGCCGTCACCAATGGTGCCGAGCCATTTGACGTCGATGACTACCGGTTTGGAGACGCCGTGCATCGTAAGGGTTCCGTGGAGCTTGCCGCTGGTCTTGGACGCGTTGACGTCCGTGAGCTTCTCACCCTCGAAAGTGATCTTGGGGAATTTCTCGACATCGAAGAAATCCTCGCTGCGAAGGTGCTTGTCGCGCTTCTCGTTGTCGGTGTCGATGCTGGCCGCGTCGACCCAACCGCTGACCTTGAGCTTCTCGGGATTGGCCGGGTCGAACTCGATCGAGCCGTCGAAGGTCGAGAAGTTGCCTTTCACCGTGGTCAGAAAGTGGCGGATCCCAAAGGTGACGCTCGTGTGTGACTTGTCCAGCTTCCATGTGGCGGCGCTGGCGTCGGGGGCTGCACTCCAGGCGCCTGCCGATATCAGGACCGTGGCGGCCGGCAGAACCAGGAGCTTTCGAAGGTCAAACTTTACTAACATTATCATTGTTCTCCTTGTGTCTTAGGGTCAGAAGAGTGATCTCGCGCGGGGTGGCGAGACGCACCGGCTGTCCGGTCACTCCCAAACCGAGGTTCACGTGCAGGAGGCTCTCGCCATCCTGGAAGGTTCCCCTCGGGTAGCGTGTCATGAAATGGGCCAGACTGGGTCTACGGCCGCCCGGCCACGGCAGGGCCAACTGACCTCCGTGGGTGTGGCCTGCAAGAATAAGCTCAACACCGAGTCGGGCCGCGTGCTCGAAGAGGTCGGGCCGATGAGACAGCAGTATTCGGGGCTCATCGGGCGGGATCCCGCTGAGAACGCGCTCGAGCTCCGGATGCTCGGGTACGCCCCGAGCCCAGTCCAGCCCTCTGTCGTCGAGGCCTACGATGTGGAGGGTCTGGCCGTTGTCACGCACGGTGGCTACCGAGTCGCGCAGCACCGTGAAGCCGGTGTGCGTGCGTAGGGCGTGTTCCACGTCGTCGGGCCCCGCGTAGTGATCGTGATTACCCAGTATCGCGAACACACCGAGCCTGGCACGTATCCCTCCGAGGGCGGGAAAGGTCTCGTGAGAATGGTCGAGACCGTCGGTGATGTCCCCCGTGATGCAGACGATATCGGGCTCGAGCCGGTTGATCCTCTCGACGTAGTGGGCCACGCGTGAGGCGGTCATGTTGTGACCGAGATGGATATCGCTGATTTGCACGACGCGCAGTCCGTTGCCGCCACGGTCGAGATTGGAAAGTCCGGCGTCGAAGGCGTTGACGACGACCCGGCGCTGCCCGAACAGGTAGCCGTAGCCGATGGCTCCACCGACGATCAGTAGCCCGTAGGTGGCCACCAAGTCACGAGTTGTGATGAGGCCCTGCTGGCTGATGAGGACGCCGAATACCCCGGTAACCTGTAGACCCATCCAGGCCGTGCCGAACGCGGCTGCCGTAAGCAGCAGGAACACGAGGCCGAAGATGGAAGCGAAGGCGAGGGCCGTATAGGCCTTCACCGCGACTCGCGCGCTGCCCTTCGCCGGGACAGGCCGCAGCAAGAGGGCACGGTTGGCCATGTAAATGGTAGGTGGCAGGACCAAGTGAGTGAGCCAATGGAGCTGGATTCCGAGTAGCTGGGAAGCCAGCCAAGCCGTACACGCCCACTGGGCGAGGGCTACGAAGACCAGAAGGATTGAAAAGAAATGGCGCCAGAAGAAACGGATCAAATGGGTCTCAAGTAAGCCTCGCGGAGAGCTTCTCACGAATACGGGAAAGCTGTTGGTCCAAATTGCGCCTGACAGTGTCAAGGTTGCCCTCTTGCGATACCGGTATCGACGGATCCGACATCCTCGACAGCAGTGCGTCGAGCTTCATGTGGACCTCGTTGAGGTCGGCGATCATGTGAGTGAGTTCGGATCGAACCGCTGCTTCGTCCTTGTCTTCCACCACCTGCTCAACCTCCCTTGGCACTACGGGTACTGTACATGAAAGTTACCGGTCCTCAAGACGTGGACGCACGCCGGGTCGCGACCTGGGTCGGCCAGCCGGCCCGAGCGGCGTAGGCTGACTTCACCCCCTGACGAGCACCGTGCCGACTGCCGGCCGAGCCGCGTCGATGGTCCTTCGGCTGTTTTCTCGGCATGGCTGTCGACAGTTATTTCAAGCTCTATAAGCACGGGCGGTGCTGGTAAGCGCCTCCGGCTTCACTGTCAGCGGCGTCTACGCAGTGTGCATAAAGTAGCGCTACCTAAGTACCTGTATTGATTAGCGATTAAGGTCTGACTCGACCGGGCGTGACGGCGCGTCCGCACCATTGTACCCCGGTGCCGGCGGCTGCTGCGCTGCTCCAACCAGCTCACTTCACTCGCGCGAAGATGGTGATCAGGGTGTCTGCGTACTCGCTAGACGGCTTGTCGAGACAGTTTTCGGTCTCTAGATGGCGCGACCGCTTTGACTTGAAGGTCGCATAGTCAAAAACTCCCGGCTCCGATGCGTCTTATCCAGCAGCTCGTGCGCGCGCATTCGGGTGCAGTCCTCCTCTCATTCGCTCTGGCGGCGATCATTGGCGGGGCCATCGCCAGTGGCGTCCACATAGACAACAGCGTCGAGCACCTGATGATGGCCGGTGACCCCGCGCGCGGTCTGGATGAGATTGCAAAGGAGGAATTCGGCAACGACGAGATATTGTTCGTCGCCTTCGACCTGGGATCGCCCTACACGACAGATGACATCCGCAAGCTTGCCGTGATTACCGAGGCCGTGGCGGTGCTCGACGGCGTAAAGCGCGTGCGCTCCCTAGCCAACACCGAGGACGTTCGGGGGCATGATGGATCTCTCGATGCGTCGGCTCTGATCAAGCTGGACACGCTCGATGCCGAGTTCGAGGCCATCCGCTCTCGCGCCCGCAACCATCCTCTGTACGAGAGCCTGCTCGTTTCCACTGAAGGCAGCGTGCTGGGGATGCTCGTCTACGCGGACTCCGAGCACTCCAACAACCACGCCTTGCACTTCCTTACCCGCATGGTCGTCGAAGTCGTGGACTCGATGGCGGCTCCCTGGCCCGTATACTATGCCGGCTATCCGATAACGGCCCTGGAGGCCAACCGTATAGTAAAGCGCGACCTGGCGGTCCTGACTCCGGCTGCACTGGTGGCCGTAGCCTTGATTGTCTACTTCTTCACGCGCCGCCTGTTCCCCATAGCACTTCTGGTTCTAGTCATCGGCTGGGTGGAGATGGCCGGCCACTGCTGGCTGGCAGTGAGCGGCACGCCGCTGAACGTGGTCGTATCGGCGCTGCCTACGATGCTCATGGCCACCTCGGCGGCTTACGTGATCTACGCCGTCAGCCTACTCGCGCATCTACCGGAGGACTCCGAGGACAAAGGAGCGGCCTTGGTCGCGATGCTGTTCCGGCCGGTGATGCTGTCGGGCCTTTCGACGGGAATCGGTTTCCTCTCCCTGCGGCTTATCGACGTCGAGGCCATCGGCTACCTCGGCACCGCCATGTCGGTAGGCATAGGTGCAGCCGCCATCGCGACCTTGCTGCTCATACCGGCCCTGGTCGAGCGCTACGGACTGTCCATCGCCGATCGCCACGTACGCTTGCTCGAAGGCGTATCGATGATCGGTGTAAGAATGGCGACGCGTCCTTGGCTTGTAGTCGGTGCTACCATGGCCCTGCTGGTCGTTGCGGTTCCGGGGGCCATGCGGCTTGCCGTTCACACGGATACGCTCCAGTACTTCGCGCCCGAGAACAGGGTTCGGGCCGGCGCTGAATTCTTCGAGGACAAGCTAGCCAGCGGCTTCCTTCTCAACGTGGTGTTGAGAGGCGACGAGCCCAGCCGAGCGATGGACCCCGAGCTGTTGGGGTTTGCCGAAACTCTGCGAGAACGAGTGCTGCACAACGGCAACGTCCACCGTACCGTATCGATGCTCGACTACTTTTACCTGATGGATTCCGCTCTGCGCCCCGGCGACCGACCCCGACCCGTGCCGGACAGCCGCGAGGCCGCGGCACAGTACCTGCTCCTCTACGAGGCGGGTGGGGACCCGGAGGACTACGCCCGTTACATCAACTTCGACCGCTCAGCGCTGAGCATGATCGTGAGCATCTCGGGTGGATCTCGCGTGTACCTCGACGCGGCGGAGGACATCGACCGTTTCGCCGCGGCTAACGCGCCCGGTGATATCGAGGTCGACACTCTGGGAACGACTTTCCTGTACTCCCGAGCCATGGATGGTCTAACGCGGGGGATGCTGAGAGGCCTGGCCGTTGCCAGCGTGCTCATAGGCTTGGTGATGCTCGTCGGGCTGCGTTCCGCACGGCTGGCCGCCTTGGCCGCTATCCCCAACCTGGCGCCGATAGTCATTTGCGGTGGCGCGCTTGGATATCTCGACGTCCACTTGTCCATGGGCACGAGTCTCGTGGGCTGCATCGCCCTAGGGCTTGCCGTTGATGACACGGCCCACGTGATCGGCCACCTCGACGAAGGCAAGTCGCTAGAGGAAATCTACGCACTGGTCGGCCCTGCACTCGTGATCACGACGGCCGCGCTCGGCGTGGGTTTCGCCGCGTTGATGCTGAGCGAGTTCGAGTCGGTCGTCGCTCTTGGTGCCGCCGTCACGGCAACGCTGAGTGTAGCCTTGGTCGCCGACCTGATACTGCTCCCGTCGTTGTTGGTTCTGGTCGGTTATAGGCGCCATGACGTCGCCAAGGAACGCGGGGGACACCTCAGGGCCGTGCCGGCACGCCGCCGACTGGCCGCCTGACCCCGCTTACTTGAACAGGTCGTTCTCGGCGGGACGAACGAGTGCCGCGGCTTCATCTTCGCCGGCCCGGTAGGAAGCTCCGCGTACGATCACCACCGGTACTCCTGCGGACTTGCCCATGGCCATGCCGGCCGCTGCAGCGACCTGATCGGCCACGGCGATGACAGTGTGCTCCAAAGGCCTTCCGCCGCGGTCCATCTCGCCTTGGTGGTCGTGGAGCACTTCCATGCCCGCGGCCCCCAAGGCGAAGTCCACCTGCCCAAGGCGCCAGGGACGTCCGAAGGTATCGGTTATGACCACGGCCAACTCCACGCCGAAGTGCTCGCGAAGCCGAGAGTGAATTGCACGCGCGCTTGCGTCGGGGTCGGTCGGTAACAATGTCACCGTGCCGCGGGCCGACTGGTTCGAGCGGTCTATGCCCGAGTTTGCGGCGATCCAACCCTTACCGGTGCGGGTAATCAGATGCCCGTCGCCCATACGCAAGACCTCGGTGGCTTCACTCAGGGCGACTTCAACGAGGGCGGGGTCCTTGTCGTATTCGCTCGCAAACTCCAGTGCGCGAGCAGACGGCTCTACATCGTCCAGCTTCACGATCCGATTCTCGGCCTTGGAGACCACCTTCTGGCACATCACTACGATATCGCCGGCCTTGAGGCCTACGCGGGCCTGGTTGATCGCCGATACAATCAGGGCGGCGAGATCATCGCCCGGACGAACCTCTGGAATGGCCGACAACGGGATGATGGCGGTGGTCATCTACGGGGCTCTCCTTGCTTCAAGCATTTCTCGAGGATCTCGCCCGCAAGTATCTGTGCGGCATCGGGATCTATGATCAGCGTGTCTCCTTCCAGCAGGTTCAGGCCGGTGACTTCCGGCCGTTGGTCACCGCGATTGATGACCAGAGTCGAAGCGATTCCCGCGTAGAAGCTCGCGATCGCCGAATTGTCACTCCTGTATCCCAGAGCCGTCAGCATTCTCACGAGGGGCCCCTTTACGGCCTTGTTGCCGATCAAAGGGCTGATGGCCACCACACTCGGCGCGCTCTCTCGCAGGGCCTCGGTCAGACCCGTGACCGCCAGCATGGGCCCCAGGCTGACCAGCGGGTTGCTGGGTGCGATGATGACGAGATCGGCTCCCGTGATCGCTTCGACCACGCCGGGGGACAGTCTAGCGTCGCCTCCGCCGTCGAATCTGATATCGCGCACCAGAGGCCGGGCCCGGCGTTTTACCAGGTACTCTTGAAAGCCGAGGGTCCCGGCGTCCGTGTCGACCAGGGTCCTGAGCCGGTCGTTGGTCACCGGAACAACTCTGCATCCAACGGCGTGGTGACGGCAAAGGTCCTCGGTGCACTCGGTGAGGGTGCGGCCGCGCGCCAATTCCTGGGTCCGGAAGATATGCGTTGCGAGATCCCGGTCTCCTAGTGCGAACCAGGATTCGCCGTAGAGCCTGTCCAGGGCAGCCTTGGTGTGGAAGGTGTCACCGTCGATGCCCCAGCCCCGCTCGAGCGGCGCCAAGCCGGCTAGGGTGTATATGATCGTGTCGATGTCTGGGGAGACCGAGAGGCCGTAGAATTCCTCGTCATCGCCGGTGTTGACGATGACCGTGATGTTGCGGGGATCTACAACCCGTACAAGACCACGTAGGAACCTAGCTGCTCCGACTCCCCCAGCCAGCAGTGTGATCTTGCTGCCGTTGTCGATGGGGTTCTCCATCCGGTTCCTCGACGAGTCCGTAAACGGTGTTGCGTTGGCGTGGAATACGGCCCGTGCGTTTGGCCATCTCCACGAACTCTTCGGCCGACAGGAACTCTCCGGAGTCGGCGCCGGCCTCTCTCGAGATGCTCTCTTCCATGAGAGTCCCGCCCATGTCGTTGCACCCCGCCAACAACGAAAGCCTCGACAACTCGACCCCGAGCTTCACCCAGGAGGTTTGAATGTTGTCGATGAGGCCTTGGAGCATGAGCCGTGACGTCGCGTATACAGCGAGGTCGAGCTGTCCTTGCGGTATAGGCTTGACCACGCCTTCGGCGAACAGGGCGGTGTTTTGCCAGATGAACCTCAACGGTACGAACTCGGTGAAGCCTCCGGTTTCGGTCTGTAAGTTCCGGAGCAGTTCGATATGCCGTGCCATGTGCATCGGGGTCTCGATGTGGCCGTACATCTTGGTCGAGGAGGTGCGTACGCCGAGACCGTGAGCGGCACGTATGATCTCTACCCAGGTTCTGGTGTCGAGCTTCTTGTGCGAAAGGATCTCGCGAACGTCGTCATCGAGAATCTCGGCCGCGGTGCCCGGCATGGTATCGAGTCCGGCCTCGATCAGTCTCGCGATG
>JANQEO010000307.1 GCA_028278325.1 Candidatus Binatia bacterium
CTCCCAACACGAATCCGAAGCCTTCCTTGGTGACGAAGACGAAGATGCCGATGATGAAAATGATGGCCGAGATGCCGCCGATGAAGACCAGGACCTGGATCGCCTTGTCGATGTACCAGTCGGCGTTGCGGCGGTCTACGTCGAGGTGGCGCGCGCGCGCCGACGAATGGCTGCCGGCTGCCAGGCCGCCGGCGGCGGTCTCGACGGTTGCCGCCACATTCTTTGCTGAGTCGGCCATCTCAATCCGCCTCTTCGCCGCGCAGGGTTTCCATAAGATCGCGAATTCTCACGGTGATCTCGCGGTACAATTCTTCATAGCGCTGGTCGGTTTCGGTCTCGCTCAGTCCCTCCGGCGGCGTTCCGACGTCCCAATCCAGGAATACCGAGCGGAACGGCTGCTGGGGCAGGTAGGCGCTCACGGGCCCCTGCAAGCTCACCACGACGTCGTACCTGGCGGCCTTATGCGCATCGGGCTCGATGACCTTCGACTCGATCGGTTCGGTCACCAGACCGTGCGTCTCCATGAAGTGGAAAAGTCGGGGCTTCAGGTCCGCCCCGTTGCGTCGTCCGGCGCTGTCGTAGTCACCGCTGTTGGGGAAGGTTTTGCGCGCCACAGCCTCGGCGATCTGGCTTTGGCAGTTGTTCTCCTCATCGAGGAAGAGAACCTTGTAGGTTTTCGGCGCCTTGGTCTCGCCGGTGACGGTAAAGAGCGTTTCCTCGCAGATGTTCTTGCACCTGTCGCAGACCCGCTTTAGCCGGCCGATCAGGATCAGCGCGTCGAAGAGATACCTGATTTGCTCGTGGGAGGTCTCGCTCTCCTGGACCAGGTCCTCGAAAGCCATGTCGCCCCGGCCCTTGCCCTGTGCCGCAATGGCCATGGTCTCCCGCGCCAGCTCGGCGTCCTTCTCGTTGAAGGACTTCATCGCTTGGCGCAGGCAGGTTTGGGCCTGCTCGGCCAGCTCTTCCATCTCTTGCTTCAGCAGTCCCGAAGGCAAGTGCGGGAGCTGCAGACCCTCGCGGGCGATGGTGGCCGCGTAGTCGCCGATGCGCTCCAGCTCGTTCACCAGCCTTAGGATCGAGGAGATCAGGCGCAGGTGGCCCGCACTGGGCAGATGGAGGGCGAGGAAGGCGTGACAGAGCCGATTGATTTCACGAGTCTTGCGATTGATCGGGTGGTCTCGGAGGATGGTCTGGTTGGCCAGCACCTTGTTTCCGGTAAGAGCGGCCTGCATCGAATCTTCCTGCGCCTTCTGAACCGCGGTTCCGAGGGATGCGACCTCTTCCCGAATCCGGGCCATGTCCTTGGACAGTCGCTCTTCGTAGAGTGGCATAGCTGGATTCTCCGCCGTAGCTTCGGACCGTTGCGCGCAGGGAAAAGAGATTGGGACCTATCGGCAATCCGCTGGGTCTGCCGATCTCGCCGGGCGCACGAGCCAGAGGAAAACGACCGCCGGGCCGATACCGCTATTCGGCCCGGCGGAAGCGATCAGTTGCAGGTCACGCCACGGACCGGGGCGTAGCCCTTCTTCAGGATGATGCACTGGCCCTCATCGCTCAGGATGAAGTCGAGATACTTCTTGATCTCTCCGGCCGGCTCGCCGTTGGTGTACATGAACAGCGGCCGGGCAATCGGATAACTGCCGTCCGATGCGGTCTCGACACTCGGCATGACGCAGTTGTCGGCGCCATCCTTGGTGATGCAGGCCAGCTTGATGTGGTCGGTGGCGTAGGCGAG
>JANQEO010000314.1 GCA_028278325.1 Candidatus Binatia bacterium
GATCACGCCGATCGCGATGGACAAGGAGCTTCGCTTCGCAATCCGCGAAGGGGGCCGCACGGTCGGTTCGGGCGTCGTGTCCGAAGTGATCGAGTAGGGCGAGCGCGGAGCGCGAGCAACAAACCAAGAGAAACTAGGCGCGTAGCACAATTGGTAGTGCACCGGACTCCAAATCCGGAGGTTGGGGGTTCGAGTCCCTCCGCGCCTGCCAGGCCAATTCAAAGCAAGTTCGAAGCAAGGATCGGAGCACAGGCTCGATGAACCCCGTTGAATGGATCGGCTCCGCCCGGCAGTACCTGCACGAGGTGGGCGTCGAATACCGGAAGATCACGTGGCCGCAGCAGAAGGAAGCCGCAGCGGGCACGATCGGGGTGATCGTCGTGGTCACCATCATCACGGTGGTTCTCGGGTTCGTCGACTTCGGTCTCGCCGAAGTCATGAAGAAGGTCCTGGAGTAAGCGGGCAAAGGGGTGGTCACATGAGTGATTCGCACAGCTCAGACGACACGCAGGTGACAGAAGGCATCGGGGGTGGAACGACTCCGCCCGCTGACGCACCCGCTGCGCCCAGCGCTTCACCCGCCGCGGGCGCTCCGACCCCGGCTGCACCGGCCGCCGGTGCTGCGCCCGCCGCTCCGGTATCGGGCGGTGCCCCGGCCGCTCCGGCCGTCGAGAAGAAGTGGTACATCGTGCACACATACTCGGGGCAGGAGGCGCGCGCCAAGCAGAGCCTGCTCGAGCGCGCGAGTGCGCTCGGTTTCGAAGACAAGTTCGACGAGATCCTGATTCCCGAGGAATCGGTCGTCGAGATGGTCAAGGGCCAGAAGCGCAACATGAAGCGCAAGTTCTTCCCCGGCTACATCATCGTGCGCATGGCCCTCGACGTCGAGACCTGGCACGTGGTGAAGGGCACGCCCAAGGTCACGGGCTTCGTCGGAGGCGCCACCAAGCCGCCGCCGATCTCCGAGGAAGAAGTGGCGCAGATGACCCAGCGCATGAAGGACGGCGAGGAGAAGCCCAAGCCGACCATCACCTTCGAGGAGGGTGAGAGCGTGCGCGTGATCGACGGGCCCTTCGCGAACTTCTCGGGCTACGTCGACGAAGTGATGCCCGAAAAGGAAAAGCTGCGGGTGATGGTGCAGGTCTTCGGCCGCGCCACCCCCGTCGTGCTCGACTACACCAACGTCGAGCTTGCTTGATCATCGCAAGCCGCCTTGCGGCGACTTGCTGGGCCGCAGGCGCTCTTTTGGAACGGTTCGAATCTCAGAGATAGAAAGAACGACTCTCCAGAACCCAAGGAAATAGAAACGTGGCAAAGAAGGTCATGGCCGTTGTGAAGCTCCACTGCCCGGCCGGGCAGGCGAATCCCTCGCCGCCCGTCGGTCCGGCACTGGGCCAGCACGGCGTCAACATCATGGAGTTCTGCAAGCCATTCCAACATCAAGACCAAGCGCCGGTTTCTGCCCAATCTGGTCAATGTCACGCTGCGCTCCGAAGCGCTCGGGCGGGCGGTGCGGCTGCGCAT
>JANQEO010000423.1 GCA_028278325.1 Candidatus Binatia bacterium
CCGATACTGATCCCCTCAAGCTGCCCGTCGTGGCAGCCTGACCCACCCTCGGAACCCACCGAGGACCGGCGTTCCTACACCACAACCAGGGACACGACCAGGGCTGCCAGACGCCGAATGCTTGCGAGCGTCTCCGCCAGCCCTTGCTCACCTCGGAAGAAGCGCCCGACCTCGCTATCAATGCGAGAGGCCAGATATCTCAGAAAGACGCGCTCGACGCCGGAGATAGGGATCAACAGGGGTGCCATAGCTTCAGCTTGACGCCTCGGGGCGGGCGCGGCAAGTCTGGCGTCGATGGAGAACAAACCGAGAACGATCGTCATCCGCGCCCTCGGCGACCTGAGCCCGGAGCAGAGGCTGTGGGCCAACTGCGAGCATTGCGGCCACAGCCGCAAGCTGGACCTCGATGACCTGCGCACGAAGTACGGCACGCGGATGCCGATCCGCCGGCTCGGCCGGATGCCACCTCCCGACCGCAAGCGCCCGAACCTGAGCCCTGGTGCTACGACTTCACCGACCCGGACGCTCATTGACAACCTCGCTGGATCGCTGAAGTAAGGGAGTGCGGGCATTCGAGCGCAGCAGCTACCGGCCCCTTGACCCCTCACGGGGTTTGTCCTCGCCCGAACCAAATCAGCCGAAGAAGGGCCCGACACCGCGTCGGGCCCCGGAACCAAATCAGCCCAGCTGGAGGATCACCGCTCCTTCGGCAACTTCAGGTGGGCTCGCTCCGATATCGGGAGCGTTCTGTTGTATCCAGTCTCTTGCGACCTGGAGGCTCGCATCGGTGCCAGCCTTATCGTGACAAACCGTGACGCTGACGCCGCCCTCCTCGGTACGCATGAGGGTGTAGGCTTTGAACCCCGGGACCTCTTCGATGATATCCTCGAGGTCCGATTTCCGCCGCTCGAGGAGATCGAAAAGTTCCTTTGCGCCTTGCCCGGAGTAGGTTCTGATGACCGCGTGCATGTCACGCCCCCCTTTAGTTGTCATTTCCTCCTGGGAACGAGCTAGCGTGCGCCTTGGGAGCCATCGAAAGCAAGCGTATTGCACGACAGCGGCTTCGGCCCTTGGATTTCTAACCCGCGGCTGGAGCGGCTCGACGAGGTCGATCTTCCAGCGTGATCTCGCAGAACAAGAGCATTTGCACACTGCGCAGGCCAGTCATTGAGTGCTCAGACGGAG
>JANQEO010000459.1 GCA_028278325.1 Candidatus Binatia bacterium
TCGAATTAAACCACATGCTCCACCGCTTGTGCGGGCCCCCGTCAATTCCTTTGAGTTTTAATCTTGCGATCGTACTCCCCAGGCGGGGTACTTAATGCGTTAGCTGCGGCACCGCCGGGGTCAACACCCGCGACACCTAGTACCCATCGTTTACGGCGTGGACTACCAGGGTATCTAATCCTGTTCGCTCCCCACGCTTTCGCGTCTCAGCGTCAGTATTGGTCCAGAAAGCCGCCTTCGCCGCCGGTGTTCCTCCTGATATCTACGCATTTCACCGCTACACCAGGAATTCCGCTTTCCTCTCCCATACTCTAGCTGACCAGTTTCCAGCGCACTTCCGGGGGTAAGCCCCGGGCTTTCACACCAGACTTAGTCAGCCGCCTACACGCTCTTTACGCCCAGTAATTCCGAACAACGCTCGCACCCTCCGTATTACCGCGGCTGCTGGCACGGAGTTAGCCGGTGCTTCCTTGAAGGGTACCGTCAAGGCATGCGGGTATTAACCGCACACCCGTTTCTTCCCCTTCGACAGAGCTTTACGACCCGAGGGCCTTCATCACTCACGCGGCGTCGCTGCGTCAGGGTTTCCCCCATTGCGCAAAATTCCCCACTGCTGCCTCCCGTAGGAGTCTGGGCCGTGTCTCAGTCCCAGTGTGGCTGATCATCCTCTCAGACCAGCTAACCATCATAGCCTTGGTGAGCCGTTACCTCACCAACAAGCTAATGGTGCGTAGGCTCATCCCCCAGCAATAGCTTACATGTAGAGGCCATCTTTGGCCGCTGCCACCGGAGTGGCTGTGGTCTCATCCGGCATTAGCCAGCTTTTCAGCTGGTTATTCCAGACTGAGGGGTAGATTACCTACGTATTACTCACCCGTGCGCCGCTGTACTCGTTTCCCGAAGGAAACTTTCTCGCTCGACTTGCATGTGTTAGGCACGCCGCCAGCGTTCGTTCTGAGCCAGGATCAAACTCTCCAGTTTGATTAGTAGGCAACACCCGAAGGCGTTACCCACACCTTGTTATGACAAGAGATCCCGCTTCGATCCGATAACGTGTTCCGTTTCGACCGATAGCCGTAGCCACAGCCGAAAACGCCACTATCCAGTTTTCAAAGACCCCGGCGAGCTGCCGGTTAGCCCGGTACTTATAAGAAGTCGCGGATGAGGAGTCAAGCCCGCAAGGGTGGGTCCTCATCCCTCCTGGAAGACCACCCGCGCGATACGGCGCTTGCCGACTTGGACGAGCACCGAGCCGGTCGCCGGAACCTCTGCGGCCGGATCGGAAACCCTTTGACCATCGAGCTTTACGCCCCCTTGCTGGATGAGCCTCTTGGCTTCTCCGTTGGAAGAGACCAGACCCGACTGACTCAGCAGCCGGCATACCCACAGGGCATCGCCATCGGCGTCCAGCGAGACCTCCGGGATGTCTTCGGGCAGCCCGCCCTGCTGGAACCTCTTGCTGAACTCGAGCTCGGCCCCGGCAGCCGCCTCCCTACCGTGGAACCTGGCCACAAGCTCGGCGGCCAGGGCCTTCTTTGCGTCCATGGGATGGGCCCGGCCCGAGCTCACGTCGTCGAGAACCTCCTGACCGGCCTCGCTGAGCAGCTCGTAGTAGCGAGCCATCAGCTCATCGGAGATCGACATGACCTTGCCGTACATCTCGTTGGGGGGCTCCGTGACCCCGATCGCGTTGCCGTAGGACTTGCTCATCTTCTTCACGCCGTCGAGGCCTTCGAGCAGCGGCATGGTCACCACAACCTGAGGCTCCTGAGACCGGTTTCGCTGAAGGTCACGGCCGACGAGCAGGTTGAACTTCTGGTCCGTCCCCCCGAGCTCCACGTCGGCCCGCATCTCGCAAGAGTCGTAGCCCTGAACGAGTGGATAGAGGAACTCGTGGATGCCGATGGGCTGCCTCCCTTTGTGGCGCTTGTCGAAATCGTCCCTTTCCAGCATCCGTGCCACGGTGTGCTCGCTGGCCAGACGCACGAGATCGGCCGCCGACAACCTGTCCAGCCAGTGACTGTTCCAAAGCACCTCGGTCTTGTCGGCATCAAGGATCTTGAACGCTTGTTCCTGGTAGGTAGCCGCATTGCGCGCGATCTCCTCGTCAGCCAGTTGAGGCCTGGTTTCCGAACGACCGCTAGGGTCTCCGATCCTGGCCGTGAAATCGCCGATCAAGAACAGAACTTGATGCCCGAGTTGCTGGAAGTGCCTCAGCTTCTGGATCAATACCGTGTGGCCCAGATGAAGATCCGCAGAGGTCGGATCGAAGCCCGCCTTGACCCGCAGTGGTTTGCCGCGTGCAAGCTTGGCCGCCAGCTCTTTCTCGTCGATGATCTCTACGGCGCCGCGCCGGATGACCTCGAGTTGTTCCTGTACGGACTTCTTCACACTCACCCTGCTCACGCTGCCGCTTGCAGCAACCCCTCCTCGGTCAGTAAGAACTCGACCCGCCTGTCATGCGCCTGAAGCGAAATCCGGGGGACTACTTGGCACGCGTAGGCCACACCTATGAGCGGCCCGCGGGTGGCCAGTTCGTCCATGGCACGATCGTAGCATCCTTGGCCTCGCCCGACACGTCCGCCCCGAGCGTCGAACGCCCTCCCGGGCACGATGATCACTGACGCCTCGTCTGTCGGGCCCTCTCCATCGGTCGGCTCCGTTACCCCACCGAAGCCCTTGCGCAGAGGCTCCCCGTCGGCCCAGGTACGGAACGACATCGCCACGTCCGCCTGAGACACGACCGGTAAGAGGAAGCGCTTCCTGTCGGCATGACACCTCTCGGCCAAGCCGCGCAGAGAAACCTCATCAGAGAGCGCAGAGTATGCGAAGACCTGCCCGGCGTTTTGATAATGGGGCGAAGCGAGGAGCGAAGCGACGATCCGCGAATCGTGGGTTCGCCTGACTTCGGGACCCAGAGCGGCGACGGCTTCAGCCGCGTGTCGTCTGATTTCTTCTTTGAGCGCTGCCGCGTTCATCCGAGGGCGCCCCCGCCTGTGCCGTGTGAACGGATCGCTCGAACCTGGTTAACCAGGTGGGTGCTTGGTTTCCGGCTGCCGTGCCGGCAGGCTCTCGCACTACCGGTGCAACCGGATGTAGGCTCCCGTTCTCAATAATCGTTGGTTAGAGCGCCTTCGCTCATCACGAGCACCGCAGGGGCGAAACGGATTCCGCCTCAGGCCGCCGTCTGCTCCATAGAGGCTTCCAGTTCGCCCACGAGGTTATGGAGACGCCTGTTGACCGCTTCCTGGGCATCGAGCAGCTTGTGGTATTCGTCGGCTATGTTGAGCGCCGCGAGGATAGCCAAGCTCAGAGTAGTCGTGCCGCCCTGCCCCCGGCTCAATTCCTTGATGCGCTCGTCGACGTAGCGCGCCAAGCTCTTGAGGTACTCCTCGTTACCCTCACTGCGAATCGTGAGTCCCTGCCCTGCCACGTCGATACGAACTTCTCGCTTCATGTGACCTCTCAATTGGCGTCCAGGTTGAGTTCCTCAAAACGCTTGAGCAGGGTGTCGACGCGCCTACGCGTATCGAGGCGCTCGCTCTTGTAACGCTCGAGTTCACCCCTTAGACGCTCGGTCTCCTGCTTGCTCTTGCCCAGCGCCTCGCTCAACTGAGACTGCCGTTGCAGCGCCTTGCCATGTTGTGCCTTGAAGCGCGCCAGGGACTCCTCCAACCTCTGCAATGCCTGCATTTCCATATAGTTAGCCCCGCACAGTTCAATTCTAGGATGCGCATTGAGTTTATTCGGGGCGCTCGCCCGCTGTCAAGCTGTTCCTGCACGCCCGAGGGCGGCACTGGGGCCGCCCTCGGGCAGGAGGTCAGTGGGTGTGAAGATCGACAGAGACGATCTTGGAGACCCCCGGCTGTCGCATCGTAACCCCGTACAGAGTGTCGCAGGACTCCATGGTCTTCTTGTTGTGAGTGATGATCACGAACTGAGAGCGTGTCGTCATGTCACCGACCATGTGGACGAAACGGCCGATATTGGCATCGTCCAACGGAGCATCGACCTCGTCGAGGATGCAGAAGGGGCTGGGCTTGTAGAGGAATAACGAGAAGATCAGGCTGACTGCCGTCAGGGCCTTCTCTCCACCCGACAACAGGTTCAAGTTACCGAGCTTCTTGCCCGGAGGTTGAATGTGAATCTCGACCCCGGTCTCGAGCAGATTGTTCTCGTCCGTCAGAATCAATGATGCCGTTCCGCCCCTGAAGAGCCGAGGGAAGGTGGTGTGGAAGATCTCGTTGACGGCGTCGAAAGTCTCCTTGAAGCGCCGCTTCGATAGCCTGTTGAGCTTGGCTATGGTGCCGCGCAAGCCCTCGATCGACCTCTCGAGATCATCGCGTTGGCCGGTCATCTCGGTGAGGCGCGTTTCGAGCTCTTCCAACTCGCTTACGGCGCCTACGTTGACCGTCCCCAAGCGACGGATCTTCTCGCGCAGAGTGTCGAGCAGGCTCTTGGTCTCCGCCTCGTCGGCGACTTCGTCGACCTCGGCAGCCAGCAGACCGGACTCATCCAAGCCCAGCCTCTCCTCTACCGATTCGACCAAAGAGCGCTGTTCGAGCTGGCATTCCTTGAGCCGCAACTCGACGCCTGCTCGAGTTTCACGATGCCCGTCGAGCAACGCCACGATGCCCTCGAGTTCCCTTTCGGCCTCGTCGAGTTCCGTCTCGACCTTGGCCCTTGCCTCCTCGACCACGGCCAGGCGCTGCTCGCTCTGCGCTGCTGTCGCACGGGCGGCATCTATGTCGAGATCCGGATGGGCCAGTCTCGCCGATGAAGTCGCGATGTCTTCCTCGTCACGCCGCAGCCTCCTGTTGAGCTGGGCAACGCGGCTTTCCCCCTCGGCCTTCGCAGCTCTAAGAGCATTGGCGTTCTGGTCGCAGCTCTCGCGCCTCTCCTTCAGGCGGGCCTCGTCTACTCTCAAGGTCTCCAAGCCGGTCGCTGCCTCGCCGCGTCGCGCCCCGGTTTCCTGCTGGGACTCCGCAGTGGAGCTGATGTCGGCCTCCAGGCCGGCACGCGCCGACCGACACTCGGACAACTCGGCCACCACGGCCTCGAGGCGGGCCCTTCGCTCGGCCACATCGGCCTTCAAGGATTCGATCTCCGCCTCCACGGAGTTGCTACGTTCCCGGCCTCTCGCCAAGGCCTGGCGGCAGACCTCCGACTCACCCTCCGCCTCCACGCGCTGGACGGTCAAGTCATGAATGCGCTTGTCGAGTTGCTCGAGGTCGTCGCTGGCCTTTTCGGCGGACGCGGACGCGTCTTCGACGCCAGCCTGTGCTTTGGCGACACGCCCACGAGCTTGCGTAAGCTCATCAGCGAGGCGGGCGATCTCGGCCTTGCGGGTGAGTATCGACTCGTCGACGGGCTTGCCGCTTCCGCCGAGCACCGCGCCCGAAGACTCGACGACCTCACCGTCACGTGTAACGAAGGTGGCAACCCGCCCGTTGAGGCTCCACTGGCGGTTGGCCTCATCGAGGGAATCCACCACGATGACACCCTCGAGCAGCGCGGTAACGACCTCATCGTAGCCGTCGTGGGGAGATACGTGCTGGCGCAGCAGCACCTCGCCGCTTTGCAGTTCGACTTCGCCTGAATGGTGGCGAGGCTTGATCGGCACGAAGCCCGCCCTCCCCATTCGGTGCTCACGCATGTACGACGCGCCGGCAATGCCGGATTCCGGGCTTGGCACGACCACTCGCTGCAGCTTGTCATGCAACACGGCGGCGACGGCCCGCTCGTAGCCACGGTCGATGTCGATGACATCCGCTACCACGGCAGAAGCGCCGGTCAGCTCGCGCCCACCGTTGCTCATGAAAGAGCGAACCCCCTCGTCATACCCGGCCAGCGACTCGTGCAACTCCTTGAGGGAATCCAGACGTGAGCCCAGCTGCGCAACTTCTTCCCGCGTGGCGGCGAGTTGCTCTTCGGCTTCCGCTTTACGTTGCAGGACGTCATGGAGCAGCGCCGCTGTGGCATCCTTTCCGCCGCGAGCAGCCTCGACCGACTTTATGGCTTCGTCGATCTTGCTCTGACAGGCGCTGAGGTCGCGTTCAGCCGCGTCGACACTGGCGCTCAGGGAAGCGCCTTCTTCGCCTAGCCTCTCGATACGCATCTCGGCCGCGCTGATATGGGCGTCCAGGCCGCTTTTCTCATTGGCAAGCGCGGCTTCACGAGACAATCTCGAAACTACTTCAGATTTGAGCTGCTCGCTGCGCTGGCTCAGCTCGGCAAGTTCCGCGTCGAGTTCGCGGAGAACCGCCTCGGCATCGGCCCTGCGCCCGGCCACGTCGGCCAGACTTCGCGAGATCGCATCCCTTTCCTCGTCAGCGACCCTGGCGTCCTTGGTGCACACGGCCAGGCGTTCTTCGAGACCCACCAGTTCGGCACGTGCCTCGCTTATGGTCTGGCCGAGTTCCTCCACGCGCCGCCCAAGGAAGTCCTTTTCTTGATCCAGTTTCTGCAGCCGGCCCTTGGATTCGTACATCGAAGAGCGCGCGCCCTCGACTTCATCGGTCTTGGATCTCAACGACTCCCTGAGCTGATCCCGGACCGTCGATGCTGCCGATGAACGCTCACGGATCTCTTCGAGAGCCGACGACGCTCCTGCAAGCTCCTCCTGCAAGGATGCCGCCCTGTCACGAAGGATCCTCAGGCGGTGCGCCGAAAGGCTACGGTCTACCGACTCTTCCTGCTCCTTGAGTTCCTTGTACCTGACCGCGCCACGGGCCTGACGCGTCAGGCTGTTAGCCTGACGCTGCAACTCGGCGATGATGTCGCTGACCCGCAGGAGGTTGTCGCGCGTCCGGTCGATCTTTCGCTCAGCCGCAAGCTTGCGGCTGCGGTAAAGAGTGGTGCCGGCGGCTTCTTCGATCATCAATCGAAGCTCTTCGGGCTTGGCTCCGACGATCTGACTGACTCTGCCCTGCTCGATGATTGAGTACGCCTTGGTCCCGACCCCAGTACCCAGGAACAGCTCGGTGATGTCACGGAGCCGGCAGGGCTTGCCGTTGGCGAGGTATTCCGATTCGCCGGATCTGTAGAGCCGGCGGGTGACCTGAACCTCCGGAGCCTCCTTGAGTATGGAAACGAACGATGTGTCGAACTCGCCGGCCTCGTCGTCATCCTCGGCCCAGGCCGCGGCAGGAGCTTCGTTGTCGAAAGCTATGGTAACCTCGGCCATCCCCAGGGGGCCGAACCGCTCGTTACCGGCGAAGATGACGTCTCCCATCGCCTGGCCGCGAAGGTGTTTGGCACTCTGCTCGCCGAGCACCCAGCGAATGGCATCCACGATGTTGGATTTGCCGCAGCCGTTGGGACCGACGATGCCGGTCACGCCTTCGGGAAAGTCCAGGACGGTCCTGTCGAGGCAGGACTTGAAGCCCACGAGTTCTAAGCGCTTGATCCTCACCTAACTACCACCCCGCCACCGCGAGTGAACTCGCGAAAGTCGTCAAAACAGTATCCATTTTGGCTCTCTCGTTATCAAGTCCGAGAGCCAAAGTATTGTGGTTAGAACACCGCCCGACCACAACATGATGCGTAAAGGTCAGAGGGCTCACTGGCCGCCTAAGGCGCGCGCTCGCCTCCATGAAGGAAAGGTCTCCACTCGTCGTAGAGCGAGTCGCCGGCGCCTCGCGCGATGAACGGAGTCCAACTCGGCCTCACGGGTTTGCGATGGAGGCGCATGTTGGCCTGCTCGGGGCGCCTGCCCCCTTTGTGGTGGTTGCAACCGAGGCAACAGGTTACGACGTTCTCCCATGTCGTAAGGCCACCCTGGGAACGCGGCACCACGTGGTCCAGGTTGAGGCCGCTCGCCGGGAGACGGTCGCGGCAGTACTGACAGGTGTTGGAATCACGCAGGAAGATGTTGTGCCGGCTGAAACGTACGTCACGGCGAGGGATGCGGTCGAAGCGCGTGAGCAGTATCACCCGCGGAATACGGATGCTGTCGCTCACTGTGCCGATCCCGTCGTAGCCGTTGACCTTCAAGCCCGACCAATCGGGGAAGTCGAAGGTCTGGTACTCCTCGTCGACAGCCTTGGCCACGCCCTTGTAGAGAAGCGTAAAGGCGTGACGCACGGTGGTCACGTGTACGGGAAGATAGGACCGGTTCAGCACCAGGGACCTGGTGCTCAGCAGCGACCTGTGAGCGACCCTAGGCGACATGTTCCTCAGGACGGTAGCAGCGACCGTACGGCAGTCAAGGTGAAAAACCGGGCCTCACGAATTGATAAGCTTATTCACTATGCTAGCTTTTGCCCGCTAATGCGACCTTCAGCCCATGCACAAGTCGGATTCGCCGACGCCCCCGAACGGGGCGCTGCCGGTCGCTCAAGTTTTAACAAATCACGAGTCAGCGGAGCCCGGGAGCTCGAGCACTACTCGCTCCCGTCCCGACCGGAGTTTCAGTTTGCGAAAACAAATCATCATCAACTCGAGCCAGAACGAGGTTCGGGTGGCGCTGTTGGAAAACGGCGTACTGGCGGAAGTCCACATAGAGAGAAGCAGCGAAGAGGCTGCCGCGGGCAATATCTACAAGGGCAAGGTCCTCAGGGTATTGCCCGGGATGCAGGCAGCGTTTGTCGATCTGGGCCTTGAAAAGGCCGCTTTCCTTCACGCCTCCGACATCCTGAGCAAAGCCGAGTCCGATCTCGACGAGGACGAGGACGCACTCGACGAGGTTCAGTACGACGAACCGCGCGGACGCGACAGCATCCCGATCGAGAAGAAGGTCAAGAAGAACGACGAGCTGATCGTTCAGATGGCCAAGGAGCCGATGGGCACCAAAGGTGCTCGTATCACCTCCCACGTCTCGTTGCCCGGACGCTACCTCGTCTACATGCCGACCGGCAGGCAGATCGGGGTCTCCAAGCGCATCAGCGAGGACAAAGAACGGCGACGGCTGCGCGACATCGTGTCCTCGGCCCGCTCCAAGGAGGGCGGAATCATCGTGCGTACGGCGGCACAGGGGCTGCCCAAGAAAGACGTCGCCGACGATGTTCGCGCCGTCGAGAAGTCATGGGACGACATCCGCTCCAAGGCCGACAAGACTCAGGCCCCCGCCCTCCTGTCGAGCGAGTTGGACATAGTCCTCAGGTGCACTCGAGACATGCTCTCGGACGACGTAGACGAGATCGTGCTGGACTCGGCCGAAGACTTCCGCCGGGTTCGCAACTACGTGTCCGATTTCATGCCTCACCTCGAGGCCCGTATCTCGCACTACGAGGAGCTCACTCCGATCTTCGACAAGTATGGGGTCGAGGAGCAACTCACCCGCGCCCAAGAGCCCAAGGTGTGGCTCAAGTCGGGCGGCTATCTGGTCATAGATCAGGGCGAGGCGCTGACGATGATCGACGTCAACACGGGACGTTACGTTGGCAAGCGCAGCCAGGAAGCAACGGTCGTCAAGACCAACCTGGAGGCAGCCGAAGAGATCGTCAGTCAACTCAGGCTCAGGCACATCGGCGGCATCATCATCATCGACTTCATAGACATGGAGGAAGCTTCCAACCGCCGAATGGTCACGGAAGCCCTCGAACGGCATCTTGCGCGCGACAAGGCACGCACCACCATACTG
>JANQEO010000462.1 GCA_028278325.1 Candidatus Binatia bacterium
CGCCCGATCCCCGCCGTCGGTCCCGTCAGGACACAGGTCTTTCGCTCCATGGTGGGTCCTCCGTCGGAGGGAGGATAGGCGGGGCGCCGCTACGCGTCCGCCTCGGAAGCCCGCGGCCCGTTCCGCTAGTCTCCCCGACCCCAGACGACGAGGAGAGCGGACATGGGCCCCCTGGACGGAATCAAGGTCATCGAGATCGCGGGCATCGGACCGGGCCCCTTCGCCGGGATGATGCTCTCGGACATGGGTGCCGAGGTGCTGCGCGTCGATCGCGCCGACCGCGTGCGCGGCGCTGATCCGGCGAGCCCGCCCCGGGACCCCCTGGCCCGCAACCGCCGCAGTGTGGGCGTCGACCTGAAGAAGCCCGAAGGTGTGGAGACGGTGCTCCGCCTGGTGGAGAAGGCCGACGTCATCATCGAGGGCTTCCGTCCCGGCGTGATGGAGCGGCTCGGCCTCGGACCCGACGTCTGCCTCGCGCGGAACCCGAGGATCGTCTACGGCCGCATGACCGGCTGGGGCCAGGAGGGCCCCCTCGCCCACGCCGCGGGCCACGACATCAACTACATCTCCATCGCCGGCGCCCTCGGCCCCATCGGTCGCAAGGGCGAGGCCCCCGTGCCGCCCCTCAACCTGGTGGGCGACTTCGGCGGCGGCGGGATGCTCCTGGCCTACGGCGTGACCTGCGCGCTGGTCGAGGCCGGCCGCTCCGGTCAGGGCCAGGTGGTGGACGCGGCCATGGTCGACGGGGCCGCGGCGCTGATGGCGATGATGCACGGCTTCCTCGCCATGGGCATGTGGCAGGACGAGCGCGGCACCAACATGCTGGACACGGGCGCCCATTTCTACGACGTCTTCGAGACGGCCGACGGCGAGTACGTCTCCATCGGCTCCATCGAGCCCCAGTTCTACGCCCAGCTCCTGAAGCTCACCGGCCTCGACGCCGAAGACCTCCCCAACCAGATGGACCGCACCCGGTGGGAGGCGACCAAGAAGCGCGTAGCCGAGGTCTTCAAGACGAAGACGCGCGAAGAGTGGTGCAAGATCATGGAAGGCACGGACGTCTGCTTCGCGCCGGTCCTCTCCATGAAGGAGGCCTACGAGCATCCCCACAACGTGGAGCGCAACACCTTCATCGAGGTCGCCGGCGTCAAGCAGCCCGGCCCGGCCCCGCGCTTCAGCCGCACCGTGCCCGAGGTGGTGCGCCCGCCCGCCCACGCGGGCCAGCACACCGACGAGGCCCTGGCCGACTGGGGCTTCTCCGGCGACGAGATCGGGAAGCTCCGCGCCGACGGGGCGGTCGCCTGAGAGCCGGGCGTTCGCCCGGAGCGGGCGGTCTCAGGCCTGACGGTCGATCCGTCGCCAGCGCGCCTCGGAGCGGGTGAGCACCACGTCGTCCGGGCCGATCAGATCGGCCTCGACGAAGAAGTCCCGGTCCTCGACGCGCACCACCCGCCCCACCACCCGGAGGGCCACTCCGGTGGGCGCGGGGCGCCGGTAGCGCAGCTTGAAGTCCACGGTGACGATGTTCATGTCGTCATCGGAGCCGTCGCCCTCGTGGGCGGCGAAGCCGCAGGCCTCGTCCAGGATCGTCGCCTGGATGCCCCCGTGGATCACGCCGGGCGCGCCGCACAGGTGCTCCGGCGCCGTGTAGTCGGCCTCCACGACGCCCTTGCGCACCACCCGGAACGACAGCTGCAGGCCGGCCTCGTTGGCGGGGCTGCACCCGAAGCAGCGGTTCCCGGGATCGTCGCGTACGATGAGATCTTCCATGGCCGGCCCGCACGGTAGCAGAGCGACGGATCCGGAAGCGCTGCGCGACGACGTGGAGCGCGCCATCGAAGAAGGCGAGACCTTCGCCCTCCGCGACCTCGTCGTGCGCGTCGGGCACGAAGCCGCAGACGCCCGCTGGGCCGAAGTGGTCTGCGCGCGCCTCGCGAAGCACCGCAACGCCCTCGTGCGGGGCGACGCCCTGGCGGCCCTGGGCCACCTGGCGCGACGCTTCGGCAGCCTCGACCGGCGCCGCTGCCAGCGACTCGTCGAGATCGGCCTGCACGCCCACCACGAGTACGTCCGCCAGCAGGCCGCATCCGCCGCGGACGATCTCGAGACCTACCTTTCCTGGCGGATCGAGCGACCGGGAGAAGCCTAGGTTCGATGAGCCGCTGCTGTGTATAGCTCGGATTCCAATCTAGCGTGGCGTGCTGCAGCATTGCGCTCAGACCGGGGTGAGCGGAAGTGCCCCATCATCCGCAGCAGTGGGTGTCTTAGAGCCCCTGCTGTAGGCGCCCCGCACTAGATCGCGCATTCGAGACCACGCGATCAGAGGTCGGCGAACAGGCTAGTGATGTCGAATGAACTGCTCGGACCTCGTTCGTAGTCGTCATCGATCGAGTTGGATTCCACGCCATGCATCGCATGTTCCTCTGCGAGACCTTCGACATGCGAAACGACATCTTCCCTCTGTCCATCGCGATCGATTTGTTCGAGCGCCCTCGCTAGTCTCTGGAAGCGCCTCGCTTCCGCGTCGTTCTCCTCGGGGTCGTTCTCTTCTGCGTCCGCCCAAGCCGAAAGCCCCGAGCTTGTCTCGAAGATCTGATCCTCAACGGCTGCTCTCGCGTTGCGGAAGGCCGTTCCCCGGGTGAACTCGAGGTCCTCTCTCAGGGCTAGATCGGCGATATCATCCCAGAGCTCGATTGCCTCGGGGTCACTCAGCAGGTCCGTGCTGCTTTGCCCGCACAGATGCTCTCCGAGTTCGATCCAGGTGGGCTCAAGATTGGGCTCCGGTTCGTCTTCTCCCAGGATGGCGTAGGCTCCGACAAAGCTCTCGAGAACTCCCATCGAAGCCGGCGTCGTCCCAACTGTCCATCTGTCCAATGCCGCGCGATAGACCGTACGGAGCCATTTCCTGAACCGAGCGCGAAGAGCGTCACTGGCTACACGGGTCCTTTGAGCTAGGGCCTCAAGCAGCTCCCCCAGTTCTTCGTCGGTTACCTCGCTAGCCAGCTCGCTCCACCGACGATCCAGCGCATTGAAGCTCCGTTCGGTCGCAAGCAGTGGGGATTGCCGTTCGCCAGCCGGGCCGCCCGCCTCAGAGATCGCAAGCTTGGTCCCGGCTACCGATGCTCTTCTGAGAAAGCGCTCCTGCTCGTCGGCACTCGCAGAGAGCTCGTCGATCACCAGATCGCGATAGCTGGGATGAATCCACTCGATCGACCGCTCTTCCCAGTCGAAAAGCGGAAGGCCTACCCGAACAAAGGTCCCAATTAGGTCGTCAAGGGACTCGGCGAATTCGCGGGGAGCGATTTCACCGCGATGAGCTTGGAAGCGCTCTTGCAACTCCGGGACTTCCGGGGACTCCAATTCGAGCAAGGAGATCAAGATCCACCGGTGGATGTTGGGAAGGCGAGAGTACGACCGCCGCATCTGCTGTGTTGGGTTTCTTATGGCAGAGGCGACCTCAGAAATCAGGACGTCGTCGTCATCGATGTCGGCGAGAGTTGCTAGCCTCTCTGTTACGAACCGGCGAATCCGCTCAGGCGTGAAGTGCGGATTTCCGACTATCGAAGGTGCATTCGCCCGAACGATAGACGCCAGTGTGGTGTCGAGTCTGGCCGCCTTCGCGTGGCGGTAGAGAATCAACGCCTTTTCTTCAACCGAGAGTTCGCTAGCTGTGACGACTACCTCCGCAGGGTCAGGGAAAGCCGATGCCTTGCCTGTAAGGTCCATGTCCTTGAGCGCGCGGCTCAGAATGTGGCGCCGGGTGGTCCACACCAAGCCGTGTCGGGCGTCTAGCGCGCGCAGCACTCTCGCGAGATCGCGCTCCCATTGCCGACCCAGCCCGGGATCGTACTCGGTCCGTCCAAAGGCATCGTCTGCGATGAACAGCTGGTCGGCGCGCTGGTCCAAGGAGTTGAAGAAATCATCGGGCTTTCGGCACTCAACTACCTGCCGGCCGTCGAGTAGATGCACGATCCCAAGCATGCGTGCAATAGCTGTCTTGCCCATCTCCGGAGGTCCATCCAGCACGACGAACGCATTCTCACTGAGAACACGCCGGGCCTGGTGGTAGGCTCCAGTCTGCACGAACACGGGGGCGAGCTCGGTGGCCTCAGCAAGCGCCAACCGGCTCACTTCACGCACGGCTTTGTTGACCGCACCTTCAACGAGGGACAGCAGGTCGCGAATGCCCAGGATCTCGGGAAACGACCGTCGAAGGCCCTCGTGCGAGTCAAGCCAGTCGCTAACGTCGTCGGATCCCATGGCGAAGACCTCCGTCTCCGGCAGGGGCTCGCGAATGGTCGCCTCGATCTCGTTCCGACTGGCCCCCGTGAGCGGGCAATTGCATATCAGGATATAGCGACGGACTTCGTGCCAGATTCCGCGGGCTTGGCGTCTTCGGATCTCAGAGACTTCAGCTCGAACGCTAGCCAGAAGCCCGTTTCGCCAGTCTGCTCCAGCGGCGCTTGCTCCTCCGATGAACTTCATCTGGAACAAGAAGGGACCTGATGACTCCTCAGACCGAGCTGGAAACCTCAGCGGCCCGCGGAAGTAGGCATCCCGCCCGTAGTCGCCACGACCTCCCCAGGACTCGACGCCAAGTCCGATTTCTGCCTTGAGGACACTCTGGACGAGCTTCTCGAACTGGTACCAGCCAAGGTCATCTAGCCGATATCGGGGCATTCAGGACTGGGCTCCGAAGTCGGTTGATGTGGAGGTTCTGGCTGGGGCATGGCGCACTGTTGCATCTTGGAATTCTCGCCTTTCGACATCGGTGAAGGCAACAGCTCACTCCGTGGCGCTTCTGTGAGAAGTTGTCGGGAGTAAGAGCGCAAGGCCGCAGCTTGCGAACCCCTAGCGAGACGGGGACGTCCTGGCCCGAACAGCGGGATTGTGGCAGAACGGCTTGGTGACAAAGGAAGACACGGCCAGAGTTCCGACCAAGGAAGACTCTGTGGGGTCCCATTGGCCACAAGCGTGTGGTTGAGATCCCCCTCCCATGTGGGAGGAGGAGCTACGCGCTTAGGCGATTGCTGTCCGTCGAGATCGTAAGTCCGAGTGCCGATCCGGAGACTATGGAGCCGAGGGGTTGCCCGAACCCCTTCGAGGCAGCGGATTGGCGGATTCGAGCTACCGTCCCTTGAACTCCGGCTTGCGCTTCTGCATGAAGGCGCTCATGGCCTCCATCAGGTCTTCGCTGCCGAGGGCGTTGGCGTTCCAGGTGGCGACGTACTCGAGGCCTTCCTCGGGGGTG
>JANQEO010000335.1 GCA_028278325.1 Candidatus Binatia bacterium
TCGCCACCCGCTACGAGAAAACCGATGATAGCTTCAAAGCCATGATCCACCTCGTTGCTTCCATCCAGGCATTGTCCTGAATGTCCACAGACTCTAGTCCGCGACCATGCACGCGGCATCATCGAGCTTGCCGAGAATCGAGGCGCCCTGCCGGACGACGTTCCGCTCGCGCGCGCGCGTCCGCCCTATCCCCGTGGAGCACCCATCGAGGAGGTCAGCAGAGAGACGTTGGGTAGCTATGTCCAAGATTATGGCGGGCACCTGCTTCCCAATGATATCCGTAGTTCGGCTGTCGAGGACGGCGACTTTGCCCGCTATGAAATTGATCCACTCGGCGGTCAATTTCTTCTGCTTCCCCGAGAGGAATTTGGCCGCTCGATGCGCGAAATCTACGAGGATTGGCACGCGCACGCGATCGCCCCCTTTTCGGAACGTCAGGTCGCGCTCGACAGGGTGATTGAGATCGCCGGTCGATTGAGCGACAAGCCTTTCGGCTCCGGGCCTTGGGATCGGCATACCAGCGCTAACGGATTGCTGGAAGCGCGCGATGCCATCGAAGCTGAACGCGATGCTGCTATCGACGCGCTTGAACGTCTTCTGACCGAGGACGAGATCCAGGAATTCCGAATCCGCGCAGCCGGGTATCTGCGCGGGCGCATGTGGGACGAGCGCGCACCGGCTTGGCATCCGACCTACGCTGGGAAACTTTCCCGCCATTGGGTGGCTTGGCGCGCGCATGAGTTGGGGTGGACGTCTGAACGCTTCGGGGAATTCGAACGGAGAATGGCGAGCCGTGGCCGAATGGAGCACCGCATTGAGCGGATCGGCAAGAAGTACCAGTGGATCGCCCAACACGAACTGACTGGCCGGTTGTCCGATATCGCACTCGTAGATGGTTTCCTTCGAGAGGATCCCGAGCTGTACCGCGGGCCGTGGCAGGTCGGCACGCGTGAGATGGATCCGACCATCTTGGTCACCCGCACCAAACAACACGACTCGGATCGGCAGGGCGCGACTTGGTGGTCGCCACACGCGTCGCGCTGGCGCGACGATCCACCTGAGGCGCGCATCGCATGGATGGAGGACCGGACGCGCGACATTCCAGATCCCGCGCAACAGATCGATGTCCGCGATCCTGATGGCCGACGCTGGCTCGTGCTAGACACCAACGTTGGCCGCAATCAGTGGGTCATGGTCGACGGCGAGCGCCGTATCCACCGCGTGACCTGGCACAAAGTGAAATCGATGCTGGTCGCAAGTGCCGATGTAAACCGATTGGAGCGGTTTCTTAGGTGCTCTGAACACGGCCGAGATCATCCACCTGATGTTGATATGCCCCAAGGTGGGTATCTCGGCGAGTATCCATGGCATCCGGCCTTCACGGGCATCGATGACGGTTGGGTTCTTGGAGCTCGTGGCGCGATCCCGGTTAATGCGACGGTCGCCAATTGGTATGTCGAGCGCTCTGGCCCCGATTACTCGGTCGAGGAGAGCTTCAACCTTTCGGTTCCGTCGCCAGCGCTGATACGTGGCCTCAAACTTCGCCTGGCGGAGGGCCGTTCTCTCGCGTACGCCGCAGCAGACAGCAGGATTCTATTCAAAGATCCGTCCGCCGACGAACTCGGGTTCAGTGCGGCAGTAGTCGACTATGATTCCATGCGCGCCTTCCTCGACACCGAGTCCCTCGAGATCGTCTGGACCTTCACCGGTGAGAAGAGCGCGCACGGCGGGCGCCGTCACAGAGACGCTTGGGGCGGGATGTTGGAGTACTGGGGCATCTATCGGTTCGATGGCGGCTCGATCCGAGGGGCACTCAACTTCGACAGTACGAATGCCACTTCTGAGCAATTCGCTGATTTTCTGGCTAATCCGTAACAGTTCGACGCAGCCAATCGCTTCCAAATGCCCCTTCCGCGCGGAGAACGTCAGCCGCATCGTCAAACAGGTCACCGGCATCAACCGCGTCGTCTACGACGTCACCTCAAAACCGCCGGGCACGATTGAGTGGGAGTGAGGGCGGCGAGCAAGGTGGAGGCTCAGACCGGTCTGGCTTGTGCGTCCCTCTCCCATGCCGGGATTCGATGCAACAGCGAGCGTAACTTCGGTCCCGGTGCCGGAGCATTGTTCAGCGCCTGCATGAAGGCGTCGTAGCGCTCCGGATCGAGCACGAAGAGCCGGTGGTCGAACAGCGTGTCGATCACCTCTCTCCGTGTACTCTCGATCATGAACTCGGCCCGCGTACAGCCATGAACACGGGGTTCTGACCCGTCATCTAAAGGAGAATCACCGGCTGTAGTATTCGATGACCAGGTTGGGTTCCATGGGTACGGCGTAGGGGACGTCGGCCAGTTCCGGGGCGCGGATGAAGCGGCCGGTTAGGCGGTCGTGGTCGGCTTCGACGTAGTCGGGCACGTCGCGCTCACCCGACTGGCTGCCGGTCAGATAGAGCGGGTTGTCCTTGAAGCGCTCGGCCAGCTTGATCTCGTCGCCGTCGCGCACCTGATAGGACGGCACGGTGACGCGCCGGCCGTTCACCGTCACATGGCCGTGGCTGATCACCTGGCGCGCCGAAAACACCGTCGGCACGAATTTCAGCCGGTAGACCACGGCGTCCAGACGCCGTTCGAGAAGCTGGATCAGGTTCTCGCCGGTGTCGCCGCGCCGGCGCACCGCTTCGGCGTAGTAGCGGTGGAACTGCTTCTCGCCGATATTGCCGTAATAGCCCTTCAGCTTCTGCTTGGCCATC
>JANQEO010000023.1 GCA_028278325.1 Candidatus Binatia bacterium
CATCGATCTCATCGAGTGTTCAACGTCAGCCGCCGAGATATGAGCCGCCATTCACGTGAATGGCTTGCCCCGTTATGTAGCTTGCCGTGTCGCTGCAAAGAAAGGCAACGGCCACGGCGACTTCACGGGAAGTGCCCAGGCGGCCCATGGGCACGGCCTCCAGAACCGTCCGAGCGCGCTCGTGCATGAGGTCTTCGATCATGGGTGTGTCGATCGCGCCCGGAGACACGGTATTCACTCGGACGCTCGGTGCGAGCTCGCGCGCCAGGCAGCGGGTCAAAGTCAACACACCACCCTTCGATGCGCCATAGTGGGAATGCCCGATCGACGATCCGGCATGAGCCGCCTCGGACGCTATCGTGACTATGGCGCCACCCTCGGACATGACGGGGACCGCTCGCCGACACAGGTAGAAGACCCCGTCCAAATTGACCGAGAGGGTGTTCCTCCATTGCTCGTCGGTCATCGTCAAGAAAGTTTGATCTTCATAGATCCCCGCCGCGGGAACGAGATAGTCCAGTCGTCCGAACCGCTCGAGACAACGCCTGACGGCCAGTTCGGCCTCTTCCGGGCAAGTCGCGTCGTAGTGCATCGGCTGCGTGCGAGCTCCGCTAGGATCGATGGACTGCGCCACCTCACGCACCCCGTCCTCGTGAATGTCGGCGAGCAAGATGCGGGCCCCAGCGTCATGAAAGACCTGAGCAATGGCGCGGCCGATGCCGCCGCTCGCACCGGTGAGAAGGAGAACTCGGTCGGAGAAGTCCATCATGGTTGTACCGGCTCGACACAATCGACGTTGTCAGATGAATAGCAACTGGGTAAGGATCAAGCGAAGAGCGAAGACTAGGAAAAGGCCCGGCCGAATTGAAGCCTTAACCCAGAGACTGCAGATATCGGACCCATAGGGGGCACAATGATCACTGCTATCGTTGAGTTCAATCTGCCGCGCGATTGCCGCCGAGAGGACATCGTCGCAGTTTTCCGGCAGTCCATTCCGAGATACCAGGAGAAGCCCGGCCTGGTCCGGAAGTACTACCTGTTGGATGAGGCGTCGGGCACAGCGGGAGCCGTCTACCTCTGGGAGAACCTTGCGGCGGCCGAGAGCACTTACGACGAAGCCTGGCGACAATCCTTCATCGAACGTTACGGCGCCGACCCCACGGTTAGCTATTTCGACACGCCCGTTATCGTCGACAACTTGACCGGTGAGACTATCGCGGAAAACGGTGAGCGCTAGTCCCGAATCAAGTATTTCTCCACGGCGGCGGGGTCGAGCTCCACGCCGAGACCGGAAGCGTCGGGCAGGCCCATGCGGCCGTCCTCGATTATTGGCTCGGGCGACACCAGCTCGCGACGCAGGGGAGAGTCGAAGAGCTCGGGCGATAGGTGCTCGAACAGCGGTGCGGCTGGACAGGCGGCTTGGAAATGCCGACCACAGGCGGCCGTGATGCCGGTCTTCCATCCGTGTGGAATTACCTGGACCCCATAGAGTTCGGCCATTTCGGCAATGCGACGAATCTCGGTGAAGCCGCCGCAGCGGTTGATATCGGGTTGAACGACGGACACCTGACCGACCTCGATCCACTCGCGAATTTCCCAGCGAGTGGCTGCATGCTCGGCGCCGCAGATCCGGATCGGGCTGTGCTGGGCCAGGCGGGCATGGCCGTGCAGGTCATCGTGCAGCAGAGCCGCTTCGGCGAAGTAAATGTCGCAATCGGCGATCTTGTCTAGCACCCACTTGGCATCGTGCCAGTCTCGCCAGCGGTAGCCGAAGTCGAGCGCCATGGTAATCCCCTCGCCCAGCATATCGCGGCCCTCGCGGATCAGTGCGACGAGCTCGCGGTCTGAAACGAGATCCTCGAACAAGACTTCCATTTTGACTGCCCGGAAGCCGAGATCGAGGGCGCGGGTGAAGAGTTGACCGATCTCGTCCATGACCTGGCTTATCGTGCGGCCCTGGGGCAAGCCCGGGAAAATCGTCGCGTAGGGCGTCAATGACCGCCGCCTGGCGCCGCCCAGCAGCTTGTAGATGGGTAGGCCTAATTGCTTGCCCGCGAGGTCATGGAGTGCGATGTCGATGGCCGAAAGGGCGTGAATTCCGAGACCTCGCCGACCCGGATAGGCGGTTGCCTCGTAGAGTTGTTCCCATAACGCCACGGTTTCCACAGGATCTGCACCGACCAGGAGGCGCCGTGGGCTTTGGCTCCATTGATGGGCGCACGGCATCTCGACGAAGGCCTTGATTACGCCGGGCGGTGCATCGCACTCTCCAATGCCGGTCAGGCCATCCTCGTCGGTGATACGGTCGACCACAGTGTCGTTGGAGCCATCGAGGTCACCGCTGCGGTCAACCGCCGTGGAGAGTGGCAAGACCTCAATTTCCCCAATCGCCGCCAAGATCGTCTCCTCAGTCGGCGCAGGCAAGTTCAGCGCCCATCTACGACCGGAGACAAAATGGCACTGTCCCGGCCGCATCTTGATTCCGAAATGTTGGACCTCAGATCATCATACTGTACCATGGTCCACTATCAAGGTTGAACCATTTGTCTCGGTGAGG
>JANQEO010000095.1 GCA_028278325.1 Candidatus Binatia bacterium
GCCTAACAAGCGATTGCAGCTGACCCGCCCACCGGGGTGGCTCCAGGTGCAATCCAGCTTGCCCTCCACGGACCTGTGAGCAGTCGGTGTATCCTGGCGGCGTTCCTCAGTCGGCTTCGGCGGCCCGGTCAGCGGGTGGGCGGGCAGCTGAACCGCGAAACCGTTGGGCGGCGAGAGTTGGGACTCTACCTTGGCCCGGGTCACACTGAGTTTCGAGTCCAAGACTAAGGCCTCTCCGGAGCAAGCGTGGTCGTGGGCGACTTCCGTAGCCGGTATCCTCGCCGAGCTACGGCCGTTCGCTCGAATGACGGTACCCCCTGGTTTCTCGAGCATCCTCGACATCGACGTGAAGCTGGGGCAGCCGCTTGCTCGCAGCTGGATTCTTCTCTTTGGATTCGTTCCGCTCGACCGGAGTGATCTTACGCTCATCGAGCTCGACGTCGGCCATAGGTTCGTCGAAGAGTCGCCCATGCTGAGCATGCGCCTGTGGCGCCACGAGCGAACCATTGCCCCCGTTCCCGGTGGCTCAAGCATCACGGACCGCCTCACCTTCGAGCCCAGGCTTGCCGGCCCCCTCGTCAGGTGGTTCGTCGCAGCGCTTTTTCGGCATCGCCACCGCGTCCTAGGTCGTCGACTGGGAGGGTTGGCATCATGAGCTGGAGCAGCGCGCAGGCTCGCCGCCCAACAAGGCGCTGCAGCTGACGGCCAACAGCGAGTTTCAGTTGCGGCTTGGTAGCCTTCTGGCATCAACCTTGGGTGGCTCAACGAACTCGGCGGCGCTGTTGTCCGCAGCTGAGCGCCCATTCCGTTAGACGGCGTGAACGATGGCCCACGATCGCAAGCTGGTGCTCGGTGCCGTCGCTCTAGTCCGAGAGCGAATTCGGAACACGATGCCGGCGGCGGAGATGGCGCGCGAGTCAATCGAGCCCATTCTCGTCAAGTCGGGCTGGTTCCCCGGCGCACCGTTTCGCTGGGTGGGCATCATCTTCCGGTATGGTCTCGCCACGGATCCAGAGCCACAGTTCGACAGCATCCATCCGGACGATGGCGACCTCCCCATCGCCCGGGAGCTTGACACGCACGAGCTTCTCGCGGTTCATCGCGATGTCGATGCCCTTGCCCGCTACTTCCGGATTCGAACCCTGGAGTGCCTGCTCGCTGTTGCCGCCCGCTACAACCTGCCATCGGAACTACTGGAGTCCGCCCTCAACGCGGAGCACGCCGTCTAACAAGCGGTTGCAGCTGACGCCCAACAGCTCGTTCCAATCGATTCGTGGTACCGTTCTGGCGGCGAGCGCCGTGCCCCAGCGCTGGCGGTCAGCGCTGTTGGGCGCAGCTGAACCGCAAGTCCGTTGGGCGGCCCGAGTCGAGAGATGAACGTTCCCGACAACAGCTCGCGAATCACTGTCCTGCTCGGCGCTGGCTTCAACGCCGACGCCAAAGCGCAAGTTGGGCCGGTTTTCGGGCATTCGATCTACATCGGGCGGCACGAGATCCAGTGCGGCTATCCCCTCGCGAGCGACCTCGCGCGCGTGTGCTTCGGAATCGATCAACCGCCCACCGGTCGCTCCATCGAGGACCTCTTCTACGGCGCGCAGCAATCCGGAGATCTAGAGCCGATGCGGCGCCTCGCTGACGTCCTCATGAAGGCGGACTACTACCTCCCCGAGCGGCTCATCCCTGCTCTCGGGGCGCCCCAGAACCCCTACTCATCCTTCTTCGATCGCTTCGTCAACTCTCACTTCCTCACCTTCAACTACGACTCGCTTGCCGAGCTCTTCCTACTTCATCGGGAGCGCTGGTATCCCCACGACGGCTACGGCGTCCCAGTCGCGGCGGAACTCGCCGCTGGAGCCGAGGACATTCGGAAACGATCATCCCCGTCACTCGTGCTCCATCTTCATGGAAGTCTCTGTGTGTACACGTCCACCTTCACGTTCGAGAAGTCCCCGGGTGATCGGGTGGCGTGGTACACGCCTCGTGAGGAGCCCAAGTTCTTGTTCGATCCCGACTCCATAGGTTTACCTTTCACTCCCTTTGCCAGATCACCGCTGGTCCTCGGCTATCCCCGACCAGAGCGCCGAGTCGTAGCTCCGGTTCCCGACAAGACGGAGGGTCTCACGAAGGAGTTCATTGCGTCGGTCTACCAGCGCGCCGCCGAAGTCCTGCGCTCCTCGTTGGCTCTCGTTGTCGTGGGGTATAGCTTCAACCCGCACGACGCCTCCTCCTATGCGCCGATCCTTGCTGCCGCCGCCTCTCGAGGGCTTCCCGTCGTTGTAGTCTCCCCGGACGCGCGAGAAGTGGAGGCCCGAGTTGCTCCGGACTACCCCGGTAGCTCGTTCGAGCCGGTTCCCCGAACATTCGTTGCCTGGGCCGAGGCAGGATTTCCAGGGGCGCCGTAACCAGTTCGCGGGCCGCCCAACAAGCGGTTGCAGCTGACGAGCCACAGCGCGTTCCAATCGACCTCTGGTAGAGTCTGGCATTGAAACTCCGGCGCTTCGCTCGGGCCACAGAGGCGCTGTGGCTCGCAGCTGAACCGCCAGTCCGTTAGACGGCGGGAAGAACGTTGATCGAGCGCGTCATCGCTGACATCGCCAGCAGGCTCCCACCGAGTTCGGGCGACAACCTCACCGGCTTCGTCATCGATGCGGACCACTTCCTAGATGCGTGCGAGTCACTTGAGTCGGTCAACGTAGACCGCTCCACGAATCCAAGCTCCTTGCTTGAGATACGCGCGGAAGCTGCAGCCTCTGTCAACGCCGTCCAAGAGATCAGCCACGCCCTCCTCGACGCTTGGCAGTCAATCGCTTATACGGATTTCCAGGCATCCGCGGTTCTTCTCTACAAGGAAGCCACGGTTCTTCGCTTCGTTACGGTCATCTCCGGCGATGCCTTCTATGTATCCGGTACCGTTCGCGTCGCCGGACCTCACTATCCGGCCCTAGTGCAACGCTACGATCGAGACTTCGGCGCAAGTCACGGTCCGCTTCCAAGCCTCGGTGCATAGGTGGGCCCGCCGTCTAACAAGCGGTTGCAGCTGACAAAGCCCCGCTGCGTCCAATCGGAGCGTGATACGCTTCTGGGCGTCATTCACGCGGCTCAGCGTCACCCCGGGGCCGGCTTTGCAGCTGAACCGCATGTCCGTTGGGCTGCAGCATGACTGGCGGCGTTCTGGAAAGGAACCCGTCAGAGCTGCCAACGCTGCAGTCGCTCCCATCGTCTGGCTCGACGCCCAGACCTCTGCCTTGGCCACCGCCGGGCGGCTTGTACGCCG
>JANQEO010000215.1 GCA_028278325.1 Candidatus Binatia bacterium
GACCCTGGTGGAAGGTGACTTCCTTGTGCGTCTTGTCGCGGGTGAGTTCGAGCACGCCCTCGAAGCGCGTGCGGTGGAGCGCGAGCAGCAGGGCCGGCAGGGGGTGGCTCGCAAGCGTCCCTTCGTCACCCACCGCGGGCGGCGCCATGCCTTGGGGATCGAGCGAAGGCGTCTCGGGCATCAGAGCAGGTGGCGTTGGGCTTCGGCGATCTGGAAGGCAGCGGCGATCGCCCCCGGGAGATCCTTGCGCAGCAGGAGGTGTTTGACTTCGAGGTCGGCGACGATGGCTTCGGCCAGGGGCGAAACCCCCGTCAGGATGGCTTCGGCGCCCCAGGCCTCGATGGTCTCGAGGATCTGTTCGAGGGCCGCGGCGCTGAATCCCTCGTCGAGGGCTTCGTTGCGCAGGTCGACCACGACGGTTCGCACGTCGCTCGTTTCGGGATCGCGCCCCAGCATCTCGACGGTGTGCAGGGCTTCGTCGACGTTCGAAAAGGGCAGCACCATCACGGGGCCCCAGACGTGGACCATGGTGTCGTCGAAGTCGAAGGGGGCCGCGGTGGGCATGGCGTCGAGGGGGTGGGCGAAGCTCTGGCTGATCTCGCGGAATGCGTCGAAGGCGAGATCGGGGAGCAGGGCGAGGGCGTTTTCGTCGCCGGCCGCGCGCCATTGGTCGACTTCGCGCGCCGTGAAGCTGCAGCTGTCGTGTCCTGCGGACCTGCACTCGTGCTCGACCACGAGGATGTCGGCGTCGAAGGTGCCCGAGAGCCATCCCGAGGTGTAACCGGCCGAAAGCGCGCAGCAGGGTTCGGTTTCGGTGCCGAGGCGTGCAAGGCGGCTTTGCGCCTCATAGCCCTCGGGCCAGCTGCCGGCGAGTTCGAGGCCCTGGCCGGGGGCACCCTGTTGGAGTTGGATGGCCAGCAGGGTCGACTCGGCCGTGGGCTCGCACGACACCGCGGCCGCTTCGTTGGCGGCGATGCGATACGCGTCGCGCAGGCCGAAGAGCAGACCGATCTGGAAGAGCGCGCGGCGGGCGCCCCTGGTTTCGAGCTCGTCTTCGATCTCGACCAGAAGCGAGCCGAAGAAGCGGCTGTTGACGAACAGCTTGGGTTCACTCGAGAGCAGGGTCTCGGGGCCGAAGCCCAGGGCCGAGAGAATGTCCATCTCGCTTGCGTTGTTCGTCACACCGGTCGTCACGGTCCTTCCTTTCAACCCTCTAGGAATGCATGGATGTCGAATTGCTGGTTGCGGGCGATGAATTCGTCGCCTTCGTCTTCGAGCAGCGCCAGGCACGACTCGACCACCTTGGGATCGAACTGACTGCCCGAATACTTGTGGAGTTCGCGCACCACCGTCTCGAGGGGAAGCGCGTTGCGGTAGGGCCGATCGCTCGTCATGGCCTCGACGGTGTCGGCGACCAGGATGATCCGCGAGGGCTGGGGGATCTGATCGCCCGCCAGGCGCAGCGGATAACCCGACTCGCAGCCGTCGTACCACTCGTGGTGGTGTCGCACGCAGGGCACGATGTGCTTCAGGAACTCGACGGGTTCGAGGATGCGCGCGCCGATCTCCGGGTGCTTCTTGATCTCTTCGTACTCTTCATTGTTGAGCCGCGCCGGCTTGGTGATGATCGCGTCGGGAATGCCGATCTTGCCCACGTCGTGGAGCAGGCCCGCGAAGTAGACGCGCTCGATCAACTCCTTGCGCAGGTTCATGTGACGCCCGATGCGCGAGGCGTAGACGGCCACCCGCTCCGAGTGACCGCGGGTGTAGTGATCCTTGGCGTCGATCGCCTCGGCCAGTGCCCGGATCGTCTGGATGTACGCGGTGCTCAGCTCCTGGTTCTTGAGCGCCAGCTGCTTGGTGCGCTCGCGAACCTTGGCCTCGAGGTTCTTGTTCATGTCCTGGAGCTTGAAGTTCTGCTCCCGGGAGACGGTGTTGAGGCGTTTGATCTCGATCTTGAGGTCGTGGTGATCGAAGGCCTGGCGCAGGGTGGCCCGCAGCTCGTCGTCGTTCCACGGCTTGGTGATCAGCCGGTAGATCTCGCCCTTGTTGATGGCTTCGACGGCGACGTTCATCTCGGTGTAGCCGGTGAGCATCATGCGGATCACATCGCCGTGCTGTTCGCGGACCTTCGAGAGGAAGTCGACGCCGCTCATCGAAGGCATGCGCTGATCGGTGACGACCACCTGGGCGGGCGAGCGACGCAGGATCTCGAGCGCCTCGTTGGGATCGCTCGCAGTCAGCACCTGCCACGGCTCGTTGCGCAGCAAGCGCTGCAGGGCTTTGAGGATGTTGGGTTCGTCGTCGACGAACAGGACGGCGTGTTCATTCACCTTCGGATCTCCGGTCAATGACTTGCGAGGGCAGCTTGAGAGCACAGCGGTGCAATCGACCTTCGAGATCTATCGGCGCGACGAGAGAAGTCCCTTTGGTCTGAGTGGCCCTTCCGGAATGACGCATGCGGGCTGCACGAAGGGCGGTCGCCGTCGTGCGCGAATCATGCGCTCACAGTGCACGCGACTTGCGCGTGCGTTGCGGCCGCGCGGAAGAGCGTGCGGGGCGGGCGATCAGCCCAGGCCGAGGCGGTCGCGCGCCTGCTTGCCCGCCGTCACGGCTTCGCACCACGCGCGGTTCTCGAGATACCACTCGACGGTGGCGGCGAGGCCGCTCTCGAGGTTGTGCCGGGGTTCCCAGCCGAGCTCGCTGCGGATCTTGCTGGCGTCGATCGCGTAGCGTCGGTCGTGACCGGGGCGGTCGGCGACGAAGGTCTTGAGTTCGCGGTAGGAGCCCAGCTCGCGGCCGGCGAGCGCCGGGTTCTTCTCGACCGGGGCGCGTTCGTCGAGTTCGTCGCAGACGGTGTCGACGATCTGGAGGTTCGTGCGCTCGTTGTTGCCGCCGATGTTGTACTTCTCGCCCGGGCGCCCGCCTTCGAGGGCCAGGTGGATGCCGCGGCAGTGATCCTCGACGTAGAGCCAGTCGCGCACGTTGCCGCCGTCGCCGTAGATCGGCAGTTCCTTGCCGTCCAGGGCATTCAGGATCATCAGCGGGATGAGCTTCTCGGGGAAGTGGTAGGGGCCGTAGTTGTTCGAACAGTTGGTGACGAGCGCCGGCAGCCCGAAGGTCTCGTAGTAGGCGCGCACCAGATGATCGGCGCCGGCCTTGGAGGCCGAGTAGGGCGAGTTGGGGGCGTAGGGGGTTTCCTCGTGGAAGAGACCCGTTTCGCCGAGGCTGCCGTAGACCTCGTCCGTCGAAACGTGGAGGAAGCGGAAGCCGGCGGCGGCTGCGTCATCGAGTTCTGCGCGGTAGCGACGCGCCACGTCGAGCAGATTGAAGGTGCCCACCACGTTGGTTTCGATGAAGGCGCCGGGCGAATCGATCGAGCGGTCGACGTGGCTCTCGGCGGCGAAGTTCACGATCCCGGCCGGCCGGTAGCGGCGGAACATCTCTTCGACCGCACCGCGGTTGCAGATGTCGACCATCTCGAAGGCGAAGCGCTCGTGGCCCTCGAGGTCGGCCAGGCTTTCGAGGTTGCCCGCGTAGGTGAGCTTGTCGAGGACGACCACGCGCGCGTCGGTCTCGCGCACGATCATGCGCACGTAGTTGCAACCGATGAACCCGGCGCCGCCCGTCACCAGGAGCGTCTGCATTGTGGCCTCACCTCGCGCCGCCGTTCTCATCCGAACCGACGGCTTCTCATGCCTTTGTAATCCCGGCGGCCGCTCCGGTTCCCGCGGCCCCGCCGGCTCAGACGTAGTTGCCCGGCTCGGGAGTGCGGATCCGGCGCTGCGCCTGCTTGAAACGTTCGACTTCTTCCTTGAGATCGCGGGTGCTCACCCGACTGACCGATTCTCCGCGCGCCGACTCGCTCGCTTTGTGCCGCAACACGGCGTGGAGGATACGGACGCAATCACCCGGCGAGCATTCGCGCGCCTGGGAGAGCACCGCCGGCCAGTCGACCTCGTCGAAGAGCGGCTGACCTGCTCGTTTTTCGGCCGCCGTGGCGTGGATCTGAACGGCCTCGATCATGTCGTCGGGGAAGAGGGGGTTCACCTCCACGAGACGCTCGAAGCGGTTGGCGGTGACGAAGGCCGGCCGCAGGTTGTCGGGGGTCGAGGTGGCGCCGACCACGAGGTGCTGCTTGTTCGCGATCGTGCGGTCCACGATCTCGAGCAGGAAGTCCATGATCGGGCCGACGGGCAGATCCGTGCGCTGCGTGCCGATCGCCTGGGCGCGGGAGAACTCGAGTTCGTCGAAGTAGACCGTCAGCGGCGGCATCTCTTCGAGGATGTGGGACCACTGCGAGACGAGTTCGGCCACCTTGCCGCCCGAGTGGACGACGTCGAGGATGAGGCGCGGCACCTCGACTTCGAGAAAGCTCGTCTCCGTGTGGGTGGCGAGGGCCCGGGCGAGCAGGCTCTTTCCCACGCCGTCGCGGCCGATCAAGAGCACGCCGGCGGGCGGGAAGGTGCCCCAATTCTCGTAGGTGCTCGGGTTGGTGGCCGCACAGGCGTAGGTCAGCACCTCGTCCTTGGGGCCGGCCAGCCCGCCGATCGATTCGAAGCCGAAGCCGGGGTTGGCGGTGAGCTTCGCGCCGCGCGCCATCGGGTCGACGCTGCGAAGGAAGCTGGCCCACAGGTTCTGGGCGCGTTCGGTTCGTACGAAGTCTTCGTCCACGAACGGGAGCTTAGTATGGGGAGGGGGGCACGGCCCGAATCGGGGTGACGCTCACGCAGCCGTGCGCAATACTCCGCCCGCCGAGCACCCCGGGTGCTCGATGCGTGGCCACAGATCGCGCTGTGTCTCGACAAGAAACGCGGCGCGATCCAGACGCCAACGACGAAAGTGGGTCCCCATCGTCTAGTGGTTAGGACACCGGCCTTTCAAGCCGGCGACACGGGTTCGAGTCCCGTTGGGGATGCCACTCCGTGTTTTCCTGCTTCGATCTCGCCTAAGTACTTGAAGATTGGGGAGCATTCCCCGGTTCCAAGTACATCGTCCTTGTATCGAAGACCACCGGGATACACGGCGTCCTGAAACGCGAGACGTCGCCCGGGCGACAGCTGATCCCAGCAGCCGTCAGGGTTGGTCAGGAAGCGTTCGGCGAATTCGAGTGCGCCGTCTACGTCGAGGTTCTCGACCGAGTTCGAGATGATCTGTGCGCGGACCGCATCGATCTCGCTGGTGAATCTGGCCAGCTGCTCTTGGTAGGTTGCTTCGTCGAGCTTGCCCTCGTGAAGAAAGGCATCGACTACCCGGTCCTTGCGGCGTTGGAGGTCCTCGCAGCGTTCAGCCAATAGGTTCTGCTGCTGCAGCACCAATGCCTTCCTGTCCTTCCAGACGTCGCGCACGATCTCCGCGAATAGCGCGAGCACCGGTGGCGCTACGCGGAGCGTCTCCAGGGCAGCGCGAAAAAGGCCTTCGAGTTGTTCCTTGCGAACACTTCCTTGGCTGCAGCCGCTTGTCGGGCAGCGGTAGTAGGGGTAGCGGTTTGCGCGACCACGAGACCAGCTCCCAGTCAGGGGAGCGTCGCAAGCTCCACAGCGAACGAATCGGCGCAGCGGAAAGTCAGGGTGGTGCCGTGTAGGTGCCGAGAGGTTGCTGGCTTCCGTCCGTTCAAGACAGCCTGCACCGCAGCGAAAAGCTCTTCGCTTACGATCGGCTCGAAATCACCCGGCCCCTCGAATCCCCATGCCTTGACCCGCATCCGTCCCGCGTAGATCGGGTTGTGGAGAAGTGAAGCGAAGGATTGGTTCGACATCCGCGTTCCGCGCCTAGTTCGGAGCCCGAGAGCCGTGACTTCTTCGAGAGCGCGGCGCTTCGAGTAGCGGCCCGTCGCGATTAACTCGAACGCCTGCCGCACGTGAGGCGCTTGCTCAGGGTCGGGCTCAAGGCTCGGTGCGTTGTGTGAGTCGAGAGGTTTCCGGTAGCCGACGGGAGGAATATGCGTCCAGCGACCCGCCACGAGCGATGCTCGCATCCCGTCCTTCGTTCGGTCGGCTCGCTGCCGATTGTCGAGATGGGCCATCGCGGAGAGGATGAGTTCCATGAACTCGCCCGTCGAGCTGTCGTCAAACTGCTGTGTGGCGGAACGCAGCGAGATGCCCCATTTCTGGAGCGTTGCTCGCAACGCGATGTGGCTCGGGGCATGGCGCGAGAAGCGGCTGACGTCGTACACCACCACGAAGTCGAGGCTCTTGCGATGATCCTGGCAGTACTTGAGCAGTTCCTGAAGCTCGGGTCGGTCTGTGGATTTCGCTGACTTTCCCTCGTCGGTAAACACGGCCGCCACTTCGATGCCTTCGCGTGTGCAGTAGGCCTGACAGGTCGTGAGCTGCGTTTCGAGGCTGAAGTTCTCGACTTGCTCGACAGTGGATACGCGCGTGTAGATGACTGCTTTCATCCCCATTCGTCGTCCGTCTCGTCCTCGTTGGCGGCTTCGCCGAGGTTTACTTGATCGCTGACATTCAGCGCATCCAGAGCGACCTCAGCAATCAAGTAGAGCTGGTCACGCACCGCTTTGATCTCGTCATTCGGGACGCGGCGGTCGAATCCCAATACCTTTCGACAGCGAGCAAGTGAAAGCACCGTTTGGGCCTCTTTCGCCGATAGAACACGGCGTCAGGCCCGACTAGCAGGATCTCTCTGTAAGGTCGGGTTTCGAGGACGGCCCTACGCATCGCGGGGCCTTTCCGATTTCGGATCTCGGTGCAGGGTCTTTCCGTCTGCCGAATCCGAGGTTGTGATCGACTCGGTCTGTGTTAGGCGCTGAACCTTTCCATGCCGCCTCTTGACCAGGATCGATTGGTAATCGTGGCTTTCGATGAGTCGCTCGATTTCCTCAGCCTGAGAAACGGGCAAGTCGCGACTGATCTCCATGCGATAGCCGTCATTGAAAGGCGAAATCGTCATCGATTGAAAGTCGCGCTGGCGGAGCACTTCCAGAACCTGCCGCTCCTTCTCCTCTAGCGACTCGCCCGGGGCCGGCTCGATGTCCTGCTCTCGGTGTCGGACTGGGAATCCCTTCCCGCCGGCCAACCGCAAGGCCTCGTTTATGTGCTCATCCACGCGGATGATGAGCGGATCTGGTGGAACCGCTTCAGCGCGGATGAGCTCCATCATCCACGGTTCGCCGACAAGCTGGTGCGATTCGAGATTCGAGATCAGGTAAGTCGGGAAGCCTGTAGTCATCTCGCCCATCGCTTGGTAGAGCGGAACGAGTGCACCCGCGAGGCGGTGGACAAACGGATTGAGGTCCGGTCCATCCAGCGCATCGGCTTCCTCGTGGAGTCGCGGAAGCTGCTTCAGGATTTCGAGTCCCGGGGGCGGATCACCGGCCAGCGCGACGAGTTCACCGAAGAAGTCGGCCTGTGATTGAGTCGTCGGGATGTAGTCGCCGCACAACATCATGATGGAGGCGTGAGCGCCGGATCGTTCCCTTCCGGTCATCCAGCGGACTAACGCGCCGAGCTTGGTGACGGGAATCGAGTACCGCGTGCGAATTGCTGACGCGATCTTCAGCGCCATCGCATCCCAGACGGTGACCTTCCGCTGCCCGCCTTCTTGGCGCTCATGGGTAAACGCACCGCGCTTGTCCCATTCGTGGAGCTGGCGGTCCGAAAGACCGGTGAGCCTTCGTATGCTCGCTGCCTGCAGCGCGTCTTCGGGAGCGGATCCCTTTTCGTCTTTGCCCCTCATCTAAAACTTACAGTAGTGGAAGTTTTGAATCACGCTACTGGAATGGTCCTGCCAGCCGCAGTTTTGACTGGTGATGGTCGGGCAGTCTGAACACGTGCAGGAGAGCGGTGGCGACGCAAGAGTGCGGGGCCGTCGGAACAAGCGCGGAACAGGCGGGGAACAGGGGCGAAACACGGGCCGTGTTAGCATCGCGCCTGGATGACGCCCGAGACCCCTGAACAACTCGCCCGCAGGGACATCGACGCCCAGCTGGCCGAGGCGGGCTGGGTCGTCCAAGACCGCGCAGAGATGAATCTTGTGGCAGGGCAGGGGGTTGCGGTCCGTGAGTTCCCTATGGCGACTGGCCACGGCTTCGCGGACTACATGCTCTTCGTTGACGGGAAGGCGGTTGGCGTCTTGGAGGCGAAGCCCGCCGGGTATCCCCTCACCAGCGTAGAGCTGCAGGCGGACAAGTACGCGACCGGCCTTCCAGCTGGTCTCAATCCTCCGGTAAACCCGCTCCCGTTTCAGTACATGAGCACGGGTGTTGAAACCCGCTTCATCAACGGCCTCGACCCCGATCCGAAGACGCGCCGCATCTCGGACGTTCCGCACATCCACCGGCCCTCGACCCTCGCCGACTGGCTCAAGACCGACACCCTTGACGAGTGGGTGAAGCGCCTCCATGCCGAGGGCAGCGGCTTCCACACAGCGGCCGAGGACACCCGCCCCTCCTCGCTCAGTTCCCGCCTCCAGACTCTGCCGCCCCTGGAGCAGGGTTTCCTCTTCCCCAATCAGGTCGAGGCCGTCACCAACCTGGAGCACTCCCTCCAGCGCAACCGCCCGCGCTCCCTCGTCCAGATGGCGACGGGCTCGGGCAAGACAATCTTCGCCATCACGTCCGTCTACCGGCTTATCAAGTACGCCGGGGCGCGCCGCGTCCTCTTCCTCGTGGACCGCAGCAACCTCGGTGAACAGGCAGAGAAGGAGTTCCAGGCCTTCCGCACCCCCGACGACAACCGGAAGTTCACCGAGCTGTACAACGTTCAGCGCCTGACCTCGAACACGATTGGGTCGTCATCAAAGGTGGTCGTCACGACGATCCAGCGTCTCTACTCGATGCTCAAGGGCGAGTCCGAGTTCGCGGCCGAGGTCGAAGAGGAGTCGCAGTTTGAGTCCATGGGAGCCGCCATGAAAGAGCCGCTCCCCGTCGTCTACAACTCGACCTACCCACCCGAGTACTTCGACGTGATCGTGATCGACGAGTGCCACCGCTCGATCTACACGCTTTGGCGGCAGGTTCTGGAGTACTTCGACGCCTTCCTAGTCGGGCTCACCGCGACTCCCGCGAAGCAGACCTTCGGGTTCTTCAATAAGAACCTCGTCATGGAATACGACCACGAGCGCGCCGTCGCGGATGGCGTCAACGTGGACTTCGAGGTCTATAACATCCGCACGAAGATCACAGAGCAGGGCTCAACCGTCGAAGCCCATCCTGACACGATGCTGGGCTACCGCGACCGGCAGACCCGCGCGCTGCGCTGGGAGGCCCCCGACGAGGACCTGACCTACGACGCGAACGAGGTCGATCGCAGGGTCGTCGCTAAGGATCAGATCCGCACCATCGTCCGCACGTTCCGCGACCGGCTCTTCACCGAGATATTCCCGGGTCGCACCGAGATCCCGAAGACCCTGATCTTCGCCAAAGACGACAGCCACGCCGAGGACATCGTCGAGATCGTCCGCGACGAGTTCGGCATGGGGAACGCCTTCTGCCAGAAGATCACCTACAAGGTCACGGCCGCGAACCCGCGCGACCTCATCCAGTCCTTCCGCAACAGCTTCGAGCCCCGCATCGCCGTCACGGTGGACATGATTGCCACCGGCACAGACATCCGGCCCATCGAGATTGTGATGTTCATGCGGGCCGTGAAGAGTCGCGTGCTCTTCGAGCAGATGAAGGGCCGAGGCGTCCGCATCATCGACTCGAATGAGCTGAAAGCTGTCACGCCCGACGCCGACGCTAAAACGCACTTCGTCATCGTGGACTGCGTCGGGATGACCGACACCCAGCTCGCCGACACGCAGCCCCTGGAGCGCAAGAAGACCGTCCCCTTCAAGGCACTCCTGGAGCACGTTGCGATGGGCGGCACCGACCCGGAGGTGCTCTCCTCTCTCGCCAGCCGCCTCTCCCGCCTCGCCAAACAATGCGGCCCCGAGGAGCTCCAGCGCGTCGCCGAGGCGTCCGGCGGCGTGGGCATCTCCGATATCAGCCGGGGCATCGTCGATGGCCTCGACCCGGATCGGCAGATCACCGAAGCGCGCAAGACATTCGACGTGCCGCCCAACGAAGAGCCGTCCGAGGATCAGGTGAAGCAGGCCGCTGAGACGCTCCTCAAGAAAGCCACCGAGCCGATCGCAACGAAGCCCGCCCTGCGGACGCTCCTCCAGGACCTCAAGCGCGATGTCGAACAGGTGATCGACGAGGTCTCCCAGGACGAGCTACTGGAAGCCGGGGCGAGCGAGGAGGCCAAGGAGAAGGCGAAGACGCTCGTCAACTCGTTCGAGCAGTTCCTTGAGGAGAACAAAGACGAGATCGACGCGCTTCAGTTTTTCTACGCGCAGCCATACTCGAAGCGGCTGCATTTCAAGGACATCAAGGAGCTGGCTGAGGCGATCAAGGCCCCGCCGCGTTCATGGACGCCAGAAAAGCTGTGGCGGGCCTATGAGATGTTGCGAAAAGACAAGGTGCGCGGCGCTTCAGCGGGTCGGCTGCTCACGGACATCGTATCCCTCGTCCGGTTCGCCACGCATAAGGACCAGGAGCTGGTTCCGTTCCGTGACCAAGTATGCGCGCGATTCGACAACTGGTTGGCGCAGCAGCGAAATGCTGGGCGTGACTTCACGGCGGACCAGAGCCAGTGGCTGGAGATGATTCGCGACCATATCGCCACCAGCCTGGAGATGACCGTCGATGACCTCGACTACGCGCCGTTCGCAGAGGAGGGCGGGCTCGGGCGAGCCGCACAGGTCTTCGGAGACGGCTTGAGCGGGCTTCTCGATGAGCTGAATGAGGCGCTTGCCGCATGAGCAGTCTTCGGAAGGGCTGGGTACGGGTGCTGGTAGAGCAACTCGCGGCAGACGAACCCGCTTCGCTTACAGATGGTCCCTTTGGGTCCAACCTAAAAACGAGCCACTACACACAGGAGGGGCCTCGGGTCATAAGGCTCCAGAACATCGGCGATGGGGTTTTTAACGATGAACGTGCCCACATCTCGGAAGAACATTTCAATCGACTGAGAAAGCACGAGGCGGCGGCTGGGGATGTTGTCATTGCCATGCTCGGTGAGAAACTGCCACGCGCCTGCATCGTGCCGCCGGGTGTGGGGCCTGCAATCGTCAAAGCCGATTGTGTTCGCCTGCGAGTTCATGCGGGACTGTCATCAGCACCCTTCGTTGCATATGCCTTGAACTCGCAGCAACTGCGCAGCCAAGCAACCGCCCTCGTTCACGGCGTCGGGCGCCCCCGACTTGGTCTCAAGTGGTTCCGCAGTCTCGAAGTTCCGCTGGCACCCCGCCCCGAACAGCGTCGCATCGTCGATGCCATCGAGTCCTACTTCACCCGGCTCGACGACGCCGTGGCGACCCTGGAGCGGGTGCAGCGGAACCTGAAGCGGTATCGGGCCTCGGTACTCAAGGCCGCCGTGGAGGGGCGGCTGGTGCCGACAGAGGCCGAGCTGGCCCGCGCCGAGGGCCGCGACTACGAGCCCGCCTCGGTGCTCCTAGAGCGCATCCTCTCCGAACGCCGCGACCGCTGGGAAGAGGCCGAACTGGCGAAGATGAAGGCCAAGGGCCAGCCCCCGAAAAACGACAAGTGGAAGGCGAAGTACAAGGAGCCCTCTAGCCCCGACCACGAGGAACTGCCTGCCTTGCCCGAGGGGTGGTCCTGGTCAACGTGGGATCAGGTTGCCGAGCGAGTAACCGTGGGGCACGTCGGCAAGATGAAAGACCAGTATCGCCCAAAGGGCGTACCGTTCTTGCGTGGCGGGAACGTGCGTGCGAACCGATACGAACCTAGTGGGCTCAAGCACGTTTCTCGCGAGTTCCACGAGCAGCTATCGAAATCCTCGCTCGCGCCAGGGGACGTGCTCATCGTCCGCTCAGGCGCGGTTGGCACGGCTTGCGTCGTCCCCGAGACCCTCCAGGAAGCGAATTGTAGCGACCTCGTAATCGTGAAGCGGCCAACAGGCGTCCGGCCACGGTTTGGGGCCTACTACATGAATTCCTTGGCCCAAGCGACTGTGCGAAGCCAGCAAGTTGGTGTCGCGCTAATCCACTTCAATACGAAGTCCGCTGCAGCTCTTTCCATCCCTGTGCCGCCCGAGGCCGAGCAGGATCGCGTTGTTACCGAGGTCGAGAAGACCCTCTCTGTGATCGACGAGCTGGAGTCAGAGGTCGCCCTAAGCCTCAAGCGCACCGCACGCCTACGTCAGGGCGTCCTAAAGTGGGCGTTCGAGGGCAAGCTCGTGGATCAGGACCCGGCCGACGAGCCCGCAAAGGCCCTGCTTGAGCGCATCATGGGCGACCTCGAAGCGAGCGCCGACAAGAAGCCCAAGACACGAGCCCGCCGCAAAGCGAGATCACGGAAAACATGAGCGACGCCGCCAATCGAATCGTCCAGAAGCTCTGGTCCTACTGCAATGTCCTCCGCGACGACGGGCTTTCCTATCAGGATTATCTGGAGCAGCTCACGTTCCTGCTCTTCCTCAAGATGGCCGACGAGCGCGCCAAGCTCACCGGCGAGGAGCAGCCCATCCCCGACGGCTACCGCTGGGCCGACCTCGCCGCGCCCCAGATGGAGGGCGTCGAGTTGGAACAGCACTACCGCGACACCCTGCGCGAGCTGGGCACGCAGGGTGGGATGCTCGGGCTGATCTTCGAGAAGGCGCAGAACAAGATCCAAGACCCCGCCAAGCTCCGGCAGCTGATCGTCGAGCTGATCGGCAAGGAGAACTGGTCGGCGATGGCCGCCGACGTGAAGGGCGACGCCTACGAGGGACTCTTGGAGAAGAACGCCCAGGATGTGAGAGGTGGCGCGGGGCAGTACTTCACCCCCCGCTCGGTCATCGAGGCTCTAATCGAGTGCGTGCAGCCCCAGCCCGGCGAGGTCGTTTTGGATCCCGCCTGCGGCACGGGGGGCTTCCTGCTGGCCGCCTACGAGTACCTCAAGAACCACTCGGAGCTGGACCGCGACCAGAAGAAGCACCTTCGCTTCCAGGCCCTGCGCGGGATCGAGCTGGTCCCCAACGTCTCCCGTCTGTGCGGGATGAACCTCTACCTCCACGGCATCGGCCCTGATGGTGGCGACGAGCACGAACCGCCGATTAAGACCGACGACGCTCTCCGGGACGAGCCGAGGGACCACGCTGACGTGGTCATCACGAACCCTCCCTTCGGAAAGAAGTCCTCGATCACGGTCGTAAACGAAGAGGGCGAGACCGACCGCGAGTCACTGACCTACAACCGCCCCGACTTCTGGACAACGACCTCGAACAAGCAGCTCAACTTCGTCCAGCACGTCAAGTCGCTGCTCAAGATCCACGGCCGCGCCGCGGTCGTCGTGCCCGACAACGTTCTCTTCGAGGGTGGAGCCGGGGAAACAGTTCGCAAGAACCTCCTCAAGGAGTGCGAGGTCCACACCCTCCTTCGCCTCCCCACCGGCATCTTCTATGCCCAGGGTGTGAAGGCGAACGTGCTGTTCTTCGATCGCAAGCCCGGCGCGAAGGAGCCTTGGACCAAAAACGTCTGGGTCTACGACCTCCGCACGAACATGCATTTCACGCTCAAGACGAAGCGCATGACCCGTGCCGACCTCGACGAGTTCGTCGAGTGCTATCGCCCCGGCGACCGCCACAAGCGCAGGGCGACGTGGTCCGAGGAGGCGCCGGATGGCCGATGGCGGCCGTACTCCTACGACGAGGTCGTCAACCGCGACAAGGTCAGCCTCGACCTCTTCTGGCTCCGCGATGAGAGCCTGGAGGATTCGGCGAACCTCCCCGACCCGGATGTTCTCGCACAAGAGATTGCCGATGATCTGAGAGCAAGTCTCGAGCAGATTGAGTCGGTTCTCTCGGACCTTCAGCAAACCGCGGGTGAGATAGTCGAAGCGGCGAATATCAGCTCAGTGGGATCGCCGAATGACGTCCCGTGACAACCCCATTAGGCGCGCTGAAGAGGATGTTCTTGGTCGGGCTCCGGTAGCAGCAGCATTCGCTAAGCGGGTTCTGGACCTGGATTCGAGCGAAGGTCTAGTGGTCGGAGTCGTAGGTGCATGGGGAACGGGCAAGACGTCATTCATCAATCTCGCCCGTGATGAGTTTGAACGGGCGGGGGCTCTGATACTCGACTTCAATCCGTGGATGTTCAGCGGAGCGGAGCAGCTCGTGGAACGCTTCTTCCATGAGTTGGCCGCGCAGCTCAAGTCTAAGAAGAAGTTCGAGGCTATCGGGGAAACCCTTGAAGAGTACAGCGAGTGGTTTTCTCCCTTTGCGTCGCTGCCGATTGTTGGTCAGTGGGCGGGAGGGATCGGTTCTACGCTGAGACTCCTCGGCCGCGGATTCCGACGACAACCTAAGGGCGGCGCCGCTTCCGTGCGGGACAGGCTCTGCAAAGAACTGGCGAAAGCTGATACGCAGATTCTCGTGGTTCTCGATGACATCGATCGCTTGTCGACGCACGAGATTCGGGAGTTGTTTCGGCTCGTTCGATTGACCGCCAGCTTTCCGAACGTCATCTACGTGCTCGCTTTTGATCGATTGCGTGTGGAGCAGGCTCTTGGTGAGGGCAGCGTTTCAGGGCGAGACTATCTAGAGAAGATCATTCAGCTCGCATTCGATCTCCCATCTGTGCCCCACCATGTTCTGAGTCGCCAAATCACTTCATGCATCGAGGAGGCGCTCTTGGGGATCGGGGAGACGGGGCCCTTCGATGAAAATATATGGCAAGAGATCCTTGTCGACGTAGTGCGCCCGCTCGTAAGGACCATGCGAAACGTTAACCGGTACGGCACCGAGATTCGGGGAACCGTAATAGCCCTCGAAGGAAAAGTTGCGCTGGCTGACGTACTCGGGCTTGAGGCCGTTCGGGTTTTCCTTCCTGATGTCTACGATCGTCTGCACGGTTCAATGGAAGCTCTGACGAATCTAGGCGCTTCGACGATGCAGGCTGAAGACCTAAAGGCAGACGTTGAATGCCTGGTCGCGTCGGCCGGCGATAGGGACGAGCTGGCACGGGCTATCGTCAAGAGGCTGTTTCCTGCAGCGGCGGAGCATGTTGGTGCCACCAAGTACGGAGCGGAGTGGGAAGGGAAGTGGCTCAAGTCCCGGAGAGTCGCCCATCGAGCGTTCCTGCGGCTCTACTTGGAACGCACGGAGGCAGAAAACGAGAGCCTTAGTGCCTTCTCTCACGCTGAGAGAGCGCGTCGCCTGATGGGCGACCGCCATCGGCTCGATGAATACCTCCGCTCTCTAGAGCCCTCGATGGTGGAGGATGTCGTGGAGTCACTCGAGGTCTACGAGGACGAATACACTCGGGAGCAGGTCGCACCAAGCGTAGTCGCGCTTCTGAACCTCTTGCCCGATATGCCCGAACGTCGTCGAGGGCTATTTGATATCGGAACGCGAATGGTCTTCTCGCGCGTTGTCTACCGACTATTACGGTCGCTGGGCGACCCGGGTGCTGTTGCGAGGGCTGTAGAGGAGATCGTTTCGAACGTGACGTGCGTATCCTCCGCGCTTGAGGTGATTAGAACCGTCGGCCATCGTGAGCATTCGGGTCATCAGCTCGTTTCGGAAGAGGATGCAGAACGGTTCGAGCGGCAGTGGATTGCTACTGTTCGATCTACGCCGTTCCATGCGTTGATCAAGGATCCGCAGGTATTCTGGGTTCTCGTGGTAATCGCTGATTGGAGCGAGCCGCGGGATGGACCGTTTCCGATTGAAGACTCGCCAGAAGTTACTCTTGCGATCCTCAAGTCTGCCAGGACCGAGATGATTTCCGCGTCGTCGAGCGGGCCAGTTACTCGTACTCCACGACTCTCGTGGGAAGGGCTGGTTCAGATTTACGGCTTGGAGGCTGATCTTGTCCAGCGCATTTCTGCCCTTAGCGAGTCCCAAGTGGCGGAGCAGGATCGTGATGTAGTCGAACTCGCAACGCTATATGCGAGCGGTGAGCGCCCCGAGTCGGATCTGTAGCGACCTCTTGGCTTTACGGTCAGCGGTAGGGCTGGTGGTAGCCCGGTTGCGCGCTTGATCAATCCGGCTCGCGAATCGTGGCCTTCATTCGTCCCGGCCATGTTCGGAAGCGTTGCTCCGCGACCGTGGCTCGAAAGTCGACTCGCGCCATGGATCTTGGCTAGTCAAAGTCGAAATTCTCCGTCGTTTTGATCCTTGTCGAAGTTGTCGCGCGGATGATTGCTATGACTTCGGAGGAGCTCGCAGCAGTTGGGTGCAGCCATCGCTCCGCTTCCACAGACAGCGAAGTGACTAGGGCGTCATCCTCGAGTAGGCAGAAGAACGGCATCTGTTCGGCTTGAGGGGCGAACCCATCCGGTAGCGAGTTTTCGTGCTGCGGAATAGTGAGTGCGTCAAGCAAGGTCTTTAGGCGGTTATCGATGTCGCCGGACTGGCCGACGAGTCCGCCGGGCCTTTCTGGGCGAAGGAGCTTGATGTCCAATGCAGCGGTAGTGTGGAGGCGAGAACTCACTATGCATGCAAATCGATGACCACCTACGCTGTAGAGCAGATTGTTGCCGCCAGGTGGGTTATCTGGCTTGCGCTGAGGATCGAGGAACCTGTCCTTGACTCCGTTCAGCGGCTCATGCTCCCAGAGTTGAGCGAGCTGCGGGTGTAGAGCTTCTCGGATCAGATGCTTGTCTCGTCGTCCGGCGTTTGACTTCAGGGGGCCTTGATAGTGGAGCGTGATATTCATCGGGTGTTTGGCACTTCCGAGGCAGGTGGTTCGACTACTACGTGCAGTTTCGATCGATCCGAGGGGGCATCGATCACCAATGCCAGAGCTGTACGCAAATGTCTCCCTCCAGGTGAGTCGACCTGACGGCTCCGCTTATCTCAGCCCATTCGTGCTTGTACTTGGGGAGAAGTTTGGGGCCGTGTGAGATCAGCGTGGATCCTGACCGCAAGTTGAGAAGGGCGGGGTTCCAATAGGTGCCGTGATGCGGAGCCACCATGCAGTCGACGTCGATGGCGTTCACGGAGCGCAGGAACTCGATCGCGGGGCGTAGCCTTGGCTCTCCAACGTCTCCCCATATAAGCAGTGAGGTCCCTGCCCTAAGCGCAAGCGAAAGCTGGTTTGCCAAATCCGTCAGCGCCTTGTTCGCCTGCTTGGTCTCGGGTGGGACTGTGCGCGGCGGGGTAATGTCTTCGAGAGGAGGCGATCTGAGGTCGTCTTCGCCGAACTCAATGGAACGAGACTCACTCTCGGCCCCAGCCGGCTCCATCTCGAGGCCTTGCAGGTGTGGCTGTCCTTCGACTCGCTCGTGGATCTCTCTTAGAAAGGGATCCGCCTCAAGGGCTGCGTCGAACTTCGCGAGGGCTTTCTCAAGCGATCTGGCGAATCGTGAGTCGTCGATTTCACGGGGTGGCCAGATGCACTGCAGGCGGGCTCCGCCGACCTCTACCGTGTCGTTCTGAAACACTTGTCTGAACGAGATGCACTGGCCGCCGTTCAATTGATGTACTGCTTTGAGGAAGTCATATCGCATGTGCCCGGAATCTGATCCGAGAACACGGAAGGATGCCGCGAACGCAGCGCGGAGAAACATAGATCGGTCGGGAGTTCGTGGGACACCAGCTGTGACTACCCGTCGCAGATTGGCAAGTCTCGGAAAAGAGGGAGAGTTGGTGGCATCGAGGACGCCGTTGTAGTGATCAGTATGGAGGTGCGTCAAGATGAAGGTGTCGGGCCCGAAGCTTGGTGTGGTCGGGTTGGCGGCAAGGATTCTCAGCCACGCGTCGGCTGCGGCCCCAGATATCGCCGAGCCGCAATCAACCTGAGCGGCGGCGCCGTCCGGGAACCGTAGCTCCGCGCACAGTCCATCCGACACGTCTGCGAGCCGAAGGTGCATCATGGTCGGATAGCTCCGAAGTTGAGGGCGCCGGGTCTCTGGCTGTATCCAAGCGACTATTCTGGCAGACGGCAGTGACCCGTCAATCTGCTAGAAGACCGAGAGCGCCGCGGGTGTTCCGGTCGAACAGCTTGATTCAGATCCGTCGTGTTGCAGCGGAACGTCGGCAACATCGAACGTCGCTTTTCAAGGGAGTCTTGATTGGACGCGAGCATTCTCACGTTGAAGGACATCTTTCAGAAGGACGTCAGGTATCTGATCCCGACGTTTCAGCGGCCGTATGTGTGGAATCAGGAAGACCAGTGGGAGCCGCTCTGGGACGATGTCCGAAACACCGCGGAGCGGTACCTCGACGCACTCCACGAGGCGGAGAACGACACTGCCGCAGCGCGAAACAGGGCGCAGGCGCATTTCTTAGGTGCTGTGGTGGTGCAGCAGCAACACACGGGCGCTGCGGACATCGAAGTTCGGCACGTAATCGACGGACAGCAGCGGTTGACGACCCTGCAGCTGTTGCTTGATGCTGCGCAAGAGGTGTTCGAGAAATCCGGCGTGGCACCTGCTTCGCGTCGTCTCTCAAAGCTGGTCCTGAACGATGAGGACTTCGTGGGGAGCGATCCAGATCATCAGTTCAAGATTTGGCCAACGAACGTGGATCGTGCGGCGTTTCGGTATGCCATGCGAAACGACCTGTCGAGCGAGGAGTACGAGGACTCGCCAATCGTGCAAGCGCACGAGTTCTTCAAACTCCAGATCCACGAGTGGGTCGAAGAGGTAGAAGGCGAGCGGGATGAGCGTGCGAACGGACTAGAGGCCGCGCTGATCGCGCTCCTTCAGATCGTCGTGATCGATCTCGTCCAGAAGGATGACTCGCACGTCATCTTCGAGACGCTGAACGCGCGCGGCACTCCGCTCCTCGCGTCGGACCTCATCAAGAACCTCGTCCTCCACCAAGTGCGGGAGCTGGGACAGGACCCGGATGCGGTGTATGCGAAGCACTGGAAGGCCTTCGATGAACCGTGGTGGCGACAGGAGATCCGCCAAGGTCGCATCATCCGCCCGCGAGTCGACGTTTTTCTCAACTACTGGCTTGTGATGAGGTCCCGGTCCGAGATACCCGCGAGCGACGTATTCCCGAGATTCCGCGAATACGCCGACGCTTCGGCCGTATCGATAGAAGAGATTGCGGGCGATATCGAAGAGGTGGGACGGACCTACCGAAGACTCGAGGAGATCGACGACGATTCGGACCTCGGGACGTTTCTCTACCGCTGGCGCGTGATGCAAGCAGGTGTCGTGACCCCAGTTCTGCTCTGGCTGCTTTCGCAGGATTCCTCGGAGTTGACCGAAGACCGGCTGCACCGGGGACTCCGGGCGATTGAGAGCTACCTCGTTCGTCGAATGGTCTGTCGCATGACGACGAAGAACTACAACACGCTGTTCCTGGATCTCCTTGGGCGCCTTGATGGCGAGGGAGCCGAGAGAGCAGATGAGACCGTCGTTCGCTTCCTGTCGGAGCAGACGGCCGATTCAGGGCTTTGGCCGACTGTGAGCGACCTCGAGGAGCACTTCCTGTCGCTTCCGATCTACAGGCTGCTGACCAGGGGGCGGCTGCGAATAGTCTTGGAGGGAATCGAGGCGGCGCTTCGGACCGCCAAGGCGGAGACCCAGGTTCCTCCAAAGAACCTCACCATCGAGCACGTTATGCCCCTGCACTGGTCCGAGCACTGGCCGATCCAGCTCGATTCGGAGGAGGCCATCTCGGAGGCGGGGGCGATCCGTGATCGCCTGGTCCATTCGATCGGAAACCTGACTCTCGTGAACAAGAAGCTGAATCCCGCAATGTCGCACGGTGCGTGGCCAAAGAAGCGCGAAGCGATCGCCGAACACAGCGTGCTCTACCTCAACAAGGCACTGCTGGAACAAGCTGGCGACCAGTGGGATGAAGACCTCATTCGAGACAGAGCCAAGATCCTCGCCCAGGTGACGGAATCCGTATGGCCCTCCGCCGACCGCATCTGAGGTGGGGTTTCAGATCACAAGCGACCGCATGAACCTCTCGGAAGCCGCCTCCTTCTCCGCCAACTCGGCCTCAGCCCGCACCAGATTCGGATCATCAGGACCAACCTCGATCTGACCGCTGCCGCTGAGCAACCCCAGCCCCTTCAGAAGGGCTATCGCAGCTCGGAGGTCCCCTTCGTCGATTGCTCGTGATACCACAGCTGTGGCCCTGCTAGCAGCCGTCAAGAGCCCAGCCTGAACCGCGCTGACAAGCTCCTGCTGTCGCTGGTTTAGGGCAGCCTGGAACTCCCAGTTCTCACGCAGCCATCGGTGCAGGGTTGTACGAGAAACCCCAGCCTCTTCCGCCGCTCCCCCCACCGACTTCCCGCTGAGGAGAGCCTCCATCGCCTTGATCTGGTTGGGCTTGAGTCCCTTGCCCCGTTGTGGTGTGCCGTTCTGAGCCATTCTGTTTCACCCCCGCCCGCGCCCCTAGAGAGATTCAATACCTGCAGGGGACCAGTGAACTCGGTCCGTGTCAGCCCCTGGAGAGCCTGCAGCGCCCCCTGAGAGCGCCTGCCTGAGCTCATCGACCGCTCTGACCCACTCCAGGGTGTGGTTCAAAGTCAGATGAGGAAGGGATGCCACTCTCCCTTTTTATTTCGGGTAGTTACGAGCGTGGACCTTCGTGCGCACAAACCGCAAACAACGCCAACGCATTACTGCGTTGAAGTGTGCTTGCCCCCGCTGAGTTCGACGAGTGCGCCCGAATTCAGTCGCGCGTACTTCAGCGTGGACTTTGTGTCGCTATGCCCGAGTGCTTCTTGAATAATTCTCTCGTCCACTCAATTGGCCAACCAACCTGTTGCGCGGCTGTGCTTCGTGCATTCATGGAAACCCACTTCTATCCCGACCGTTTCGGTTGCCTTGATCCAGGTGTCCCTCGCTGCTCCGTGGCTCCAGCGCTTGCCGGTCTTCGGGCTACAGATGTCGCAATAGCGAAGAGGACCGCGCCAACCTTCCTTCGAGAGAAGATTCGGCGTCGCGGTTGTGGGATCGACCTCAATATGCCTTCACCTCGAGCGCTCCTCCCCAATTTGATCCGTATTTGATGCCGGACAGCGGGTCAGGTGATCCTGTATGGCCGCTTTCGGGGGCTCACCGAGGGATGAGACGATCTGCCCGTCGACCACGGAGAACCCGTTGGCCGGAAGGTGGATCGTGACCGCCTCCCCCTGGTCGTCCTGAAGAGTGAGTACACCGTCTCCGCGGACCGTCAGTTCGAACTCCGGTCCCTCGGGACGAAGCAAACCCAAGGCGCCTTCCAGGCCGAACTGGCAGACGAGATCGTCACGCCGGGCGATGAACTTCTCGATGTACAGCCGGGTCACAGGCCACGAATGGGAACCGGCAGCAAACGCCGCCGTCAACTGGCTCTCCGTTAGTCGTCCGATCCGACGGATCGCCCATCGCGCATCGTCGAGATCCATCAGGTCCCAGGCCGCGGTCGAATAGTTGTTTCGGTTGTCGTGAAAGATCGCCCCCTCTGGATCGACGTCCACGGTCCAGGCGATTCCATCGGGATCCGTCGCGCCGAGGGCCCCACCGACATCGCTGTACACATGGGCGATTCGAATGGGCTTCTTCTTCTTCTTCTTCTTCTTCTCGAGGATGTCGAGACGAACGTTATTGAACTTGTAGTCGTTGCCCAGTGCCCAGGCCATCACCATCCCGACGGCGCGCACTTCGCGTCGGTCGTGGTGGGAGAGATCGGTGTCGTTCCAAGGACCGATCGAGTCCCAGTCGCCCTCCTTGTACTCCAGCTCCGTGTAGGCGACCTCCACCCAGCCGATCCGATCCAGCTCTTCCGGCTTCTTCAACGCCTCCTTCATTCGCTTGCCGGCCGCCTTCTCATAGACGATGGTCCCGTCGGCGTCTTCGAGTCGGCGAACCACACTCTCGATCTTGTACGGCGTGTAGCCGAATCTTCGCCATGGAATCCGGTTCTTGTACCTGAAGGCAGCGGCAACCGCGCGTGCCTCCAGCCGAAGGATCGGGGCGTGGAAGATGGGGTCGGTGTTGTAGCCCATTGCATAGAATAGTCGGCTCATGATCGGCTCGACGGCGACTGAGTACTCCTTGTAGAACTTGACCTTCCATTTCTTCTCTTCGTCGTCGCGCACGTTCACCGAGGGATGGAGTCCATCCCCGGCGAAGTCGCGGAATCGGTGTAGGGAAAGCAGCTCGTCGGCTTCGGGCACCTGCGGCGCTTTCTTCCCGAGCCACGGTCCCCGGTAGATCCGTAGAGGAGTCACGGCTTCGGGGGCACGCGGTTGCCAGAAGGTAGACTGTCGCGGGTTGCCCACCGGCGACGAGTCGAGAAAGGGCTTGGGACTCGCATCGCCCCCGCCGTGGCCGAAGAGCTTGTCCTTGAGGACGCCGAGCTTGTGTCCGATGACGGCCCACACCTGGCGTCCCAATCCGAGCTGCTCGTTGCGCGCGGCGGCTTCGTGGATTTCGATGTACTCGCGGGTCTTTCGGTCGATCATGGGGAGCCGGGCGCCCTGTGCTTCGTCGGTCCCCTGGCCCTCCATCTCGCCGACCAGATCCTCGAGAAGCTTTCTGCGAGCCTTGAGCGCCCTTAGCTGCCTTCGGTCCGTGCGGTCGAACTGGCGCCGGAACAAGCTGTCACTAGCCCGCTCCCGTTGGGTGGAGTGCCAGTACGACTTCCGCCAGTCTGCGTCCTCCCAGCTCTCTACGGTTGCCTCTGCTTCGTCTTTCAACTTCTTGCGTCGGGCTTTCGTTTCCTTGACTTTGCTTCGGAGATCCGTCAAGAGCTCAGCCAGCGCTTCCCCACCTTCGAAGAGCGGTCGGTACCGCCGCTCGCGGACGACATCCTCCCACAGCAACACTGACTCCAGATCCGTCGGATCAATGACGTCGGACCCGTTGTCTCTACCGAAGCCAACCCCACGTGCGGACAGCTCCGTCAACCATGTGCGTATCCGTGCTTGCTGCTCGGGCGTGCCGCGGTCGAGAACCAGGCGACCGCGTGTCGGATCTCCCTCGTGGGGAACGAAGGTGAGATGGTTGTGCAGGCGCACGCGCTTCTCACGGCGGACATCCACCGTTCGCTTCCGATGGTCGAGATACTCCCAGACCGTGGCAGCAGGGACGCCCGGGTGGCCCTCGATCTTGAAGGTCTTCTGCGGATTTGCGCTCGTACCGTTTCCGGTCGGCAGCGCGGTTGGCGACGAGACTGGCGCGGCGCAGCCGCAGCAGGCGACGAGCAGGAGCACTATGCAGCGTGGGACTCCATTACCCGTATGCACGCCGCGCAGAGTAGGGCGCAAGCTAGCCCCGGCGGATGGATCCGGCCCCGGGCTTTGGAGACGCCAGCGCTGTGTCGGCAATAGAAGCACGTGTTGAATGACGCCGCGGTCGAGCTGGCTCATAGCGAGGTTCGCCTCGTAGTCTGTCGAGGTGATTCTATCAGTGATGTATGCGAGATTTCATCGACTCGGTTGCCGTTCCGTCCAGACGCCTGGGCCAGCTCCGTCACCCGAGCGACCAAGCGCGCCTCGTCCGCGGCGACCAGCAGGACATGCCGCCGGCTCGCTCTCGCGTGTCCCAGGACTCGACAAGCCCGACGCTCCGCAACTCCCAGCTTCTGCTGGACGTGAGTCTCGGCCTGGTACCGCCGTGTCGGGCTCAGAAGTTACCCGACGCCGCCTCCCTCAAGATCGCGTTGTCCAGCGCCTAGTCTGCCACCAGCTTCCTCAGACGGGCGTTCTCTTCTTCGAGTTCTTTCAGACGCCGCGCCTGGTCTGTCCGCTGGCCTCCGCACTCTTTCGGCCAGCGGAGGTACGTCTGCTCGGTGGTTTCGAGCTTCTGGATCGCCTCAGCCAGCTTCTGGCCCTTGGCCAGACCCACCTCGGCTTCTCGCAGCTTCGCGTTGATCTGTTCCGCAGTGTGTCGCTTGCCCTTCATTTCGTCTCCGACAGCTTCCTGAGCAAGCTAACTCAGAGACTCGTGCCACTATCGCGGGGCCGGCCAGTGGAGTACTACAACCGCGAGCGGCTGTACGAATCGATCGGCAGTGTCACGCCTGACGACATGTAACGCGGTCGTCATCGGGCAATCCCGGCCTACAGGGAGAAGGTGAAACGCTTGACATTAAAACGCAGGAAGAAAGAGAATCTATGCAACGCGGATTAGCCGCAAACAGGAGCCCGAACCCTCTCTTAGAATTTGAGCCAAACGGTCCCAGAACTCTTGACGACGTACAGGTTCCTTTTCCGGCGGCGCTCCATTGCGGGTTCGGGAGATCGAACAACTAATTGAGATTCAGTCGGGTTGGCGAAGGGAGTTTCCATGGCAGAGCGCACCACGAAGGCGATCGAGATCGGAAGAGAACGGGCCAAGCAAGTGATCGAGTACCGCCGAGAGAGGCGCAGGATCCGACGCGATGCGCTTGGGGACGCGGCGCCGACATCGGAAGCAGCCGGTGCGGTAGGCGAAGCGCTTGCGGCCGAGCTCGGGCCCGCCAGTATGGGGGTGCTGATCGCGGAGGGAGATTCCTGGTTTGACTATCCATGGACGGACGTCTTGGAAGAACTCGAGGACCGATACGGCTACGACGTAGAGTCAGTCAGTCATAAAGGCGACACCATCGAGGATATGGCGTATGGAAGCGGGCAGCTGAACAAGTTCCTGAAAAAGATCGAGAGGCTGATCCGCAGGGGAGAGACGCCCGAAGCCATCTTGCTTTCGGGGGGCGGAAACGATCTTGCCGGTGACGAATTCGCGATTCTCTTGAATCATGCAGATAGTGCGGCACCCGGATTGAATGATCAGGTGGTCTCCGGACTCGTCGATGAGCGACTCCGCTTCGCATATGTTTCTTGGGTGACGGAGGTCACGAGTCTTTGCATGGACCAGCTCGGCAGGCCTTTGCCGATCCTGGTTCACGGTTACGACTACTCGATCCCGGACGGCCGCGGCTTCTGGGGTGGCTTGGGGCCCCTCCCGGGGCCGTGGCTAGAGCCGGGCTTCCGAGAGAAAGGTTACGTGCCAGAGGATGACCCGGACGGCCGGTTTGAAGCAAATCGGCGGGATATCGTGAAGGAGCTGATCGACCGCTTCAACACGATGTTGGAGGAGCTGCCTGGCGTGCCTGGGCTAGAGCACGTCACGCACGTGGATCTGCGAGGCACCCTCAGGACGGATGAGACCTACAAGGACTGGTGGGCGAACGAGCTACATCCCACGGCAACGGGCTTCGCCGCCGTCGCGGCGAAGTTCGCCGCCGCGTTGCCATAGGAGAGCGAGTACTTCGTCATCGCTTCCTGGCTGGTCGGCCGCTTTTCGTAGCGAAGGGCACCCAGCACGCATGTCGAGAGACATCAAGAGGGAAGTAGTCCTTGGGGGCTGCGGCACTCTGAGCTGCCTTCACAACCCCCGCCTGAACAGCACTGAGCACTTCCCGTTGCCTCTGATTGAGTGCAGCCTGGAACTCCCAGTTGTCACGAAGCCATCGGTTCAAGGTCGTGCGGGAGGCCCCAGCCGACGCCGCTCCCGCGACGGTCTGCCCGCTGAGAAGGGCCTCCATCGCCTTTATCTGGTTCGGCTTGAGTCCCTTGCCCCATTCTTGCGTGCCGTTCTGAGCCATTCTGTTTCACCCCCGCCCGCGCCCTAGAGAGATTCAATGTCTACAGGGCACCAATGATCTCGGTCGGAATTCAGTCCTGATGCGCCTGCAGGGCCTCCCGAGAGCGCCTGCCGAAGCCCATCGACCTCTCTCACCCACTCCAAGGCGCGGTTCAAAGTCAGATGAGCAAGGGATGCCACTCGATTTCCGCGAGTCGATCCAGAGGATTGACTTGCTGCGCCGCAGGCGTGTCTCCTCCTCCGCCTCGGGTGTGTGCCGTGGTGCCGCGGTCGAGCCCGTTGCCTTTGGGTGTTGGCTTACACAACATCGGATCGAGCCTGGTTCGGGGGAGTCGTCGATGGTGCGTCCGGTGTCGCGAACAGTTGGGTTGATGGCGCTGTGTGCGCTGACGGCATGTGCGTCGGCGAATCAGCTCTATCCGGGGGCCAAGCGACCGCCTGAACAGGTGGCCACCCTCAAGATGGTGACCAACGGTGCGATCACGAACATCAATGGCCGTGAACTGGAAGGCCGCCACTATGCGCTACTGCCCGGCGACTACGGCATCACTTTTCGATACATCGTGCAGGCCGACGAGATTCATCCCTCGTGGCCAACTCGCGAGACCTATACCTGCCTCACGCGACTGCAGCTCGAGGCAGGCGGAGAGTACGAGATCGAGCGTATGAAGTTTCGGACCCAGTTCGACAGACAGAGTCGGAGACAGATCGCTGGAGTCAATCGCGTCGATTTCGTCGCGGACCTTGAACTTCGACGACTCGACCACGATGGCAAGGTCGCGAGCGTGGACACTATCGTCTGCGAAGAGTGATCTAGATCTGCGGGATCCCCTGCGGATCGATCGGGAGGTTGCCGGCGCCGATGCGCTTGGCGCGATCGCTCAGGGTGACCTCGGTCTCTGCGAGGTTCATGGCGATCACGAAGCGCTTCTCGCGCACGCCATCCAGGGTGAAGCGGGCGAGTTCGTCGAGGTCCTGGAACTGCAGGGTCCATCCCGCCTTCTCCGAGGCTTCCTTGAACTGCTCGACCGTCGGTGAGGGAATGCCCGGGCGTTCCCGTTCGAATTCCTTCGGGCGGTTGCGGTCGGTGGTCCAGATGCCCGTGTCGAGCATGCCGCCCGAGGGATAGAAGAGGGAGGCACCGAGGTTCGTGCCCTCGCTCTCGAGCTGGGCGGCGAGGCACTCGGTGAGGATCGATACCGCGGCTTTGCTGGAGGCGTAGACCGACTGATAGGGCAGGGGAGAGATGCCGCCGTCGTGAGAGGACGTGTTGATGATGTGTCCCTCGGCCCCACCCTTGATCATGCGGGGAACGAACGATTGGATGCCGTGCATCACGCCGTGGACGTTCACCCCGTGCACCCAGCGGAAGTCGTTCGGCGTGGTTTCCCAGATGTTCGCGGAAGGTGCGGCGACGCCCGCGTTGTTGAACAGCAGATGACAGGCACCGTGGGCCGAGTACGTCTGCTCGGCGAGGGCCTCGACGCTCGCCGGGTCGGAGACGTCGGTCACGACTCCGCTCACCTCGCCGTCGAATCCCTCGAGCGCCTTCTTCAAGGCGCCTTCTTCGACGTCGCCGATCACCACCTTCGCGCCTTCGGAGAGGAGCGCCCGAACCAGCGCGGCCCCGATGCCACTCGCGCCGCCCGTGACGACGGCAACCTTGTCGCGGAATTCCTTCATTTCTCTGCACTCCCTGATCTGACGTTCGAGGTGGGGGTCGCGGGGCCTGACTGCGGGTCGGCGGCGACGTCGCGATCAGTGAAGCGGAGGGCCTGCGGGCGGGCAATCGAACGCGAGCGAACCGTTGAAAAACACGAGAAGAATCCATAACGTGCTCGCCTTTCCCTCTCCCGGCGGTCTAAACATGCACCGCCGGTGGAGCGACGTGCTGAGGCTGGTTGAAAGGCGCGTCGCACCCCGCCGCTACGGCGACTTCCGACGACATGACGAGGAACCCCCCGCATGCGCTTCTATGAATACGAATCGAAGGCCCTGTTCGCGAAGCGCGGCCTTCCCCTCGGCCCGCGCCACCTGGTGAACTCGGCCGACGAAGCCCGCGCCAAAGCCGAAGAAATCGGCTGCCCGGTCGTGCTGAAGAGCCAGGTGCTCTCAGGCGGCCGCATGAAGGCGGGCGCCGTGAAGTTCGCCGACACCCCCGAAGAGGCGGCGGCCCACTATGAGGCCATCCTGCCCGTCGAGGTGCGGGGCGAGAAGGCACGCACGATCCTGATCGAGAAGAAGAGCCCGATCGCGCAGGAGTACTACGTCGCGGTCACCTGGGATGGCCGCAACAAGAAGCCCGTGGTGATCTTCAGCGACAAGGGCGGCATCGACATCGAAGAGGTGGCGGAGACCGATCCCGATCACGTCTCGAAGACGAACTTCTCGAGCCTGCTTCCCATCACGCCGGCCGCGGCCAAGGAAGCGGTGGGCGCAGTGCCGGGCCTGACCAAGGACATCAACAAGCTCACGCCGATCGTCTTCGAGTTGATGCAGATCTTCCTCGACTACGACCTCACCCTCGCCGAGATCAACCCGCTGGCGAAGCTCGAAGACGGCTCGTTCGCCGTGCTCGACGGCCACGTCGACATGGAGGCCGAGGCGCGCGGCAACCACAAGGCGTTGCTGGCCGAGCTCGGGATCGGGGAAGAAGAGACCCGCCAGGCGCGTCCGCCGACGCCCTTCGAGATCG
>JANQEO010000217.1 GCA_028278325.1 Candidatus Binatia bacterium
GACGGACTCTCCGGCTCCCGGGCACGAGTAGCTCAGTTGGTAGAGCGCCACGTTGCCAACGTGGGGGTCGCCGGTTCGAGCCCGGTCTCGTGCTCCAGGTTTCGAGAGCCCCGTCACGGACTTACACGTGGCGGGGCTTTTGATTGCTTTCGTCCATCTGTAGGGGGGTGCCAGCGGGGTGCCATCCGTACACAGGCGAAAGTGCGGCCTGCTCGGCTTCGTCCGGCCACGCATTCGCATCCAGGAAGCTGTCGTACACCTCCAGGATCATCCTGGGGGTTGTGTGGCCGAGCTCTGCGGCGATCACCTTGGGCTCTCGTCCGCAGACCAGGGAGGCTGTAACGAACGACCGCCTCATGGCCTTCTGGGCGTCCCCCTCGCGCGGGGAGACGCGGGCGCGGCGCAGAATATCCCCCCAACGTGTGAGCCAGTTTCGATAGCCCAGCGCCGTGCCCCGCGTTGGTGAACACGCGACCCTTCGGGTCGTGATCAACCCCGCCACCCGTGCATCCCGCAGGACCAGGCGCAGGCCGGCTAGACGCCCCACCGAGACGCCCGTTACGCCTCAGAGGGTATCACGGGCGGCCGGGAGGGCCGGTTGCCCCAGGACGCGAGGGGAGACAGGAGCGCGGCCAGACAAGCGACGGACCAGGCACCGAGAGCAACCAAGGTGAAGACGCCCTCCGAAGAGGCGCGATTCAGGTGGATGAGCCCGGGAAGGAAGCCGCAGCAGCGGAAGCGACGAAGATGCCCGCTCGCTTGTCCTGGCGCACGACTACCACAATTGAAGGAAGCGCCACGAGGGATACCACAGGACACCGGCGGTCCAGATGGCGAATATAGTCAGACCAGCGCCGAGGGGCGTGAACCCGGCTGCAAGTCCTAGAGCCGTGCCCAAGGTTGCGGCCCGTATCGTGGTCTTGATGTCTGTCACCGCAGCGTCGCCCAGCAGGTCACGGCCCTCAACTCCGGCCACAACCTCGTAGCGGGGCCGAGACGCCCAGGTACGCCCCAGAGCGTATCACGGGGCGGGGCCGGAGGGCGTCAGACCCCCGTTGCTAGGAGGCCCTTCTCAGTGGTCCTGCACGGGACCTGTTGGGCGTTGCCACGGGTCGCCCACCTCGGCGAGGTATGCCTCTGCTTCTCGTATCGAATCGGCATTGGAGCCCGTCGAATCACCGTGACGAATCAGTATCCAGAGAAGGGAGTCCAGGGCCCGATATCCCTCGGCGGTGTTGCCAGCGCGCAGATCGCGAAGTTCCATGGTCAGCACCTTCGCGTACTCGGGGCCAGCCTCAAGATAGGCGCTTCCGGCTTCGAGTGCGGCCTCCTGCATCGCGGATGCGTTCTCACGGGCTTGATTCGCTTGCTGCCATTGAAGGAACAGAGCCATCCCGAGGAGAAGGCACAACAGCCAGGGTGCGGTTCGGAGCATCGGACACCGCCCAGCCGACATGCGCTCAGGCCGCGCGCCCGTCCGGGCTGCCGCTCAAGCGCGTGAATGACGCCTCAGAGCGTATCACGGGCGGTGGAGCCGGGCGGGTGCAGGCGCACGCCAGACGGATGGCCCGCTGGGGGCGAGGGGCACGATTCGCCCTCTGCGGCGAGGCGGACGAGGCGGAACGCGGAGAATGGGTTGCTTCAAACCCCGGAGGATCGAGCCAGATGATCGTTCGACCTGCCTTCCTCGCTCTGAGGGTGAAGCTACCCAGCTTCACCGCATCGCCCGAAACCGGCTCGCGGTGACTGTAGCCCGTCAGTCGGGCGGGCCCGCCTCGTATACGCGTGAACGGCTCGACCACCGATAGCGTTCGAATCGGGCCACAGAGATTTCGCGGCTTCGAACGTAGCTTGAAGTCAAACCCCAGCATATCAATCTCCGGAGGTATGATTGCCTCGACAGCAAGGAAAACGGCTCTCCGACTTGGACGCGTACTTCGCTGGGGACGAACCGGATCTCGGCAGCCGGGGGAGGCGTAGTCCAGAGCTGATAGTCGTGGAGAGTCACCTCCCGATCATCGTCGAGGTCCGCACCGTAGAGATAACCAGAATCCCTCTCGCGGAGGCCGAGCGCGCCCTCAAGAGCTCTCAAGTCCTCGGTATTGACGTTGACGTCGTAGTTGACGTCGCGAGGGTCACGCTCAGTCGCGGCACAGGAGAGCAGCGCCACCACGGCCATTCGAAGGACCCTGCCTCGTTTCATGATCGCCGCCGCCGAACGGACATGCGGTTCAGGTACCAGCCCGGCCCCGGGCTGACGCTGCGCCGCGTGAATGACGCCTCGAAGCGTATGACGGGGTAGAGGGAAGGGTGCAGCGGCCATCGGCAGCGTAGACCTATTTGCCGAAGTGCTCGTCTGAGTTAGTGGTCGCCCCGGTATCCCAGATCGCGCGCCGCCTCGAAATCAGCCTGCGCCGGGTGCACGTTGCCGAGTGCATGGTGAGCGCGGCCTCTTATCCACAGGGCAGGCCCCCTTCTGTTTCGGGTCTTCGAGTCGCGCGAGAGCTTCGGTGCACGAATCGATGGCCCCCTCATAGCGAGCGGCAAGTTCCAAAGACACCACGCCTTCCAATGGACGTGCGCTCCAGAGCACAGAGTCGCTGGGGCGCTCGGTTGCGAGCGCGAGCTGCGCCGACGAAGGCTACTCGCACCGATGGTAGTCGGTATGAGCCGCCCCCGGACCAGTCATGATGAAGTGATCCTGCGAGCGAATTTCGATCCGAGGATGGTTGCGCAAATCAACGGGCGGTCCGGGCTTCAATGCCCCGCCCGGTCCGAAGAAAGCGATTGTGTGACCGCCGCTCGCAGGGGCCACGATGAGCCCGAATCCGTCCGAGCAGTTGGCCTTCCAGGTTCCCGAGTAGTCCGTTGCGCCGGGAGGCTCCACGGGAACGACTTCCAGGCGAAGCGTTTCCTCCAGCTGGTTGTTCACGAAGACATCGACCCGATATTCGCCAAGAGGGTCACCTTGATGGAAGTCGAAACAGAAGGGATGGATTCCATCCACGCTCTTGGTTGGTGTTCGAATCCCCTGCGAGGCTTGGGATGGTGGCGAGCCCTCGAAGGTCCCGGTGAGGCGGTCTGGCGTAGCCGGGAGGTAGTGGATCGAGAAGACTTCGTAGGGATCGCGGTTGGGCGGATGCACGAGGAAGCAGAACCCAGGTGTCCGGTCAGGGTCCATCGCCAGCGTGTTGGTCTCCCTCAGTCTGTGAACGCTCTCCGTGGCGGGAACCATGACTCCGGCCTTGATGAGGAAGTCCTCTGCTGCCCACGACACTGCAGGCTGGACCACCAGTACGAGAAGTGCGGCAGCGGCACAATGACGACCGCGCACTCTCCACTGCCTATCGGATCGGTGTCTATTCCGAGACATAGCGAGATCTCTGCATGCGCTCCAAGGCGTTCGAGAGCTCTTCAGAGGTTCCTGAATCGAGGTAGGCGCTCTCCTGGGCCTCGTCGTAGAGGAATGGATGATCGCTGACGTACTTTCGGTGCTTTTCCTGTGGCCATTCGGGCCTGAGTTCCCTGGCGAGGTTCCACTGCTCCGCTGCGAGGTCCGGGCGGCCAAACTGCTCAAGCGCGACGGCCGCTTGCGCTCGGTACGCTGCCTCCACGTACCTTCGCCCCTTCTCGTACTTTGTGGAGGAAACCTCGATGTGCGGGACCAAGGGGAAGGTGAGCCACGGAAACCAGAACCAGGTCCCGTACGTATCGGAGCGCGACCGCTGAAGCCATCGAAATCCGATCTCCGCCTGGGCATCCGCAGCGTTCATCGTGTGGAGAACGCGCCTAAAGGCGTCACCGGATCTCTCTGCCCGCGACGCGCGGAGAAGCTGCTCGTGCTCGTACTCAGCCAACGTGCTGTCGCGGAGAATGCGACTGGTCACGACCCACAGATGGCTGGTCGCAAATACACCCAAAACGAGGCCCGCAGAGAAGCTCGCCACTGCAATAGCGAGTGTTCGACGCATGCTTCTGTATCGAGTTGCCGGTGAGTTCGCTTGAGAGTGAGCCAACGATGAGGAAGCTCATCCCTGGCGGTGTGGCCCGCTGAGACGCCTCGGCACGCCCCAGAGCGTATCACGGGGCGGCTGGGAGAGGGTGCAACCGCACGCTAGGTGGCCGTATCCTCGCGAACTCCGTTCTCGTAAAGCATCATCCGGGCCGGTCATAACCGGTGGGCTCGAATGCCTCGATCACCTCGATGGTTCCAACGATATTGTCGTTGAGTTCTTCAAGTTCTTCGGCGGGGACCCACCACTCCTCATGATGGGACGCGCCCACGCGCTGGACCTTGTACCGGGACATGAACGCCTTGCGCACACGGAACCGGGTGACGTAGCCGGACCCGCTGTCGCGGACGTTCCACTTTCGTGCGATCTCCGCGGCGTATTCTCGGTTGGTGACCGGGTAGAAGATCGGCTGACCTACGAGCCGGGGTGGCCAGCGGCGGAAGCCGGACTCTTCAACGAGCTTGAGCTCTTCGGGGCCTGTCGGCCTGAAGAGCGTGACGGTTTCTTCTTCCACGGGAACTCGCGCGTCCGCCCAACAGTGCATCTGCGCCCCGACCCCAGGCCGGGGATCTCCCGGTCTGGCTGGCGCGGACGAGTCCCTGCAATTCTACGCCGTTACGCCCCGTGCTGTCGCCTACCGTCCCTGCACGTTGGACGGATGCCGCATAAGCACCCCAGGCAGTTAGGCTACGAAGCGAGCCGAGCGCCCCCAGATCCGCCGTCTACCGCTGAGGACCTAGCTCGGGGTCATGACATGGTATCGCGTTGGGCGTCAGCAGGGTGCGGCTGCCCGCAGCTCATCGTTGAACACATGGACAATCTCGGCGTGGGCGCCGCCCAGGAGCAGCATCCCCACCACCACCAGCGCGCAGCGGAAGGATCCGTAGTCTGAATCGAACTGCCGGTCCGCAAACACGGCCTTCAGCCGCTCGGCCCAGAACCGGTCGAAGTAGCGTCGGAACAGCTCGAGCCCGCTGTAG
>JANQEO010000233.1 GCA_028278325.1 Candidatus Binatia bacterium
CGAAGCGTCCTTGCGGCGTGCCTGCGAAATATTGGTGCCCGACGCCGCCGTCACACCCGAACGCTAGATTGTTTACGACTTTCGTCGAATCGGCACCGGGCCTCTCCCCCTCCCGGCCACCCAGCAATCATACTGCCGTTGGGTGGCCGGGAGGGGGAGAGGGCCGGTGCCGTGAAACATGGGAGCGCTCTAGAGCGCTTTCCGGGCGCGCGAGCGGCCCAGTCTCAGTCCCCCATGATAGGCAAGACGCTTCGATCGCCGGGCGATCCCATCGCTCGCTCCGCGTCCAAATCTTGCGCGGTTGCAGTAAGATTGATAAATTATAATTTCTCGTTGACGGATAAGATTATAATTTATAATGTTATCTCAATGGAAATTAAAAGCTGCTCTAACGCCCAGTGAGATATCGATCCCATGTCATCAACGGCAGAGACCCTTGCAGGCTCCGATCCGCTTTCCGCGGATTATGTTTCGGGCGTACTTTCCTCGCTCGTCCAGGCGCCGAGCACCAATCCTGGCGCCTATGAGGAAGAGGTTGCGCGTCGCGTTGCCGCTTGGTTCGAGGGTACGCCGGTGGAGGCAGAACTCGTAGAATCCATGCCTGGCCGTCCGTCGGTCGGGGCAGTCTTGCGTGGAAGCGGTGATGGTCCTCGTTTGATCCTGAACGGACACTTGGACACGGTTCCGGTCGACGACGAGGATCTTTGGACGGTTGACCCCTTCGCCGCCACGGTCAAGAACGGCTATCTCTATGGGCGTGGCGCGTGCGACATGAAGGGCGGTCTGGCGGTGCAGATTTGTGTCGCACACCACTTGGCCAGGAAGCTGGATCGGCTCAAGGGGTCCCTCGTCCTGCAGTTCGCGGCGGGCGAGGAACGCGCCGAGCCGGGGACCCTGTCCTTGCTGAAGGCGGGTTACCGAGGCGACTTCGGCATCGTCACCGAGCCGACGGAGTTGCGGATCGCGGCGGCGACGCGGGGCCTGGCGCCGCTCCAGATCACCTTGAAGGGCCGGTCCACCCACGCTAGCCGGGGGCATCTGGGGATCAACCCTGCCTGGGCGCTGCGCTGGGTGCTCGAAGCCCTGGAGGGCTATCGCGATCACATCGAGCTTCAAGATCATCCGCTGCTCAAATACGGCTCCTGCACGCCGACCATGGTTCAGGGCGGGGTCGTGCCGAACGCGGTTCCCGACTCCATCGAGCTTTTCGTGGACCGCCGCCTGATCCCAGGCGAAACGGTCGAGGGCGAGCTCAATGAAGTGCGCTCCAGAGTGCTGGCGGCCAAGCCGGCCGAGTCCGAAGTCGAGGTGGAGGTGAGCGTCGCTTACAATCGCTTCGAGCCGGCGGAGATCAGCACGGATGCGCCGATCATCAAGCAGCTGGTTGCCAGCATGGAGCGGGTGACCGGCACGCCTGGCGAGGTCTATGGCGCGCCCTTCTCCAGCGACGTCCGAAACCTGGTGAACGACGCGGGCATCGATGCCGTGAACTTCGGGCCTGGAAACGTCGTTGAATGCCATTGCGCGGACGAACGTGTTGCGCTTTCTCAGCTTGAGAGCTGCGCGCGGGTGATTGCCGACGCGGCCGAGGAGCTGCTCATCAACCAATAACGAAGGTCGTCACAAAAGTAACGAATAACAGGAGGTTAAGCGAAATGATCCGGAGAATCTTGCATCGAGTCACTTTAGGTTTGGCGAGTCTGGCTGTCGCTTTTGTGGCCTTTGCGCCCATGGCCGGTGCTGGCGATGCGCCCGACAAGGTCAGAATCGGGGTCATGCTGTCTGTCGGACCGGAGGGCTCATGGGACAAGACGGTGATCGAGGCCCTGAATCGGGCGGTGGCCGAGCAGCCCCACGGCCTTGAAATCTCCTACAAGCTCAACGACGCCGTCTATGGCGAAAAGGCCGAGTCGGTGATGAAGTTGCTCGCCAAGTCGGGCAAGTTCGACATCATCCTAAGCGCCTCGGCCCATAGCGATCAGATCAAGAACCTGCGCGAGGACTACCCGGACATCATGTGGGTTTCGCTCGGATCCGGCAACTTCAGCTCGGGCAGCAACCACTACATCTATCTCGGCCGCGTGCATGAGGCCACTTATGTGCTGGGCGTCTTGGCGGCCGGGATGTCGAAGAGCGGCGTTATCGGGGTCGTCGGGAGCTTCCCCGCCGCCGACGTGAACGACCAGATCAACGCCTATCGGGCCGGCGCGCGCTCCGTCAATCCGGACGCGAAGCTCAAGCTGAGCTTCATCGAGTCTTGGTACGATCCGCCGAAGGCCATGGAAGCCACCCGCGCCCAGGTGGCCGCGGGCGCCGATGTCATCTACCAGATCGCGGGCGAGGTCTATGACGCTTGCAAGGACTCGGGCATTCTCTGCCTCAGCAAGTATCGCGATACCTCCGCCATGGCGCCCGAGGTCGTGTTGAGCGGTTCGGTGCTCAACTGGGATCCCGTCCTCGGCCACATGCTTGACGAGTGGTACACCCACAAGACGACCGGAGCGGCCTTCAATGCCGCCGAGGACTACAAGTGGTTCACCATGGCGGAAGGTGGCAGTGACATCTCTCCCTACAATGCCCTCGAGGACAGGGTCCCGAACGACCTGAAGGCGAAGGTCGCAGAGGTCAAGGCCGGCATCATCGCCGGCGAGATCAACGTTCCCCTTGTTCTCGACACGCCTAGCTCGGATTAATCCCTGTCATCGCCTATGGTGGGGGTGGAGATCATTCACCCCCACCGACTTTTTGGGGTGAACCAGGCCGGTCGAGCAAGCATGAGCGTGGTAGGTGCGCAGGTGGACACTAAGCTGCATCTGCAGGTCAGCGGGATGACCAAGCGGTTTGGCGACGTCGTTGCCGTCAAGAAGGTGTCTTTCGACGTCCGGCGTGGAGAGGTCCACTGCCTGCTTGGCGAAAACGGGGCGGGCAAGTCCACCCTCTCGCAATGCCTCTACGGGTTCTATCGGCCCAACGAGGGCGAGATGATTCTCGATGGCGTGCCGGTCAAGTACAGCTCGCCCAGCGACGCGATTTCCCGCGGCGTCGGTATGGTGCACCAGCACTTTGTTCTCGTCACGCCGCTCTCGGTGATCGAGAACGTGGTCTTGGGGACGCACAAGGCCGGTTGGTCCATCGGGCTCGAAAAGGCAAGGCGGAAGCTGACGGAAATTTGCGAACGCTACGATATCGAGCTCGATTTCGACGCCAAGATTTGGCAGCTCTCCGTCGGCGAGCAGCAGTGGGTCGAGATCGTAAAGGCGCTGTATCTGGGGGCGGAACTGCTGATCCTGGATGAGCCCACGGCGGTTCTCACGCCGCAAGAATCCGAGCGTCTGTTCAAGATTATCCGTCGCATGACCGACAACGGCATCTCGATCATCTTGATATCGCACAAGCTCAACGAGGTTATGCAGTCGGACCGCGTCACCGTGCTGCGGAAGGGCGAGCGCGTGGCGACGGTCGATACCGACACCACCACCAAGGAAGAGCTGACCACCATGATGGTCGGTCGCGCGGTCATGCTACAGGCGGAGCGGGAGGCCCTGGAGCCGGGGTCCGTCGTGCTGAGCATCGAGGGGCTCAGGGTGGAAAACGACCGGGGATACTTCGCCCTCAACGGGATCTCCCTGCACGTTCACGCCAACGAGATCCTTGGCGTGGCTGGCGTTGCCGGCAATGGGCAGAAAGAGCTGTTCGAGGCACTGGTCGGCGCGCGCGCCATCGACAGCGGGCAGATTCACCTCCGAGGCGCGGACATTACCGAACACAGCCCGCGCGATGCCATCAAGCAGGGCATCGGATACATCCCGGACGACCGCTATCGCGCAGGCCTCGTCGGCGACTTCACCGTCGAGGAGAACATGATCCTGGGCCTTCAGGAGAATCGGGCGTTCTCTCGCGGACGGGTCTTGGACCGGAGCCGGATCTCCAGATTCGCCGAGGACGCGATCAATCGCTTTGAGATTGTCACGCCGTCCTCCCAAACCGTGACAAGCAATTTATCGGGCGGAAATGCGCAAAAGATCATTCTCGCGCGCGAGTTCTGGTCGAGCTCTTGCTGCATTCTTGCCAATCAGCCGACCCGCGGTCTCGACGTCGGCGTGATCGAATATGTTCACAAGATGCTGCTGGAGAAGCGCCGAGAGGGCTTTGCGATCCTGCTCGCCTCGGAGGAGCTGGACGACATTCTCGCTTTGTCGGACCGCATCGCGGTGATGTTCAAGGGCGAGATTATGGGGATCTTCGATGCCGGGTCCGTCTCACTGGAGCAGATCGGCCTGCTGATGGCCGGACAGCGCGACGGGATCCCAGAAGCCAGGGGCGCCGGGCGGTAAGAGATGGGCGCGATCGGTCCATATCGCTTGGAACGGCGGGTAACGCCGACGCTCCTGGGGTCCATTCTATCGACGTCCATCGCGGTTGTTCTCGCCATAGCCGCGTCGGCGGTCCTGCTGCTCGTCGTCGACGTCGATGTCTACGAGGCCTTCGAGGCGCTGGTGATCGGCGCCTTCGGCGACCTGGACAGCATCATCGGGACCTTGATCAAGGCGGTTCCGCTCGCCTTGGCCGGCCTTGCGACGGGCATCGCGTTTCGCGCAAAGATTTGGAACATCGGGCAGGAAGGCCAGGTCTTCGCCGGCGCCATGATGGCCTACTGGGTCACGACGTCCTTCGACCTGCCCTACGTCCTGCACGTCATCGCGATATTCCTCGCCGGTTTCGCCGGCGGCGCAGGCCTCGGGGCCTTCTCCGGCTTTCTCAAGGCCCGCTTCAGTGTCGACGAGATCGTCTCCACCGTCATGATGAACTACATCGTTTTGTTCGTTCTCTCCTATCTGCTGACGAGCCGCCTGTGGACCGATCCGAGCGAGTATTACCTTCAGACGGCACAGATTCCGGAATCCGATCGGCTACCCGCGCTCATCGCTGGCACGGACTTGCATTTGGGCTTTCTCGTTGCCGTTGTCGCCGTCTTTGTCGTTCATTTCGTTCTCGCCCGGACGACCTTCGGGTTTGAGATCCGCGCCTTCGGATCGAACGCCGAGGCGGCACGCTTCCGCGGCACCAATCCCTCGCGCATGTTCGTCCTGGTTCTCCTGATATCCGGCGGTCTGGCGGGGCTCGGCGGGGCATCGCAGACCTTCGGGATCGATTTCCGGATCGCGCAGAACTTCCTCATCGGCCTGGGCTCGACCGGGATCATCGTCGGCGTGATTGCCGGCATGCGCCCGCTGGGGATCGGTGTCGCGGCCATCATCTTCGGCGGCATGGCGCAGGGCGGATTGTTCATGCAGGTCATGGCCGACGTATCGGCAGCCATCGTGTCGGCCATGCAGGGCATAGTTCTGATTTTCTTTCTTTGCTCCTCCGTCGTGTCCAGGTACCGCCTGGTAAGGGTAGGTGCCGATGTCTGAGCTGTTCCAGGAAGGCATCGTCATCGCCATGCTGGCGGCAACGCTGCGCATCGCCACGCCTCTCCTTCTAGCGTCAATCGGCGAGCTGGTGGTTCAGCGCGCGGGGATATGGAACCTCGGCGTCGAGGGCACCATGCTGATGGCGTCCTATCTCGCCTACGTATCGACCTTGGCGACGGATTCCCTCTGGGTCGGAATCCTGGTCGCCATGATCGGCGGTATCGCCATGAACATGATCATGGGATTGGGCGCGATCACCTTCAAGATCAACCAGTTCGTGACGGGACTCGGAATCAATCTCTTTGCTGCTGGCACGACTCTGTTCTTTTACCGGGAGCTGCTCTCGGATTTCTCCTCGGGCGACACGCCGACGATCGACACCTTTGACGTCATGAGCTTTCCGTTTCTCTCGGATCTTCCCTACCTTGGCCAGATCCTGTTCTCCCAGCAGTTCGTGACCTACTTCGCTTTCTTCATGGTGCCGGTGGTCTGGTTCTTTCTCTACCGCACCCGTTATGGGCTGGAGATTCGCAGCCTCGGCGAGAACCCCAAGGCGATCGACACCAAAGGGCTCAGCATTGCCGCTCGGCAATACGCCGCGCTGGCCTTCGGCGGCGCCATGACGGGGCTGGCCGGCGCCATCCTGGTGCTGGCGCTGACCGACCGCTTCGTTCCGGGCATGACGGCAGGCCGCGGCTGGCTGGCCGTGGTGATAATCATTGCGGGAAACTGGAAGCCGGTGCCCATCATGCTGGCCGTCTTGGTCTTCGCCTTTCTCGAGGCCTTTCAGCTGCAGGCACAGGGCATCGGGCTGCAGATCCCCTATCAGATCCTTCTCGCCTTGCCCTACGTCGTTGCGATCGTCGCCATGATGGGCTTCCGCCTCAGATCCGAGCAGCCGGAGAGGCTCGGCGTGCCCTACCACCGGGAATAAGAGCAAGGCCGCAGCTACGGTAAGTGAACTTTTGGAGGAATTGACCGTGTTTACATCGTCCGACGACCGGGCCGTGTGCGAAGTGCCCAGGAGATGCACATTCTCCGAGAGCGACTGGCACATTCTTGCGTCTTTCTGGCATCCGGTGATGTTCTCCGCGGAGGTCGAGGACAAGCCTGTCGGCGCGCGGCTGATGGATGTCAACATCGTCGTCTACCGAACCGCGACCGGCATCACGGCGGCGCGAGATCTCTGCATTCACCGGGGAGCGGCTCTCAGTCTCGGGTGGATGGATGACGAAAGAGAGAACGTCGTCTGTCCCATGCATGGGCTTCACTATGACCACGAGGGGCGCTGCACGAAGATCCCCTCGCTGTGCGACAGGTCGCCCAATATTCCAGACAAGATGCGTCTGACCACCTACCAGGTTTGCGAGCGCTACGGCTTGGTTTGGGTCTGCCTCAAACCCGAGGCCATTCGACCTTTGCCCGAGTGGCCCTTGCTCGAAGAGGCATCGCCGGACTGGCTGACGATCCAGATGCCGAAGGGCATGTGGCAGGCCTCGGCCAGCCGCCATTGCGAGAACTTCAATGACTTTGCTCATCTTTCCTGGGTGCATGTGCAGACCTTCGGCAACCGCCTTAGACCCGAGATACCGATCTACAAGCTGGAGAAGACCGAGGCCGGACTGAATTTCAAGACACCCTACACCGAAGTGGAGCGCATGTTCTTCGACGCCGACGACGAAGCGAAAGAGCGGCAGGTCCAGTACTCGCACTTCTTCACATACCCGTTCGCAACGGATCTCATGCTGGAACACCACACCGAGGAGGGCGAGTATCTGGCGAGCCATATCTATGACATCGGATCGCCGATCAGCGCGAATGAGACGGCGATCTTCCAGCTGATTCAGACGAATATCCCCGGCGCGACCGCCGAGGACTACATCGCCTACCAGAGCAAGGTGAACGAGGAGGACGCCCCGATCGTCGAGAGCCAGCATCCCGAGGAGCTGCCTCTCAACCTCGCGGCGGAGCTCCATATCCCTGCGGACAGGTTCTCGGTGCAGTACCGAAAGGACCTGGTGAAGGTGTTCGGTTTGGGTAAGTCGGAAATGACCGCGTAGGTCGTAAGCGTGGCCTTCTGAATGGTACCCAATGCTCGAGTCGAAGGCGTTGGTATGTCGAAATGGACGATGTGAAGTTCTATAGCGGCTTGAGCCTTGCGAGCGATGGCCGCGCCGTGTTTCGGGGAACGTCTTTCGTCGAACGCCCCGCGCCATTGAATCAATGCGGTTTGTGGATGCGCTGGGGCGACTACATGGTCGTTGACGCTTACTCGGATTTTGAGTCCGAACTGTTGGCCGTTGGGAACGGGGTTGCCATGGGCGATATGTCGCCTGTGATTCCTCAATACATGGATTCCGGTAGATTTCCTGGGCTTTTGGGTCGGTGCCGCTCGTCTCGACTGCATGACCCAGATCTTTCGATTGATCTTCGCCCAGGCGATCCTCAGCCTGAGATCACGGGCAGAGCTGCACCTCGAGAACCTCGCGCTGCGCCATCAGATCGAGATCCTCAAGCGCGCTGCACCGAAGCGGGTCCGCTTTTCCAAAACCGACTGCCTGATCTTCATCTCGCTCCTGCGGTTTTGGCCTGCGTCTACGAAGTTGCTTCGTATCGTCCACCCAAAGATGCTGATGCGGTGGCTCCGCGCGAGCTTCCGTCCTTCCAGATCTCCTTAGCTTTGGATTGAGCCACTTCGTCTCGGATGCGCTTGGCAGAGTCCGAGAGGGAGCGTGTAAGGCGGTCGACCTTGCAGACCACGATCCATCGATTTTGCGGGCATCGATCTCATCGAGTGTTCAACGTCAGCCGCCGAGATATGAGCCGCCATTCACGTGAATGGCTTGCCCCGTTATGTAGCTTGCCGTGTCGCTGCAAA
>JANQEO010000234.1 GCA_028278325.1 Candidatus Binatia bacterium
GTGGATACTTCGATCGACTGGGGGAAGTGTCCCATCGTGAAGCCACGATCGTTGAGCTCGTTCTCAAAATCCGACCCGCGCATGCCGGGCTGCACCGTAACGGTCAGAGAGTTCTCGTTGATCTCTAGAATCCGGGCCATCGCACCCATGTCGATGACTATCTCGTCCCCTGAGGCCAGGACGGCCCCGCACACACCGGAGCCCAGGCCGTAGGGAACCACCGGCGTGCCGGTGCGGGTGGCTATCTCGAGTACAGCCGCGACTTGTTCGGTAGAAGTCGGCCTTACCAGTGCCCGCGCGCAGGGGCTGCCCTCTTCGAGGCGGCGCTGCATGCGGGAACGCATCCAGTAGTCGTGACTTTTCTCTTCCAGTTCGCCACCGCTCTGGAGAATCTCGAGACCGGTGACTCCCTTCTCAAGCTCGTCGATGATGTTGCTATGCGAACTCATTGTTGCCTCCCAGAGGGGCCGCTGCGGACGGCGCCGAACTCACCGGCCAGAAGCCTCGTTACCGTCTCTACCTCACGATCCCGCCGTGCGTCGCTCCACGACAGTGTCCGGGCCAACCGGGCCGCCACCTCCACCGCTCCGGCGATGGCGGCGCGCGCATCGAACATCCCCACCGTGCAGCGGCGACGCAAGACATCGTCGAGGCTGGTTGCCATCTCGCTGTCCACGAAGTGGTCGACCTCGGCCAGGCTCAGGCCCTCGATGCCTTCCACGGCTGCAGCCGATCCCGGGTCCTGACGGATACGCGCGACGATCTCGGCAGCGGCGCAACCGTAAGTAGCCCACAGTCTGTTTTCCAGAGATTCGTCTTGGAGGCGCGGAGCCAGGCGCCGTGCTTCGGCCTGCTCATCGCTGCCGCCGCCGGACAAACAGCCTGACGCCGAGTCCACGTCCTTGCGCGGCCCCTCGCCCAGTACGTTACAAGCCCTCTCGATGACCCTCTCGGCCATCCTTCGATACGTGGTCAGTTTTCCTCCGGCCACTGAGATCATCGGGCCCGGGCCTTCGACGATCTCATCGCGGCGCGAGATCTCCGAAGGCGCTTTTCCGTCCTGCCTCAGCAAGGGCCTGACCCCGGACCAGGTTCCCACGATGTCGTCACGCCCGGGGGCATTCTCGAAAGTCGCAGCGACGGACTCCAGCAGGTAGTCGGCGTCTTCCAGGCTCACACCCGGCTCCTCACGCTCGCCGTCGTAGTAGGTGTCGGTGGTGCCGATGTACGAGTAAGCCCCCGCGGGCACGACGAATGTGGAGCGGCCGTCGGGGGCTCGCAGAACCACCGAATGCTCGACGGGGAGCTTGCTCCTGGACACGACCAGATGGATGCCTCTGGTCAGCTGCAACATATCCGGCTGCGTCTGCGCCAGCTTCCTTACGCTGTCCATCCAGGGGCCACCGGCGTTGACCACGCACCGGGCTCTGACCTCGAGGGCGGCCTCCCCCTGCCGGTCGCGCACGGCAGCCCGAAAACCGGGGGCCGAAGGCGTCAACGACTGGAGTTCGGCGTAGTTGGCGACCAAGCCGCCGGCCGCGGCTGCCGATTTCACGGTCTCCAAGGTCAAGCGCGCGTCATTGGTTACGTACTCGGTAAAGATGACCGACCCGGCCAGCCTGTCGCCGTGAGTGAGATTGGGCTCGGCGCTCCGCGTTGCTTGCTGATCCAGAGTGCGATGACGGCGTTCGCGCGGCTCGGCTGCAAGGCGATCGAAGGTCCACAGTCCGGCGGCAACCTTGAGAAGCCCGGCCTTGGAAGCCGCCGGCACCATCATGGAAACCGGCCTGGCCAGGTGGGGAGCCATGCGGTGCAGCACCGCCCTCTCACGCGCAGCCTCACGCACGAGCCCGATGTCGCCCTGCTGGAGGTAGCGAACTCCCCCGTGAATGAGCTTGGAGGAGCGGCTGCTCGTGCCGGAGGCAAAGTCGCCCTTGTCGACGAGGAGAACCGAAAAGCCCTTGAGGGCCGCTTCGCGGGCAACGCCGGCGCCGGTTATACCGCCGCCTACGACGAGGATGTCGATGACCCCTTCGGCCGCTTTCTCGAGCCCCGCTAGGCGAGTTTGTCCTGAAAAATCCAAGTGTTACAGATGGCGGCCCGGCCCACCGAGGACGTCGTCAACTGTCTTGAACCAATCGGGCCCCTAGCGCAATGTCGGCGCCCGACAAAAAAAGGTTGACAGACCGCCTGCCTGATTGGTAAGTAGATAGTCGTACTATCTACTTGCTATGGCCGCTGTCCCGACAAAAGAGAACCTCTATCGCATGTCCGATCTCTCCAGGGAGACCGGGGTATCCACTGCGACCATCAAGTTCTACATACGCGAGGGACTGCTGCCCGCGCCCACCCTCAAGACCGGGCGCAACATGGCCTACTACGACCGCACCTTCGTCGATCGCATACGCGTCATCAAGGAACTCCAGCAGAAACGCTTTCTACCCCTCGACGTCATCAAGGCCATCCTCGACAAGAACTCGGACGTGATCAGCCAGGGTGAGATCGATACGCTGCTGAGCATCGAGGGCACATTCTACGAACAGATCCACTACGCGCCCGACCGTGAGCCCATGACGCGCAAGCAGATCCTCGATACCTACGGCGGCGACCCTCGAGAGCTCCAGTTCGCCGTGGAACTCGGTGTCCTCACTCCGGCGATCCGCGACGGTGTCGAGTACTTCGAGGGAGACGACATCCTTTTGATCGAAGCCTTCCGCAAGGCCGAAGACGCCGGTTTCAACAGCGACTTCATGCCGCACGAGTTGACCCTACCAGTATACGTCGACGCCATGAACAAGCTCGCCAAGGAAGAGCTTCGAATGTTCACCAAGGCCGCGACCGGCAAGGTCGATGACGCCAGGGTCGCGGAGATGGCGCTGGCGGGCGTAAAGCTGGTGGAGTCTTTTCTGGTCCTGCTCAGACGCAAGTGCCTGCTGAAGGCGCTGCAGGAGCTTCGGCTGGAGAGCGAGAACGAATCTACGGGAACGGGCGAGTAGCCTGTCGCAAACAAAGGAGACAAGAGACCGATGACCAAGGAGCTGGTGGCAAAGTCTTTCGAAAGTATCGAGCACACGTATAGCTCGGGGTTTCTGGCCGACTACGAGCACATGCGCGGGGATCTCGCGCGACTCTACAGCCTGGCCAAGGAGAACCAGTGGGACGGCGAACATCATCCCGATATCGACTGGTCCACCGATGTGGATCCCGAAAAGCCGTTCTTCCCCCACGAGCAGGCGGCCATCTACGGCACCGAGCACTGGAACAAGATGACGGTCAAGGAGCAGCACCGCTTCGGCCACGAATACATGGCCTGGACCCTGTCCCAGTTCCTGCATGGGGAGCAGGGAGCGCTGCTGGCCACCTGCCAGATCACCGACTCGGTCCCCAACATAGATGCAAAATTGTACGGCTCGACCCAGGTCGTCGACGAGGCGCGTCATGTCGAGGTATATGACCGCTATCTCCACAAAAATTTGGAGATCGTCTACCCCGTGAACCATGAGCTCAAGACACTTTTGGACCAGATCCTCACGGATTCCCGTTGGGATATGAAGTACTTAGGCATGCAGATTTTGGTCGAGGGTCTTGCGCTGGCGGCATTCCAGATGATACGGGACACCGTCCAGGAGCCGTTGATCCGCGAGATCACTCGCATGGTCATGAAGGACGAATCGCGACACGTCGCCTTTGGTGTACTCAGTCTGCAGGACTACTACGGGCAGTTGACGGAGCCCGAGGTCAAAGAACGAGTGGAGTTCACCTACGAGGCCTCACGGCTGATGCGCGACCGCCTGCTTGGCCGAGACGTATACGAGAAGCTGGGAATGGATGTGGAGGCATGCGTGGAACTCGAGCGTCACAACGAGCTGTCGCTGAAGTTCAGACAGATTCTATTCTCCAAGATCGTCCCCAACGTGAAGAAGCTAGGCTTGCTGACGCCGGATCTTCGCAGAGGCTTCGAGGAGCTGGGAGTGATCGAGTACGAGCATCTGCCGTCTTCCGACGACGAGCTCTATCAGCCGGGCGGAGGCCTGGAAGAGTTTGCCGATAACCGCGACGGAAAGTCCGACGTAAGGATGGCAAGCTGAGCGACCGAAAATAATAAATACGGCCGATGAACCCTCGGGGGGAAGCCGGTCTAAAGGAAACAAATGGGCAACGTTGAAAACAACAAGGAAGCCAAGCGGGAGTCCAAGACGGTTTGTGTCGAAGACCCCGCGCTGACGATGGTGGAGCCGGATACGGTAACTCCGGCGCAGTTCTACGACCGTAGCACCGGCGAGTGCGGGTTGGTACCCGAGAAGCGGTTGATGTTGGCCGTACTCGAGGACGCAATAGCGTCGTTTCAGCGTAATTGTATACAGCCCCGTCAGACCGAGAACGGAGCCGACGACATCGACGTCGAGGCGTGGCTGGAATCCGATGACATGAGCTGGCCTTTCTCGTTCGCCAGCATCTGCCAAGCCCTGAACATGGAGCCCGAGTATCTCAGGAAGGGACTCAGCCACTGGCGCAGGCGCGCGGTAACGCAGAACGCCACCGGCCAGGTGTACCGTTTCCCATTCCGGCGCGTGAACGGCAGGCGTCACAGCATAAACGCCAAACGCGAGCGTCGACGGATGAGAGGTGTAGGCTGAGGCGCAGCGCCGACGCCGTAGACGGACTATCGGTGAGCCCGGGGCTTCGGCTCCGGGCTCATCTGTCTTTGGGAAGTCCCAGCACCCGCTGGGCGATTATCCCCCGCTGAATCTCGGAGCTACCCGCCGCGATCGTCCTGCCTCGTGAGTACAGATAAAGGTGCGGCCAGCGTCCCTCTGACGGGGCGCGCTCATCGCCGGGCGCCAACTGGGAGTAAGGGCCCGAGACCGACATGGCCGTCTGCAGCATGCGCTGGAACATCTCGCTCCAGAACACCTTCTCCATCGAGCCTTCCGGGCCGGGAGGCGATCCCTTGAGCTGCTTGGTCAGATGGCGCAGCGAGGTAAGCCGCAACGCGTGGCTCTCGATGTAGCTGCGCGCCAGCCGCTGCCTTACCAGCGGGTCCTTGGAGGCCGGCGTGCCGTCGGGGCCGTACTCTTTACAGAACGCGATCAAATCCTGGAGCGCCACACGTGACTGGAGTTGGCGCTGGAAGGTCAGCGTCGCACGCTCGTACATGAGCATCGCGACCGCCATCGTCCAACCTTCGCCCTCGCGGCCTATCACGTTGTCCTTGGGCACCCTGACGTCGTCGAAATAGACTTCGTTGAACTCGCTGTCGCCGTTCATCTGCCTCAACGGACGCACCTCGACGCCGGGCTGGCGCATGTCGGCGATCATCAGGGTCAGACCTTTGTGCTTGGGCACCTCGGGGTCGCTACGGACGAGCAGGATGCAAAACGTGGAATACTGAGCATAGCTGGTCCAGACTTTCTGGCCGTTGACGACATACTCGTCGCCGTCGAGGACGGCACTGGTCGAGACCGAGGCCAGATCCGAGCCGGCGCCGGGCTCACTGTAACCCTGACACCAGATCTCCTCTGCCGTCAGGATGGGCTTGAGGTATCTCTTCTTCTGCTCGTCCGTGCCGTGATCTATGAGCAAGGGACCGACCATGGACAGAGCCAGAAGGTTGATGAGCTGGGGGGAGCCGATGCGGGCCAGTTCCTCTTGGAAGATGATCTGTTCGAGAAGCCCCGCGCCCTGGCCGCCGTATTCGCGAGGCCAGTGGACGCCGCACCAGCCTCCTTCGTAGAGTTCTTTTTGCCAGCGCCTACCCTGCTCGACGACCTCGTCCAGGGAAGCGGGCGTATGGCCGCCCATGGCCCCCTCGTCGCGTTTCTTCTCCAGCCACGCTCTCAGGCTTTCCCGAAACGCTTGTTCTTCCTTGCTGTATGCGAAGTCCAAAAGAGTTCCCTTGATCCGTCAGCTCTGCGGCCCGGCCTTGACCAACACCTTGCGGGCACCGGGGGACGCGGCCCGCTGAAAAGCTCGTTCCACATCGATCAGCTCGAAGCAAGAATCGACCAAGTGCTCTGTATCGATCTTGGAGGCGGCAAGCATTCCCAAAGCCGGTTGGAAACTGCCGCAGCGCGATCCCAACACGGTGATCTCGTTTATCACGACCGGGGCGAGGTCGACCTCGTGACTACCCGCAACTGTCGTTTTGAGAACCAGCACCCCGCGCGGCGCAGTGGCGGAGATGGCCGTAGTCAGCCCCTCCGGAGAACCGGTTGCTTCCACGACCAGCGGATACGGTGACGACGACGGTCCGTTCCCCGCCAAGGTCACGCCCGTCTTCTCCATCCAGCCAAGCCCGTCGAGGTGATGGCCCGCCAGATCGACGGCGAAGCCTTCGACTGCCAGTACTTGCGCGATGAGAAGGCCGAGCTTGCCGTCGCCGAGTACCAGGGCCCGCCCCCTCTCGACATTCCCCAGTTGTTCCAAAATCTCGTGGGCGGCAGCAACGGGCTCGGTGAACACTGCCGTCTCGTCGGCAACCTGCTCGGGCACGGCCAGCAGATTGCGCTCGGGAATGACGAACTGCTCGGCGAAGACGCCGTCACTGCCCATGATTCCGAGCACCGTCCGCGACGGGCAGTGACGCTCGAGACCTGCCGCGCAAGTCGGGCAATGGCCGCAGGCGAAGTTTATGCCGCCCACCACCCTCTGCCCCGCGAAGCGGCCCTCGACAGCCTCTCCCACGAACTCGTGACCGAGGACCCCCCGGAAGCCCATGTAGCCGCGCACGAGTTCGAGATCCGTATTGCAGATTCCGGCCAGTCTCGTGCGGACCCTGACGAAGCCAGGCGGCGCTTCCGGTTCGCGACGGTCGCTAACCAAGCGGGCGTCACTTCCTTCCAGTACGAACGCATTCATGGACGGGGAAGACGCGTCTTGTACCACCCTCGCCGAGGCGATTCCACGCTTGCAACCACTCCAATCACGCTGTTTAATTTTCTGGTAAGCATCACCGCCCGATGAGCGACCCGGACCAACCTCCGTCCCGACCTACCCGACCAAGGACTCGATCTACGAGGGTGCGTCACCATGAGTGACGTCGTGCTTCTAGGCGCGACCTTCGCCCTTCTCGCCGTAAACGCTTGTTTCGTGGCCGGCGAGTTCGCCGTCGTAACCGTACGTCGCAACCGCGTCGAGGCCATGGCCAAGGTCGGAGGCGTTCGCGCCCGAATACTGAAGCGGGTTCTGGACGATCTCGAGGCACACCTCTCTTGCGGACAACTCGTCGTGACCGCGGCCACCTTGGGAATCGGATGGCTGTCCACGCCGGTGGTGGCGCGCCTGATCGCGCCGCTGATTGCCGACAGTGCCTCCGAGGGTGTTGCACACGCGGCAGCTCTGTCCGCTGCCTTCTTGCTCGCCGTCGTCATCACGCTTGCGCTGGGCGAGATCACGCCGAAGCTGCTGGGGCTCCGTCGCACCGAAAGCGTGGCCCTTTGGGCCGCCCTTCCCCTCTATGGCGCCGCACGTCTGACCAAGCGGCCCGTCTCGCTGCTGACGCGGATGGTGTCGGGTCTGCTGTCCCTGATCGGTCTCAGGGAGCCGGATTACGAATCCGAAGGGATGGATCCCGACGAGGTCAGGGCCGTGCTGTCCCACTCGGCGGCCACCGGGCGCTTGTCGCTGGCCAAGCGCCGCATGATCGAGAACGTGATCGACTTCTCCCACCACACCGCGAAACAGATCATGGTGCCGCGCGACGACATCGCTTTCCTGTCTCTCGAGAACTCGCTCGAGCAGAACCTCGCCGTCATCCACAGCACCGAGTACACGCGTTACCCCCTGTGCGAATCGGGGCTCGACACCGTCGTCGGGATGATCCATCTGAAGGACCTCTTCAATAGATCCAGTTCTCTTCAGACGTCCGAAGATCTGCGTCTGCTCCAGCACGAAATGTTGATGGTTCCGGAAGCACAAGCCATCGACGCGCTGCAATCCACTTTCCAGACCAAGCGGGCCCACATGGCGATGGTCGTGGACGAGTACGGCGTTCCCACCGGCCTGGTCACCCTCGAAGACGTTCTCGAGGAACTGGTCGGCGAGATCCGCGATGAGTTCGACGAAGACGAGAAGCCCAAGATCGTGCCTTCGTCGGCCGGGATGCTGGTGGACGGAATGCTGCTGGTCGACGAGCTATGCCGGGAGCTGCAGATCGAACTCGAGGAACGCGACAACGATACCGTAGGCGGCTATGTCACGACCGAACTGGGTAAGATCGCGCACGTCGGCGATCGTTTCACCCTCGGATCCTACCAAGGGCGCGTGGTCGAAATGCGCGGTCGCCGCATCGCGCGAGTCCTGCTCGCCGAGCCCGCCGCCGGCTAGCCGCCACCGTTCGCCGCGGGCGGCACTCAGGCGCGGGCGGGCGGGGCGACGATCCCCAACTCGATCGCGCTGTTGCCCATGTCGGCCAGCGTTTCCCTGTATGACCTGCGGGTCCAGCCCAGCTCGCGCTCGGCCTTGCCACACGATACTTCCTCGCGCTTGCCTATGGACTTGAGCGCCATCCTCAATGTCTTGTCGAAGCGCGCCGCCAACCACAACACCGGATACGGAAGATGGCCCGTGGGTACGCGGTAGCCCTGATCGCGGAACTCTTCGTCGAGGATCTTTGCGATGTCGCGCATCCAGATGTGTTTACCGCCGCAGATGTACCGGTTGCCGGCAGCTTCGGGCTTGGTCATCGCCAGCACGTGAGCTTCCGCGACGTCACGCACGTCGACCATGGACCAACCCAATTGCGGACAGGCCGGCATGTCGCGGTCCATCAGTCGCTTGACCACCTCCGCCGACGTTCCGCCGCAGTTGCTCATGAGGGGGCCGGCGATGAAGCCCGGGTTGATCACGGCGAGCTCGAAGCGCTCGTCGTCTTGAAGAGAGGACACGAAATCCCAGGCCGCTCTCTCGGCCAGAGTCTTGCTCTTCTGGTAGGGCTCGCAACGATCGACTACAGACCAATCGTCTTCATCGAAAACGTGATCCGTCTTGTCGTCATGGCCGAACGCAACCGCCGCTACCGATGATGTGAGAACGACACGCTTGACCTTCCCGCGCGTGGCCGCGCATGCGCGGAGGACCCGTTTGGTACCCTCCACAGCCGGCGTGACGAGCTCGGATTCATCGTCGGGAAGCGTTGCAGGAAACGGCGACGCCACATGCAGCACATAGGTGCACCCTTCGACGGCCCGATCCCATCCCGCGTCACCGGTAAGATCGGCCTCGACCAGTTCGAGCCCATCCCCGAAACGTCGTAGATGCGCCACCTTCGACTCGTTCGAAAGGCTCCTCACCGTGCCTCGGACGCGATACCCACGTCTCAACAGAGCCTCGACGCAGTGTCCGGCTACGAACCCCGTCGCTCCGGTCACCAGCACAGTCGTTTCCGCCGGCGGCTTATCGGACATGTTCCACCTCCTGGGCCCCGCAGACGGGGCGGCTGCACGCAGTCATAGCAGCCCGTCTCATCGCTAGAAAGCCGGCGGCCGTCATCGGCCCAGTCTCTCCCACGTTACGCCTGCTTGTCCGCCTCGGATTTGCAGGCTAGGTTCTTGCGGCCATGGGTTCGGGCACTGAACAGCTTGCCTCCTTGCTCGCCCGCCACTCCTATCGCCGCGGCACTTTCACGCTCGCCTCCGGCAAGACCAGCGACTTCTATGTCGACGTCAAGCAAACGGTCTTCACCCCGGACGGAACGAGACTGATCGGCGAGTTGATCCTCGACGAGCTCGAGAAGCGTGACATCACTCTCGTGGGCGGAATGGCGGTGGGGGCCATTCCTTTGGTCACGGCGACGCTGGCCGCGGCTGCCGGACGCGACTATCCGCTGGAAGGTTTCTTTGTACGTAAACAGCCAAAGGACCACGGCACCGCCAAGCTAATCGACGGCCGTTTCCACGACGCCGCACGTGTAGCGTTGGTCGAAGACGTGGTCACGACCGGCGAGTCCACCGCTCAGGCGGCGGCCATAGTCGAGGAAGCCGGAGCCGCAATCGACCTGATCGTCGTGGTGGTCGACCGCGAGGAGGACGACGGCATGAAGAGGCTGGCATCCACCGCCGGCGAAGTCGTGGCTCTGGCCACGAAGACCGAAATCGTAAGAGCCGCCGGCTGACAAGAAAAAGGGCGGGAACCCTTACGGGCCCCGCCCCTTCGACCTTCATCTCGGCGCGGTCGGCGCCGAGACCGTTCTATGTCTTGTCTAAATTTTGCCCTGCAGGAAGAACGCGATCACGAGTGCGTAGATCGACAGTGCTTCCATGAAGGCGATACCGATGATCATCGGCGTCTGGATCCTGTCGGCCGAACTCGGATTGCGTCCGATCGACTCCATCGCCGCCGCCACTGCGCGGCCTTGTCCGAGAGCCGTGCCGAAGGCCGCCACCGAAATCGCGATGCCCGAGCCGATGGCGATCATGCCGGCGGCGGTTGCGCCGCCCTCGTGATCGGCAGCAAGTGCCAGTGCCGGCGCACCGAGCGTCGACACGACCGCACCGGCCGCCACCATCAGAAATGTCTTCATTCTTGCCATTGTTCTTCTCCTAGTAGAGTCGAGCAGCGCCCCTCGCCCCAAACCGCCGTCTATCATCCTCTACCACGTCGCGGTTGCGCCCCTCGTTGTTCCCGGCCCCGTCTCGCCTCAGTGGTGGTCCCCCTCATGGGCCACTGCCAATGAAACGTAGATGACGGTGAGCAGGGTAAACACGAAAGCCTGAATCAGAGAGACGAAGGCTCCCAAGAAGTAAAAGACCACGGGGATGAACAGCTTCGTCAGGTCTGTGAAGATCTCCAACACGAGATGGTCGCCCGTCATGTTCCCGAAAAGACGTAGGGACAGGGACACCGGCCTCACCAGGTTGTCGATGATCTCCAAGGGAACCATGAGGACGCCGAGCCACCAGATCGGGCCGACGAAGTGCTTCAGGTAGTTGACCAAACCCTGGGAGTGGATGCCGATGGCGTTGTAGCCGAGGAAAGAGGCGACGCCCAATCCGAAGGTGATGTTGAAGTCACTCGTGGGCGGCAAGAAGCCGGGCACGAGGCCGAGAAGGTTCGCAACCAGGATGAAGAAGAAGAAACTGCCGAACAGCGGCACGTAACGGTCGCCCGACGGGCCGAGCACGCCTCGAGACATCGAGGTGATTCCGCCGACCAGCAGTTCGGCCACATTGCGCACCGTCAAACCCTCGTCAGGAACGAGTTCATTGCCGGTCGCGCGCGCCGCCGCCAGGCTGCGGTTGGCGGCGTAGCCGAAGAGGATCAACCCGATCATGACGAGGGTCGCGTGGACCGTATGGCCGGGAAGGGCGTTGATGCCCGGAATCAAACTTATCCAAGTGATCGGATGATGTTCCATCGCTATGTCCGAGGGAGCGTCAGCTCCGAGCGCCGTTTTGGTCTTCGTCGTTCACCGCTTCGCCGATGACGGCGGCCTCGAGCAAAGCCGCGACAAGTAGCATCGAAGCCCCCACCGCGAACGAAAGCGGCTCGACAGGGAACTGAAGCATCACCCCCACCACCAGAAGGATCATGAGCAGGAACTTCAGTACCAGCAGAACCAACGAGGCCGCCCGGCTAGCGCCAGGGCGTATTAGTCTAGAAACGAGCATACGAATCAAGGCCACGTTGGCGAACATGAACAAGCCCCCGAGGGCCACGCTGCCGGGCCGGCCCCATCCGGTGATCACCGAGGCCAGGGTGGCTGCTGCGGTCAGGGCCAGGCTGACCCCCAGCATTCTGGACAAGTCGACGACTCGCGCTTGCATACCGGTCTCAGTCGCCCTCTTGGGAGCGCCGCCCCGACTCCAGAACTTTGAGGAGGCGACGAACCCCCATCACCAGCGCAGCAAGAGCGAAAGTCAGCGTGAAGACCGCGCCGCTTCCGAACCAGAGGTCGAGCTGATAGCCGATCCATACACCGGCGGCGATCGGCCAACCCAGGCTCCAGGCGATGCCGAGCACGGCCATCGGTGCCGCTTTGTCTTTTTCGGGCATCGGCGTCAGTCGACGGCGGCGAGTGCTCTTCCTACGGCCTCGGCGGTCCGTGCGATGTCTTCGTCGCTGTGCGCGGCGGAGACGAACCAAGCTTCGAACTGCGAAGGGGGAACCCAGATGCCTTGGTCCAGGAGGGCGCTGAAGAACCGGGCATACTTCTTCACGTCGGTCTTCGATGCATCATCGTAGTTGTCGACCCGGTCGGGCCCGAAGAACAGGGTCGCGAGGCTTCCGAGGCCCTGCACACAGCCGGGACGCCGCCCGAGGCCTTCTTGGAGAGCCGCGGCCAAAGCCGTCCCCTTGCGGGAGAGGCTCTCGTAGGGATCTTCCTTGGCCAGGGTCTCGAGGGTGGCCAGTCCGGCAGCCACGGCGAGGGGATTGCCCGACAGAGTACCCGCCTGATAGACGGGCCCGCTCGGGGCTACCAGGTCCATGAGTTCGGCGCGTCCCCCATAGGCACCGACCGGCAGTCCTCCGCCGATGATCTTGCCCAGGCAGGTCAGGTCCGGCTCGAGGCCGGCCGGTCCCTGGTAACCCGCCAGTGAAAGCCTGAACCCGCTTATCACCTCATCGAAGATCACCAGCGCGCCGCAACCATGCGCCGCTTCGATCAGCCCTTCGAGAAACCCCTCCTGAGGCGGGACCACTCCCATGTTGGCAGCCACCGGCTCTACGATGACGGCCGCCGTATCCTCGCCCAGCACGGCCTCGACCGAGTCGAGGTCGTTGAAATCGGCAACGCGGGTGAGGCCGCCGACGGCTTCCGGCACGCCGGGGCTGTCCGGGACACCCAAGGTCGTCGCGCCGGAACCCGCCTTGACCAGAAACGCATCGGCGTGGCCGTGGTAACAGCCGGCGAACTTGACGATCTGGTCGCGCCCGGTGGCCGCTCGGGCAACACGCAACGCGCTCATGGTCGCCTCCGTGCCGGAGTTGACGAGACGAACCCGCTCGATGGACGGGACCAGACCTATGATCATCTCGGCGAGGTCGACCTCGGCTTCAGTGGCCGCACCGAAGCTTGTACCCCCGGCCAACGCTCTTTCCAGTGCCTCGACTACCGAAGGGTGACGGTGGCCGAGCACCATGGGCCCCCAGGATCCGACGTAGTCGATGTACTCCCGACCTTCTGTATCCACGATCCGTGAGCCCTGAGCCGACGCCACGAAACGAGGATGACCTCCGACCGCCGCCCACGAACGCACGGGGGAGTTGACGCCGCCGGGGATGGCCGCCAGGGCGCGCTCGAAGACATCCGTTTTCTCTTTCCTATCCAGGGACATGGCGATGCCTAGACCTTACGCGCCGAGCTAAACCAGGGTTACGTCAATGCTGCAACCCGAACGTTCTCGCGGATTTGCATAGAGGGTCGCTGTCGACTCTTGCAACGCAGGCACGTCCAAACTATGCGGGCACTCGGGTAACCGCAGACCACCGCGTTAACTTGTCCACACCTGTGGATAACTCTGTGCTTAAGTCGGGGAGGTGGGGTGGAGTCAGTTTCCGTCAACAGTCTCGCTTTCCTTTGGTCGCGTACGGCCGAGAGGCTCGAATCCCGCCTCAGCCGCAGTGACTTCGACACCTGGATCAGGCCGATAAAGCCAAAGGCCCTGGCCAACCAGACCGTGGATCTGACGGTGCCGAACCGTTTGTTCGCGACCTGGCTGAGCCAGAACCTAATGGCCGATCTGACGGCCAGTTGGTCGGCCGTGGCCGGCTTCGCGCCGACTTTCCGTTTCTCTTGGGAGGCCGACGACCGCCAGGGCGAGCTCTTCGGCGATTCCGCCAGAACGATGGAGGCTGCCCGCCCTCCCAGCGTCGCACGCGGCACGCGCACACGCAGCGGCCTGATCGAGAGGTACAACTTCCACAACTTCGTGGTCGGACCGAGCAATCAGTTCGCACGGGCCGCAGCCATGGCAGTGGCCGATCAACCCGGCTCTCTCTACAACCCTCTGTTTCTCTACGGCGGGGTCGGACTCGGCAAAACCCATTTGGCCAACGCGGTAGGCCAGACGATTCTGGCCGCCAAACCCGGCGCCAAGGTTTCCTTCGTGTCGTCCGACAGCTTCACGAACCAGCTCATCGATGCGATAGCGCGCAACAAAGCCCAAGAGTTCAAGAACAGAATGCGCCGCCTCGACGTCTTGATAGTGGACGACGTACAGTTCCTGGCCGGGCGCGAACGTACCCAGGACGAGTTCTTCCACATCTTCAACAGCCTCTACGAGAAGAGCCGTCAGATAATCCTAACTTCCGACAAGTTTCCCAACGAACTCGACGGTATCGAGGAGAGGCTCTGCAATCGCTTCGGCTGGGGGCTGGTCGCCGACCTGCAGTGCCCGGATGCCGAAACACGCGGCGCGATCCTGGAGCGCAAAGCACGCGATGAAGGCATTGACCTGCCCATTGAGGTAGCCACTTTCATCGCAGGCCACATCGACTCCAACATCCGCGATCTGGAAGGGGCGCTGACGCGCATAAGCGCATACGCTTCGCTCAACGGTTGTGCGATCACCGTCGCACTGGCGCGGGAGTTGCTGGGCAACCCGGCACAGTCATCGGAAACGGCCGTAGGGATGAAGGAAATCGAACAGCGGGTCTGCCTTCACTTCGGCTTGCGAGACGGAGAACTCAAGGCGCGCAAACGCACGAGAAAGGTTGCCGAGGCCAGGCAACTGGCCATGTATCTGATGCGTCACCATGCCGGGGCCTCCTTCCCGTCGATCGGGGAGTTCCTCGGCGGACGCGACCATTCGACAGTCGTCCATGGATGCCAAGCGGTGGAAAGGCGCCGCCAGAGCGACCCGCGTTACAAGAACATGGTCGATTCCGTCGCCAGGACGATTCGCTGTGGATAAATTCTGCGCTTCCTGTTCTGATGGTTCGTCGGACAGCTACGGGAGGCTGTAAGCAGGGCTTGAAAGCACCATACGGAGCAGAAAACGCACAACGGCTGTGCTCAAAAAACTGTATGTGAGACGGTTACTTAGGCAAGATATCCATAATTATGCGCTTCTAATCATCAGAAACAGATTTAAGAGAAGAATACTGTAGAGGACCCCAGTCATGAACATCGAAGTCGGAAGAGAGCAAATCCTGCGCGCCCTCGGAAGAGCGCAAGGAGTCGTCGACAGGCGACAGCCTATGGCCATCCTGACCAACCTCTTGTTGGAGGCGAACAACGGATTGTCGGTCATCGCCACGGATCTCGAGGTAAGCCTCAAGCAGACTTGCGAAGCCACGGTCAGTGAAGGCGGTCAGGCGGCTGTCTCAGCCCGCAAGTTGTTCGAGATCGTCCGCGAATCCTCCTCCGACACGATAGCTCTGAAGAGTCTCGATAACCGTGGGCTGGAGGTTTCCTACGGCCGGTCCAACTTCAAGCTCCTCGGTATCGACCCGGCCGACCATCCTGGCATGCCCAAGTCTGATGCTGGAGACACGGGAGCCGAGATACAGGTAACCGCCGAGGATCTTGCGGAGATGATCCGCAAGACGATATTTGCGGTTTCCAGTGACGACACTCGCTCCAACCTCGCCGGCGTCTATCTGGACAGCGGTGACGACGGTACACGGCTGCGCATGGTGGCTACCGACGGTCACCGGTTGGCGGTTGTCGAAAGGGCGGCAAGCGGAGAGGCCGTTCAGGAAGGCGTCATCCTGCCGCGCAAAGGGCTTGCCGAGCTCGCCAAGCTGCTCCAGGACCAGGAAGGGCTGGTAAAGCTGTCGATTTCCGGCAGCGAGGCCAGTGTCGAGGTCGGTGACTGCCTGCTTGGCATGAGGCTTGTCGAGGGAACCTATCCCGACTATCGCCAGGTGCTCCCGGACGCCACGCCGAAACAGATACAAACCGGGCGCGACGAGTTACTTCAGTCTCTGCGCAGGGTGTCCATTCTGTCGAGCGAGCGGGTTCGGGGGGTGCGCGTCGCGCTGTCGCCCGGCTCCGTGACGATCTCGGCCAACAACCCGGACATGGGCGAGGCCTCCGAGGATCTGGAGGCCGGCTATGAGGGCGATGAACTCGAGGTAGGTTTCAACGCCAGGTACGTCATCGAGGTGCTCACGGTGCTACCCGAGGGCAGCAATGTGACGCTCGGATTCAACGACCAACTGAGCCCTTGTTTGGTCAGCGGTGAGGACGGCGGATACAGGTATGTAGTAATGCCGATGCGCATCTGAGAAGTCGGCATAAATCCGCATAAAATCAACGATTTGCCGCGACCTGCCAGCTTTACTTTGACACCCGTCTTTGGTACTTTTTAGCTGTTCTTTAGGCGCTTTGGGTGTGCTTGGGAAGGCCGTCCGGAGCGCTCGTTTTTAGCTCCGTTCAACCTGGCACCCGCCCAGCTTGCGGGGTGTTAACGGTTCCCGCAGATGGCCAAGAAAGCTACCAAGAAGACCACCGCAAAGGCGAAGAAGCCTACCCGCCCCACGCGGCGGCCCCCGGCCAAGACCGCAAAGGCGAAGTCCAAGAGCCCCGCTTCCGGGGCCAAGGGGGCAGCCTACTCTGCCTCGTCAATCAAGGTTCTCGAAGGCCTGGATGCCGTCCGCAAGCGTCCGGGCATGTACATCGGCGACACCGGAGAGCGGGGACTGCATCACCTCGTTTTCGAGGTCGTGGACAACTCCATCGACGAGGCCCTGGGTGGCTACTGTGACGATATCCGGGTCGAGATCCACGTCGACAACAGCATCACCGTAACCGACAACGGTCGCGGCATCCCCGTGGACATCCACAAGACTGAGAAGGTCTCGGCTGCCGAGGTCGTCATGACCAAGCTCCACGCTGGCGGCAAGTTCGACAAAGGGTCCTACAAGGTTTCCGGAGGGTTGCACGGTGTCGGCGTCTCGGTAGTGAACGCTCTGTCAGAGCGTCTCGAAGTGGAGATCAGGCGCGACGGTAAGGTTTATGCCCAGCAGTACGACCGCGGCGTACCTCGCAAGCGCCTGGCCCAGACTGGCCGCACCGACCACACAGGGACGACGGTCAAGTTTCTAGCCGACGACCAGATCTTCGAGGCCGTCGAGTATCGTTTCGATATCCTCGCCAGCCGCCTGAGGGAGCTTGCCTTCCTCAATCGTGGCGTGCGCATCACGCTGGAAGACGAACGAGAGGGCGGCAAGGAACAAGAGTTCTACTACGAGGGGGGCATCGTTTCCTTCGTCGAGCACCTCAACAGAGCCAAAGGCAAGATTCACAACAAGGTCATCTATCTCGAAGGCAAGCGCGGCAACATCGACATCGAGATCGCGCTGCAGTGGAACGACAGCTACGCCGAGAACATCTACACCTTCGCCAACAACATAAACACCATCGAAGGCGGCACCCATCTCAGCGGATTCCGGTCGGCACTTACACGCACCATCAACAGCTACGCCAACGTCAACAACCTGTTCAAAAAGGGTGAAGGGCCGGTAGAGGGAGACGACATACGCGAAGGTCTGGCCGCGGTTGTCTCGGTAAAGGTTCCCGAGCCCCAGTTCGAGGGCCAAACCAAGACGAAGCTGGGCAACAGCGATGTAAAGGGGCTGGTCGAGGCGCTCGTCAACGAGAGCCTGTCCACCTACCTCGAAGAGCATCCGGCGGACGCACGGCGGATCTGCGCGAAGTCGATGGAAGCTGCCCGTGTCCGCCAGGCTGCGCGCAAGGCCAAGGAGTTGGCGCGCCGCAAGAGCGCTCTCGATTCGGGCGCCCTGCCCGGCAAGCTGGCGGATTGCCAAGAGCGGGATCCCTCCAACAGCGAGCTCTACGTAGTGGAGGGCGACTCGGCGGGCGGGACCGCCAAGCAGGGCCGCGATCGAAGAAACCAGGCGATACTGCCCTTGCGCGGAAAGATCCTCAACGTGGAGCGGGCGCGCTTCGACAAGATGATCTCGTCGGAAGAGATTCGTCTTCTGATCACGGCCCTCGGCGCCGGCGTCGGTGAGCAGGGCAAGTCCATCGACAAGCTGCGCTACCACAAAATAATCATCATGACCGACGCGGACGTGGACGGTTCTCACATTCGCACATTGCTGCTGACCTTCTTCTACAGGCACTTCGAAGAGATCATCGACAACGGCTATCTCTACATCGCTCAGCCTCCTCTGTATCGGGTCCGCAAGGGCAAGGACGAGAAATATCTCAAGGACGAGGCGGGACTGTCCAGCTATCTGATCGATCTCGGAGTGCAGGACGTGAAGGTTTCCTCCAAAGGATCCCGGAAGAGCATCGCGGGCGATGCGCTCAAGACGGTGCTCAAGAAGATCTCGGAAACCGAAGACCTCCTCACCGTCCTCGAGAAGAAAGGCAAAGACCGCGGCGTCATGGCGGCCGTTGCTGCCGACGAAGCCGTTACCTCCGAGTTGCTTCACGAGAAGCGCAAGCTTCGTACGGTGATGAAGAAGCTTGCTTCGAGCATCGAAGCTTCGGCGCCTGATCTCGTCCCGATATCCGTCGACTACCGCGACGACAAAGAGCACGGGTGCGAGTCGGCCGCTGTCCTTTCCAAGCTCAACGGGTCATCGACATCGACGCTTCTCGACAAAGAGCTGCTCGAGCTTCCGGAATTCCTGAGGCTGCGGGACCTCATGAAGGAACTCAGCAAGATCGGCCAGCCGCCCTTCGCCGTCCAGATGGGGACCGTCAGTGCGTCCGCGGGCTCGGTCAGCGAGCTGCACGCGACGATTCTGGCGGGCGCCCGCAAGGGGTTGGAGATCCAACGATACAAGGGCCTGGGGGAAATGAACGCCGATCAGTTGTGGGACACCACGATGAATCCGGAGACGCGCACTCTCTTGCAGGTCACCGTCGAGGACGGCTATGGGGCGAACGACATCTTCTCCAAGCTGATGGGCGACGATGTGGCCGAGCGGCGGCGCTTCATCGAAGAGAACGCACTTAACGTTCGCAACCTGGACGTCTGATAGAAGTGGACTCCTCTCTCAAGCAGTCCAACATCCCCGTCAACATAGAAGACGAGATGCGTACGTCCTACATGGACTACGCAATGAGCGTCATCGTCGGCCGGGCTCTGCCCGATGTCCGCGACGGCCTCAAGCCGGTTCATCGCCGCGTACTGTTCGCGATGAACGATCTCGGCAACGACTGGAACAAAGCTTACAAGAAGTCGGCGAGAGTAGCCGGTGACGTCATCGGCAAGTACCACCCGCACGGTGAGTCGGCGGTCTACGACACCATCGTCCGTATGGCCCAGGACTTCTCGATGCGCTACCCGCTCGTGGACGGGCAGGGCAACTTCGGCTCCATCGACGGAGATCCCGCGGCCGCCATGCGTTACACCGAGGTGCGTATGTCGCGCATCGCCGGTGAGATGCTCGCCGACATCGACAAAGAGACGGTCGATTTCGTCCCCAACTACGACGAGACCACCAAGGAACCGGCGGTCATGCCCTCTCGGTTGCCTAACCTACTGGTCAACGGGGCCTCCGGGATCGCGGTGGGCATGGCCACCAACGTCCCGCCTCATAATCTCAACGAGATAGTTTCTGCGCTCAGGGCCGTGATTGAGGACCCAACAATAACGATCAAAGCACTGATGAAGATCGTAACAGGCCCCGACTTCCCCACGGGCGCCGTGATCAACGGTCGCAAGGGCATAACCGACGCCTACACCACCGGGCGTGGCATCCTGCAACTCAGGGCCGTTGCCAATACCGAGACCGACAGCCGCACAGGCAAGTCGCGCATCATCGTCAGCGAGATACCCTACCAGGTGAACAAATCGCGTCTGATCGAGAAGATCGCGGCGTTGGTCAACGACAAGCGCCTCGAGGGCATCGCCGATCTTCGCGACGAGTCCGACCGTGACGGCATGCGCATCGTGATCGATCTGAAGCGCGACGCGGTGCCGCTGGTGGTCCTCAATACACTCTACAAACACACGCCGATGCAGGAATCCTTCGGCGTCATCATGCTGGCGCTCGTCGACGGCCGCCCGCGCCTGCTCAACCTCAAGGAGCTGCTCGAGCAGTTCATCCTCCACCGTAAAGAGATCGTAACGCGCGCTACTGCGTTCGACCTGCGCAAGGCCGAGGCACGGCTGCATATCCTCGACGGCCTCAAGATCGCGCTCGACAACCTCGACGCCGTGATCCGGCTCATCCGCAAGGCCAAGGACGCCCCCACCGCCAAAGCCGAGCTGATGAAGCGATTCAAGCTCACCGACGTACAGTCCCAGGCCATCCTGGACATGCGGCTGCAGCGGCTGACCGGGCTCGAGCGTGACAAGATTCTGGCCGAGCACAAAGAAGTCACGGCGCTGATCAAGAAGCTCAAGAAGATCCTGTCGAGCGAGAAGGAAGTTCTCAAGATCGTCGACGCCGAGCTCGAGGCCTTGGGCAAACAGTTCGGTGATCCTCGCCGAACCGAGATCGTTCACGACGTCACCGAGATCAGTGTCGAGGACATGATCGTCGACGAGGACATGGTCGTAACCGTGTCCCATGAGGGTTACATAAAGCGCAACGCTGCATCGCTGTACCGGCAGCAGCGCCGCGGAGGCCGGGGTAAGATCGGCGCCGGGACCAAGGGCGAGGACTTCGTCGCCCACATGTTCGTTGCGTCAGCCCACTCCTACATACTCTTCTTCACGAACCGGGGGCGCGTGTACTGGAAGAAGGTCCACGAGTTGCCCATGGCCGGGCGTGCCGCGCGCGGCAAGGCCATCGTCAACATCCTGGCTCTGGAACCGGGCGAGACCCTGTCGGCCTTCCTGCCCGTGCGCGAGTTCTCGGAGGGCCGCTTCATACTGTTCGCGACGGCAAACGGCACCGTCAAGAAGACGCCGTTGATGGACTACTCGAGGCCGCGCGCCAGCGGCATCATCGCCATCAAGATCGACAAGAGCGACGAGCTGATCGCCGTGCGTCTCACCGACGGAAATCAGCAGGTAGCTCTGTCCACACGGGCCGGGATGCTGGTCCGCTTCGAGGAATCCGAAGCGCGCCCGATGGGCCGCGGCGCGGCCGGCGTCAGAGGCGTGAACCTGGGCAAAGGTGATCGGGTAGTGTCGATGGAAATCGTGAGACCGGGCGCATCATTGTTGACCGTCTCCGAGAAGGGCTTCGGCAAACGCAGCCCCATCGACGATTACAGGCTCGTGCATCGAGGCGCACGCGGCGTGATCACGATGAAGACCACGACGAAGACGGGCCCGGTGGTCGGCGTGCTGCAGATCTCCGATCAGGATCAGGACATCATGTTGGTAACCGATACGGGCAATCTCATCCGTATCTCGGCGGGTGATATTCGCGTCATCGGTCGCAATACTCAGGGGGTGCGCCTGCTCAAGACCGGCGGCGAAGGCGGTGGAACGGTCGCATCGGTTGCGCCCATCGCCGAACGTGAGAGCGTCGATCCGGCTGCGGAGGCGGAAACCGACTCCTAGCGATCGCGGAGGGGCGAATGGGCCTTAAGGCGGCGGTAATCGGAGCGGGGAGCTGGGGCACGGCTCTGGCTTCGGTACTCGCGAAAAACGACAACGCTGTAACCATCTGGTCGCGCGGCCAAGAGGTCGCCGACTCAATCAACAAACACAACGAGAACAAGGTCTACCTTCCCGGAATCAAGCTCGATCCCGGGATCAGGTCGGTTACCGACATGGCCGAGGCGCTGTCCGATGCCGAGTTCGTCGTGGCGGTGGTGCCCTCCCACGCCATGCACGAGACCGCCGAGGCCGCCGCCCCGCATCTGGAGTCCGACGCCGTCGTGGTCTCGGCCAGCAAAGGCATCGAGGACCATTCCTTCAAGACCATGTTCCACGTTCTCGCCGACGTTCTAGGCAATCCGTCGAGGATCGGGGTGGTCTCGGGGCCGAGTTTCGCCGCCGAGGTCGCTGCCGGGGTGCCCACCGTCGTCGTGGCGGCCGCAACAGAGCACGACGTGGCCGCGCGCATCCAGCACGAGTTCGCCACCGACCGCCTGCGCGTCTACAGCAGCACCGACATCACGGGGGTCGAGATCGGGGGTGTCGTCAAGAACGTCATGGCCATCGCCACCGGTGCCTCCGACGGGCTCAAGTTCGGCCACAACGCGCGTGCGGCTACTATCACCCGGGGACTCGCCGAGATCACGAGGCTGGCTGTAGCTTTGGGGGCTCGCCAGGAGACTCTTTACGGCCTGTCCGGTCTCGGAGATTTGGTCTTGACGTGTACCGGCGATCTGAGCCGCAATCGCCAGCTCGGCCTGCGCCTGGGCCGCGGGGAAGACATCGAGAACATCCTCGCCGGGATGCGGATGGTGGCCGAAGGCGTGCGTAATACCAAGGTCGTCAAGGAGCTCGCCGACCGCAACGGCGTCGAGATGCCCATAGTCAACGCGACCTACAAGGTTCTCTACGAGGGCCTCCCCCCTGAGCAAGTGCTGGGCGAGCTGTTCGGCCGCCCCCTCAAGCCCGAGTTCAACTGACAACCCACCCGGCTCCGGCCGGATTGACTCGGCCCGTGGGCCGTGCAAGTTTTTTTCGTTTAGTCCGCTGCCGGACGCGCTACTTGAGTAGCGCAGTCGAAGGGGGTCGTAGTCTTGAAACGCACTTTTCAGCCAAGCAACTTGAAGCGTCGTCGACGTCACGGGTTCAGGAGCCGCATGGCTACACCCGGCGGTCGCAGTGTGCTCAGTAACAGGCGGGCGAAAGGGCGAAAGCGTCTCTGCGTCTCCACGCCACCGAAGCGGGCCAAACGGTAGTCGAGCGGTAAGTAGGATTGACCGCAAGTACCCGAAACGACTCCGCATTCGTAAGCGGAAGGATTACCTGCGCATACAGCGCGGGCAACGGGGCAGGAGGACGCCCCATTTCATACTGGTTTGTGTTCCCGGACCGGCCGCCAACACCAGGCTGGGTGTCACGGTAAGCTCCAGAGTAGGCGGAGCGGTCGCGAGGAACTCGATAAAAAGGAAAGTCAGGGAGTTTTTCAGACTTCACAGAACGAAGTTGCAGCCGGCCCATGACCTCTTGATCATTGCCCGGGCGGGCGCGGACAAACTGAGCTACAGGGATGTTGAAACAGAGCTGGCAGACGCACTCGGTATCCGAGACGGCGCCGAGCGGCGCCGTCGGTGATACGCCTCGACCGGCGTTGCGGCTGCGAGGCTTGATCTCGGGACTGCTGGTCTCACTGATTCGTGTGTACCAGAAGGCGATCTCTCCGATGCTGGTGCCTCACTGCAGATTCCATCCTACGTGCTCCACGTATGCCAGACAGGCCATCACAGAATACGGTCCACTAGGCGGCTCGTTGCGCGCGCTGACGCGGCTTGCCCGGTGCCATCCGTTGGCCCAAGGCGGTTACGACCCGGTCCGATAGGAAGAGGTCAGGCAAGGCTGCGGCCTCACGGAGGCCGCTAGGTGGAGAGTAGAGCACTACTCGCTTTTATTATCTCGATAGCCATCCTGATCGGCTATCAGTATCTGTTTGAACCGGCGCCCCAGTACGCGCCGGTATCTCAGGAACAACCTGCGTCCGGGGAAGCCGGCCCCGCCACTCAACCCGGCGGCGCTCCACAGGAACTCGGCTCCCAGCCGCCGGTCGAGGCGGATGTGCCCGCTCCCTTGGCACTTGGCGCCGCGCCGAGCGCGGCTGAGGATCGCCCCGCCGCGAATTTTTCTGAACCGGAGCGCACGATCGAGGTGGAGAACGGTCTCTACCGGGTGCAGCTGACTTCGTGGGGCGGCCGCCTCAAGGTCTTCGAGCTGAAGGACTATCGTTTGAGCCTCGATGACGGCAGCCCCTTGCTCGACATGGTGAAATCCGGCGGCGCCTTGCCGCTGGGACTCTTCTGGGTCGATTCCGAAGGCCGCGTGATGTCGGATGCGTCGGTTGTCTACGCGCTCGAGCGCGTAGCGGGCGGCGCCTCCGCCGGCCGCAAGATCGTGCGCTTGCGCGGCACCGGCCCCAACGGGGAGACTCTCGTCAAGGAGCTGGCCTTCACCGATGGCTCCTATCTGATCGACTACACGGTTCGCGTGGGCAGTGATGCCGCCATACCCGTGGGCGTAGGCTGGACGCGCGAGGTCGACCCGACCAAGTCAGCTCACTTCGGTACCGCAGAAGGCCCGGTCGTGTTCATCGACGGAGAACTCGAAGCCGAGAACGCCGGATCCTTCGATGACAAAGAGCGCAACAGCTACAGAGGCGCAATCACCTGGGCCGGATACGCCGATCACTACTTTCTGGCCGCCTATCTGCCGTCGACCTCTCACGATCTGGAGTTCGCCGCTTCCCGCGAGGGAACCTTGGGCGTGGCCAGGCTCTGGGCCGGCAACGTCGAGGGTGATCTCGCCATGCGGCTGTTCGTCGGGCCGAAGAGTATAAAACTGCTCGACTCGATCGGCTCGGATCTCGACGCGGCGGTCGACCTCGGTTGGTTCGCAATCGTTGCGAGGCCGTTGCTCGAAGTGATGCTCGTAGCCGGCAGGGTGACCGGTAACTACGGTTGGGCGATCCTGTTGCTCACCGTCGCAATCAAGCTCGTTTTGTATCCCGTCAACCGTCGCCAGGCCGAGGCGATGAAAGGGATGCAGAAGATCCAACCCGAGCTCAAGAAGATCCAGGAGAAGTACAAAGACGACCGCGAGAAGCTCAACACGGAGATGATGGAGCTCTATCGCCGGCACAAGGTGAACCCACTGTCAGGTTGCCTTCCCATGCTGCTGCAGATCCCCGTGTTCATAGGTCTCTACAACGCGCTTCTCCAGGCGATAGAGCTTCGCCACGCGCCGTTCATCGGTTGGATAAACGATCTGTCCCAGCCCGACCGGCTGGGCTCGTTGGCGATACCTTTCGTATCACCGCCGGGGATCCCCGTGCTCACGCTCTTGATGGGCGCTTCGATGGTCCTTCAGCAACGGATGATGCCGGCGGCGGGCGACCCGATGCAACAGCGTATGATGATGCTGATGCCGGTCGTGTTCACGGTGATGTTCATAAACTTTCCGTCCGGGCTCGTGATCTACTGGTTTGCGAACAATGTTCTCTCGATCGCGCAACAGTACGTCACGAACCGGCGGTCTTAGGAGCCTGCAATGTCGACGAGCGTCGAAACGCAAGGATTGAGTATAGAAGAAGCCATCCAATTGGGCCTCAACGCGTTGGGTACGTCGAGGGACCGAGTCGAGGTCGAAGTGATCCACCACCCGCGAAGCGGTCTGTTGGGAATCGGCGCCCGCCGCGCGAAGGTGCGCGTCACCCTCAGAGACGATCCGGTACAGGACGGCCAGGAGTTCGATATGTCGGTGCGCAGCCGGCCATCCAGGCGTCGAAGGCGCCGGTCGGGCGGCCGCGGTTCCCAGCAGGGTCAGCAGCGGGGCGCCCAGAAGGGAGAGCGCGGCGATCAGAAGAAGCAGCGCGACGGTGGAGAGCGGGAAAAGCAGAAAGGCGATGGCCGTCGAGACAAAGCCCAGTCCGAGCGGGGACGGCGCCAACGCTCTCAGCAGGCGGACAGGCGCCGCGGTGGCGGCCGGTCTCAGGACCAAGCCGCAGCCGCCCCTCGAGAGGAGGCTCAGCGCAGGCCGGAAGCAAGCGGGCCGCCGCCCCGCAAAGCCGAACAGAGCCGCGCGCGGCCCCAGGCGGCTGAGGCCGAGAGCAGTGGCGATCTGGCTGCCCGTGCCTCAGCGTTGGCCGACGAACTCATGGGCCGCATGGGGTTCGAGGCCAAGGTAAGCGGTGATACCGAGGCCGACGGCAAGCGGGTGGTGGTGCACGTCGAGGTCGATGCTGAAGGCCTGCTCATAGGGCGGCGTGGCCAGACTCTCGACGCTCTGGAACACGTCATCAACCGCATGCTCTATGCCGGCGAGACGGCCGGTGAGGGAGCGGTAGTTCTCGATGTCGGCGGCTATCGGCAAAGACGCCGCGACTCGCTGGAAGAGATGACGTCTAGGTTGAGAAACCGCGCCTTGGCGGAATCGCGGGCCATACAGGTTAGTCCGATGAGCCCACGTGACCGTCAGACCGTTCAATCTTTGTTGGCCAAGGACTCCGAAGTCGAAGTAAGGGTACTGGGCTCGGGCGTCTACCGGCGCTTGCAGATAGTTCCCGTCGGAGTCGATCCCGATGCAACAGCTGGCGAAGGTGGGGCCGAGATGGTGGACGAGCAGCCTCCCGCCGAGGAAGGGTTCGATCACGGCGATGAGGAGGCAGCGGAAAAAGACGACCGCTGAAGGGCGGTCGTCAGCCCTCCCGTGTACCGCGCCGACACCATCGTGGCCTGCGCCACGCCGCCCGGACGGGGTGCGGTTGCGATAATTCGGCTAAGCGGGCCGCAGGCCTTCGAGATCGTACAGCGGCTCTTTCATCCCTCCACGGCCTCCCCGATCGAGCCGTGGAAGCTGCGACACGGCCAGATCATCGACGACGCGCGAGGGCGGGAGATCGATGAAGCCCTGGCCGTGCTGATGCCGGCGCCCAAGAGCTACACGGGCGAGGACGTGTGCGAGATCCAGTGTCATGGCTCCCCCGTCGTTACGGAGCGCATCCTGAGCCTCGCGGTTTCGTCAGGTGCACGCGCTGCCGAGCCCGGAGAGTTTACCAGGCGGGCGTTTCTCAACGGACGCATCGATCTCTTACAAGCCGAAGCGGTCGCCGACCTGATCGACTCCCGCAGCGGGGGTGGTGCGGCCATGGCTTGGGCCCAGTTGCAGGGCGCACTTTCATCGCGGCTGGAGTCGATTCGTGAACGCATCAAAGGAGTGCTCGCGGATGTCGAAGCGAATGTCGACTTCTGTGACGACGACCTGCCCGAGGAAGACGATGGGTCGCGCACCGGTGCCATCGCGCAGGCGGTTTCCGACATAGACGAGTTGCTCGAGAGCTCGACCGTGGGGCGACGATACCGCGAGGGGGTCCGCGTGGTCCTCGTCGGCCGTCCGAACGTCGGCAAGTCGAGCCTGGTAAACGCTCTGCTCGGCCATGCCCGCATGATCGTTTCCGACGAGCCCGGCACCACCCGTGACACCGTCGAAGAGACGCTCGAAGTCGGCGGTTTGGCGGTGGTCATCACCGACACGGCGGGCTTGAGAGCTGCACAACTCAAAGCCGAGGCGGCTGCGGTCGAACGCGCGCGCGATACCCTCGACTACGCCGACATCGTTCTCGCCGTCTTCGACGGCTCCGCACCGCTCGGCACCGAAGACGATGAGGTCCTGGCTGAGATTCAAGGGAGACCCGCGCTGGTTGCCATCAACAAGTGCGATTTGCCGCGTGAGTTGAACGAGGTTGACGAGGCCAGGCTGCGCGAAGCAGCCGGTGCATGTGTTTCGGTATCGGCGTTGACGGGAAGCGGATGCGACGAGGTACTGGGGGCCCTCGCGGCGATGCTGACTGCCGCCGGCGGAGTTCCTCCGGTGGCCCTCAGCCGAGTCCGTCACGTGCGCGCCTTGGAAGCTGCCCGGCGAGACCTCGCGGCCGCAGCGGAACTCCTTGGTTCGGATGCGGCGGCGGAACTTGCCGCGTTCGAACTGCGAGCGGCATTGTCGCGCCTTGCCGATGTTGTGGCTCCGCTGGATAACGAAGAACTGCTCGACGTGATATTCAAAGAGTTCTGCATCGGGAAGTAGGGATGGACTTCGACCTCATAGTAGTCGGCGCCGGGCATGCCGGTATAGAAGCCGCACTCGCGGGTGCGCGCAGCGGGTGTTCCACCCTGATGCTCACCATGGACGCCGACAGCGTGGGAAAGATGTCGTGCAACCCGGCCATCGGCGGCATCGGCAAGGGTCATCTCGTGCGCGAGGTCGATGCCCTCGGTGGCGAGATGGGGCGAGCCATCGACGAGTGCGGCATACAGTTCAGGCGACTGAATACACGCAAGGGGCCTGCCGTTCGGGCCTCCCGCGCTCAGGCCGACAAGGCTCGCTATGCCCGCCGTATGAAGCGCGCGGTTACAACCGCCGAGGGTCTTTGCCTCGGTGAGGAAGAAGTCGTCGCGCTGGTTACCCGGGGCGATCGTGTCGTCGGGGTACGCACCCGCGAGGGCAACGTCATCAAAGCGGGCGCGGTCGTGTTGACCACGGGCACCTTCATGGGCGGCGTCATGCACACCGGTGAGGACAGCCAGCCGGGTGGTCGCGCCGGTGACCGCGCATCGATGGGCTTGAGCGCTTCACTCGCCGAGCTGGGCCTGGAGTTGGGCCGTCTGAAGACAGGCACCTGTCCCCGTCTCGATACCCGTTCGATCGACTACAGCCGTCTGGAGGAGCAGCCCGGAGATGAGGTGTCGCCACGTTTCTCCTTCGGTCCCCCCACCGAAAAGCTCGCCCAGATTTCCTGCCACATCACCTACACCAACCCTTTAACGCATCGCATCATTGAGGACAACATAGACAAGTCCGCGATGTACAACGGTTCGATCTCCTCACGGGGGCCGCGTTATTGCCCTTCCATCGAAGACAAGGTGATGAAGTTCCCGTTGCGCGACCGTCACCGGATCTTTCTCGAGCCCGAAGGCCTCGACACGGTGGAGGTGTATCCGAACGGTCTGTCGACAGCTCTTCCCGCCTCCGTGCAGAGAGACTTAGTAGCCAGCATCGCGGGTTTGGAAAACGCGGAGATGATCCGCGCAGGCTATGCGATCGAGTACGAATACGTCGTCCCCACCCAGCTCGACTCGGGACTCGCGGCCCGCTGGGTGCGCGGCCTCTTCCTCGCCGGTCAGATCAACGGCACCACGGGCTATGAGGAGGCAGCCGCCCAGGGTCTGATTGCCGGCATCAATGCCGCACGCTTCCTCCGTGATGAGGGGCCGTTCCTGCTCGAGCGCTCCCAGGCCTATATCGGTGTACTCATAGACGACCTGATAAATCGGGGCATCGACGGGGAGCCCTACCGGATGTTCACGTCGAGAGCCGAATACCGGCTGTTGCTGAGAGAAGACAACGCGGACTTGAGGCTGGCCGACAAGGCCCGGGAGGCCGGCCTTCTCGACGAGGACCGGCGTTGCGCCGTCGAGACCAAGCGGGATGCTTTCGAAGCCGGCCTCGAGCTGTTGCGTGCTACCTCGCTGACCCCGTCTCAGGCGATCAACGCTGCCCTTGGGGAATGGTCGGTCCCGCCGCTTGGAGGCCCGACGACAGCTTACAAGCTGCTCGGTCGGCCGGGCGCCGACTTCGGGCGTGTGGCGGCTCTGTGCGGCATCCGGCGCTTCGGCTCGGAAGTGGAAGAGCAGCTGACCACAGAAGCCCGTTACGACGGGTATATCGCCCGCCAGAAAAGCGAGATCGAACGCATGAGCGGGCTGGAAGCGGCGGGTCTGCCCGAGGCATTGGACTACACCTCCGTGGAGGGATTGTCCTCTGAGGTGCGCGAGAAACTATCTTCGGTCAGGCCCGAGAACCTGGGGCAGGCGTCGAGGATATCCGGCGTGACGCCCGCGGCCCTATCCGCCCTGGCCGTACACCTCAAAAAGCGCCGGGCGGTGTGAGCGAGGGTCCGGTCGAGATATCGGCACTGAGGCGTGGAGCCTCGGAACTGGGTGTAGAACTCGACGACGGAAGCGCGCAGCGTCTCCTCTCCTATCTGGACAGCCTCTATCGCTGGAACCGCAAGACCCGCTTGACGGCGGTTGCGAGATCCGACGCCCTGCGCCTACACTTACTGGACTCGCTGACCGCCCTTCCCCTTCTGCCTCTGGGTGCCCGACTGGCCGACCTCGGGAGCGGCGCCGGCCTCCCCGGCCTCGTGCTGGCCCTGGCTCGTCCTGACCTTGACGTTTCTCTGGTCGAGTCGCGTCGCCGCCGCTGCAGTTTTCTCAGTGAGGTGGTCAGGGAGAGCGGCGTGGACAACTGCAGGGTCTTGAATCGTCGGGCCGAGTCTCTGGTCGAGGAAGGCCGAGTCTTCGACTGCGTGATCTCCCGGGCTTTCAAGACTCCCGTCGAGTTCGTGAGGCTGGCCGCTTCGCTGGTGCATGCCGGGCGAGGAAGGGTGCTGGTGATGTCGGGCCCTGCACCCGGATTGGCGGAGGAAGTCTGCGCTCGGGTGGCCGGCGTCGAGTTCGAGGAGTGCAGAGATGTGGTGCTGCCCGACGGTGGCGAGCGCAGGATGGTCTGGAGTTTCTCGCGGCGGCGTTTCACGTGAAGCCGCCGGCCTCTTGGATCGCCGCTCCACGTGAAACACCGCCCGAGCGATGCTCCGGTGTGGAGTTCCTCTTCGGCCTGTGCTACTCGAAATGAAGGTGGCGGCGCGGGCTCAGGCCCGCGGTGTCGAGGAGAGCGGATGGGGCTGGTTACCGCCATAGCAAACCAGAAGGGTGGTGTCGGCAAGACTACCACGTCGGTCAACATGGCCGCTTCTTTGGCCTTGCAGGGCCGCCGCACGCTTCTGGTGGATCTCGACTCTCAGGGCAGCGCTTCCAGTGGAGTGGGCGCCGCCGTTTCCGATGGCCCCTCCGTCTACGATGTCCTGATCGGCGCGTCGCCTGCGGCCCAGGCCCTTCGCCACACTGATCTTGCCGAGCTCGACATCATCCCGGCCACGCCTGACCTGGCCGGGGCCGAAGTAGAGCTGGTTTCCCTGAGCGATCGTGAGGCCCGGCTCAGGACCCAGCTCTCTCCCCTCGTGGAGCTATACGAGCACGTCGTCATCGACTGCCCCCCATCGTTGGGGATGCTTACGCTCAACGCTCTTTGCTGCGCCCAGTCCCTGCTGATACCGCTCCAGTGCGAGTTCTACGCTCTGGAAGGCCTCAGGGGACTGTTGAACACCGTCGAGCGAATACGGGTCGCCTACAACCCGGGACTGTTTCTGGAGGGAGTCGTTCTGACCATGTCGGATACCCGCACATCTCTGAGCCAGCAGATAGAGGCCGAGGTTAGGACCCATTTTGGTAGAACAGTGTTTGAGACCGTAGTGCCACGCAATGTTCGGATCGCGGAAAGCCCTTCCCACGGCCTACCGGTATTGCTCTATGACCCTGTTTCTAAAGGATCTAGGGCCTACACAGAGGTAACCAAGGAGTTCTTGGACCGGCTGGCCGAGAGGCTGAGAACTGAATCAAGCGACGTTTTATTTGAGGAGATGGAAGTCGGTGAAGAGACGACCGTTAGGTAGGGGATTGGATGCTATCCTCGGTGAGTCGGCAACTGCCGCACGAAGCAGTGAGGAAGTCGCGCTGGCGGTGCCCGCCGCCGGCGATGAGGTCATGCCCAAGCAGGAGCCGCGCATGGTCGAGGTGGAGCGCATAACCCCGGGCCGGGGTCAGCCCCGCCGGAACTTCGCTGACACGCCCCTGGACGAACTGGCCGCATCGATAAAGAAGCGGGGAGTGATCCAGCCGCTGTTGGTCACGGAGACGGCGGGAGGTTTCGAGTTGATCGCCGGGGAGAGAAGGTTGCGCGCCGCAGCCAGAGCCGGCCTCGAACGAGTGCCCGTCATCATCAAACGCGATGTGGGGGAGTCCGACCTCGTCGAACTCGCCCTGATAGAGAATATACAGCGCGAGGACCTGGGTCCTCTGGAATTGGCCCGGGCGTATCAGAGGCTCATCGACGATCTCGGTTACACCCAGACCGAGGTGGCTGAGCGTCTGGGCAAGTCGCGCGCGGCCATAGGCAACACCATTCGGCTGCTCGGGCTTCCCTCCCAGGTCCAGCAAGCGCTGGAAGAGGAGCTCGTCAGCGAGGGGCACGCACGCGCCCTCCTGGGCCTGCCGACGGCGGCAGAGCAGATCAAGGCCGCCCGCAAGGTGGTTCAGCGGGGCTTGTCGGTCCGTGAGGTCGAAGACATGGTCCGCGACTCTCCCGGTTCCGGTCCCGCCAAGACTGCGCCCGCCAGGGCCGGGGGCAAGACGGGCGCCACCGCTCTCGAGCAATCACTGACGCGGACCTGGGGCACGAAAGTGCGGATTCGCCGTTCAGGTAAGCGCGGCAGAATCGAGATCGAGTTCTACTCCGATGAGGAGTTGAACCGACTGGTGGAACGCCTCGGGGCCTGAGGGCTTCGGCAGCCCTCTGTTCGAGTTCTTCGTCGAGTTCTTGGGTCCGCTTTTCGGCGGCTCGACGCGGTACAGAACTGCACGCTGGCCTGCCATCAAGGGGTAGGCACCAAGGCCGCGTTCGCGATCACTGCGAGGTCCTGGGAGAGCGTGCCGCATGCTCGAAATCCCTCTTTGACAAGCTGACAATCCGATGTTAACCGACACGGATTCGGTGCCGCTAACCCCGCTGCTAGTAAGGGGAACCCTGGAACAAGCAGAGTCGTTAATCTAGATGCTGGCTTTCCCGCCTGATTACACTTTCCTCGTCCAACTGGGCAGCTTTTTCGTGCTGCTCTACGTGCTGAATCGTCTGCTCTTCGCCCCCTTCGGCGAGCTGCTGAGGCAGCGCGACGAGCGCACCAGCGGGGATCAGGAGCTGGCTCGCGCCCAACGAGAAGAGGCCGAAGCGATGGCCACGCGCATCGACGCGGAGCTCGCCGAAGCGAGGGCGTCGGCGCATGCCGAAGTCGAGGCCGTTCGCCGGCAGACCCGCGACGAGGAGGCCAAGATTTTTGCGGCCGCACGCGACGAAGCGGCGGGACGCCTGGCCGAGTTACGGGCGTCGCTCGAGGCTGCCAAGCGAGATGCACTGACCTCCCTGCGCGACGACGCTCGTGAACTCGCGTCTCAGATGGTGGACGCCGTGCTGCAGTCCGGGAGAAGCTCGCGATGAGGCGGGCTCTTTCAATCGCCGCGGTTCTCGCCTTGGTTTCTCTTCCCCTCGTCGCGATGGCGGCTGGCGGCGGCGGTCACGATGACCATCATGGTCCGCCGAGCGGGGCCCAGTGGCTCATGGTGTTGTTCACGGCCGTCAACTTCTCGATCTTCGGCTATCTATTGTGGCGTTTCGCCAAAGACCCGCTACGGGATTTCTTGGGTAACAGGCGTGCCGAACTGGCAGCCGCTCTTTCAGCCGCTAGTGAAGCCAAGGCCGAAGCCGACCGGCTGCGGTCCGAGTACGAAGCCAAACTGGCGGATCTCGATGAAACGCGAAAGGCGATGGTCGAGGAGCTGCGTGGCGTAGCCGAGGCTGATGCCGAGAAGGCCGTCAAAGAAGCCGCCGAGGCGGCCGAGAGGATGAGGCAGGAGGCGGAGCGGACCGCACAACACGATTTCGAAAGGGCGAGACGGGAGCTCAGGGCCGAGGCGGCCAGACTGGCCGCCGAGTTGGCTAGTGGCGAAATATCGGCGCGGCTGACCGAAGAAGACAGGGGCCGCTTACTCGACGAGTTGATTGCGGGGGTGACCAAGCAATGATCCCCGGCTCCGTGGCGCGCCGGTATGCCAGGGCCATGTTCGAGTTGGCCACGGAGGACGGTGACGTAGACCCGGTCGCCGACGCGCTGGAACAGTTGGCGTCGGCCGTAGAAGAAGCCGGCCCGGAAGCATTGGCACCGGGGCTTCTGAGCCGCGAGGAGCGCGTGAAGCTCGGCGATGCCTTGGCCGAGAAGTTCGCTGCGGCGTCATCCTCACTGGCCAAGTTCGTCAGGATGCTATGCGATCGCGAGCGCATCGACATGGCGCCCCTCGTTCATGAGTGGTTCGTCAAGATGCGCGACGAAGCGGCGGGCAAGGTCAAGCTGACGATCACCGCCGCCAACCCTCTTAGTGACGACGAGATCGCAAGGATCTGTAGCGCATTTCAAGGACTCGCAAGCCGGCAAGTAGTACCCGAAGTGACCGTCGACGAGAAGCTCGTCGGCGGCGCACTCGTGGAGCTCGACGGTAAGGTGTACGACGGGAGCGTCAGGACATATCTCGCCAAGCTTGCGGCGAACATGGCGGGAGAGACCTCGTAGCCCGCGAAGGAGCTGGGACAGTAACGATGCAGATCAGAGCATCCGAGATAAGCGACATAATCAAGGAGCAGATCCGCGACTACGATCGTTCGGTCGAAGTTCGGGAAACGGGCAGAGTGTTGTCGACAGGCGACGGTATCGCCCGTCTGCACGGACTCGACAGGGCGGCGGCCGGTGAGCTCATCGAGTTCGAGGGGGGCATCTACGGAATGGTGCTCAACCTCGAAGAAGACAACGTCGGCGCAGCCATCTTCGGTGACCCCGAGCGTGTGGTCGAAGCGTCGGAGGTAAAGCGGACCGGGCGTATTGCCGAAGTTCCCGTGGGAGAGGCTATGCTCGGGCGGGTCGTCAACGCCCTGGGTCAGCCTGTGGACGGCTTGGGAGACATCAAAGCCGACACGTCCCGGCGTATCGAGGTCAAGGCGCCCGGCATCGTCGATCGTCAGCCGGTGGGTGAGCCCTTGCAGACCGGGATTAAGGCGATCGACTCGATGATCCCCATCGGCCGCGGCCAGCGTGAGCTGATCATCGGCGACCGCCAGACGGGCAAGACCGCGGTGGCCCTCGATACGATCATCAATCAGAAGGGCGGTGACGTCGTGTGCATCTACGTGGCCGTCGGTCAAAAGCGCTCGTCGGTTGCCCAGGTCGTCGACAAGCTCAAGAAGCACGGCGCGATGGACTACACCATCGTCGTCGCCGCAACATCTTCCGAGTCCGCTCCCCTGCAGTTCATCGCGCCCTACGCCGGTGTGTCGATGGGTGAGCACTTCCGCGACAACGGCCGGCATGCGTTGATCATCTACGACGATCTGTCCAAGCACGCGGTAGCTTATCGGCAGCTCTCGTTGTTGCTTCGTCGTCCTCCCGGGCGCGAGGCTTTCCCGGGTGATGTGTTCTATCTTCACTCGCGCTTGCTCGAGAGGGCAGCGAAGATGAGCGACGAGCGAGGCGCGGGCTCTCTGACCGCTCTGCCCATCATCGAGACCCAAGCAGGGGACGTGTCGGCGTACATCCCGACCAACGTGATTTCGATCACCGACGGGCAGATCTACCTGGAAACCGACCTGTTCTATTCAGGCGTGCGCCCTGCGGTAAACGTGGGCCTTTCGGTGTCTCGCGTGGGCGGCGCGGCGCAGATCAAAGCCATGAAGCAGGTGGCGGGCACCCTGCGGCTCGACCTCGCGCAGTACAGGGAGATGGCCGCCTTCGCGCAGTTCGGCTCGGACCTGGACGCATCCACTCAGCAGATGTTGTCGCGCGGTGAGCGTCTCGTCGAGGTGCTCAAGCAGGGCCAGTACGTTCCTCAAGACGTCGTCAAGCAGGTGGTGATCATCTACGCCGCTACCAAGGGGCATCTCGATGATACCGATCCCGCGCGCATCGCGGCTTACGAGCAGGAACTGGGCAGCTGGCTCGATACCACTCACCCGGAAATCTACGGTGAGATAGCGGAAGCCGGCAAGCTGACGGACGAGATCACCGGCAAGCTCGACGGGTTCCTCGGCGAATTCAAGCAGCTGTTCGCCAACTGAGGAGCGGGTGCCGAGCCTAAAGGACATACGTAAGCGGATCACCTCGGTCCGCAACACGCAGCAGATCACGAAGGCCATGAAGATGGTCGCTGCTGCCAAGCTCAGACGAGCCCAGGAGGCGGCCGAGGGCGCCCGACCTTATGCGGTCAAGCTTACCGAGCTGCTCGTCAACCTGTCTTCGCAGAGCGGCGCCTATTCTCACCCTTATCTGTCCGAGGGCTCCACGGCACCGGCCCATTTGGTGCTGTGTACATCCGACCGTGGTCTGTGTGGCGGGTTCAATACCAACCTCATCAAGCTGGCGGAGGAGTTCTTCGCCGGCGAGGACGGGGCGGAGGCGACACTCACGGCATGCGGACGCAGGGGCAACGACTATTTCAAGAGCCGCATCGGTGAACGGATCGTGGCGGCCCACGTCAACAGACCCGGCGGTCTCGATCTCGAGCTCGCACGTTCGGTCACCGAGGATGTAGCGCAGTTGTTTACCTCCGGCGAAGCCGGCTCGGTCTACCTCATCTATAGCCGCTTCAACTCGGCGATCTCTCAGACTCCGGTCTTGGAGAAATTGCTCCCGATCGAGCGTAGCGACGATGGTGAGACCGGCGAGGCAGGCCTTACCGACTACGTCTACGAACCCGGAGCCGCCGAACTACTCGGCACCCTCTTGCCTCGCTACGCCGAGACCAAGGTTTATCAGGCCATGCTCGAATCGGTCGCCAGTGAGCACGGCGCACGCATGGCAGCAATGGATAGCGCGACTCGCAACGCCGCGGAGATGATCGACCGTCTGACACTCGAGATGAACCGAGCGCGTCAGGCAGCCATCACGACCGAGCTGATGGAGATCGTCAGCGGTGCCGAAGCGCTCAACGTAGAGTAACAGGAGTCTATACAGAGATGGGAGTAGGCAAGATAACCCAGGTCATCGGACCGGTCGTCGACGTGGAGTTTCCGCCGGGTCAAGTACCGGAGATCCTCAACGCGTTGACCACCACCAATCCCGCCATCAGTGACAAGACCGATAACCTGACGCTCGAGGTCGCTTCGCATCTCGGCGAGAACACGGTTCGTGCGGTGGCGATGGACTCCAGCGAGGGGCTGGTACGGGGCACCGAGGTCAAGGATACCGGTGACAAGATCATGATTCCGGTCGGGGAGGCGGTGCTCGGCCGCATCCTCAACGTCATCGGTGAGCCCGTCGACGGCAAGGGTCCCGTCGATGCCAAGGAGCGCATGGCGATTCACAGGCCCGCGCCCGACTTCACCGAACAATCCACGACGGTGGAAGCTTTCGAAACCGGCATCAAGGTCGTGGATCTTCTTTGTCCCTACGCCAAAGGCGGAAAGATCGGACTGTTCGGCGGCGCCGGAGTCGGCAAGACCGTCATCATCATGGAGCTGATCAACAACGTCGCTCAGGAGCACGGCGGCTACTCGGTGTTCGGCGGCGTCGGAGAGCGCACCCGCGAAGGCAACGACCTGTGGCGCGAAATGAAAGAGTCCGGCGTCATCAACAAGGCCGCACTCGTATACGGACAGATGAACGAGCCGCCCGGCGCGCGTGCACGCGTGGGTCTTACGGCGCTCACCTGTTGTGAGTACTTCCGCGACACCGAAGGCAAGGACGTCTTGCTCTTCATCGACAACATCTTCCGTTTCACCCAGGCCAACTCCGAGGTGTCCGCACTGCTCGGCAGAATGCCGTCGGCTGTAGGCTATCAACCGACCTTGTCGACCGACTTGGGTGAGCTTCAGGAGCGCATCACCACGACTACGAAGGGCTCGATTACGTCGGTGCAGGCCATCTACGTTCCCGCTGACGACCTTACCGACCCGGCGCCCGCAACCACCTTCGCTCACCTCGACGCTACGACCGTGTTGTCACGTCAGATCGCCGAGCTCGGCATTTACCCCGCGGTGGATCCTCTCGACTCCACGTCGCGGATTCTCGACCCGGAAGTCGTCGGCCAGGAGCACTACGAGGTCGCCAGGCAGGTTCAGCAGCTCCTTCAGCGTTACAAGGACCTGCAGGACATCATCGCCATCCTCGGCATGGACGAGTTGTCGGAGGAGGACAAGATGACGGTTACGCGAGCGCGAAAGGCGCAGCGCTTCCTGTCTCAGCCCTTCCACGTTGCCGAGACATTCACCGGTACGCCCGGGGTGTACGTCAAACTCGAGGACACGGTTCGTGCGTTCAAGGAACTGGTGGCCGGAGACCACGACGACCTTCCCGAGCAGGCCTTCTATATGGTGGGTACCATCGAAGAGGCCAGAGAAAAGGCGGCCAAGCTCGCTGCTTGAGGCATGTCCATACGACTCAAGATCATAACCCCTGAGCGCACGTTCGTGGACACGGACGTCGCGGAGCTGACTGCCCCGGGCATGGCCGGTGAGTTCGGGGTGCTTCCCGAGCACGTCACCTTTCTCGGCGGGCTCGACGTCGGGGTGCTGGTCTACGAAGAAGGAGGCCGCAAGATACGAATTGTCGTAGAGGGCGGTTATGCCGAAGTGCGTGACGACACGGTCACAGTGCTCGCTGATCACGCCGAGGAAGCTGCGACGATCGACCCATCCGAGGCAGGCGAGCGATTGGCTGCCGCCGAACGTGCCGTCGACTCAGGTGCCGAGACACCGGAAGAGATGGACGTGCTGTTACGACGAGTGAAGTCGGCACGTGCCAGAGTCGAGGCGGCCGCGGCGTAGCCGGCCAAGCCCGAGCGCCGGCCTTTGCTGCCAGCCCGCCGAATCAATTCCCGTCTGCGCCGCTGGCTGAGCGGACCCTAGCCAAGTGGCAGTAGCGCCCAAGCAGGAGGGAGCCAGGCAGCTTACCTGGGTGCTGGCCTGGGCCGTCGTATTCTGCGACATCGGGACGTCGGTCTACTACGTCCCCGGTATTCTCTACAACGTCGTCGGAAATCTCGCGCCGTTCTTCGTCGCGTTGACCACGATCGGCTTCGTCCTGCTGGCGAGCAAATACGTAGAAATCGTCCAGCGTACTCCCAACGGCGGCGGCGTCGTCGCCATAGCGAGCATGGCGTTCGGCGAGCGCATGGGGGCGCTCGGCGGCATGCTCATCACCGTCGATTTTTTCCTGACCTGCGCCATCTCTGCGGTTTCGGGCTTCTACTACCTCTCCAGTGTGGTGCCGGCGCTGGCCGAGAACGTTCCGTTGTTCGCATGCCTGGGTCTGGTCTTTCTGGCCATCGTCAACATCGTCGGAGTGCGCGAGAGTGCACGCCTCTCGCTGGTGATGGCCACCGCCTCTCTCGTGACCAACTTGGCGGTGGTCGTGTTGCTGGCCGTTCAGCTGGACGCCGAGCAGTGGAAGCACCTGTTTTCGGTCTTCGAAGGCGCGGCTGCGATCAGCGGGCGAGAGCTTCTGGTCGGCTTCGGCGCCGCCTGGCTGGCGTTCTCGGGACTGGAGAGCATCGGGCAACTGGCGCCCGCCATGCGTCAGCCCCTCAAGCGAACCGCCAAGCTGGCCCTGGTGGGTGTGACGATCACCATCCTTCTCACCTCACCTACGTTGACCGCCCTGTCCATCGGCGTGTTGCCCGACGGGGTCAAGAGCGAGCACAGCGAGCGCTTCATTGCGGAACTGGGCGGCATTGCCGGTGGTGGTTTGCTGGAACTGGCCGTGGTTTTCACGGCAGCGACGCTTCTGCTGTTTGCCGCCAACACGGCGATCATCGGCGCCTACCACGTCTTTCTCGCACTCGCCGAACGAAAGTATTTCCCGCGCCGCTTTCTCCTGAGGAACCGTATCTTCGGGACGCCGCACTACGCGATCATGTTCGCGACGGGTGTGCCGTTGATGGTCGTGCTCGCGACCCAAGGAGAGATGGGAATCCTCGGCGACATGTACGCCTTCGGGTTACTCGGCGCTTTCATGTTGGAGTCGGGCGGCCTCGACACCCTGCGCTGGCGCGATCACCAGCGCGGCATAGTCTTCTGGCTCGGCCTGATCGCGACCTCCATGGTCATCGTGGCGTGGATCGTGAACCTGATAGAGAAGCCTGCGGCTACGGCCTTTGGCGGGGCCCTTGCCGCGAGCGGGATGCTCTACGGCCTGGCTCTCAGAGAAGGCTGGATAAAGGAAGCCATCCACCAGATTCCGAGGGTGTCGAAGCGGGCGATGGCCAAGGCCTTCGTCGGAGAAGCTCAAGCCAGCGAGGTGTTCCACGAGATAGTGAGCCTCAACATGGCCAAGCAGATCAAGCCTCTCTACGACAGCTCGACGCTGGTAGCCGTCGCCGGCCGCAACCCGAGTGTCGTCGCGGAGGCCGTACGAAGAGCAGTGGGGATGGGAGAGAAAGCCCTCTACTGCATCTACGTCGAGGAATGGCCCGGCCTGTTCTACGGTGATCTGAACCTCGAACCGAGCGAGGCCGGTGTCGATGCGCTGACGATGGCAGCCAAGCAGGCTGCCGCCTCAGGCATCGAATTGATCCCGATATGGACGATCTCTTACAGTCTGGCAGAGGGAATCTCGCGAGCCGCTGATGAGCTCGGCGTCAGCGCCATCGTTATCGGCCTGTCCCAACGCACGGCTCTGTATCGTCTGTTCCGCCGGGAGGCCGTGCGCAAGCTGGCCGATCGCATTCCTCCGCATTGCCGCCTCATCGTAGTGTCTTGATGACCGGGTTGAGGGCCTGGGGCGGCGCGGCTATCCTCTGTCTACCGATGAGAGCCGCCGCTCGAACGATATCCTTCGTAGCCGTCGTGGTGACGGGCTGCATGGGCGCGCCGGCCGCAGCTCAAGACGACCTGGAACAGGTGGAGGTGGAGCCGCGCGAGGTGGTCACCCACTTCTTCGTGCCCGCCGGTTCCAAGGGCTCCGCGGCGATGCAAACGGTCGTGGGGCACAGTCAGGCCTATACCCTCAAAGCCGGCGATACTTTTCTCGAGCTGTCGAAGCGGTTCGACGTCGGCTACAACGAGATGGTCTCGGCCAACCCCGATGTCGACCCCTGGGTGCCGGAGGCCGGACGTCCCATCGTAGTTCCCACCGAATGGGTTCTGCCGAAGAGCGACTACGAAGGCCTCGTTCTCAACATCCCGGAGATGAGGATCTACTATCATCTGCCCTCGCCGAGGGCGGGCGCCAAGTCCTCGATGGTCGTCACCTATCCCGTCGGCCTGGGCCGCCAAGAGTGGCGCACGCCACAGGCCGAGTTCTGGATAAGAGGCAAGACCAAGAATCCTACTTGGGTCATCCCCGAGTCCATCAAGAAAGAACGTTTCGAAGAAACGGGCGCCACCGACTACTCCATCCCTCCCGGTGATCCGGAGAATCCTCTCGGACGCTATCGCATCGAGCTTACGCTGCCGGGTTACGCGATACACGGAACCAACAAGAACTGGGGTATAGGGATGCGCGTATCGCATGGATGCGTCCGCATGTTTCCCGAGGACATAGAGGCGTTCTTTCCGTTGGTGGCTGTCGGGAGCAAGGGGCGCTTCGTCTACCAGCCCGTCAAGGTCGGCGTGAGACGCGGGCGCGTGGTTGTCGAGGTCCACGAGGACATCTACGGGGTAAAACCCTGGCCCTGGCTCGAGGCGATGGAGCTGATCGAAGAATACGGACTGTCGAGCTTCGTCGACCGGGAGCGGCTCGAAGCCGCCGTCGAAGCCGCCAGCGGCATACCCACCGACGTCGGCCACGTGGATTGGCCCGAAGAAGAACTCGACGTAGAGCCCCTCGAGTTCGACGAGAAAGGCAACCTGATCCTGGGTTCTCTGGGGCGTTAGCCGGTCAGCCGGACCAGCTCTACCACTTAGCTTCCAGACGGATACCGAAGTGCCGGGTCGACGCCCTCGACTTGAAGCGGAACTCCGGCATGTCCTCGACGCCGAAAGCCCGTCCTGTGTGCTTCAGGACACGGTTGGTGAACGCGCTGGCACTGTCCAGCGTCGGTTCGGCAGTCTCTTCGGCACTCTCGGTGACGTTGGCCAGGGACTTCGCGCTACGCGTGAGCAGGGAGTCTGAGCCGTAGGCTTCTTCCAGCGCCGAGGCAACCTCATCGGGCCTGCGCGGATAACGCGGCAGGCGTCTGCGCGCCTCCCAACGTTCGTAGTCGAAGTGTCCCCCATGCGGGTCGGCAACGACTGTCAGCGCACCGAATTCGAGATCAATGTCGGACTCGGCGCCCGACACTCCGTGGGTCCTAGCTGCCTGAGCGCTGCTTCGGCGTGATTCGAACTGTTCCCAGGTTAACGGAGCAACTGAACTCGAAGGACCCGCACACCAGGCTTGGTGCCCGAACTGAGAACCGATCAACACCGCGATTACAGTGCAGATTACGCGAAACCGCTTGGCACAGTTGGAGCGCATCACGGTCAACGTGACCACGCCGGCAAAGTACCGTCAAGGGATTTCCAAGCCTGATCCCCCGTACGGGTTTGCTATTGACCCGCGGTAAACGTGAAAAAACTTGGCGTATGCTATGACGCTTGCTGTAGTCCCGTGCCCGGTTCTGGGGCTTTATCGAGAACCGGTACTATGCGTGCCACGCTGCGTCGCAAAGGGTTTTTTTGTTGCCGCCATTTTGACAGGCCACGCCGTAGATATTGGGGGTTAAGACCGAGAACGTCACAGATGTTCTCGTATGAGAACGGCCACTCCCTTTCGCCCGACGATATCCAGTCCTCCGCGTCCGCAAAGAGCAATCTTCCACGAGGATCTCTGGAGAGCGCGTGTTTCTGATAGCACTCGACTGCATCGCGCAGGATAGCGAGCATGAGTTTGCGTTCTCGGACGACGCTGCCTTCACGCGCAAAGGCGGCGAAGTACTGATCCGGAAGTAGAGTGTCGGGCTCGAAGAGGTTTACGAAACGGTCTGCCATTCTAGGGTCCTCCTCACCTCGCCGTGTTCATCGGCGTCTCGGCGCTACATCGCGCTGCGCCCTGTTGTCGTGCCCGACGACCTTTGGTCGCCGGCGCGATCACTGTCGGCATCAGCCGACCAGAACTCGAACTGGGTATGACGATCCGGCCGGATCGTCGTGATGGCTCGACCCCACTACCTGCGGCCACCCCCCGATCTGCTTGGCAGGGACTAAACCACCCCGCGCTGCTTTGTGTCAAACAGAAACGAATGGCCCTTCACAGTAGCGCACAACGTGTTGCCGCTGATTTTGCAAGCTATAAGTGGTGGCCCGGGCGAGTTAGTGGTGAATCTCGCCCGGGCGTGGATGGCCGGTGGGTATGGACCGCTCGGTGGCGGTCCTGTGGGAAGCCATTGTCTCGAGGACACCGCGGATTTCACTGCAGAGTGCATCGAAGAGCCGTTTGCTTCGACTGTTTTTCAAGCACTTGAGAAGCGTGGCTAGTTGCAGGGACAGTCCGCGCCAGCGGGCCAGAGCAGTGGAGTCGTCTACGCCCTCTTCGACCCGGCTATCAACCCAGGCACACCACTGGCCGAGCTTTCGCTCGACGGAAGCGATGGTCTCGGCGTTGCCGGACTCGCCACTGCCACGGCGGTTCATTTTCACTGCCCTCACGCTGCCGTCATCGCCCCGTCTCAGAAGCCCGACTACAGTGCCGACCACGCGCGCCGGTCTATCGCCTTCCGCAGAGCGGAAAGGCAGGGGCGCGGTCTGCTGAGCGGCCACGGACACCGACCTGTTCAGGGCATCCGTACCGGCCCTACTGACACTCACCCGCCCCTTGTCCTTCAGTACGACCAGTTGAAAGGGTCTTATTCTCTGGCCCGGCTCGACGATGAGATAGTCGCCGGGCATGACTCCTAATTCTTTGAACCCTGCCGATCGCGCCCTGAGAGCGTAGAGCCGGCGGCGTTTCCAGGCCCCGTCCGGCAGACTCAGGGCATGTTCGACGTCGTAGGCGGACAACCCCGACGGGTTGCGCTTGAGGGGAGAGAAAAGCTGAGACGAGGACTCTACTGCGTTCGTCATGGCCGTTACGGTAGACGAACAAAAAGCGAAAGTCAACGCATTATTTCGTGGGGAGCGTAAAGTCGCGTACCGACGCGGGCTGATAGGCGCAGTACTCGATGAGCCTGTTCACCTGGCCTTCCCATTCGGACTGCCAAAGCTCGATCACCCGGTCGGCCGGACAGCGTGCGGCCCTGACGTCTTCTTCGAGGCGGTCCAGGTATATCGACTCGTCCCTACCGTCCCCATCTTCGGCAGCCTGGCGAACCAATCCCTCGCGGCTGATCTCGACGAGCTCGCGGGCGTACTCCGAGAGCGGGTGGCGGCCGGCGCGTGCCTGCAGTCCGTCCTTGGCCGCCCGTTCGTTAAGCTCCATCCTCTCGGCCATGGGCCAGGCGGCGATCGTATCCCAGGCCGCCGCTGCGCAATCGGAATCGTACAGGATCCCCTTGAGCAGCGCCGGTGTAGCCAGCATCAACTCGCTGGACTGGCTATCGGCCGCCCGTGCTTCCAAGTAAGTCTTGAGGCGCGCTTCCGGAAACAAGGTCGAGAGGTGAAGCTTCCAATCCTCCATCGTGGCTGTATGCTCGCCGTGCCCGATCTCGAGATAGCGGCGGAAGGTCTTGTCGTAGGTCGAGACCAACTCGCCATCGCGCTGTATGAAGTACATGGGCACATCGAGAGCGTAGTCGGTGTAGGCGCCGAAGATGTTCTCGGTATCGAAAGCGAAGGGCAGGATTCCGCAGCGATCGCGATCCGTGTCCGACCACACGTGAGCGCGGTAGCTCTTGTACCCGCTCAGTGCCCCGTCGACCACAGGGGAGTTCGCCGAAACGGCTACGAGCACCGGCGAAAGTCCCATGGCCAGCTTGAACTTCAGGCGCGCGTCGGCCTCGTCTGCGTAATCGAAGTTGCACTGTACGGTGGCCGTTTGCAGCATCATGCGGTGGCCCAGGGTTCCGGTGCCCGCCATGATCCGGCGCATGTGATCGTAACGCGATTTCGGCATCCACGGCGCCAGTTCGAGCCGTGTCTTCGGAACCAGGCCAGTGGCCAGGAAGGTCAAGCCGAGATCGTCACCGACCGCGGTGATCTCGGCGATATGCTTGGCAAGCTCTTCGGCCGCGCAATGCAGGGAATCGCACTGCTGGCCGGACATCTCCAGCTGTCCGCCCGGCTCCAGCGTGATGGAGGCCGAGCCGTCGTGTAGCGCGATCAGATTGTCTCGCTCGTATACGCCCTCCCAGGGGTAGCGGGAGAGCATCTCGCCGAGGAGTGCACCGATGCCGGACTCTCCCTCGTAGGGAACCGACTCACCGTCGTTCTTGGTGACGACGGGCTTTTCGTATTCGACGCCGATCTTCCACTCGGACGGCGGCGTCGCGCCTGAATGGAGGTGGGCCTCGAGCTCTTCTATGGTGGGAACGGCTTCTCGTCTGTCCTCGGGCGTTGCCATCCCTCTTCAGCCGAGGTTGCCGCGTGCGGAGCCGCAGCCCGTACAGAACTTGTCGTCCTCGGCGAAGCTCGTACCGCACGCGGGGCAAAACAGGGCGGGACTTTCCGCGGCCGATTGCGGCTTGCTCTGCGCGCCGCTTTCGTCGGCGTCGCCGAGCTTTTCGATGGCGTCCAGCGCACGCCTCTCGTAGCCGGTTCTCAGCGTATCGTAGTCGTCATCGCTGAGTTTGCCCGTGGCGTGATCGAACTGTGCTTCCTTGATAGCGAGCAGGGCTATGTGCCTCTCATGCTCCCACAGTTCACGCGATTGGTGGCCGGCAGCGTCGAATCGGCCGGATTGGGAGCGCAGGAGGGGCGCAGCGATCAGGGCCGATACGGCCGTAACCATGATGACGCCGACGAAGACCTCCACCTCACAGCTCCTCCAGCGCCTTGTCGATAGCGTCGCGCTGCTCTTTGCTCAGCTGTCGAGAAGAACCGGGCGGTTCCGTTCCGGCGGCCTCTGAAGGACGTTGCCAACGGCGGATCACGACGACGATCAGGATCCCTCCGACGATGAGCGCGGCGTAGGGCATGAACCAAGCAAGCAGATTGAATCCCTCGGGAGTCGGCGACGAGAGGATCTTTTCTCCGTACTTGTCCACGTAGGATGCGATGATCTCCTCTCCCGGAGTCCCCGCGGCCAAGGCGTCGGCGATTTCGTTTCGCACGGGGATGGCGAAACTGCAGGTGGTGTGGTTGCAGGAATGAACGGTGAGGCCGCAGCCGCACTGGCAGGTCAGCGCTTCCTCGACCTCGGATTGAGTCATCTGGGCGGCCACCGGTTGCGCAATCACTACGCACCCGAGCAGTACTGCGGCCAGAGCGATTCTCATGCTTGCCCGCGGCGGACGGCGGCGCCCTCCCGGGCTCTTTCGCGGGCCACGCTCCGGCGTGTCGGCACGACCGCTACAGCGGTTCCCACCACCAGCACTATCCCTCCGATCCACAACCAGGCCACCAGAGGATTCACGTAGGCTTGGAAGGTAGCGGTCCCGTCGTCCTCTATGCCCCCGAGTACGACGTACAGGTCGTCCTTGAGTGTCGACCGAAACGCGACCTCCGTGGCCGGCTGCTCGGGCTTCTTGTAGAAGCGTTTCTCCGGATGCAGTGTTCCGAGCTCGCGGTCTCCCGAGTAGACGACCAGGTTGGCGATCAACTGCTCGAGATGGTCATTGCTCTTGCTCTCGGCGTCACGATAGAGCACCGAGTAGCTGCCCAGTTGGAAGCTCTCCTCGGGTTTCACCGAGAAAGTCTCTTCCAACCTGTAGACCGACGACATCGTCACTCCGATGAACATGAACACGACGCCGGCGTGGATGATGTAACCACCGTAGCGGCGCTGGTTCTTCACGATCAGATTGAACAAAGCCTGGAGCAGTCCTTCATCGACCATGGCGCGTCTGGCGGTTGCACCGCGGACGAACTCGGCGGCGATCGTGTACATCACGAATACGGACAGCGAAGTCACCAGAACCGCCGTAAGTGAACGCATCCCGAGGATGACGGCGAGGATGCCGGCCACAGCGCCGGCCGACATGGGCCAGATGAAATTGTTGAGCAGATTACGCGCGGTGGCACGGCGCCAGGCGATCACAGGGCCGACGCCCGTGAGCAGTAACAACAGAATGGCCAGAGGTGCGTTGACCTTGTTGAAGAAAGGCGGGCCGACGGTGATCTTGACCCCGCGTACCCACTCCGAGAGCACGGGGAACACCGTGCCCCAGAAGGTGGCAAAGGCGATGCCGACGAACAGCAGGTTGTTGAAGAGAAAGGCCGACTCGCGTGACAGCAGGGCATCGAGCTTGTGGGACGGCTTCAATTCCTTGAGCCGATACACCAGCAGGCCGATGGATACGGCCAGCGCGAGCCCCAGGAAGACGAGGAAGAACGGGCCGAGGCCTGACTGAGTAAAGGAGTGCACCGACGAGATGACGCCGCTTCGGGTAAGGAAGGTTCCGAAGATCGTAAGCGCGAAGGTCATGATGATGAGAACGAGGTTCCATACTTTGAGCATGTCCTTTCGTTCCTGGATCATGACGGAATGCAGGTAG
>JANQEO010000265.1 GCA_028278325.1 Candidatus Binatia bacterium
GTCCGGCTGCCCGCCAGCGCGCGACCCCGGTCCCGCGATCGCTTGCGCCGCGTGCCCTTCGGATCGGCTTTGCCGACCACCTCGGCCAAAAGCGGGTCCTTCTGCCCCTCGTCGAGGATGCTGGACTCGACGCGAAAGACCTCCGGAGCGGCGTCGGCCTGGACGACGGCGGGATCGAGAGAGGGGAGGACGACGGGATCGATGGCCACCAGCACGCCACGTTGCGCACCTCGCCGCCCCAACTGCGCTTCAGGCAAATCCCGTCGAGATAGACGTAGGGGTGCTCGCCTTAGATCGGTTGGTTGCGCCAGGTCTCGATGTGCCCGTAGATCTTCTGGTTGAGCTCGCTAACCGCGCTCGGGCTCACTCGCGTGCCCCAGAGAGCCTGGGTGATGTCCTCCACCCGACGGACGGACACGCCGGCCAGGTACATCTCGACCAGAGCTTCCTCGACCGAGGACTCCCGCGGGCGATAGCGCTCGATGATCGCTGTCTCGAACGGCAGGCTTCTCAGGCGCGGCACGTTGAGCTCGACTTTGCCAGCCTTCGTTTCGAGAGATCGTGTGTAGTGACCGGCTCGTATGTCCTTGCGCCCTGCCCTCCTCTCGTAGCACTTCGCGTTGCAAAAGATGGTCAGCTCCCGCCTCGAGCATGGCGTTTCAGCGTCTCCTCCACGGAACCGCGAACGATCTCCCTGAGATGGTCGCGAATCTGGCCTTCGTCGATCTGGATGATCTTCCCGGCTTCCTTGCTAGACTGCTCTTGCACGTCGGTGGTCCTCCTTCTGGTTCGGCGAGTTGGTTGCAACTGCTCTGTACCGAACCCGATCGAGGGCCACCACCCTCCTTCAAAATGCACGCAGAGAAACGTACGTCATCATGGCGTGATGATCCTGTCCCCGTTCAAATCTCACACGACGACGGACAACCTCGGCCTGGAGCCCGCTGAGAGTACGCTCACTCCCAAGATGCAGATACCCAGTTCTTCAGAGCCCGCCCCAGCGCGTCGCCGACGGGGGAGACGTGAACGAACCGCCAAGACGCTAGTCCACCTCCTACTGGGGACCTCACTTGGCCTGGCGGGCTATGGTGCGCTGCTCGGATGCTACTACTTCGCCACGTTGGGAGGGCGTGACCTGACGTTGCTCGTTCCCGTCATCCTGGGTGTACTGCTAGGAGCCATTCGGCCATACGTGGCGGTCGGAGGATGCCTGAGCTTCGGGATGATGGCGGGCTTATCTCTTGGCGTGGATTCGGCCGGAGTGATCATTCTGGTCGTACTCGGCATTGCCATAGGGAGTTTGTCGAAGATCGACCGGGCGAAAGATAGATGAGTAGTGTCCCTTCAGGGGGGCCGGCGTTCACCGTCTCTTCACCCAGCCCAGTTCGGGCTGCCCCCAACTGGACGATGACGAACCACTCATTCCGGGACGGGCAGCGTGGCGCCGCAATCATTTCACCGATCTTCTTCGATGGATCCTAGTGATTGGCCGTCGTCAGGTTGGGGTCGGACAGCCTGATGTGATGACCTGAAGCTGGCTAGGCTAGCAGCCCGTTAAAAAGCTCCTCGGATCGCGTGGCGGTGCGCGGATTCGCTGGCGCTACGGTCCTTTTTGGGCTTCGCGCTGGACGAGTCGACCCCGGATCATTCGAGCCTGTGCCGGATCCGCAAACGGCTGGACGTGGAGGTCCACGAGTCGGTGTTCCAGATAGTCCTGGAGATCCTCGCCGGGCACGGGCTGCTTCGAGGCAAGACGATCGGTGTGGATGCGACGACGCTGGAGGCGAACGCCGCGCTGCGCAGCATCGTGCGCCGTGACGACGGGACGGGGTACGAAGACTTCCTGAAGAAGCTGGCGAAGGAGTCTGGCATCA
>JANQEO010000298.1 GCA_028278325.1 Candidatus Binatia bacterium
CGCCCGCTCGCTACGTCGATCTCAGGTGCGAGCCGCTGAGAGATGAGCTCGGGACTTTGCCGCCGCAATCGTTCTTTCAACAGCAGCAGCACCCCAGCATAGAAGTTCCTGATGCCCGAGATAACCCTCCTCGGCTCATTCGCAGATGCGGTGACATCTTCCACCCCCATTGACGTGAGATCGGTGATGGGCCCAGGTTGAGTTGGACAATCCTGGCGTCGTGGGTTGTTTCACGCGGCGACCTCGTGTGTCAACGCGAAGTGGTTCGGGGTTTGGTATCCAAGTGAGCCGTGAGGGCGTTCCTCGTTGTAGTGGCGGCACCAATCGGCGATGCGCCGCCGTGCTTCTGGCAGCGTTCGGAACCAATGGAGGTTCAGGCATTCGTCGCGGAGACGGCCGTTGAAGCTCTCGGCGAACGCGTTCTGGATGGGCTTGCCGGGCTCGATGTACTGCACGTCGATGCGATGAGAGGCCGCCCACTGCAAGAAGTGAAGGCTCCGAAACTCCGGGCCGTTGTCGCAGACCAAGACCTCGGGGCATTGTCGCTGGGTGATTGCTTGATCGAGCAGCTGCGTGACCGCCACAGCGCTCATCGTCGTGCCGACGCCGCACACGACACTCTGTCGGGTGAAGTCGTCGACCGCCGCGAAGATGCGTACCCGTCGTCCGTCGGCGAGTTGGTCATGCACGAAGTCCATGCTCCAGCGCTCGTTCGGTTGCGTCGCGGCAACTCGAGGACGCCGCACGACGACTTTGAGCCGTTTGCGGCGCCGCCTTCGGACCGACAGCCCCGCCAAGGCGTAGACCCGCCGCACACGGCGTTGCCCGACTGCGAAACCGCGCTGCTGGACGACGAAGTGCACCCGACGGTACCCGTAGCGCGGTAGCTCGTAGGCCACGTCGACAATAGCCTGTCGCAATCCAGGCACCTCGGCTCGCGTACCCTTGCGGCGCTGCGTACTTCGGTGCTGGCCGAGCACACGACAGGCACGTCGCTCGCTCACCTTGAGCACCTGGCACACGTGACCCACGGCTTGCCGCCGTACCGTGGGCCTCACCATTTTTTCGAGTTGACCTCTTTGAGGATCTGGATGTCGAGCGCCTGATCGGCCACGAGCTTCTTCAGCCGACGATTCTCATCCTCGAGCTCGCGAAGCCGCTTTGCGTCCGAGACCTCCATCCCGCCGTACTTCTTGCGCCACGCGTAGAAGCTCGCCGTGCTCATCCCGTGCTTGCGGACCAAATCTCCGAGCGGCACCCCCGCTTCGGCCTCTTTCAAGATCCCAATGATCTGCTCTTCGGTGTATCGCGTCCGTTTCATCTCTGACTCCTGGTTTTGAGCCAGAATTTTCCAGTTTCAAACGGACCCGTTTTCCGATCTCACGTCACTCTCAAGGCAGCGACCCGCATGTAGCTCTTGTGCTGCCGTGGCTTCCTGGCTCCAGCGGTAGGACTCGCTTGGAGTCGGAAACCGATAGGCCGGAGTGGACGGTCGTCCACGGAGGTATCGGATTCCGGCGACCGTACGCAGGCCCTCTGGGCCGAGTCCACCGTCGGTTCGCGTCCTACGAGCAACTCCTCTCAAGGCAGCGACCCGCCTCTAGCTCTTGTGAAGCCGCAGGATCCTGGCTCCAGCGGTAGGACTCGCTTGGAGTCGGAAACCGATAGGCCGGAGTGGACGGCCGTCCACGGAGGTATCGGATTCCGGCGACCGTACGCAGGCCCTCTGGGCCGAGTCCACCGTTGGTTCGAGTGCTACGAGCAACTCCTCTCAAGGCAGCGACCCGCATGTAGCTCTTGTGCTGCCGTGGGTTCCTGGCTCCAGCGGCAGGACTCGCTTGGAGTCGGAAACCGATAGGCC
>JANQEO010000319.1 GCA_028278325.1 Candidatus Binatia bacterium
CCCAACGCCGTTGCTTGCCAACACCATCATCATTCAGAGGGACGGCCGCCTCACCCGGCAGACCCCGCGGCCCCGAGTCGCCCGTTACCCCATCTAGTCGGTCTTGCGTTCGGTGCGCTTGGACTCCTACTCGATGTCCGCACGAAGGTGCGCGAGATCAGGTAGATCCGTAGAGGCACCTAGTCCGCCGGGGTGGCTCATAGCCAGTTCGAGACCCCTTGGAGGACGAAGCCGCTCACAAGGCACACCAGCGCGACGTACGCCATGCGGTCGTAGAACCGGGCCTTGGCCTGTTCCTTAGGGTCCTTCCCGAAGCCCAGACAGTCTGCTCCACTCCGGCTGATCTCCGCAGGGAGGCCGTAGATGAAGAGCTTCACCACGCCGATGATGTCCAAGAGAAGGCCGACAGAGTTGACGACGGGAGGAGAAGTCAGCGTCTCGAACATCGGGAACCCTTACTTCGACCAATGTTCCGGCCGGGTGAGACCTTCGGGGATCACGGTGGTCGCGTCGCCGATTGCCGAGCTGAGTTGCCCTTGGGTGAGGCCGAAGTTAAAAGTGAGGTCAGCGCCGCGAAGGTCTGCTCCTTCCAGCTTAGCGCCAAAAAGTATTGAATGCCAAAAGACGGCATCTCTCAAATCAGCGTGGCTCAGATCGGCATTGACGAGGCTCGCTTCGAAGAATCCTGAGCCCCAGAGATTACTACTAATAAGCACAGCATTGTCGAGGATTGTGCTCGCAAATGTTGCCACTTCAAAATCGGCCCAGAGAAAGTTGGCTCCTTGGAGATTTGTTCTGCGTAGAACTTGTCGATTGAGTTTTGCATTTCTAGCAAAAGCCAAGCTGAGATCAGCGTCGGTGAGGTCCGCACCTCTCATTTGAGCATTGTCCAAGTCGGCCTCCCTGAGGTTGACCCCTCTGAGGTTCGCTTTCTCAAGGTTGGCCAATTCAAGATCGGCGTGTTCGAGGTTGGCATCCTCCAGGTCGGCCCTCTGGAGGCTGGCCCTATAGAGGGTGGCCCGTTCGAGATTGGCGCGACGGAGGCTGGCCCCGCCGAGGTTCGCCACTTCTAAATTGGCTCCTCTGAGCTCCACCTGATTGAGAAAGGTCCCAACCGCCGGGCCGTCACCTTCACCCGTCTCCAGCGATGAGAGGTCGATCCCGACAAGCGCCGTCGGTGCTTTCAAGCTAATGAGACAGTCTTCTCCTCCGCACCACAGCCCATCTTGTCGGTTCAGGTATTCCAGCGCCTCCCGCTTCCCGCTGTTCCCCGTCGCGGGCGTCGTGAGCAATTGCCAAGCTCTGACCGTTCGTTCCTCTACCCGATCGCTGTAGTCTGTCCAGAAGGCCACCAACGAGAGCCCCAAGGCGATGACGCCCAAGAAGATGCCCCAGTGCTCGACACCCTTGACCCAAGGGTCGGCCGCGCGGAGCGCCATGAAGGGCGCCTTGAGGACCCACCAGAGGACCCGCCCAACGAGACCCGCGGCGACCTCCAGCCGCCACCCGATGCTCCGGCTACCCCAGTCGCTCCAGGTCCAATCGGTTGCCATGATGCCATCCTCCGAGTTCCCCTCGAAGTTCTACACCAGGCCGATCGTGAGGCCGCCCATCAAGGTTGTCGCGGTCGCTGAGGGCTGATGTTCCTGCGGTCACCCGTGAGGCTTCGCCGGCGGCTTCTCCCTCAGGACCCGCCCTTCGTCGTCGACCTCGTAGCCGGACCGCTCCAGGTGCTCGATGACGCGATCGGCAAGACGGTTCCGAGCTTCGTCCGCCGCGTGTTCCTTCAGGATGCGCCGGAGGAGACCCCGGCTGCGGGTGATCGCGAAGCCGATCGAGAAGGCAAGCTGGTCGCGGAAGCTGTCCATGCGCTGAGGGTAGGCGAGGATGGTGAACAGAACAAGAACATCGATGCAGCCTCAGCGCCGCAGCTCAGCCACCTTCGCTTCGGCCGGTTCGATCACCTTGCTGGCGAGGTCGGCCATCAGCTCGTCGGGCGACGGGTAGATGTAGACGGGAAGGACCCACGGGCACTGTCGGTAGTCCTTGAACATCCCGTACTCGCTTGCTCCCTGCAAGAGGAGTGGTTGCAACGGCACCGATCGAAGGTTGGGTACGATGGCCTCAAGCTCTTGAGGGATGGAACTGGGGTCGGTGATGTCAGCGACGATGAAGCGAGCCATCCGGGCTTCTGTAACGGGCCCTCGGGTGTCAATCCCTGTTTGCACGCATCCTGTCGTCGGGTTCGGGCTTCTGTCCGCAGTCGGCGCGTCGGCCGCTGACCCATGGTGTCCAATCGAGATCGCCCGGCCGATCTAACGACGCGCAGTCGCCGGCACGGCGCTGCTCCCGCATTTGCGGCCTGGACCGATCTCGCGTCCCGACGACGGGACCCCGTGACGGGCGGGCGATGGCGCCTCCCGCCCGAAGCTCTTCGACCTCCGCCTACGCTGTCATGGACGCCGGCCGCGGCACGAAGGTCGTGGCGTCGACGAGCATCCGGTGCAGGATGACGGCGAGCTTGCGCGCCAGCGCCACCTTCGCCTTGCGCGGTCCGGCGCGGCGGGCGACGGCGAGCGCCCAGTCCTTCAGCGCCGAGCCCTTGACCGGC
>JANQEO010000326.1 GCA_028278325.1 Candidatus Binatia bacterium
GGGGCGGGCCCGGTCCTTCCATCGAAAGGCGTCGCCCTGCCCGTCGATCGTGCCTTGGCCACGGATGCCCACGCGCTGGAGGTTCTCGCCGGCGATCAGGGCCCAGAGGCGATAGCTTTCCGCGTTCGGTTCGCCGGGCGGCGTTCGCGGTTGGGCGTAGTGCTTGGGATCGCGACTGCCTAAGAGCGTCGCACCGGAATCCAGCAGCAGCGTCACGCCGTCGGCCAGGTAGATCGTGCCGGAAAGCCACGTGCCCTTGCGAAATCGAACCGTTCCGCCGCCTTCGGCCGCGCAGCGATCGATTGCCTTCTGGATCGACTCGGTCGAGAGGGTCTTGCCGTCGCCCACCGCGCCGCACTCGGCGACGTCGAGCACCGGCCCCGCGGCTGCCTGTCCGCCCTGCTTTAGCTCGGCGGCCACTCGTTCCACGTCACGCCACACGCGGAGAAAGTTGCCACCCCAGATCTTCGCGATGTCCTGCTCCGAGTAGCCGCGCCGGACGAGTTCCACCGTGAGGTTGAGCGATTCGGAGTGGTCACGGAAGCCGGCAATCCCGCCGCCGCCGTCGAAATCGGTCCCGATCCCCACGTGATCGATCCCCGCCACCCGAACGGCGTGATCCAGGTGGTTGACGTAGTCCTTCAGGTTCGGCGGCGGGTGCAGCTCGTCGATTCGCTTCATCCCTTCGCGATACCGCTCGCGTTGGTCGTCGGTCACTTCATCGAGGTTGGAATGCCCATCTTCGAGGGGAACACCGAGCCGCTTGGCCAGGTCGTTCACCGCCTCTCGTCGGTCGGGCGTGATGGCCTTCAAGAAGATGTCCAGAGCCACGAGCTGGACCACCCCGCCGCCGGCCGCCAACGCTTTGAGCTGGTCGTCATGCAAGTTCCGAGGGTGATCGTTCAGGGTGCGACAACCACTGTGCGACGCAATCAAGGGCGCTTTCGACACGTCGACCAAGTCCCAAAACGACTTGATCGCGATATGGGAGACGTCGACCATCATCCCCAGCCGATTCATCTTGGCCACGACCTTTCGGCCAAACTCGCTCAGCCCGTCGTGCTCGCTCTCGACGTCGCCCAGCTTCTCGCTCGGCTTCGAGGAGTCGCAGATCTGGTTGTGCCCGTTGTGGCTCAGGGTGACGTATCGGGCCCCCCGGTTGTAGAACCGTTCCAGGTTCGACAAGTCGCCAGCGATCGGGTACCCGTTCTCCACGCCGATCATGACCACCCGCTTGCCAGTCTTGGCAATGCGCTCGACGTCGTCGGGCGTAGTCGCCAGTTCACAGCGATCGGGATACATCTTCTCGGTGAGCCGGCCGATGGCGTCGAACTTCGCCATCGCGGAGGAGAGCGCCTGCGCGTACCCTTCCGCGTCGCGCGGCCCCTGACCGACGTAGACGACCAAGAACACTCCGTCGACGTCGCCCTCGACCATCTTCACCAGGTCGCACCTGAGTTCCGGATGATCGACTCCCGGATCGAGCTTCTCGGTGGCGTATTCGGGGCCGGCGATGTCGACGTGCGTATCGAGGGTGAGAACTCTCCGGTGGATTCGTTTTGCCCTTTCGAGCAGGCCTTGTTCCGTCGCCGCGTCGCCTAAAGCGCTCTCGGCGGGCGTCCGTGCGGGACTCACGGAGAACGCGGAAACGAGCGTCAGAACCAAGAGGGCGACCCATGGTCTTTTCGACATCGCACACTCCCTGCGTGGCCCCAACATGATTTGGAAGAGCTCTCGCCGACAACGTGGCAAGATAGTCGAACGGACCGCGCCGTGCAACCACGGGGCACTTTTGGCGATCGTTGCGGGCACGATCTCGCCGGGATAGAATCGCGCCCGTCGAGTTCGATCCCTCGACTGCCGACACCGCTTTCACTTTGAACGGTTGCCGGGGAGGAAAAGGCCGTGACAAATCGACGACCGTCCGTGGGCGGAATCCTGCTGGCTCTGTTCCTGGCCGGGATTTGCGCGAGACCATTGACGAGGACTTGCTCTTGCTGGGACAATGCCTTCTCGGCACGAGTGTCGTGTGACGTCGATTCCCCTGGAAAGGGCGCGCAGTGCTTGACCTGGAGTTGCTCGAACGGATCAAGACGCTTGGCATCGTCGCCATGTTCTCTGACGACGATCTTATGGAGCGGTTGGTGCTGAAGGGCGGCAACGCACTGGATATCATCTATCGAATCTCCACCCGTTCGTCGATCGATCTGGACTTCGCGATTGACGGAGATTTCGACGACTTCGACATTCTCCGCGACAAGATCACGCGCGTGCTTCATTCCACCTACAGCGCGGCGCGGTTTGCGGTCTTCGACGTTCGAGTGACCAGCGTTCCACCGCATCTGTCTGACCAGATGAGAAGTTTCTGGGGAGGCTACAACGTTGAGTTCAAGATCATCGAGGAAAGCAAGTACGAAGAGTTCAACGGAGACGTAGACGCGCTGCGGAAGCGCGCCCTGGAGGTCGGCAAGGCAAAAGACCCGGGTAAGAGTGCCTCACGCAAGTTCAGCATTCAACTGAGCAGGCACGAATACTGCAAGCAGAAGAGACCACACGTTCTTGAGGAGTATACGGTCTACGTCTATTCACCCATGATGTTTGTCTGCGAGAAGCTTCGGGCTATCTGTCAGCAGATGCCGGAATACGCCCGTGTCGTTGGAAGTCACCGCTCGGCTCGTGCGAGGGATTTCGTGGACATCCATACGGCTGCCGAGGCGTGCGCCATCGATTTCAGCAGCGATGAATGTGCCCAAGTGCTGCGAGATGTGTTTTGCGCCAAACGCGTGCCGCTGAGACTATTGGGCGACGTCCATCGCTATCGAGAATACCATCGTGAAGACTTTGTGGCAGTTCGTGCCACGGTGAAGCCGAACGTGGAACTGCAGGAGTTCGACTTCTACTTCGACTATGTGGTTGAACGGTGCAGAGCTTTAGAAACCCTTTGGAACGAATAGCCGCCACCGACTAGCGTACTCCGGACCATCCATCTGATACGTAAGATAGAAATCATAGTGCATCGGCAACTGGCGAAGCAGATCGATTTGAGATTCTCGATACTCTCCGGCGCGTTCCAGGTAGAAACCGATCGCTTGGTGATAAGGGTACGTGTAGTTGAGCTTCCGTAGATAGGCCACGAGTTTGTTGACCGATAGACGGTCATGTGCCGTCTTGTAAGCTTTGGCCACTTCGTGGACCCCTCCCGAGTAGACCGGCCTGACCGTTGCGTCGATCAGTGTTCTCTCGATGTCGGTAACTCGAACTGCGGATGCTGTGTCGCTGGTTTCGAGTTCCGTGACGCCAAGTTGGTCCGTGTTGCCGCCATTGAGAAGATAGACTCGACGTCCCTTGTGGTCCACGAAGTTTTTCGACGTCCTGCACTTGTTCTTGAAAGCGCGATCGATGCCCCCCTGAGTCAAGGTTCCCCCGCCGCCTCGCATTCGCTGCTCAACGTTGAGGTAGATGGTCTTCGGAATCTGCTCGGTAAGCCCGTGGAGGTAAGTGGCAGAGTAGTGGCAGAAGTAGGCGTTCGGATCGAGTGAGTGGAGCAGGGTGAAGAGTGACACTTCCCCCCATGTGTAGCGCGGCTTAGGTCGGTTGGGGAAGTCCAACCTCACCTCCTCAAGCGGCGACAACTTGAACATCACCTCGAGGAATTCTTCGCTAGTGGTGGATTGGGGAAGCCGCCAATGCGCGCGGTTGTGGTTGACGAGTTCCCGAATCTCGGCAAGAGTGAAGACCTTCGTCTCGGACTGCTCGAATGGTGCGAAAACGTCGCGTTTGGCAACGCGGATGCGGGTCGAAAGGTCCATTGCCATCTCTTCCCTCGTGAACGGGTGTCTGTGGACGGCGCCACCATAGGAAACAACGTGACTCGCATGGGTAGGCCGGGGAACAGGCAATAGTCTGGATGGTCTCCAATCTGCTGGGGCGAGTTCTGCCACACCGTGTAGTATATATACTACACGGTGTAGCCGCATACAGCAATCCGAGGATCGACAATCCTCTCTTGGGACGATGCGGTATCGAAGAGGATAGGACTTATCTCTTTTCTCCCAAAAGACTTATGGAGTGACTTCCTCCTTCACGCCTGTGGTGCGCAGTATATATACTGCACAGCGCCGGTCCGATTGCTGAGGACCACTTGCCGTATAATGCCCGGCAGCGCGCACTGTCTTACGTAGTATATATACTACGTAAGACAAGCAGGTAAGACGTTTCCAGCGTCGCCAAACTGGACTGTTTCCAGTCGCATGTAGTTACTGTGGGGGCCACAATGGGTGTTCTCAGGTGGCACCGCGGCGATTTGCCTCAGATTGCGCCAGCCTCACCGCTCCGGCGACGGCATCCTTCACGGCGCTAATCGAGTCCAGACCCAGGTCCAGCGACCGCATCCGATCCTCCAGGGCGCTTCGCAGCCTCTCACTTCCCAGGAGCACCCCCCCAGTTAGCGCAAGCGGGAACGCGCCGGCGGCGAAGCCGAGCTGTCGGGCGACGGCCGCCACCATGGCGGCCAACTCGCCCGCGGCGGCGTCGAGGATTTGACAGGCAGGGGCGTCGCCGTCCTCCGCGACCTGGGTGACCACCTCGGCGAAAGCAGCGATCTGGGAGCGGTCGGCCGCGATCGGGTAGATGGCGGGTATCAGTTCCAGCGGCTTCTGGAGACCCAGTCGCACCAGAAGCGCGTCCAGGATTCGTGTGGCCGGGGCGCGTCCGTCGGCCGATTGGGCGGCCGCCCGAAGCCCGGC
>JANQEO010000347.1 GCA_028278325.1 Candidatus Binatia bacterium
CTGGTCCTTTTGTTGAGGAAAGTGCAACAGCAGTATGGACGCGAACTCTTTTTTGCGCAAACGCTTAACGCAAGGGCGCAATCCCTTGGAAACCCGGGGGTTCCGGGGTTCGGGTATATAGCCGGTCTCTCCGGGACCGGTTTCCGATATGATCGGCGGGTAATCGCACTGTATCCATGACAAGGCGTCCGTGTCATGGATACCCCGCTGATCGGCCGAAGCGAAACGCAGGCGGATCAGCGTTTTTGGAGTGAATACCAAACAGAGATAATCCGATGACCGAGCACTGCTGCCAAATGATGAAGCAAAACGCGGAACTCGTTTGCGGCGAGCACCCAGACCGGTTTGATTGCCCGGATTGCCTGATCCATTACTCGGCATCTCGCAACGCGTACGGGATCATCATCCACGACGGCGGGTCCACTTTCGTTTCGATCTCCTATTGCCCGTGGTGTGGGCAGCGATTGTCCGATGAGTGTGCCGATGCCAATACTCGGATGATTGATCTGTAGGTACATAAAGCCGCGGATGGTATCCGCGGTCGGCGGCGAATGGCATTCGCGGCTTTGTGTTTCATCGCGTAGGGCGCGCGGGGGAAAGCCCACCCATGGCCATGGGTGGGCTTTGTGTTCTATGCGCGGGTTACTTATTCCACCGTGTACGTATCGCCGGACTCGAAGAGCTGTTGCAGCGTGCCTTCGCCGCGTTGGTCGCGGGCTTCTTGGACCTGGGCGGCGACCAGGTTCTCGTAGACGTCGTCCTCGATCTGGTAGAACACGCCCATCGGCTCGGGGAAGCGCGGGTGCTTCATGCGGCTGAGCATGAACGCCTGCGCCTCGTCGTGCACGTCGTGGAACAGCAGGTCGTCTTCGGAGATGCCGGAGCCGAGTTCGACGGCCTCGGGCTTGTTGCCGGTGAGGCGGATGCCCTTGTCGCGGTCCTTGCCGAAGATCATGGGCTTGCCGTGCTCGAGCCAGAGGGTGCAGTCGTCCTTCATGTCCTTGGCGGTGGCGTGCTTGAAGGCGAAGTGGTTGAAGACGTTGCAGTCCTGGTAGATCTCGACGAAGGCCGAGCCCTCGTGCTTGGCGGCCTCGGTGAGGATGTCGCCGAGGCGTTTGTCGACGTCGACGGCGCGGGCGACGAAGGAGGCCTCGGCGGCGACTGCCATGGAGATCGGGCTGATGGGCATGTCGACCGAGCCGAGCGGGGAGGACTTGGTTTTCTTGCCCTCCTCGGAGGTCGGGGAGTACTGGCCCTTGGTCAGGCCGTAGATGCGGTTGTTGAACAGGAGAAGCTTGACGTTGATGTTTCGGCGGAGGGCGTGGATGAGGTGGTTGCCGCCGATGGACAGGCCGTCGCCGTCGCCGGTGACGAGCCAGACGTCGAGGTCGGGGTTGGCGACCTTGACGCCGGTGGCGATGGCGGGGGCGCGGCCGTGGATGGTGTGGAACCCGTAGGTGTCCATGTAGTAGGGGAAGCGGGAGGAGCAGCCGATGCCGGAGACGAAGACGGTGCCTTCCTTGGTGGCGCCGATCTTGGCGCAGACCTTCTTCATCTGGTTGAGGATGGCGTAGTCGCCGCAGCCGGGGCACCAGCGGATGTCCTGGTCGGAGGCGAAGTCGGTGGGCTTGAGGATGGGCAGTTCGGTATCGGGTGACATCGGT
>JANQEO010000362.1 GCA_028278325.1 Candidatus Binatia bacterium
GATAAGCCATCGAACACAACCCACGGGTCCAGTTCGATCAAGGCTTGGTTGATTCGTGTACCTACTTCGCGAAGGCTACGATACCCAGGTACTCCGGGACGCTTCTGGTGGAACAGGTAGTGAGCCAAGAACTCCGCAACGGGAATCTTCGCACCACCTCGGACCAGCTCAAGCATTCTGCTGGACGTTGGGTACTCGAGGAGCTTCTTTTTCTCCTCTTCGGTGTAGAAGTCAACTGTGACTGCAATGTCTTGCTGGCGGACTGGTTCAAAGACGATCGCGGGCATGTGGCCAGGCTATCAATTGGTCGCGGCGCTTACAGTCTTGGCCAGCTTCGTGCCCCGGTCTCGACGCCTAGAGTTCTCTGGCCCAGTCGCGTAGATCAACCACAACCTTTCGCGAGGTCAACCTAGAGCGGCGCTAGGGCAAGAACAGCACCCAGGTATGTGGAGGCACGGCCTGCCACAGGTACTGGGGCAAGGCGCAAGTCAGGCCGGGCATGGACCATGCTCCTGGTGCGCCCATGCCGGCTCATTTGCCTCCCACTTTGTCTGCGGCGAGTCTCCCATGGGTCAGCAACTCGACTCCTGGAGTTCTTCTTGTCTCCATGGGCACGCTAGACTCCGATGCTGCTCAGAGACAGGCGAATGACCAACCGAAGCGAACAACTCCGCGCACTCCGCAAGACATGTCGGGAGGTCCGCACCAAGAGACACCTCGAGCAGCCGCTCTACTACTCCGGGAAGTGGTGGGCGCGACGGCTTGCCGTGGCTTCGTCATGGATGGTTCAAGAAGCAGTGAATGGAACGCCGTCGGCGGTCGTTCTCGACCCCTTTGCTGGTAGCGGGACGACCTTGGGTGAGGCTCTTCGACTAGGTCATCGAACGATTGGTGTTGATATTAACCCGTTCGCAGCTGCGCTCATGCGCACTACGTTCGGTTCAGAGGCAAAGGAGCTCGAAAGCGTTTACCTGCGGATCGTCAGCAAAGCACTCGACGATGTTTCGGTATTCTACTCCGGGCGCTCGAACGTTGCGGGGTGGTTCTGGGGCTATGAAACAGACTGTCCCCGATGCGGACATGCGTCTCTCCTCACAAAGCGCCCTGTCCTTGCCATGCACGCGTATCCAAGGCGGCATCCTCAAGGTTGGGTCTTCTGTCCTCATAGTAGGCATGTCTTCAAGGTAAGGGATGTCTCTGCCAAGACTGCCGGTTGCCCGTGTGGGCGCCGCATAAGGATCGGCAAGGCAAGTCCCGGTAGGTTTCAGTGCACGAATTGTGCTGGGATTCTGAGTCCAGGCGGGGCCAACAACGATGACCGACCGCGTTCGGTGCTACTCGCAGTAGAACAGAGGTTCGACAACGGCAAACGCGCCTTTTCAAGACCAACTTCTCGAGATAAGCGATCTGCAAGATTGGCTGAGACTAGGCGCGTGACCCTCCCTCCGGCACCGATAGCAGGGGGCCGAACCGCTGAGCAGATTCTGCGTTGGGGTTATACAGACTGGTCCGACCTGCTCCACCCCAGACAGGCTCTCTTGGCCAAGGCCCTTACGAAGCGCATCGCCCGAGTGAGCAGCTACGCACTTCGGTCTCAACTGGCCATGGCGTTCTCTCCATTTTTCGAGTACCACTGCAGACTTACGTCTTTCAAGGGCCTTGGCACTGGCGCGGTTCGGCAGGCATTTGGCCGCCCAGTGCTACACCCCGTAGCGATCTCGTACGAGGTCAATCCTCTTGCGACGGTTTCGGGAAAGGGAGTCTCGGGCGATCCTAAGTCGTGGTACGCGCTTCGGACCAAGCGCTCTTCAGATGCGCTGCAACAGCTGGAGGCATCCCGTGGTGCGAGGGTGCAGCCTGGCAGCACTGCATCGGTCCTGAAAGGGAATGCGGACGTTGCAATCGTCTGCAACGACAGTTCCTCCCTGAACCTTCCCCGCAACTCAGTAGACGCGATCGTCACCGATCCACCATACTTTGATCGAGTCCAGTACGACGACCTTGCTGGCCCTTTCAACGCGTGGCTTAGCTGGTGTGGCTGCAGGAAGCGTGGGGCGGCCCGAGGAGCTCAAAGCTCAGATGCACACGAGTTTTCCAGGAGAATCCACGGAGCGTTCAAGGCGAGCCTCTGTGCCCTAAAGCGCGGCGGGATTGTCTCGTTCACGTTCCACCACAACGACCTGGATGCTTGGGTTGCCCTGGCTAATGGCCTCGAGAGTCTCTTGCTCTCTGGCATCAGCTATGTGTTGGTCCCAAGCGAAATGCCAAACGCGCTCATCAAGCACCGAGCACACGAGCCCGTGACGCACGATGCGATCTTGATCCTCTCCAAGCAAGCGCGGCGCGGCTCCTCAAGAGGCTCGGTACGTAGGGCACACGACCTAGCGCTTCGCCAGATGGAACAGGCCCCTTCTGCCCTTACTGGTGATGTCAGTAACGCTGCACTCGCCGCCGCACTCATTGTCGGCCTTCAGCTTCGCGACGGCGTGAGCGATTGGGCGGCGTTCATGGGCGACGTCTTGGAGAGGGTAGGTGAGTAGCGTCTCCGAGCGGCCGGCCTCGTGGCTAGATGTTGTCGACGGCCTTACTGGAGACTTCCTACTTGGGCGACTAGTAGAGATGCGCTTCACTGATGGTGGAGATCGCGTTCCGCTCGGTCCTGCCGACCTTCTGTCGCTAGAGATAGTCCGGCACACACTCTCCCTGGGAGCAGGGAACCTCTTGCTTGAGCTACCTCGAGGAGCTCACGACGTAGGAATCCTTGTTGGACTCTTCGCCCAGGTGGTTCGCATGTTGGCTCGACACACTCGCGACCCGACCCAACTCGACTTTCGAGGGCCCGTTGTAGTTGTTGGAATGAATACTCAGGTCCAAGACCGACTACGAAGGGTCGAGTTAGAGAGGGTCGATCTCTGCGCCGCATACGGCGCGTCTCGGGTTCGGTCTGATGGTCGGATCCTGGACAACCATGGCGCGATACATTCGCTTCGTAACGTTCACGATGAGCGCGTTCTCTACCTGAACACGAGGGTGGGTTGGCCGTCTCTGCCTGCGAAGATAAGGCCGGGCGCTGTAGTCGTCGATCGCACGAGCTTCTCGGACCCGAGGCTCCTTGAGCGCGCAATCGGATGGGCTGACGCCCAGCGAGCCGCAAAGGTCATTGTTGTCGGGGATGTGGGAGACCAGGACACGCGCAAGATCCTTGGGGCTTGTGAGCGCGGCTTCTTGCGATGGACGTGGTCGCGTCAGCTAATCGACATCCTCGGACAGACCTTCGCGGTCACAGACACAAGCTCTCGTCTTTCTACCAACAGGCTGCTACTCCAAGACTACGGAGGTGTATCCGCCGCTGTCTGCGAGACGCAGGCTGTAGACTCGTTATGCACGGACATTCTGGCCGCGCTCATAGAGGCGGGAAAGCTAAAGGACAAAGCCCCTCGAGCAGTAGTTTGCGCGCGCCGCCTGTTTAGCGGCCTCGTTCAATGCGTGAGCTCGCTTCGTACCTACAACGAGTGGTCAGCGCTCGACTTCCGAACTTCGGCACTTCTGACCTTTCGCCGAGAGCTCGAGTCGTTTGAGATTGGAGATGCGACGCCGGCATGGAGGGTGTTTGCCGAGACCAGATGGGCTTCGCTTCGCTACGATCTGTTCGAGCTCTACAACCTCATCGAGGAGGACCCGCCCAAACTCTTTGGCTTAGCTTTCCTTCTTGACAGGGTTTCACGCGACTTCCCATCTGTACCGATTAGGGTTCGTGTTGGAAGTCAGGCCGCAGGCTACGCGCTGACATCGGATCTTTCCGACCTCGGCGTCGCAATGGATGAGAATGAAGGGCTCGTAACCTGGTGCCCGACTGCTCGCAGGATGCCTTGGAGTGCAAAGCCAGGAATCGAGATCTATTGCGGCGCTCTTCCCCCCTGGCGAATGGCGCCATTGTGGTCCGGCGAGAGCACCACCCGCTTCCACCTAGTGCTGCCATATGAAGCGCGAATGTTGCGTGCGGCTCTCCAGAAGGAGATGGTCGACCAGCGCCGTACTGCAGAGGTTCTGACCGACCGGTTCAAGCTGGGTGCGCTCGATGATGTTGACTGGGCCGCGGCCCTGGATGTGTCGTATCAACTGCAAGTTGACAAGAGAAGGCGAACCGGCTCTCCCGCCGCCGTCGACTTCGGCGTAGACCCATCCCTAATCTACGCGGACATCGATGAGCATGAGCCCGGTTACCACGGGGCAAGCAGTCCTTCGGCCGGCCGTCTCGTCACGGCAATCCCAGTACTTCTTGAGCCCGGTACAGAAACTTGGTGGGTCCGAGAAGGAGCGTATGTCGATGTGTTGCGAGGGACGGCGCACGAACACATCGACTCCAGAGAGTTGCGAGTTGGGGAACGTATCGTCGTACCGAAGGGCGAAGGGCGTGAGGCGCTCTTTGAGCGCATCGTCTCAGCCGCGCATTCGAAGAGCGATGTACGGGCGTACGAGGTCTTCTTCGAGCGCTGGAGAGCAGCTTGTCAGAAGGTGTACGAGAGGTGCGACCGCAACTGGAAGGCTGTTGAGAAGCGCATGCAAGAAGAAGGCTCAACAGTCACTTGGCAGTCTTTCAGGCTCTGGGCCCGAGGGCACATAATTGCGCCAAGTGATGAGAACGACATCGCGCGGATCGGTCGCGTTGCGGGAGACGAGCTCATAGAGAAGCAGTATCGCCGGATCGGATCGATGGCGAAGCAGCTCCGTCTGTTGCATAGACGGCTGGGGAAGCACCTCTCTCTAGCCATCAGTGAGGCAGCGGAGGGAGGCGGTGTGCATCTCGATGCTGTGGGAGACCTCCTGGATGACACCGTAGATGTGGCCGAGATTCTTGACGAGTTCGATATCAGGACTATCGGGAGCATCGGCGAGGCCAAAGAAGTTCCCTCGTCGATGCTTGGACAGATCACAGCAGGGTCGTCAGCATGACTACGACAAACGAGAGAGAACAGGCAGTTGTTGCGTACCTGGGCCGCCGCCTCGAGAGTCGGTTGGCTGATCGTGGAGGAGCACGCCACGCACCAGGCTGGGAGCCGAAGCAAAACGTGGTCGTGGGCGTTCTTGGTGCACGCTTCGTTGAAGTAGAACCGGACAAGGAAGGGGACGCCGGCAACAGTCCCGGGGATGCGGTAGCAGCTGCTGGCGCCGAAGCCCTCAGCAGCGAAGCCGAAGTCGCTCCGTCGATGGGCCTAACCTTCTCGGTTACGGCCGATTCAGATAAGGACATCGAACTCTCTATCGATGTCGACTGCGCGCTTTATCTGCAAGAATACCCTTCGCGCGAAGAACAAGACAAGTACATGCGGCCTGAAGGCCTAGGCGAGAATGAGCATGCGGCCGAAGGCGGAGCCGCCGATGATGCCGAGGGCGGCGAGGAGAGATCTCGGAAGAAGCGCAAGCGCTCGGTCGGGCTTGTCCCGGTTTGGCGACGCTACAACATTAGCGCCAAGGGTGTTCTTCTTAGTGTCCCATTGACTGGAGAACATTCAGTAGAGAAGACCGCCCTTGAGCAGGCGGTAAGGGAGGCCATAGACGGCCACTTCTCTCTGCCCGTAGCGGCCCGACCCTTCTCGACGCGCACACGGACCGTGCCATCCGATTCGATTGAGTCAGAGGAGAAGTTCCGTGCTGCGATACGGGCAGTTGAAGACAAGTCCTACAAGGCTTTGTACCCCCAGCTGAGCTTGACGGGTTTCGCCGACGTCGCTTCGGAGAATTATCTTGTCAGTGTTTCACTCAGCAACGAGACCGTCGTTCCGGCCAAGCCTTTCCAGGATGTCGCGGTATACGACTGCCGGCTTCAGGTGCGTGTAAGCAGCGGAGCGACCATGACTCCGCAGCGCTTCGTTCTCGCCCCGCACGACTATCGTTTCGAAGATCTTGCGCTAGTAGCAGGCCATGGTCGAGGCTGCGTGGCAGTTGCAGAAGCGGAAGGAATCGCCACCCACACGCTGCCCGTGCACACGCAGAACGTAGTGCTTCCGCGCAGCGACCATGTTCCCCCTCTGGACTGGTCGGATCTATCCAAGGATCCCTTCCCTATCTTGGACGGGGTCGAGACTGCGATGAGGCGCTACGTTGAGGAATGGGAATCGTTCCTCTCTCGCGCGTCGAACAATGTCCGAGCCGCTTCAACGGAAGAGAAGACTCGGTTCGAGGACGAGATCAGACGATTCCGGCTTGGGCAAAGCGTGATGCGGACCGACCCAAGGCTGCTCAAGGCCTTTATCCTGGCAAACGCTGTGTTCGCTAAGGCGAACGAGTCACGTCCCTACTCTGCCTGGAGGCTATTTCAACTGGTCTTCATCGTCTCTCACCTTCCGGCGCTAGCGGCGCGCGAAAACCGCGACAACATCGACCTACTTCGAGAAATCGAACACGCCGATGTCCTTTGGTTTCCTACCGGTGGAGGAAAGACAGAGGCGTACCTAGGGCTCATCGTGGCTGCTTTGTTCTACGACCGTCTCCGGGGTAAGAAGCGCGGCGTGAGCGCATGGCTCAAGTTCCCGCTCCGTATGCTGAGCGTGCAACAGCTCGCCAGAGTCCTGCGCGTGCTAGTGATTGCGGAGGCACTCCGTGAGTCGGAGCTAGACGATCTCCAAGCAGCACCCTTTCGGCTTGGTTACTTGGTTGGCTCCTCGAACACCCCAAACAGCTTGTTATGGGAGAACGGTTGGTGGCCCGGGATAGAGAAGGCAGCCGCCATGGATCCCGAACTACTCGACGAGTACAAGCTCATTGCTGAGTGTCCGTACTGCGCCGAGCGAGCTGTTACGCTGAAGGTTGATAGACCAGCAGTTAGGCTTCTACACGTTTGCACGTCCTGCGGTAGAGAGCTGCCGGTCATCATGAGTGACGAAGAGATCTACCGATACTTGCCTAGCGTCCTCGTAGGAACCATCGACAAGCTAAGTGGGTTCGCCTTTTTCGGAGAGTACTCCCAGTTCATCCACGGTCCAAAGTACACGTGCCCAGATCACGGCTCGTTCACCTTCCCACGGGGTGGGAAGTGTTTGGCACAGAAGTTATGTGATCGTCCACCTACGGACTGGACGACCGTTACTGACTACTACGACCCTGTGCCAGCGCTTGTCCTACAAGATGAACTCCATCTGGTCCGGGAAGAGCTGGGGGCCTTCGATGCCCACTACGAAGGCCTCTTAGCTGAACTGCAACGAGCCGGTCCCTCGAAGTTGCCATCCAAGATGCTAGCCGCATCGGCAACTATCGAGCAGTACGAGGACCAACTGCGACAGGTTTACGGTCGCAAGCCGCGCAGCTTCCCTGCTCCTGGTTTCGATAGAAAGCGGAGCTTCTATACCGTGGAGACTGACGAGGTAAGAAGGGTCTTCGTGGGGGTGCTCCCGCACTATCGTAGGAAGGCCGACGTGGGCGGCATAGTGCAGCAAGAGCTCATAGAGGCGGTCGCGGAGCTCCAGGACCTCGAACCGCAGGATGCCATCGAACGGTTGGGCCTCGAAGAAATCAGCCGGACCGAGCTGCAGGAACTGTTCTTCAACTACGAGGTCTCACTTGCGTACGTCAACAACAAGTCTCATGGCGACCTGATTGAAGACGAGCTAGCACGTCTGTCCCGCCTTCTGGAAGACCGCGGCCGCGACCGGATCACCATCAGGAAGCTGACGGGCGAAGTACGTGTAACGGAACTAGCCGAGGCGATTGAGCGCATTGAGGACGCTGTACTCACGGATCCTCGCCTCGACAGGTTGCGGGCACTCGTCGGCACCTCCGTTGTGAGCCATGGTGTCGACCTTGAGCGCCTGAACACAATGGTAATGGCGGGACTCCCCACCACGGTAGCTGACTACATTCAGGCCACCAGCCGCTCTGGCCGAGCGCATGTGGGATTGGTAGTGACGGTGTTCGATACGTATCAACGGCGAGAGCGCTCCTCGTTTATTAACTTCATGAGCTTCCATCGCTTCTTGGATCGTCTCGTTGAGCCTGTGCCCGTGAACAAATTCGCGAGGTTCGGCGCAGATAGAACTCTTCCTGGAATAGTCATGGCGCTGTTGTGGGATCTCTGCCGGGATCCGAATCTTGAAGCACCCGAAGAAGGGGTGCACTTCACGCGTTCGTTGCAGAAGTGGTGGAACGCGATGGCTCCGAAGCTAAAGCCGACACTCGAGGCTCGAATTGCGCGGTGCTACCGCGCACCCGTTGAAGGGTCGAACGAGGCTACTCTTGAAGACGAGTTGGCGGATCGCGCCGTTCGGCGGTGGCAAGACGTCGAGATGCTCAAGATGCAGGAGTTCAACACCGACCGTTCCCGTGATCTGTTCCGTGAGCGAGTATTGTCGAGCTTCAGAGACATTGACACGCCAGTTGAGTTTGCCGCTCTTCCCCGGAGCGCAGCCGCGTTCGAAGCACTCATGCGGATAGGCGTGGATTCCGCTCAAGGGGGTGACTAGACATGCAAAGAAGCCGCACGCAGGTCCTATTCTCCTTTCTCCCGGAGAAGGTCTTTGTGCACGAGACAGGTACGATCGTACGGTCGAAGCGCATCCGCGGGGAAACCCTCTCTAGCGACATCAACAAGGCTGTCTTGCTCGGAGAGATCGAGGCGTATCTCGAGGGTTGGCCCGAAGAAAACCGAGTCAATCTGCCACTACCCTCGCGAGTCGAACCTCAGGAGTTTCGGGTCGTTACACCCGAGGTGGTGGGTTGGGAAGTGTGGCCTCTTGTTTTCGAGTGCGCCAGAGAGACCTGTCGCCGCATTAGGACGTTTCGTATAACGGAGGACGTTACTGCTAACCCGGCATGTAAGCACTGTGACGGTCGCCTTCGACAACTCAGGTACTACAGTGCCCATGAGTGCGGTGACCTGAAGCCGATGTATGTCCCAAAGTGCCAGGACCACGGCTACGACGACATCTACTTCGACGACACAGGTTCCTTCCTTACTTCCGTCTTTCGCTGCAGAAAGTGCGGCGGAGCAGTTGTGCGAAAGACGGCTCAGAGCCCATGCGGGTGCGAGCAGTTCCCCGGTCGGGATGGGCGCTCCATCATGCGCGCGTACACCGTTCGTGATACTCGAACCTATTACCCGCACTCGGTGTGGATGATCAACTTCCAGTCGCCCGTATACGATCGACTACAGCAGCACCCTTCCAGAGGTCAGGTATCTGTAGCTGCCTATCTTGGTGCAGTCGACGGGGTCGCATCAGCTCTAGCTGAAGTTGAGCGAGAAGGCGGTCCTTCGACGAAGAGGATGGGCAAGGAAGAGTGGGCGACGTTCGAAAGTAGCCTTCGGCAACAAGGTCTTGATGACGCTCAGATCGAGACAATTCGAGCTGGCGTAGGTCCCAGCGACGCCGGCGTCGGCGCGGTCTCCGAGCTGGATCACGCCTTCTTCTTGCTCGGTTGCCAACTTCCCCTCCTGGAGCGATCCCTACTCTTCGATCGCAAGGAGGTCGCTCGGTTCACTCTTGATGACGCACTGAGTTCCGCCAAAGAGCGCGGGGAGCATGCGAGAGCGATGGCCATCTCGGCCGCGACAGACAAGGCCAACAGACTGGCAATTGAAGAGGTGTCGACCACCTGGAATTTCCCGATTGCATTTGCTTCGTTCGGTTACACAAGAGGAGTGCGGGGCCGTGGGGAGGGACGCATTCGTGGATTCGCCCAGCGTGAGCAATATGAGGGCAAGACCCCCATATTTGCCGTCGCCACCGACACAGAAGCTGTTCTGCTGACGATATGCGCGAGCCGTGTACTTCAGTGGCTTGCCAGCCGTGGGCAGTTCAGAGGAGAGATACCCAAGCTCGAAAGCGACGCGCGCAGAGAGGTTCTCCGCCTATTCGTCAATGAAGCGGGAGATCCCGCACCTGCAGAAGCGGTTCGGACATTGGTTCACTCAATGGCGCACGTACTCTTGCGGGCGCTCGACGATGGACAAACGGGCTTTGGTGAAGCGTCCCTTGCCGAGTGGATCGTGCCGGAAACGCTTACATTCGCTATCTTCGCCAATAGTTTGAAGAGCTACACACTGGGCGCACTTTGGACACTGCTCAACAATCGGACTCTGCAGTGGCTCGAGCGCGCAGAGAGTGCGATCTGGAGCTGCGACAACGATCCTCTTTGCCATCAACGGGATCCCCGGGCCTGCGAGCGATGCTTGTACATCAGCTTCGGTTGTCGGCTCTTCAACGGCAAGCTGAGCCGGTCCGTCCTGCAGGAGTTTTGGCGCGGTGCGTGATCTTGTTCCTATTGCCCTGTTGATTGTCGATGTGGCAGGGGGGTTCACGGAAGCTAGATCGTTCTTGATCACACTGCAGCAGAAGGGGGTCCAGGCGTACAACGTCGAGCTGCCAGGCTGGACGGACAAGGCTGTTGTGGCGAAGAAGAAGGCCACAGAACTCGGCCTCGTCGATCAAGAAGGCCAGCCAGTGTTCTCTCGGATCGCGGAAACGCTCCTGGTACTTGACGTCCTCGAGGCCTTCCCCCAGGAATCCCAAAGGCCAGATCCCCCGGAGCCTCTTGTTCTTACAGTTACCCGCCGAGCTTAGGGCCTCCTTAACGGCCGGTGAGCGTCTGGATCTCTTGGTCTCCGACGTTATTCGAAGTGCTACCGAATCGCTTCACATTGGAGGTCCTTTCTGGAACGCAGAAGGCCTAGAGATGCTCCGGTCGCTGATCGAACCCGCGGTGTCCAGCAGGGCGGTGCGCTGCTCGTTCTACGCGCACCAGAGTTGGAGCGAAACCGAGCATGTTGTCGAGAAATTTGTAGCCGCCTTGGAAACGCATGGCGCGGTTCGCCTGTACTGGTACAAGGGCCCGAGCTATGACAGTCTGATGCACGCTAAGTTCTGCGTCGCCGATGGGGCTCTTGGCTACTTCGGAAGTGCAAACTTCACTTCATCGGGGTTCAGGAAGCACATCGAGATGGGAGTGAAGCTTTCCGCAGGCCAATGCCACCAGCTGCTCGCATTCCTTGATGGCCTTACCGACGCCGGCCTGTTCGAAGCAGTCAAATAGAATCGACGTTCTGGATGACCTCTGAGGGGTTTGCTGCCCATCGCCCGGCGACACCGAGGCGACAGTCTGGCGTGATTCTATGGAATGGAACAGTCCGAGAATCGCCCCCGAACCCCAGATGAGCCCCCCAGGAGTTGCCTCATCTGGTTCGCCGCCCTGGAGCGCGCTCGCGAAGCCGGCGAGCCCTCGTGTTTCTCACACCCCATGGCAGACCTTGGCGCTTGGTCGGCGCCAGTAACGCAAGGAAGAACCTCTACCGCATTCTCGAGCGAGCGGGGATTCCCAGAGAGGACCGGTCGGGACGAAGCGTAGATATCCATGCCCTGAGGACGACCTACGGTTCACGGATGGCTCGTGAAGGGGTGCCGCCTCAGGTGCTTCAGTACCTAATGGGGCACGCTGATGTGCAGACCACGATGAAGCACTACGTCTTCCTACGAATGGAAGACGCGCAGAAGGCCCTCACGAGCATCACCCCCCTGCCCCGGGCGAGTGCGAACCCCGACAGCGCGGATCGGGCACCCGCTGAGGTTCTCTGGAACAAAATTGGAACGGACTAGGACGGGGGAACCAACAGCGCTGAAGGGAATACTCCGCAACGCGTTGCGGGAACAACGGATATGAATGGCGCGCCCGGGAGGACTCGAACCTCCGACCCCCGGTTTAGGAAACCGATGCTCTATCCGACTGAGCTACGGGCGCCCGCGTCCGAGAATAGCGGATCCGGCCGCTACCGTCACCGCGACCGCTTCGGCACCGTTCCACACCCACCACTACCCGATCCCCCGCGACGCAACGAGCTCGGCCAGGTAGAGCGGCACCGACCTCAACCCGTACCGCAGCACACGTCCATCCGTCATCGTGGTCTCGAGCTGCTCCGTCTTGCCGGCGGAGGAGGACAGACGCACACCCGTCGTCGTCTCGGCGTCCGAGAGGAACTGATGCATCGACTTCAACGATCCCGCCGCGCCGGCCTTGACCTCGACCGGCAGGATACCGGCCGCCGAAGGAACGACGAAGTCGACCTCGGCGTTCAAGGTGGAACCGCCCTCGCGGGTCCAGAAGAAGAAGGATCTGGGCTCATCCGGATGAGCGGCCAGGAGCTGGACGCCGACGAACGCCTCCGCGACCCGGCCTCCCAGGATCGACTCGACGGGCCGGTCGGCGAGATTCTCCGAGCGCACGCCCATCTCGGCTAGCGCGAGGCCCATGTCGAGGGGAAGGAGCTTCTGCGCAGCGCGGCTGCGCGGGACGAGGGGAGGCGTCTTCGCGACCGTCGGCTTCGCGCGGTGCACCACCATGGCCTGCTCCAGAAGCGTCAACGCCTCCCGGATCGGCCTGTCCTTCTCGCCGGGCACGAGATGGCGCAGCTTGAAGCGCGATCCGTAATGCTCGGGCGCGCTCGCCAGGACCATCTCCAGGTGACGCGTCCCAGCGCGGACTCGGTACTTCAACAGGTCCTCCACATACGCCTGGCGCAACGCGCGGTGTACGGCGCCGACGTCGACCAGGTTCCTCGTCGACGCCCAGACGTCCACCGCCTCGGGCAAACCGCCGACGAGAAGGAACTCGCGCAGCCGCTCCATCGCGAGCTCGTGCAGGCTGGGGGCGACCTCCTTCGCGTCGACGTACGCGAGCTCGAGCTCCTCGGCTAGACGCTCTTCCCCGGTCGCCCGCAGGAACTCGAGGTATGTCAGCGGCTCCATCCGCAGGAACTCGACGCGTCCGACGGGGAACGGCAGCGACTCCTCGCGCAACCGCACCTCGAGCAGCGAGCCGGCCGCCACCACGGCCAGCTCGGGGCGGTCCTCGTAGAAGAAGCGCAGCCACCGTAGGGCATCGAGATGCTCCTGAACCTCGTCGAGGAACAACAGCGAGCCGGGCGGGATGCCCTTCACGTTCTCGCGAACCTCCAGCCGGGTCAGGAGCTCGTCCGGCGATCGGCAGGATCGAACTAGCGCCAGATCCTCGTGGCGCTCCAGGTTGAGCTCGAGGAACAGAGGGCACGACTCCCCAAGGGCCCGCACGGCCGTCGTTTTGCCCGTCTGCCGTGCCCCGCGGAGGATCAGCGGCTTGCGCCGAGGGTGCGCCATCCAGGCGGCGAGGTGTCCGTCTGCTGCTCTCGGGAAGGTCATGGGGTCAAATGGGCGCTGGCGGGCCCGGAAGGGCCGATACAGATCAAAACACCTATATGTTTTCGACAACCTAAGCTCAAAACATATATTTGTTTTGGTCAGCCAGGCTGCCACCCCGTGTCCTCCCTCCGCCTCGTCTGCCTCAGCGACACCCACAACCTCCACGACGAGCTCGACGTCCCCGACGGCGACGTGCTGCTCCACGCCGGCGACTTCACCAACGCCGGCGGGCCGGCCGAGGTCGAGGCGTTCGCGCGCTTCCTGGAGCGCCTTCCCCACCGCGAGAAGATCGTCGTCGCCGGCAACCACGACTTCCTGTTCGAGGAGGAGCCCGACCGCGCGCGCGAGCTGCTCGGCGAGGTCACCTACCTGCAGGACTCCGGCACGCGCCTCGGCGAGCTCGCCGTCTGGGGCTCGCCTTGGCAGCCGTGGTTCCACGACTGGGCGTTCAACCTCGCGCGCGGTGAGGCGATCGCCGCGAAGTGGGCGCTCGTGCCGGACTCGACGGACGTGCTCGTCACCCACGGGCCGCCGCACGGCGTGCTCGACGCGCTGACGAACGGTACGCCGGTCGGCTGCGAAGAGCTCGCCGCCGCGCGCGAGCGAGTGCGTCCCGGGCTGCACGTCTTCGGGCACATCCACGAGGGCTACGGCACGCGGCGGGACGGCGGCACGCTTTCCGTCAACGCCTGCAACTGTGACAAGCGATACCGGCCGGTGAACCCGCCGATCGTGGTCGACTGGGACGGCGAGCGTTACTCGACCGGCCCTACCTGAAGTTGCGCGATTCCGCCCAGATCTCCACTACAGGCCGCCGCCAGCGGCGACAGATCCGGATCGTCATCGGAGACTCGAGAGCGTGGGGCGCAGCCGCCGCGTCGACTTCGGAGACCTCCTCGAAGAGCTCGCGCAGCTCTTCCTCATTCCCCCGGATGACGATCACCACGTTCCTATCCTCCACCGGCGGTCCCCAGAACCAGTAGTTGTTGTGCGTCGCGTAGGCCGGTGGAACCGGGTGCTTCCTCGACCAGTACTCGACCGCACCGACGTGGCCGTAGTTTTGGCCGATGACGACGCACCGCGCGCGATCGTCGTCCGGTAGCGATTGGTACACCTCCGACACCACGCGCGTCAGCTCTTCCCAGCCGAATCGGTCCGAGAAGTACTGAGGCAAGGGGCTCGTATGACCGACCTCCTGCTGAGCGGGGACGATGCCCAGGCCCTGCATGTAGGCGAGCGTCCTCTCAGGGGACAAGAGCGGGACCGCCATCGGCGCGAGCGCGGCGCCGCCCGACGCCAGGCCGAGCGCGAGAATCCATCGCGCCCAGGTCCACCGAAGCCAGCGCTCCCACGCGACGCCGCCGGCGGCGAGCATGACGGGAAGCGACGCGGCGAAGTAGTACGGCTTGCTCTTCTGGAGGTTCAGGATCACGAAGGTCGCGACGAACGTCCACGCGACCACCCGGTACGGCCGCGCGGCGCGCGCGAGGAACAACCACCCGAGCCCGCCCAGCCACAACAGCAGCGTCAGCGGGTGCGCCTCCAACACCGTCTCGACGAAGAACTCCCACGGCGTGAAGGCCAGGATCTTCCCCGACTTGGCGTTGCGGATGAACTCGAGGGCGGCCCAGTCGTGGGTCGCGTTCCAGAGGACGTAGGGGATCGTGAACGCGAGCGCGATCGCTCCTCCGAGGTAGAGGCGTCGGTCCGCGAAGTACCGCCTGTGCTCGGTCAAGACCAACCCGGCCACCAACGCAACGCCGAAGACGAGCAACCCGATCTTGTTGAAAAGCCCCAGACCGACGACGACCCCGAACCAGATCCAACCCTTGCCCTCTCCCGTGCGCGCGATGCGGATCAAGATCCAATACGCGCCGAGCCAGAACGGGAAGTCGAAGCAGTTCATCGAGTAGAACCCGGTGACCACGAGCGTCACCGCGCCGATGGCGACTCCGATGCCCGCGAACATCTGAGCCCACCGGCCGCCGCCGAGCTGCGCGGCCGTCGCTCCTGTTAGAACCACCAAGGCCGACCCGCACAGCGCCGGAAGGATCCGGATCGAGTGTACCGAGTCGCCGAACACCGCCTTCCACGCGGCCAGCGCCCAGATCGAAAACGGCGGCTGATCGACGTAGCCCCAATCGAGCCGTTCCGCGCAGGCGAGGTAGTAGTACTCGTCGCGGAAGATCCCGAAGCCGCCGTTCGTGAAGAGGTGCAGGAGAAGCTGCGCGAGCGCGGGGATCAGGAGCAGCTTCCACGCCAGGGGTTTCGCCATCGGTCTACACTGTACCCATGATCGCGCACGTCCTCCTTGCCTCCCTCGCCGTCGCCGCGGGCGACGACTGCACGCCCCTCCAGCTCACGCTCACGAGCGCACACGACGTCCAAGACATCGATGCGAACGTCGCGGACGGCACGCGCATCGCCTTTCAGAGCCGGATGAACCTGACCGGGCAGAACCCCGACCTGAGCTTCGAGCTCTTCCTGCTCGATACCACGACGGGCATGTTCACCCAGCTCACCGACAACCCGGGTTCGGAGTTCCCGCGGGGACCGGCCATCGATGCCGCCGGCGTCCGCGTCGCCTACCAGAGCAGGCTCGACCCGACCGGGCAGAACCCCGACGGCAACGAGGAGATCTTCCTCTACGACTCCGGCGACGGCTCGACCACGCAGCTCACGCAGACGATCGGCGGCTTCAACCTGCTCCCCGCCATCGACGCGGCGGGCTCGCTCGTCGCTTTCTACTCCAACCGCGACCTCGCCGGGCAGAACGCCGACGGCAGCCTCGAGATCTTCACGGTCGAGGTCGCCACGCTGAACTACGAGCAGGTCACCGACGCCGTTTCCGGCAATAGCGAGCGCCCGCAGGTCAGCGCCGACGGCACGCGCATCGTCTTCGGCTCCACGAGCAACCTCGCCGGCAACAATCCCGACGGCAACCTCGAGATCTTCCTCGCCGACACCGTCGCCGGCACGAAAACGCAGATCACCGACTCGCTCGGCGGCCAGTGCACGCACCAGCGCATCAGCCACGACGGCATGACGATCGCCTTCGCCTGCGACACCGAGCCGGCCGGGGGCACGAATCCCAACGGGAACTACGAGGTGTTCCTGTACGACGTTCCGTCGGCGAAGCTCACGCAGTTGACGGACACGAGCACGACCCTGCACAGCTTTCCGTCGTCGATCAGCACGGCCGGCGAGCAGCTCGCCTTCTGGTCGCCGCTCGACGTCACCGGCGGAAACCCCGACGGCAACACGGAGATCTTCCTCTACGAGCCCGCGACGAACGGCTACCTCCAGGTCACCGATTCGGTGGGAGCCTCGTCCTTCCACCCGCACCTCACCGACGGCGTCAACCGCATCGTCTTCGACTCCGACGGCGACTTCGCCGGCACGAATCCGGAGGGAAACCGCGAGGTCTTCGCGATGGAGGCCTGTCCGTCGCCCGGCGTTCCCGCGTCCGAGGTTGTGAGGCTCGGCACGCCGCCCAATCCGAACGCGTTCGTGCCCGGGATCACGATCGGTCCGGTGCTGGGAGCGACCTGGAATCCCCTCATCGACCACACGACGTTCGTGCCGAGCTCGATCCTGGACGTCATCGTCATCGGCTTCGTGCCGATCAACGTGCCGTCGGGGTTCGGCACGATCCTCTGCGGGGTTCCGCCGCTCCTGCCGCTGACGGTCGTCACCGGCGCGCCGGGGCTTCCGTTCGCCTTGCCCATCCCCGCCAACCCCGCTCACGCCGGAACGATGCTGTGTACGCAGGGCGCAAGCATCGACGCCGGGCTCACGATCGCCCTGACCAACGCGCTCGACATCACGTTGGGGACTTTCTGAGCGATGCCGGTCGCCAAGGAGTTGCGCGGCGACGTCGACGCGATCCTGAAGAAGCGCCGCGACAACGGCGGCGACTTCTGGGCGACTCGCGACGGCCGTTGGGGCACCGGCAGTCCCTACTCCACCTTCGACTGCGCGCTCATGCTCCACGAGCTCGGAGTGAAGCGCACCGAAGCCCCGCTAGCCGGCGCCGCGAGGGTGATCCTCGGCGCGTGGGAAGATGACGGACGCATCCGCCCCGCCCCGAAGGCGACGATCTACCCGTGCCACACCGCGAACGCCGCGCGGATCCTGTGCCGGCTGGGCTACGCCCGCGACCGGAGGTTGAAGAAGACGTTCGAGCACCTGTTCGAGACGCAGCACACCGACGGCGGCTGGCGCTGCAACACCGTGAAGCTAGGGCGCAGCCCGACGACCGACGCGTCGAACCCGGGCGTGACCCTCAACGCGCTCGACGCGTTCCGCTTCACGAAGGGCTTCGACGGCGACAAGCGCCTCGACAAGGCGGTCAAGACGCTGCTCTCGCACTGGACGACGCGCAAGCCGCTCGGGCCCTGCGGGTTCGGGATCGGGACGCTGTTCGGGAAGCTCGAATATCCCTTCCGGCGCTACAACCTCTTCTTCTACGTCTACGTCCTGTCCTTCTACCCGTCCGCCAGGAAGAGCGCGAAGTTCCGCCAGGCGCTCAAGGCGCTCCAGGCCAAGCTCGTCGGCGGCGAGGTCGTCGTCGAGAGCCCCCACCGCGGCCTCGCGAAGCTCGCCTTCTGCCGGAAGGGCGAGCCGAGCCGCCCGGCCACGAAGCGTTACCGCGAGATCCTCGCGAACGTCGGCGCCTGAGCGCCGTTCAGCTCTCGAGCTTGCGCCGCGCCACCGCCGTCCGCGTCCCCGGTTGGCGTCGCTCGTCGCGGCTCGCGTGCTCCTGCATCAGGCGGTCGAAGCGCTCCCAACCGAGCTTGCGCCCGTCCTTGTCGCCGCGGCCGCGCCAGACGATGGAACCCTGGGAGACGCGCAGCTCGCCGAACTTCTCGCCCTCCTCGTACACCTTGAAGACGACGTCCTTCTTCTTGATCGCCTGGGCCTCGACCTCGATGTCGAGGAAGAGCTGGTGCTTTCCCATGGTGGTCTCCTGTCGCCGGTGGAACGTGGAGCGAGTCTAGCCCTGGTGACGCGCACTTCCCTGCGCCCAAGTGCGCATGGCGTCGAGAAAGCGGGTTCCGACTGGGCTCCGACTCCGCGGGTTTCTATGACTCCTCTCCCGTGCCCCCCGCAAGACCGGAAACCCGGATCGTCACCGGCGTCGTGCCGGAGAAGCTCACGCCGGCGCAGGTCCGCCGACGCTTTCGCGCGCTCGTGGACGGGGGTGCCGAGCTGCGGCCCGCCGGCGAGGCGCGGCACGATCCCGAGATCCTGCTCGAGCCACGCTATCTCCCGCGGCACGAGCTGCGGCTCTTCGACGCGACGCTCTTCCTGACGGACCTCCTGTTCGACGACGCCATCGCGTTCTTCGTGGGCTACGTCGTCCTGGACGAGCGCCGCGTCTACCCGCGCATCTTCTACAAGGACTCTTCCCTCCTCTGGCGCGTCGCGAGCCACTTCCTCCACGACGAAGCGGAGTACTGGATCGGCAAGGGCGACGTCCGCTGGGTGAAGCGCGACGGCGAGGAGCACCTGTCCAGCGTCGAGGAGACGACGAACCTCCCCTACGAGATCCAGGCCGCGCTCGACGTGATCAGCCGCCGCAAACGCCGGCGGCGCGACGACGACGCGGTCGTCCTCGTCCTGCGCGAGGGACCGTCCGGCCGCGTCGAGCCCTACCGGGACTTCGTCGAGCCGCGGCGGCGGGCCGCCGCGCGCTACCGCGTGAACGGAGGCCGGCGCGTCGCGCGCTTCACGCGGCACGGAGATCCGGCGTCGCTGCGGTTCGCGCGCGGCTACGAGCCCGACTTCAGGCGCGGCGTCCTCGAGGAGTCCGCTTCCGCCAGCCGCTTCTTCGGCGGCCCGCTGCGCAAGCTCCGCATCCTCTCCGCGAACCGCGAGATCCAGTACCTCTTCATCGCCTCGCCCACCCACGCCTGGATCAACCCGCCCCAGACGTTGACCACCGAGCTCTCCACCTACGCCGTCCGCACGCTCGACGTCCTCGCCGACGAGGACGCCTTCATTCCCGGCTACGAGTATTACGAGCCCAACGACGACCCCGCGAAGAACCACACGCAGATCCCCGCGGAGTTCGCCGGACCGCCGCACCCCGACGATCCGGCGCGCGCCGACGCGTCCGCGTGGATCGAGGCGATGCCCGTCATCCGGGAGTTCCGGGCGCGCGTGCTGAAGAACCGGCGGTAGCCGCGATTCCAGCCGCGCGGAAGCCCGCGTGCTAAGCTCGGATCGAACCCCGGAGGAGATCGGCCATGCCTCGATTCACGCGCGCCTCGCTGTTTCTCGCTCTCGCCTGCGGCGTCGCCCACGCCCAGACGCTCGTCAAGGACATCAACCCGCCCGATCCGGGCGTCGCGACGCACAGCTACCCGCGCTACTTCGCGCCGCTGCGGGAGAAGGTCGTCTTCAGCGCGTCCGCCGGCGCGCAGGGGCATCAGCCGTGGATCAGCGACGGCACCGAGGACGGGACCGTTCTGCTGAAGGAGATCAACCCGAACGGGAGCTCTTTCGCGCACGACTTCGTCAGCTTCAAGGATCAAGTCCTCTTCGTGGCGCGCGACGACTCGACCTGGGCGCTCTGGAGCACGGACGGCACGACGCCCGGAACGGTCAAGCTCGCCGACGTCGCTCCGGTCATCGGCAGCGGCGCCGGGCCGATGGTCGTCCTCGGCGACGAGGTCATCTTCGTCGTCGAGAAGCCGACGGGGAACGAGCTCTGGAAGTCCAACGGCACCGCCGCCGGCACGTCGTCCTTCGCGTCGATCGGCTGGATCGACTTCGGCATGGAGATGGCCGCTTTCAACGGCAACGTCTACTTCGCCCACGGCGGCCCGCCGGTTCCCGTGGGCGCCGACGAGCTCTGGAAGACCGACGGCACGGCCGCGGGCACCGTGCTCGTGAAGGACATCCTTCCCGTCGGCGGCTCCGATCCGCGGCAGCTCACGGTCGCGGGCGACTACCTCTACTTCACCGCGGACGGGCCCGACGGGAACGAGATCTGGCGGACGGACGGGACGACCGCGGGCACGATCCAGCTCGCTGACATCGACACGGGTCCGGCGGGCTCGGATCCGCTGGATCTCGCCGCGCTGGACGACGGCACGTTGCTCTTCACCGCGAGCCCGACCCTCCTCGTACGCGAGCTGTGGAAGAGCGACGGGACGCCCGGCGGGACGACGCTGCTCTACGACCCGCCGCCGACCAGCGACAACGTCTTCGGCATCGTGAGCCTCGGCGACGAGGCCTGGTTCATCCATCCTTATTACTTCCAGAACACCGAGCTCTGGCGCACGGACGGCACGCTCGCCGGTACATCGATCCTCAGCGGTGGACCGTGGTTCGGCGGAAGCACGCCGGTGGCGATCGGTTCCGGCAAGCTCGCCGTCTGGACGGCGCAGACCACCGGCCTCGGCACGGTCGGCGTCGAGCCCTTCATATCGGATGGCACCGAGGTGGGTACCGTGCTCGTCGCCGACGTGAACCCGGGCGCGGACGACTCGTTCTCGTTCGGCTTCACGCGCGCCGGCTCGAAGGTCTACTTCTCCGCCGACGACGGGGTACACGACACGGAGCTCCACGCCTTCGACCTGACCGACTTCGGCGGCTGGGTCGCCGAGCCCTACGGCGCGGGCTGCGGCCTGACCGGAAACCCGTCGCTGACGCTCGACGGCAAAGCGCTGGCCGGCGAGACCGTCTCGTTCGAGCTCGAGGACGCCGCCCCCTTCGCCCCTGCGCTCGTCCAGTTCTCCGCCGAGTCGACGGCGGTCTCCTTCAGCGGCTGCAAGCTCTACCTCCTCGCCCCGGCCCCGCTCGCGAGCGGCGTCACCGGCGGCGCGGGCGAGCTGAGCGCGCCGCTCGTGGTGCCGGTCCTGCCCTCCATCTACGGAGTGCCCGTCACGGTCCAGGCGGCCATCGTCGTGGCCGGCGGGCCGCTCCTCGGGCTGGCGGAGGTTTCCAACCCGCTCGAGGTCGTAGTCGGTCCCTGATAGCGGCGGGAACCTCTCGCCCGCGGCGCGAAGGGAAGTAGTGGGTTCCCCCGCCCTCCCCGTGGTGAAAAACCCGGATAGCCGCTAGCATCCGCCGCTCACCCGACATCTCCCCCTCATGAAGAAGCTCCTGGCCCCCCTCGGCGCGCTGGCCCTGGCCGCCTGCGCCGCCCTTCCCTCCACCTTCTCCAACGAAGTCGTCTACGTCGTCGAGGCCTCCGGCGGGGCCTGAGGCGCCACGGTCAAGGCCCGTGAGGCCATGAACTCGGTGGACGGCATCAGCGACCTGCACATGAGCGGTGCCCGAGCCGTGTTCGACCTGGACGGCGACGCCGCGGTGATCGAGAAGGAGCTCGCCGCCGCCTTCGCGGAGCGCGGGATGAAGCTGGAAAGCTTCGACAAGCTGCGCCGGCCGCGCGGGCGCGGGCTCTACACCGTCGACTCGGGAGTCACATGAGCGACGACCGCCGGCAAGGTCCGTGAGGCCTTGGTGCAAGCAACCGGCGCGATCGACGTCTACTTCGAGGAGAAGATCGAGATCCTCGTCGAGGATCCGGACGAGTTCCCGGTCGAGGAGGCGAAGCGGGTCCTCTCCGACTCGGGGATCGAGTTCACGACGGTCGCTCCCGAAGCGCCATAACCGCTCATCGGTGCTCTCCGGGGGGCCGGAAGGCCCCCGCGCGGGATTCCCGGTTTTTGCCTCAGTTCCCATCGGGCGGCCGCCCGATGGCTGACGGTTCACACCACCGGGAACGGATCGGAGGTCCACCGATGAAGAAACGCTCTCTCCCGATCGTCGCGACGATCCTGGCGAGCCTGCTGGCCGGTTGCACGTCGGTCCAGATGGTCGGTTACGGCGACGGCTGGGTGAAGACCAGCACCGTGTCGTACAGCTTCGAAGGCCCGCCGCTCTTGCGGTCGATGCGGGGGCAGACCTACTACGTGTCGGGCGCGCAGGACGTGCGACTCTCCGCCTTCGAGGACCAGGGAATGCGCGCGGCGGCGGACCAGCGCAGCGCCGCGGTGACCGTTCAGCTCGGCGTGGGCGAGGTCACCCAGGGCGCGGCGAGCGCGGGCAAGATCGGCGGCAAGTGGTACCCGGCCTTCGAGGTGACGGTGCCCTACGACGTCGTCGTGGCCCAGGGCCGCACCGGGCTGGCCTCGCGCACCGGCGAGTACTCCGACCTCTTCACCTTCACGAACTTCCAGAGCTTCGAGACGCGCGAAGAAGCGGTCGGCGCGATGGACACGATCCGCAAACTCGGCGCCAAGGGCGTGGAGGAGAAGGCGAGCGCCGACGCCCTCGCCGAGGCGACGCGGAGCGCGAACAACCTGGCCGCGAGCCTTTTCGAGGAGCGTCACATCTCCATGGAGGTTCCGGTGGTCCGCACGGCCGCCGGGGTGGACCTCGAGTCCGCGTACCTGCTGCTCGCCGAAGCCGAATTCCCGGAGGAGGTCCAGAACGCGCTGCTCACCTACGAGCGGATGGGCATGAGCCACCGCAACGAGGACGGCACCGCCAACAACACGGCCAACTACGGCGTCGCCTGCGGCATCGCCGCGTCGAAGCTCCTGCTGCGCGACCTGCACGGCTCGTGGGAGGCCTGCCAGCTCGCCGCCCGGTTCGAGCCGGACGGCAGAGAGGTCGACGACATCCGCCGCGTGATCTGGGAGCAGGAGAAGGTCACCGGCGTGCGCGTGCTGCCCGAAGAGGACCGCAAGGAGATCGAGCGCGCCGAGGAGCTGGCCGCGACGTTCCAGACGCTCCTCGGCGGCGGGGCCTACTCCAACTAGAAACCCGGCCGCAGGACGACTTCGACCTCCGGCTCGCCGTCGAGCGCGACGGTGAGCGACGCCGTCGAGCCGTCGGCGCCGAAGCGCTCGACGCGGTAGGTGCCGGGGGCCAGCGGGCCGAAGAGCGGCGACGTGCGCGAGAACGCGCCGGCGTCGAGGATCCGCATGATGTCGGCGAGGACGTAGCCCGCCGCCTCGTGTCCGTCGGCGTCGGTCACGACGACCCCGCCGGCGAGCGGCTCGCCCGCGCCGGCGAGAAGCTGCACGCGCAAGCGCGTGGCCGGTTGCAGCGTCAGGCGCACGGGAGCCGTGCCGCCGCGCTCGGCCGTTACCGGAGCGCTCTCGGCGCTCGCCGACTCCCAGGTGCGCGCGAAGAAGGTGTAGTCCTCCGCGGAGAGCCCCGGGTACTCGTAGCGGCCGTCCGCGCCGGTCGCGTGCGGCGAGATGACGTCGACGACGGCGCCGGAGGCGTCGCGCGCGAAGACCGTCGCGCCGGCGACCGGCGCGCCGGCCGCGTCGATGACCTCGAGCAGGACCGAGCTCGGCGGGTCGAGCCGGAAGTGCAAGTCGTCCAGGCGCTCGCCCTCTTGTAGCTCGATCCCCGAGCGCGACGTGCGCGCGAAGGTCGGGCCGCCGTTCGCCGTCAGCGGCGAGCCGCCGGCCGCGACCGTGTAGCGCCCCGCGCGGAGGCTCGGAAACTCGAAGCGGCCGTCCGCATCCGTGAAGAGCTCGACGAAGGCCACCGGCGTGTCCGGCTCGGGCTCGCCGATCAACGTCACGCGCACGAGCTCCGCCGGCGCGCCGTCCGGGCCGTCGACGCGGCCCGCGATCGCGGCGTCGGGCAGCGCGAGGTCCAACCGGTAGCGGTCGACCGCGGGAATCTCGCGGTGAAACGTGATCTGACTCTGGTCGGCCGGACGGTTCGGGAAGAGCTTGACGCCGACGTCGTAGACGCCGGGCGCGGGAAGCTCGAGCTCGTAATTGCCCTCGGCGTCGGTCAACGCGAAGACCCAGCGGTCGAAGCTCGCGCCGCCCTCCGGCATGAACCGGACCGGGACGCCCGCGTGCGGAGCGCCGGCGTTCTCGACGCGTCCCAGGACGCGCACCGCGCTCGGTTCCGGCTCGCCGATCACGACGTGCGTGGTCTCGCCGCCCCGGATCTCGACCACGGCGGAGTCCATCGATGCGAAGAGCTCCTCCATCCGCATCTCCTCGCCCGCGA
>JANQEO010000421.1 GCA_028278325.1 Candidatus Binatia bacterium
ATGCCCCGTTCGGTCTGAAGATCCACGACCACGCTTCGTTTGCCGCGGTTGTCGAGATTAAAAGGAGGAGCGCTGGTATCGTGCATCCCTGAGCTGGCCCCGAAGACCCGTCGCATGGGGTCGCCGCCGGCGGGCTCCAGCTTGACTACGTCCGCGCCCCAGTCGGCCATGAGGCCGGCTGCCGCGGGGCCGGCCACCCAGACCGTGAGTTCTACGACCTTTACGTTCTTGAAGGGCAAGAGGGGTTCTCCACCGCGTATATCAACACATCCCGGAATCTAACCCCAGGATCGAACGTTTCGGGTTCCTGTTGCGTATTAGGGGTAGGAGGAAGAGAAATGACGGAAAAGGCCGATACGAAGCAATGTCCATACTGTGCCGAGGAGATACGCCCGGAGGCGACCCGCTGCAGGTTCTGCCGTTCGCGCCTGGGCTCGGTAATCGACAATCAGAGTTGGCACCGAAGCCACGGGGATGCCCGGCTGGCCGGCGTTTCGGGGGCCGTGGCCAGGTCCTTCGCCATCCCGGTTACTGCCGTGCGTCTCGGATTCGTGGTGCTTACGTTCTTCCACCTGCTGGGCCCGCTGCTCTACGGCATGCTGTGGCTGATAGTCCCCGAAAAGCCGGAGGGTGACTCGGTCATAGAGAGGATGCTGCGGGGCGCTCTGGATCTGGCCGGACGGGCCGGAGGCCACGGTCGCTGCAGACGAGAAGGCGGCGAGTCCTCGTCTAACTCCGTGGTGCCTGTCAACGACTAGTTCGTGATAGACGGAGGTAATGGCGAGCGATGAAGAGCTTGCTGGCCAACTCGCCGATGGTGAGGAGGCGGCGCTTGCCCAGTTGCTGCACCGCTACGAGCAGCGGCTCTACGGGTTTCTCTCGCGCCAGACCGGCGGTCGTGATGTCGACGACATCTACCAGGAGACGTGGCTGCGCGTCGTGCGAGCCGCGCCGAGCTTCGATCCCGCCAAGCGTTTTTCGACCTGGCTCTTCCAGATCGCCGTCAATCTCTGCCGTGACTGGCACCGGCGCCAACGGCCGGTGGCCGACACCGATCCGGACACCATCCCGGTCGAGGGTGTGTCGGATGCACGGCTCGACGCCGGGCGTTTGCTCCAGCGGCTGTCACCGGAGCAGCGGGAGGTGTTGATCTTGCGGTTCTACGGCGACAACACCGAAGCGGAGACGGCCGAGATACTCGGGATACCTGTCGGGACCGTCAAGAGCCGCACCCACGCGGCGTTGTCCAAACTCTCCACCGTCGTAGAGGCGGACCGATGAGCGATGGGCGTGTTCACACGAGGACTATTCGATGAAGGGTTCTGACAAGCACAGCAGGCGTCGTTCCGAGAGCTTGGGCCTCGCGCGGCTGCGCGCTCACGTGCGCGACTGCCCCGAATGCAGCCAACAGGAGCCGCCGGTAGCCGACATCGCTTCCATCCTCGAAGACGGGGCGGAGGTGACCGTCAGGCGTGACATGTCGGCCGCGGTGCTGAAGCGGGCGGCGCCCGACCTCCAGCGCTTGGCCGCACGCTCTTATCGTCGTCGTGTGGCTGCTTCGGTGGCTGCCGCCCTGCTGCCCCTGCCGGCTGTTCTGGTCTACGGCGTGTATCTGCTGCGCACCGTCCACTCGGCTGCGGCTTCGTTCCTGCCCGATGAGTTGGTCACCTACGCGGTCGGCAGTTACGCGATGACGTTGTTGATGTTGTTGGCGATGACCTACGCGGCCATCCCACTGATGATCGAGAATCGGGCCAATGGAGCATTGAACGCCACCCGTGCAGGCGGGCCGGGCGAGGTAGGATAGACATGAAGACTTGCCCTTACTGTGCCGAGGAAATCCAAGACGCAGCGATCAAGTGCCGATACTGCGGCAGCAATCTGGCCGGCTCCGGCCTCAAGCAGGAGTGGTACAAGCTGCGCAAGGGCAAGATCATCGCCGGTGTATGTGCCGGGCTTGCCGACCAGTTCGGAGTTTCGGTCACCGCCCTCCGCCTTGCCTTGGTGATCTTCACACTCATAGGCGGCGGTTTGGGGGTCATCGTCTACATCGTCCTCGCCATCATCATGCCCTATCGGGAGATCCAGACGGAGGAAGCTAGCCCACCAACCGTCTAGCCGTGGCCTCCGCCGACGCGCCGTAGTGGCCGCCGAACAGTGCGGCGTGAACGAGTAGCGGGTAGACGTTGTAAATGTCACGGCGCACTTCGAAGAAGCCGGGGCGGAGCGGGCGATGTTCTTGGTAGCGCGAGAAGAATGCGTCGCCGAAAGTCCCGAACAACGTAGAGAACGCCAACTCGATGTCGGCATCGGCGTGGTAGATGGCGGGGTCGACGAAGCCTGCGATACGCCCGTCGAGCACCAGGACGTTACCTCCCCACATGTCGCCGTGTATCAAACTGGCCGCCTCGGGTTCGTCTATCCATTCGTCGAGGCGTTCACATAGACGTTGGATGCGGGCCAATGCCGAGTCGCTCAGGCCTCCGCGTGCATGGGCGACTCCCGCAGTGGCATACAAGCGATGCTCGCGAAAGAAGTCCACCCAGGAAGAACTCAAAGGGTTGGGCTGGTGGAGGCTCCCGATGAGCGTGTCGCGCTCGAGACCGTAGCCATCGACTCGAACGGAATGTAGTTGGGCAAGCAGGTCGGCGGCGTGCTCCTGAACGCCGGCGGTGATGGGTCCGCCGTCGTTTTCGATGTAGGTCATCAGTAGGAGGTTGTCGTCTCCGAAGACTACATCCGGAACCGGCAACTCACTGCGCGCAGCCAGGTGCTCGAGCATCCAGGCTTCGGTGGAAAGGCCTCCCGAAGCCGATTCCTTGGCTACGATCGGGAAGTCGGTGTCGAACTCGATGCGGTAGACATCGGCGATGCAGCCGCCGGCCAGGCGGGTGTCTGAGGTCGGGTGTCTTCCCGTTTCACGTTCGACAGTGGCCAGTGATGAAGGGTTCACAAGTGACGGGTGCGGATCTCTTCGAGCAAACCTGCTGCAGCCTCTTCGATCATGTCGAGCACTCGGTCGAACCCGTCCGGACCGCCGTAGTAGGGATCGGGAACCTCATCGTGGTCGAGGTGAGGCGCGAAGCCCAGGAACATCCTCACCCGGTCTGCGGTGCCCGAGGGGCTGAGACTCATGAGGTCGTCGTAATTCTCGCGATCCATGGCAAGAACGTAGTCGAAGCGGTGGAAGTCGTCTTCTCTGACCTGCCGCGCCCGGTGCGGGCTGAGATCGACGCCTCGGTTGCGAGCACTCGCGAATGCGCGGCGGTCGGCGCCTTCGCCTGTATGGTATGCGTGAGTTCCCGCCGAATCGGTCTCGATGTGGTCGCCGAGGCCTTCCTGCTCGACCATTGCGCGGAAGACGCCGTTGGCGGTCGGCGAACGGCATATGTTGCCGAGACACACGAACAGCACTCTTACCATGGTAGCGTCGGGACGGCCGCTGGGCTCAGGTCCCTTCCTGGACGTTGTTGCGATTCCATCTGGGGATCTCGACGACGACGTCCTTGGTGCCGTCGGGAATGCACTGGCATGACAGACGCGATTGGTGGGTCAGACCCGGAGCATTGTCTAGCTGATCCTCCTCGTCCTCGGAGGCCTCGTTGGTCGTTTCGAGGCCTTCTTTGACGATCACATGGCAGGTCGAGCAAGCGCACACGCCGCCGCAGGCATGGTCTATGTCCAGTCCGGCTGCCAGGGCGACGTCGAGGATGCTCCCGATGCGCCCGGTTTCGCCGTAAGGAATCTTGTCGGGGTCGACGCGGATCTCGTGACGCTCTCCGGTCTCCTCGAACACGAAGGTGATCTTATAAGGTGTGGTCGGAAGGGTGGCTTCCTCTTCCTCTATATAGGGATTCGTTCCCGCCACGGTTGATTACTATACCGGGCGCCGTTTTCACGGGCTAACGGGCGGTTGCTTCCGCCGACGCAACGGTCAGGAAGTTTTGCCTGTCGCTTGGCCGCCGTTCGCCTCTCTGAGGCCTCGGGGTAGAGGAAAGATGACGTTCTCCTCGGCCGTAACCATCTCCCGGACCCGCGTGCACCCCAAGGTTCCCAGCCGCGCGGCGGTCTCCTGCACCAGGGTCTCTGGCGTCGAAGCCCCTGCGGTCAGTCCTATGGACTCGTGGTCGTCGAGCCAGCTCGGGTCGACGTCGTCGGCACACTCGATCAGCTTCGCCTCGGCTCCGCTGTTTCTTGCCACTTCAACCAGACGGTTGGCGTTGCTCGATGTAGGCGAACCGATCACCAGGATGAGGCTGCACTCTGCCGCGAGTCCCTTTACCGCGCCTTGCCTGTTGCCGGTGGCGTAACAGATATCGTCCTTCCTCGGCAGGTGGACGTTGGGAAAGCGCTTTCTAATCGCGGCGACTATGTCTCTGGTATCGTCGACCGAGAGCGTGGTCTGGGTAACTACGGCGACCCGGTCGGGATTGTCCACGGTCACCCGCTCGACATCATCCACTACCTCGACGAGCTGCATGGAGTCGGGGGCATGACCGAGCGTTCCTTCCACTTCGACGTGACCGCGGTGACCGATCAGGAGGATGTCGTAGCCTTCCTTGGCGAAGCGCAGAGCTTCAACGTGAACTTTCGTCACCAGCGGGCAGGTGGCGTCGATGACGCGAAGTTGCCGGGCTCCTGCCTGAGCGCGAACCGCGGGAGACACGCCGTGGGCGCTGAAGATCAACAGGCTGCCCTCGGGGACTTCGTCGATCTCGTCGACGAATATCGCGCCCCGGGAACGTAGGTGTTCCACCACGTGGCGGTTGTGGACGATTTCGTGACGCACGTATACGGGCGGGCCGTAGCGGTCGAGCACGAGCTCGACGATGTCTATGGCGTAGGACACGCCGGCGCAGAACCCGCGCGGGCTGGCGACGATCAGCGCCTTCTCCGGCGTTCTCTGGGGGCTGTCCGGCATCGTCTTCGGCAGCCTGCCACCTATGCGACGGCGGGACAAACCGGAGCACGCGCGGATACGCATGGCCGAAAATCGCGAGACACTGCCGCGCGCTCGGAGTAAAAGCCGCCTATGCAGGTTCAAAAGCCGGCCATGTCCCGTCGTTTGGCCGCGCTCGATTGGCGCGAGTTAGGCGGGGCTCTGGACGATTGCGGTTTCGCCGTGACGCCGCCGGTTCTGACTTCCTCCGAATGTAGTGAGTTGATCGCTCTCTACCCGCATGACAAGCGGTTCAGGTCACGGGTGGTCATGGAGCGATACCGTTTCGGTGTGGGTGACTATGCCTACTTCGCGCGGCCTCTGCCGGCGGTGGTGGCCGCGCTGAGAACGGCGCTGTATGCACGTGTGGTGACGGTGGCTAACCGTTGGCGCGCTGCCATGGGTTCACAAGAAGAGTTCCCTCCCTCGTTGAGAGCCTTCAGCGCCCGCTGCGCCGCGGCCGGTCAATCCAAGCCCACACCCTTGCTGTTGCGCTACCGCGAAGGGGGATACAATCGCCTGCACCGCGATTCCTATGGTGAGATCATGTTCCCTTTGCAGGCGACGGTGTTTCTCAGCCGCCGGGGTAGGGACTACCGCGGGGGCGAGTCGTTGCTGGTCGAAAACCACCCACGCTCTCAGTCCGTCGGCCATTCGCTCAGCCCGCAACGGGGCAGCGTGCTCCTGTTCGCATCCGACGAGAGGCCGGTGCGGGGAGCGCGCGGATACTACCGTGCACGGATGCGCCACGGCGTGAGCCGGGTAACGCACGGTACCCGCTACAGTCTCGGGCTGATCTTCCATGACGCCAAGTGAGGGGCGATCGATCGCTGATTGCCAGGGCCGCGACGCATCGATACTTATTTGAGCCATGTCCGGCCACGACGACGTCATCGAAAAACTCGCGCGTTCGACTGTTCGCCTGCAACCTCCGAAGCGGGTACGCGATGCCGCCAAAGTGCAGGACTACGACGGATGGTACGAGTCCTGGGAGGCGGACCCCGATGCGTTCTGGAAAGATGCGGCCGAGAGTCTTCACTGGTTCGAGCCGTGGCTGCGAACGTCCGAGATCGCATTGCCGCAGCACCAATGGTTCGTGGGCGGCAAGACAAATCTCTCTTACAACTGTCTGGAGCGAAACATAGAGCGTGGGCTCGGCGACAAGGTCGCCCTGCACTACGAATCCGAACACGATCCTTCACGCGCATTCACCTACCGGGAAGTCCTGACCGAGGTGTCTCGCATCGCGTGCGCCCTGAGATCCTTGGGAGTGGGCAAGGGCGATCGCGTCGTCATCTACATGCCGCTGGGTCCCATGGGGATATTCGTCATGCAGGCCTGCGCACGCATCGGGGCGATCCATTCCGTCGTATACGCTGGGATGGGTGCGGGTGCGCTGAGACAGCGCATCGAAGACTGCGGCGCCCGAGTCGTGGTCTGTTCCGATGCCACGTACAGGCGTGGAAAGACGGTCAATCTCAAGAGCATAGTCGACGATGCAGTGGCTGGACTCGACGGGGTCGAGCACGTGCTGGTCCATAAAAGAGAATCTGCGACCGTTTTGCAGTCGAACCGGGAGGTGGACCTCGAAGCGCTGGTCTCTCCACAGCCGGATGAATGCGAAGCCGAGGTTCTGGACGCCGAGGATGTGGCTTTCATCCTTTATACCTCCGGAACTACCGGCAAACCCAAGGGAGTGGTGCATGTGCACGGAGGCTTCGCGGTGGGTGTGCATCTGCTGATGCGGAACTATTTCGACACCGGCGAGGAGGACGTCTGGTGGTCTACTTCTGACATCGGCTGGATCGTCGGCCATGCCTACATCTGCTATGGGCCGATGCTTGTCGGTTGCACACAGGTAATCCGTGAAGGCACGCCCGATTACCCCGACTCCAGCGTCGTGTGGCAGACGGTCGCAAAGCACGGTGTGACGACGATGTTCACCGCGCCGACGACCGTGAGAATGTTCATGCGCATGGGCGCCGAGTCACTGGAACCCCATGATCGCAGTTCGCTCCGCATGTTTTACTGCGCCGGCGAGCCCTTCAATCCGGAAGCGTGGACCTGGGCTCAGGAGAACATCGTCGAAGACGGATTCGTGGCCGACAACTACTGGCAGACCGAGATCGCCAGCCCGATGCTCGGAACCTTCGCGTGCATGGACGCAAAGCCCGGCTTCGTCGGCAAGCCGATGCCGGGGGTGCGCTTGAAGGTCGTAGACCACGAGGGCGAGTCCATGGATGCCGGTGAAGGGGGCGCGCTGGTCATGGAACAGCCCGTCCCCTGGATGATGCGGTCCGTGTGGAATGATCCCGACCGTTACGCATCGTACTGGAACCGGCAGCTCGGAGGCTACGTAACCGGTGACATCGCCGTCCGCGACGGGGAAGGGTACTGGGCCGTCCTCGGCCGCTCCGACGACGTACTCAATGTGTCGGGTCACCGAATCGGAACCGCCGACGTGGAAAGCGCACTCATCGAGCATGATGCAGTCGTCGAGGCCGCCGTCATCGGGATCCCTGACGAGCTAAAAGGCGAGGCCATCAAGGGCTTCGTAGTGTTGCACCAAGGACGGCACGGCAGCGCCGACCTGGAGGCGGAACTCAAGCATCACGTACGCCATGTACTCGGGCCCATCGCGCAGCCGGCCGGCGTCAGCATTCTCGACAGCCTGCCGAAAACGAGATCCGGCAAGATCATGCGCCGGCTGCTCAAGGCTCGAGAACTCGGACTGGACGAGGGAGATACTTCGACGCTGGAAGATTGAAGCAGGAGACTCGCCGGAATGCCGGGTCTTTACGAAGGGGGACGAAGAAACATGAGACAAGCACTGATCGTTGCAACGATGGCTACGCTCGTTTGTTTGACGGGTGTATCCACGGTGTCTGCAGAATGGGATCCGCAGGCCTTCGCCGATGAGGAAACCCTCGAGCTGTTGACCATCAGCGAGGAGGAAGGCGAGTACTGGTTTCCGGTCTGGCTGGTGGTCCTCGACGATGCCGTGTTCGTGAGACTGGGCACCCGCGCAGCTGAGAGGGTGGAAGCCAACAAGACGGCGCCGCTTCTCGGCGTGCGCATAGCCGGCGAAGAGTTCTCGCGCGTGAAAGCCGTCGACGAGCCGGACATGGCGGAGCGGGTCGCAGACGCCATGGGCGAGAAGTACTGGAGCGACGTATTCATCAAGTATTTCCCTCACCCTCTCACGATGCGTTTGACTCCCGAGCCCTGAGTCGAAGGCTACCGCCGAAAAAGTTTGCCATTTACACGGACTTGACAGCCGCTCTTCAGGCTGGATCAATAGTTCGGCGGCTGCAGGGCCTGACGTTTCCTGGGCAGCGGATGTTGAGTGGCACGATCCTTCGGGTCGTGGGGGTAAAGGAGAAACTAGTCCATGGAAGCGAATTCGAGGGGCGCGCTCGCCCTGGTCGTCTCGACGGCGGCCGTATTCATCATGATCGTGGCCTCCCCGGTGGGAGCCATAAACCCGATATTCGGAACGGTTCAAGCAAACGGCCCCGCCTGGGTCTCCGACACCGGCGATGGCTGGGACACTCTCAAGTCGACGCGGCCGCTGGTCGCAGGCGAACGTTTGAAAACCGGTGACGGCGGCTACGTGCTTCTCGACCTCGGCGCCCAGGGGGTCGTAGGCATGTACAACAACACCGAGATCAGTGCGGGTGAGGACGGTGATGCCGCCATGATCGACGTGGTCGACGGCAAGCTCGCCTTTCATCTCAGTGAGTACTCGGCGATGCGCATTGCTGCTCTCGACGCGGAGATCTACGCTCCCGAACCTCGCAGTAGTGCGGACGGCTACGTCGAGATCAACGAGCACGGCGACGCCGTACTGGCCGTCGAAGAAGGCGAACTCGCGGTCAGTGTAGCCGGTGTCGACCGAAAGCTGGCGAAAGGGCAGAGAATGCTTCTCAACGAGCAGGAGATGGGCGCAACACCGGAGCGCATGCAGATGGCGTCCCAGCATGAAAGTGCCGAGGAGGAGCGTGACAAGGCGGCCGGGCTGGCAGCTTCCGACGAGGATGATGACAGTGAAGCGGGGGTGCTGTTCGGCTTGAGCGGTGAGGAACTCGGCGTCGGCGCCGTGGGAACCGTGGCCGCCGTGGTGGTGATCGATCAAGCGGCCGACTCCAGTAGCGGTGACGGCGGCGGCAGCCCCTGAGCAGCTCTTACAGTTTGACCAACAAAAAAGGCCCGGCGGGTTTCCCCGTCGGGCCTTTTTCTTGTCGTCAGTCTGTATGTAATCAGCGTTCGAAGCTCGGAGCCTGCATCGCCGGCTCACCCACGGGAACTTCGTCTTCCGTGCCCACGACCTTGATGGAAAAGTCGCCGTAGCGGCGGGCCAGAACTCCACGCATGACGTAGAGGGAAGCCGGAATGTAGCCGATCTGACCGAGGAAGCTCCCGGCCCGCATCGCATCGTCGGTGCTGCCGCCCATCAGAGCCACTGACACTCCGCCGATTCCGCCGAGAACACCGCCGGCCACGGCCGAGAAAAGCGTGCATCTCCATACGAAGCTCCACCAGACCTTGCCGGTGCGCCCCCATGTAAGTTCGACGGTGTTCATCAAGCGTTGCTCCTTAGGATAATCCTTCCATGCTAACCCGGGCCCGGGTCTCCACGCTGAAAAACCTCGGCCCCCGGGCCGCGGTGACGCCTTAATAAACGTCTGCGTCAGCCGTTGGAAGCAGCTCGGCCCGGCGTCATGACCGCATGAGCCGCCGATGGTTGGCAATGCCTGGTCGATGTCCGTAGAGTCTGAGGCTTCAACTGATAGGAGGAGGACCATGCTCGAATGAATTACATAAGATGGGCCCTGGTAGGGTTCTTGATGGTGTCCGCATCAGCGTCCGATGCTGCGGACCCGGCTCACGTGCTTCGCTTCACGGCCATCCCCGACCACAACGCCACCGAACTCAAAGAAAAGTACGATCCCGTCGCAGCCTATCTCGAAGGCCGGCTAGGGGTGAAAGTCGAGTACGTACCTGCCGCCGACTATCAGGCCTCGGTAGAGATGTTCAAGAACGGCGACGTCCAGCTCGCTTGGTTCGGGGGTCTGACCGGAGTCCAAGCCAGAAAGGCCGTGCCGGGTGCCAGAGCCATCGCTCAGGGCAAAGAAGACCCCCAATACTATTCGTATTTCATCGCCCACGCGTCGACGGGCCTCCAGCGGTCCGACGAGTTCCCGGTCGAGATCGCATCCCTGGCTTTTTCTTTCGGTTCAGAGAGTTCGACTTCGGGCCGCCTGATGCCCGAGTTCTTCATTCGCGAGAACACGGGCAAGAGTCCCGCGGAGTTCTTCGAGAAGCCCTACGGGTTCTCAGGCAGCCACCCCAAGACGGCGGAGCTGGTCCAGGAAGGCACCAAGGTCAAAGCCGGAGTCCTCAACTACAAGACCTACGACAAGATGGTGGCCGAGGGGAAGGTCGACCCGGAGGTATGTAGGGTGATCTGGAAGACGCCCTTCTACGCCGACTACAACATGACCGCTCACCCGGTTCTGGACGAACGTTACGGCCAAGTGTTCACCGAGCGCCTGCAGGAGGCACTGGTCTCGTTGGACGACCCGGAGCTGCTCGCAGCGTTCCAGCGCAGTGCCTTGATCGAGGCGAAGAACTCCGAGTTCGACGGCATCGCGAAAATCGCGCGCGAGCTGGGGATGCTCCGATAGGGAGCGAGGCAGCCAGTCGTTCCACCGGCTTCGGGCTGGAGTCGGTGCGGATCCGTTACGGCGCTGCGGTGGCGCTTGACGTCGCTCGCTTGCGCATTCGTCCCGGAGAAGCGGTTGCGCTAGTGGGTCCCAGTGGCGCGGGCAAGACGACACTGTTGAAGACCCTGGGCGCCTCGCTACGTCCGAGTGCGGGTACGGTCGAAGTGGGCGGCAACCGTCTTTCGGAGTTGTCTCCCCGTGAGTTGAGGGCGCTTCGCGCCGAGCTCGGCTTCGTGCATCAGGACCTGTGCCTCATCCCCAACCTCAGCGTGCTTCAGAACGTCGCGGCCGGCCGCCTCGGACGTTGGTCACTGATGAAATCTCTCGGCGCTCTCCTTGTGCCGAACCGCGGGCTGGCCGATGAGGTGCACGCGCTGCTCGAGCGCGTCGGCATAGGTGACAAGCTCTATCAGCGCGTCGACTATCTGTCGGGCGGAGAACGTCAACGGGTCGCCATCGCACGCGCTCTCTTCCAGCGTCCCTCGGCGCTGCTCGCCGATGAGCCGGTCTCCAGCGTGGACCCGGCGCGTGCGCGCGCAACGGTGTCGCTTCTGGTCGATCTGTGCAGGGAAGAAGGTATCACCTTGTGCACGAGCCTCCACAACGTAGCGCTGGCGCGGGAATTCTTCCCTCGCCTGGTCGGGCTGAGAGGCGGCCGGGTCGAGTTCGACAGCGACGATGGTGCTGCCACGGACGGAGACTTCGAATCCCTCTATGCCTTCGAGGCGGACACCTTAGCCTAGGGGCCCTTTGCGGTCATGACCCGCAATCCGTTCAGGCCTCGCCGGCTGGTCGTCGCTTCGATCGCGATGCTGGGGTTGTGGTCGTGGTGGCGTCTGGGTCTGAGCGCCGGTGAGGTCCTACCCGGCTTCGACGATCTCGGTGTCGTGGCGACCTTCGTAAGCCACGGCCTCAGTCCGGCCTTCGGCTATGAAAGCGCTTTCGTTCCCTCTTCCGCTCCGCCGTTTCTCCTCAAGGTTCTCGACGCCAGCAAGAGAACGCTGATCTTCGCAGCTGCCGCGATGAGCCTGGCACTGCCGCTGGGCGTAGTGCTCGGTTTCCTGGGTGCCGCCAGTTCCTGGCGTCACGATCTGGGAGGAGTCGCCACCCCGGCGAATTTCATCGTGAGGCGGTGTCTGGCTCCGTCCGCGTACGTGACGGCACGGATCCTCATGACAGTCACGCGTTCGGTCCATGAGTTGTTGTGGGCCGTGCTGCTTCTTTCGGCGGTGGGGCTGACCAACCTGGCAGCCGTCGTCGCGATCGCCATCCCTTACTCCGGGACGCTCGCGAAGGTCTTCTCCGAGATGATCGATGAGACACCGAGTGATGCTGCCGACGCCCTCCGTGACCTGGGGGCCGCACCGACCCAGACCTTTCTTCTCGGCAGAGTGACCCGTGCTTTGCCCGACATGGGGGCTTACGCCTTCTACCGCTTCGAGTGTGCGCTTCGCTCGTCGGCACTCGTCGGCTTTTTCGGTCCCGAAACCCTCGGCAAGTTCATCCGTCAATCGTGGGACGAGAATCACTACGGAGAAGTCTGGACATACCTGTACGCGCTATTCCTGCTCGTTCTCGTCTTTGATTGGTGGAGCGGCGCCATGCGCAGGAGGTTCGTGGCATGAGCAGCCGTGAACTCCGGATACGCCAGCTCAGACAGGAGCGCCCACGCCGACACTTCCTGTCGGCAAGCTTGGGCGTGCTGGCGGTGCTGACCGTCTACTCCTGGCTGAGCGGTGAGTTCTATGGCGGCGAGGCGTTCTCCGCTCGGCGCATCGACAACGCCGTCCGTTTTTTCGGCGAGATAAGGCCCTATCCGACCCGGGGCGAGCCCTTGACGCTGAGTGCTCTGGCCGACTGGGCTTCGGGACTTCTAGAGGGCGGCGGGATCGATGCATTCATGGTCACGCTGGCCATGTCGGTGGCGGCCATAGTGCTGGCCGGCGCGGCGGCACTGGTGGTTTGTGTTCCTGCTGCGCGCACCCTGATGACGCCGGAGCCCTACCTGCCGTCGGTGCGCCGGGTTTCGCCGGCGCTGAGAGCCGGTGCGCGCGCCGTTGTGGTAGCGACACGCTTCGGGCTCGTTTTCGTGAGAGCCGTCCCCGAATACGTGTGGGCGTTCCTTCTCATAAAGATGCTGGGCTTCGGGGCTTGGCCCGCGGTGTTGGCGTTGGCCATCCACAACACGGGTATTCTCGGAAAGCTGACGGCCGAGACGATCGAAAACATCGAACCGTCACGTGCCGGCAGCCTGCGGGGGCTGGGCGCCGGCCGTCTGCAGATAGCGGCTTTCGCCGTGGCGCCCGACGTGTTCTCGAGATTCCTGCTCTACTTCTTCTACCGTTGGGAGACCTGCGTACGTGAGGCCACCGTGCTGGGAATGCTCGGGATCGTCTCTCTTGGCTCGCTGGTGCGCGACGCACGCGCCGCCAACTTCTACGATGAGATGGTGTTCTACGTCGCTATGGGTGCGGCTGCGGTGCTGCTGGGCGACATGGTATCGGCCCTGGCACGTGCCGTCGTGAGACGATCCGCTTGAAGTGTTGAGCGTGTCAGGCCCCGGGCTTGTCTGCCAGGGCCATCTCGATGGCTTTGCCCAGGTCGCCGATGTCGTAGTCTTTCTTGCCGCGCTGTCCCGCGGATTGGTTCTTGCCCGCAACAGCCTGTTTGAAACCGGGTGATACGATGATGGGCACGTCTTTGCGCACGCGCACCATTTCGCGCGCCAGCTCCGCGCCGTTGAGGCGAGGCAGCGCATAGTCGAGCACCACGACGTCGTAGTCATACGGTGACGATGTGAACACGCGGAGCGCGTCGCGACTGTCGATAAGCGCGGTGATTGCGTAGCCGCGCGTTGCGAGCATGGACCGTACGGCGTCCAGAACTGCCGCGTCCGCCGCTACCAGCAAGACTTTGTGTTCCGACGCGGTTCGTGAAGCCTCGCCGGCTTCCGCCCCGGTAGGTAGGCGCACGTCGATTCGGGTGCCCTCTCCGGGCGAGGTGTCTACGGTGATGGTTCCGCCGTGAGCCCGAACGATTCCTTGGACTACGTTGAGGCCGAGCCCCGCCCAACGGCCGCTCGATTCCCCATCCGACTTGGTAGTGAAGAAAGGATCGAACATGCGCGCCGCCGTCTCTTCGTCCATGCCGGGACCGTCGTCCTCGACGGTCAGCCTCAGACATGCGCCGCTGTGTGACTCCGCTTCTGCTCCGGTCGGCGATGGCGGGAACGCCTCTGCGCGCAACTCTACGATCACCGATCCATCGGTTTCCGACGCCGCCTCGCATGCATTGACGCACAGGTTGGCGATCATCTCTTCCAGGTCCGCCGTGTGGCCGAGCATCTGTGTCCCGCTCTTGGCCAGCTTCCGCTTGATGGGAACCTCTCCGCAGTCGGCCTGGTTGGCACGCTCGATGGCCGTTTCCACTGTCCCTCGCAGATCCAGTTCGACCGGCTCCCCGTCGCTTGCGGCGCCGATGCTTCGCAGTTGATCCACCAGCCGCTTCGCTCGCTTCCCACCTTCTACGATGTGCTTGAGGTGCATCTGCAGATCGAAGTCTTCTTCGGTGGCTTTCGTGCCCTCGAGGTTCACCTCTCCCATCATCGGACCGAGCAGCTCCTCGAGGTCGCGTGCTATGCCGCCCGCGAATGCTTCGACGGCTTCCACAGTGAACTCCTTCGCGTCTTCCAGGCCGCCCGCCGAATCACCCTGGGCGCCGACGCCAGTCTGTTCGCGAAGCACGACGGAACCCGCGAGCCTTACGGTGCGCTCCTCCTCGTCGAGGATGGGACGGCCTTCCAGTGTGACGTCGTGGTAGCTGCCGTCCGGATCGATCAAGCGGCACTCGACCGAGAAATCAGCCGCGGCGTCTGCGCAACTCCGCAACTCGCCGAGCGCGCGGCCACGATCCTCCGGGTGCAGGCACTCTTCGAAGTCGAAAATGCTCGGCTCGAAGTCATCGGTGCTGCTCCCGAGCATCTCGGTAAGGACTCCGGACCACCACATCGCACCGCTTTCCAGGTCCCATTCCCATAGCGCCAGGCCTGCCGCGTCGATGGCCAGCCTCATGCGCTCCTCACTCGAGCGCAGCTCGTCCTCGGCGAGCTTTACGTTCGTGATGTCGGTCAGATAGCCCTGGAGGCCGTCGAGCCTGCCCTGCTCGTCGTAGACGCCGGCCCCCCTGTCCCAGATCCACTTCTGTTGTCCGGACGCATCGAGGATTCGATAGACGAGTTCGTAGTCTGTTCCGTTGTCCAGGGCCTGTTGCACGTCGTCTCGAACCTGCTCGGCAAGCTCCGGATCGACCAGGCGAGCCAGTGTCATCTCGCCTGACAGGTAAGCCTCCCTGTCATAGCCGGTCAGCTCGCGACAGCCGTCGCTGATGAACTCCAGCGGAGAATCGGCGTCGTTGTTGCTGCGGTATGCGATACCGGGCAGAGCGGCGAGGATGGAGTCGGAGGCGGATTGATCGGCCGGCGCAGCCTTCGTGTCGCCTGCGCTGAGGGCCGCCAGGGCGAGGTCGCCGACATTCGACAGCAGCTCCACGCCTTGCTCGGGCCAGCTCGGCAGGCACCAGGCGGCATCGGTGCGCAGACAGTCGAGCCCCAGCATGCCGGCGATCTTGTCTCCGCGCCGGATCGGCACCACCGCCCATGCTTGGGTGTCAGCGGCGTGGAGTTCGGCCTTTTCGCGGCCCACCGGTGCGGGTACTTCCGTGGGGGCGCAGACGGTCAAGGTATCGCCACGCAGGACGGTTCCGACCGTGTAAGCGTGATCATCGGAGATCAGGGTCTTGCCGAGAATGTCGGCGTCTTCGGCGGGCGCGCCCGCCTCGCCGAACACGGTTACGGTGTCGGCCTCGTCTGTGAAACTGGCCACGTAACAGCGATCGGCTCCAGTGGCTTCACACAGACGTCCCAGTGTTTTTTCGATCGCTCGCGTCACGGTATCCGGCGGTTGTCTGAGTAGTTTGGACGCGGCCTCGGGAACCAGGGCTTCGAGTTCATGCTCGTAGCTTTCTTCCTCGTGTCGCCGTTGCCGTATCAACGCGCGCGACACCAGCTCGGTGACCGCGATCAGGACCGATTCCGCGGCGTCCGGCCACTTCTCGGGATCATGCACCGTGTCGAACCCGAGTACGTAGGTTGCGCGTTGGGATGAGGCCGTCGACACGACGAGGTAGGACTCGCCGCCTTCCCTCTGTAGAGCACCTATCTCGAAAACGCCCTGGTCCGGAAGCAGGTGGAGGTTGGGAACGTGAAGTAGGCTGCCGCTTTCCAGATTTCCCCATTTGAAAGGGTATGACGACAGCGGCACTTCACCGAGTACGGCCTTTACCGAGTCCGCTTCTTCGTCGTTCCACTCGTGAGTGAACCTGGCGGCGTTGCGAGCCATGGACACCGCGATGAGGTAACAGCGGTCGGCATGCATGAAGGTGCCGACGGTCTCCAAGGCCTCGTTGACGAGACGGTCGACCTCTTCGCCGACGGAATCGATGAGCTCCGTCGATATCGCTGCGACCACCGTCTCGGGCGCTTCGATAGAAGCGAGCTTGGGACTGTCGTCCAGTGCTCTCGTTATGCGCGGCCGTTCCGAGCGCGAGACGATCAGAGCGCCGGCAACGCCGATCATGAGAGTCGCCAGCGCGGCCGCTGCCGCGGCCATCGTGACCGGATGCCTTACTTCGGCCAGGTCGATCTTCGCGACCAACCCCCAGCTCAGGGATTCCACGGGTTGGTAGGCCGCCATCACGCGGTGACCGCGGTAGTCCAACCCGATCATGGAGCCGCTCATCCCCTGCAGGGCCTTGCGCATGGGTTCGGCCTGACGTGAGTTGTAACTGAGCGCGCTCGGTATCTCCTGGCCTTCGAAGCGTCGGTTGATAAGGAATTCGATGGTGTTGCCTTCCCGTCTCGCCACCATGAATTCACCCGTCTCGCCAAGCCCCCTGAGTTCTCTGTTCGCGTCGATCAATTGGTCGATCGCGTTGGAGGTCACCGATTCGGGCCGGGAGCTGGAGCCGTGACGGGCTTCGAGGGCGGCCGCAGCTTCGATCACGCGGGCCTGGGTGCTCACCAGTGCTTCGAGCTGCGCGAAAATGTCACGCTCGTAGCCCTTGGAGATGTGCCAGATGGTTATGGCGGAGACGCAGGCCACGGCGGCCGTGGCCGTGACTACCAGGGTGAGAAGAGGTTTACGATGTTCGTTCATCAGGCCCCACGCAGTTGCGCTGCCCGGCGCGCACAGCGGCACACCTGCGGACGCAACTCCACATCCTTATTAAGTTTATCCAGGATGAGGGGCGGTTATTGCTTAATCGGTGCTGCAGTGAGGGGCGTAGCCTCGCAAGTCGCAAGGTGTATGCGAGGGCCCTTGCGCCCCCGCCTCGAGAAGACGGGATCCGGGCGTGTCAGTCTTCAGGAACATAACAGGCGATCTCTCCCCGTAGTCCTCTGAGTTTGGCGGGAGCGGACGGCGTCACGCGGAACCGGGAGCCAAGCCGTTGGCGCGTGTCCTCGGAGATCAGGATGGGGACGCCTCGTTCTTTGGTCAGCTCTTCCATGCGCGCTGCAACGTTTACCGGGCCGCCGATTGCGGTGAAGTCGCGCCGGGTCGGCGCACCGATATCGCCGAGTATGACCACGCCGGTGTGGATGCCTATTCCCATGCGCAAGGGAGGCTCGCCCGAGCTGAGGCGCTGCTCGTTCAGGTCGGCGATGGCTTGCTGCATCGCCAGCCCGCAACGCACGGCACGCTCGGCGTGGTCGGATTGGGGCACGGGCGCTCCGAAGTAGGCCATGATGCCGTCGCCGATGAACTTGTCGAGGGTCCCACCGTTGGCGAAGATACGGTCGACCATGCGCGTGTGAAAATCGTTGAGTAGTGACACGACGGTCTGGCTGTCCAGGTCTTCGCTCAGGGAGGTGAAGTCGCGAATGTCGCAGAACAGGATCGTGACCTCGCGGTTCTCACCGGCCGACAAGCTCTCGCCGCTCGTCTCGATGTGCTCGGCCACCTGAGGCGGAAAGTAACGGCCGAGGCGTTCTCTCCGGATTTCCTCTGAGGTAACGGCATCGACCAGACGCAGAGACCGGCGGCTTGCGAGATTGCCGAGAGTCGCAGCCAGGCCCATGGCTACCGCCGTGATGAGCATGAAGATGGGGTCGGGCGCCGAGAAATACATGATCAAGCATTCGCACACAGCGGCGACCGCGGCGGCTATGTAGGTCTGGCGCGCCGACAGGGAAAACGACGCGAGAAAAACGAAGAGCACGTAGAACATGCCGCCACTGCGTCCGAAAGCCGCCACCTCGTCGCCGAACCCTGCGGCGTGAAGCGCGAGCATGTTGCTGATGTAGGCCAGGAAGAGCATCGGCATGTCGACGAGTGGCAGGGACAGGGTGTTGACCCTGGCGATCCACGTCGACTTCGAACTCCGGATGCCGACGTATAAGACGAGTGCCAGCACCCAGTAGACGGCGACCGTTTCCATGGGTCCGATCCATCCCGGCACCCAAAGCTCGGCCGCTACCAGCAGCGCCAGCATCAGGCTCACCGCGATGATTCTGAACTTTGCGAGCTGACGTATGCTCTGAAGGCGCTCTTTCGTCAGAGCCCGCTCGTAGGCCTCGCTTCCGTCACGTCGAGCCACCATCGCCTTCGGAACTTCACATACATCTGGCACTGTTCACAGCGCGTGATCGTGTGACTGACCCCGTGCTGACCTGGTTGGGAGTGCGGGTGGTGTCGCTTCCGGCCATCGTCGGGTCGGCCGGCCAAGCGCTCAGCGGTCGAGGCCGTAGTCGTCGACGAACTCCGAGTAGGTGCGCACGCACTCGGCGAGCTTGTCCTCCTGCCCCATATAGTAATGGCTCGCACCCGTGATCTCGTGAAGGTGTTTTCGCTCGTGGGGAACGGCGTGGAAGAGCCGGTGAGTATGACTGGGCGTACATACATCGTCGGCGCTGTTGCCGACGACCAGTGTGGGGACGTTGGTATTCGGGGCGTTGCGCTCCCCGTGGGCCAGTGAACGGTCGAGGCTCCACTGGGAAAGCCAGCTGCGCAGCGTCGAAAAACGTGCGAGGCCCACCGGACTGTTGTTGACCACGCGCGGTTCACCCAGGTAGCAGGTGCCGGGCCGGCGGTCGTTCGGGTCTACGGTGGGGTCCAGCCAGCGTGGATCCGCCATGGTGCCGTGAACGACGAAACAAAGTTCGTCGTTGTCTCTGCCGGCCGCTTTGAGTTCGGCGAGCCGTTCCTCTACCCACGCCGTGATGCGGCGGCTGCGCTCGACCTGGGCCTGCCGGTAACGCTCGAGAAAATCTTCGGAGTAGGGGGGCTGGTCGGAGTTGCTCGCGTCATAGAGGTCGAGCTCGGGGTCGCGCCGAGTAGGGTCGGTCTCGTCCAGTATCGATGCATCGAGCGACTCGGTTAGCGTGGCTGAACGGCTCACGTGCGCAGCGACGAGGAAGATTGCATCGCCGGGGACCAGCTCCTCACGAGTCAGATCGGGAGGGTCGCCTGCAGGTGTAGCCGTAACCGAGGGACGTTCCGCCTGTTCCTGATAGTAGAGCGCGAGCGATCCGCCTCCGCTCCACCCGCCCAGCACCACACGTTCGTAACCGAATCGTGAGCGCAGGTCCCGGATGCACGCTCCCAGATCCACCACACACTTCTCCATGACCAGAGCAGTGTCGTTCCCGCGGTATCGGGTGTTGCAGTAGACGACGTGATGTCCGGCGCGGGCCAATGCCGACATGATGGGCAGGAAGGCCCCTCCGCCGACGGGATGGGAGAAGACGACGACGGTCTTGGACTCCACATCGCGCGGGGCGATCCGCATGGCCTCGACGAAAGCCCACCCCGGCTCACCCCCGTAGGTGTCCTTGAACCCGCCCTGATCCTTGAAGGCGATCATGTAGGGATGGCGCGTCGACTTGTGAGGTCCGCCGCTCATAGGAGTTCTCGATTTGCGGTGCCCGGCATGGGCGCAACTATGGATAGGTTGCAGGTCCGCGTCCAGCTACTCCCGCTTGGTCATAGGGCGGCAACATGTGTTATCTTGCCGCGCTGTGGATGAGACGGCCAAACGATGGGAATAGCTACGAAAAACGAGAACGGCGCGGCGCGCCTGCGGGCGCTCCTGGCCGATCCCAGCCTGCTGGTCGTGCCCGGTTGCTACGACGCACTTTCGGCCCGTGTGATAGAAGCGGCCGGTTTCGAAGCGGCCTTCCTCGGCGGCTTCAGTGTGTCGGCAGCACGGCTCGGGCTTCCTGATACCGGCCTGCTCTCCTACGGTGAGATCTTGGACCAGGCTCGGGATGTCTGTGGCGCCGTATCCATTCCGGTCTTTGGTGACGGAGACACGGGCTATGGAAACGAGATCAACGTGCAGCGCACGGTGGCGGGATATGCGCGTGCCGGCCTGTCCTGTGTGATGATCGAAGACCAGGCGTGGCCGAAGCGTTGCGGCCACACTCCCGGCAAGACCACCGTGGACCGCCGCGAGGCCGTTTCACGGGTCCGAGCGGCTATAGACGTCAGAGAGGAGACGGGGCTCGACGTCCTGATCATGGCGCGTACCGATGCCGCCGCGACCGAGGGGCTCGACGAGGCGCTCGCCCGCGCGCAGGCCTTTGCCGAGTCGGGCGCCGACATTACCTTCGTAGAAGCTCTGACGAGCGAAGAAGACATGCACCGCTACTGCCGGACCGTGCCGGGCGCCAAGGTCGCCAATATGGTGGAGGGAGGTATGACGCCGTGGCTCTCCCACGAGGCTCTGGCCGACATCGGTTACTCGGTGGCCGTGTACCCCGTCAGCCTCGTGCTGGCTTCACTGGGCGCGATGGAGGAGAGCTTGGGTGAGTTGCGCAGAGGAGTAGCCCGGCCTCAGTCGGCGAGTTTCGAACACATCCAGGAAGTCGTGGGCTTCCCGGAATACAGGGAGAGAGAGCGCCGCTACGGTGGTGATGACCAGTGACGCGGATCCGGCGATGAAGTCCTTCGTTCATCACAACAAGGGCCGTACGCCCAGGCAGGCTCACGTAGACCTCGGCGACCTCAAAGACGATGAGCTGGGAAGACAGGGTTTCAGCGGGCGCACTGCGCAACTCTACCGGCGCAACGATCCCACGACGTTCACCGCCAAGGGGGATCTCAGGATCCGCGAAGCGAAGTTGCTTGACCTGGCCGCTCCCGAGTTCCAGGACCCGCGCGCTCATCCGATGGTGCTTCTCGAGAACGAAGACTGCCGCGTTGCCTGGAGCCGTCGGGTGGAGCCGACCCCGTATTACTTCCGGTGCGCGGACGGCGACATCGCATACTTCGTTCACATGGGAAACGGAGTCTTGGAGACGGAGTTCGGGCCGCTCGAATACGAGGCTGGTGACTATCTTGTGGTTCCCAAGGCGGTCACCCACCGTATCGTTCCCGGCGGCGAAAGCGCCTTCCTGCGTATCGAGACTACCGGTGAACTCGAAGTTCCCGACTACGGTCAGCTAGGCCGCCATGCTCCTTTCGATCCCACGCTCATCGGCGTTCCTGAGCCGGCCGTCCTCGAAAACGCGGAGGGGTCGGAATGGGAAGTGGTAATTCAGCATGACGGTGGGTACTCGTCGATCGTATACGACTTCCATCCTTGCGATGTCGACGGCTGGAAAGGAGATCTGTTTCCCTTCCGCTTCAACATCCGCGATTGGAACGTGATCATGTCCGACACTCTGCACTTGCCGCCTACGGTGCATCAGTTCCTGGGCGCGCCGGGTGTCTTGGTGTTGCACTTCCTGCCGCGGCCGGCCGAGGGGCGTGAAGGCGCCGAGCGCGTGCCCTCGTATCACCGCAACGCCGACTACGACGAGGTCGCTTTCTATCATGGCGGCTCGTTCTTGGGGTATCCCCTGCCCAAGGGGCTATTGGCTCACTCTCCTCAGGGACTTCATCACGGCGCGCCGCAGGCTGCCCGCGACTTCGCACGCGCAAACCATACGGAAGTCTCACGCATAGACTGGCAGATCATCGCCATAGATACGGAGCGTCCCCTCCGGCCGACAACCGAGTTCCGCGAAACCGCCGCCGCACGCGAACGCGCACGCAAGGAGAAGGCGGCGCGGAAGTAGGCCCGAAGATGAACTGCGCTCAATGCGGACATGCAAACCGCGAGCAAGCGCGCAGCATGGTCGAAAGCCTTGCTGCCTTACTCGACAACCCCGACATCCATAGCCGCTTTACTGCCCTGGGTGTGCAGCTCGTCGATGATCCGTTGACGGCTTGCCGCTGAGGCGTGATGGTTATCCGGGTAAACTCGTGACTCGATGAAGGGACGGACACGCTATGCGAAGAGCGCCGGGGTGAACATCGCCTACCAGGTGGTAGGCGAGGGCCCAGTCGATGTCTTGGTCGCCCCGGGCTGGGTGTCTCACGTAGAAGAAGCCTGGGAAGAGCAGAGCTACTCCCGCTTTCTGACCAAACTGGTTGGTTTTGCCCGTCTGATCATCTTCGACCGCAGAGGCACCGGCTTGTCCGATCCCGTAGCGCACCTGCCGACGCTGGAGGAGCGCATGGATGACGTGCGCGCCGTCATGGATGCTGCCGGCAGCGAGCGCGCGTTCCTCGTCGGCATCTCGGAAGGTGGTCCGATGTGCACGCTGTTTGCGGCCAGCCACCCCGAACGCACCGCGGGTCTCATTCTTTGCAACACCTTTGCCTGCAACATCCGGAGCGATGATTATCCGATCGGTGCTGCTCGGGACGAGTTCCGATCACTGATGGACGTAGTCGAGTCGCGTTGGGGTGAGGGTTTGACGGCGGAGGTATTTGCGCCGAGCCGCACCGGCGACGCCGATTTCAAGGCCGGATGGGGACGGTTCGAGCGGCTGTCCGTCAGCCCCGGCGGGGCGAGGAAGCTCATCGGCATGATCGAAGACATAGACGTGCGAGATGTCTTGTCTACGGTGAACGTTCCCACGTTGGTAATCCATCGCAGAGGTGACCAAGTCATCAGCGTATCGGCCGGGCGCTATATGGCCGAGCACATTGCCGGAGCGCGCTTCGTCGAACTCGAGGGCAAGGATCATTTCATCTGGACGGAAGGCAGTGACGCCTACCTCGATGAGATCGAGCATTTCGTCACAGGCGCACGCTCGGTCGCTACGGCGGATCGCGTACTGGCGACCGTGCTCTTCGTGGACATCGTCGACTCGACGCGCATGCTCGCGGAACTTGGTGACAAACGTTGGGGCGAGGTGCTCGACCGTTTCTACACGACGTTGAGGCGCGAACTGGATCGCTTCCGAGGACGGGAGATCGATAGCGCCGGGGACGGCGTCTTCGCAACGTTTGATGGACCCGCGCGGGCTATCGAGTGCGCCTGCGCCGTGAGGGACGGTGTGGGTCCCTTGGGCCTGGCCGTGCGCTGCGGTCTGCATACCGGGGAATGCGAGGTCATCGGAGACAAAGTCGGCGGAATCGCCGTACACCTTGGGGCGCGCGTCGCTGCTACTGCCGAGGCCGGCGAAGTGCTGGTCTCCAGTACGGTCAAGGATCTGGTTGCAGGCTCCGAACTGCGTTTCGCCGAACGGGGAACCCATGAACTCAAAGGCATCCCCGGCGCTTGGAACCTCTTCGCCGTGTGCCGCTAGATCGCGGACTCAGTCGTACGCCGCTCGCCACCCGCTAAGCATCAACATTGCCGCCGTGCTATGTGAAGCCGAGCAGCTGAGTAACCGGAGGAACCCATGTCTCAAAATGTAGCACTGATAACGGGCGCATCGAGCGGAATCGGAGAGGCCTTCGCCCACCGTTTGGCTGCCAAAGGCCATAACGTTGCGTTGGTTGCGCGCCGTGCCGACCGCTTGGAGAAGCTTGCAGCCGACATCGAGAAGGAATCGCACGTCAAAGCTGTGGCGATCGCCGAGGATCTGACCAAGAAGAGCGGCCGAAAGAAGGTCGAGGATGCTGTCCTCGACCAGGGGCTCAATGTCGACTGGCTGGTCAACAACGCCGGCTTCGGCACCTACGGAAACTTCCATGAGCTTCCGGTGGACCATGAAGTCGACGAGATCAGGCTCAACTGTGAAGCGCTCGTGGAACTGACCGGGAGGTTCTTGCCTGCCATGGTCGACGAGGGAAGAGGCACGGTCATCAACGTAGCCTCGGTAGCAGGTTTCGCCCCTGGGCCGACGATGGCGACCTACTGCGCGACCAAGGCTTTCGTCAAGAGCTTCTCCGAAGCCATCGCGAGCGAGCTGCGAGACACCGGTGTCAACGTGCTGTGTGTGTGCCCGGGGTTCACGCGAACGGAGTTCCAGGAAGCAGCACATGTGAACCCGACTCAGGTTCCGGAGTTCGCGTGGATGACGGCCGAAGAGGTCGTCGACCAAGCGATCGATTCCGTAGGCAAACGTACGGTTCTGGTCAACGGCGTCCTCAACGGCGTAACCGCCAGCGTGGTTCGTTTGTTGCCGACCGGCATAGCGGCGCGCGTGGTCGGGGCAACCATGCGAGGAGCCGGCGCCGATCATTGAGCGGGTGCGCCTAACGCTGCGCGATACGGCCCGCGATGTACTCGGCGTCGCGCCCTACACCGTAGAGCAAGTGCGATCCGATCGTGTGCTGTAGCCTCAGGCCGACGAAGTAGAGTCCTCTGGCTCCGATCGCTTCGCCCCTGACGTGGATCGGTCCTTTGTCGGTGAAGACCGCCTCGCGCACTGGCGTCTTCACGAAGCTGTGATCGTGTCCGTAGCCGGTGCACCAGATCATGGTAACGTCGTCCGGAGCGACGATCTGCTCGTCTTCAAAGCTGATGGCATCAGGATTCGCCCCGGTCACCTTGCCCGTGAGCAGCACGCCGTGAGAGCGGTGGAGTTCTGCGGGCGACGGAGTCAGCGCTGGTTTTCCTTTCTCATCGCTAACGCTGCGCGCCACACGGCGCCCCAGCAAGGACTGAGGCGTCATGTCGAAGACCCCGGACAGCCGCGCGTATACGCCGATGGGTATGCCGAGTACGTGTCTGGGGATCACGGGGTTGTTGCTTACCGACAAGTAGACCGCCGTAAAGCGCTGTGATCGCGCGAGCTCGGCGCAAATCTGGGATCCGCTCGCTCCGCTTCCGACGACCACAACCTTGGACGTTGTTATCTGCTCCGGGCGGCGGTACTCGCTGGCGTGCATCGACGGCACGTGGCCGGGTAGTTGTGACGCCACCTTGGGCAGCTTCGACACAGAAGGCCCCGTGCATATGACGACGTTGCGTGCTTCGAAAGCATCGCCGGAGGTTCGTGCTACCCAGCCGCCGTTGGCATCTTTCTCCACGGCAGTGACCGGCTCACCCAGACGAAGGGGCGGGTCGACCATCTCGAGGTAGTCCTGGAAGTAGTCGAGAGCCACCGACAAGGGAGCGAGGTCGTTGGAGCGCTGCTCCGGTGAGAACTTCCGCCTCGCCCCGGGCAGCTCGTTCATCCAGTTGGCGGTATCCATGTGGAAGGAATCCCAACGGTTGTGCCAGGCCGAGAACGGCCGGTCGCGTTCCACCACGAGGTGGTCGATGTTTCTGCGTCTGAGATGGTAGCTGGCGGCCAGCCCTGCCTGACCACCGCCCACAATGACAACGTCGTGTGCCGGCACCGCGCGTGCGTTTAACACGGCTGTTGGAACTCCTCAAAATGGCGAACGCGCGACGGCGCCCGGATGAAGCGAGTGGATGAGTTCCGTCCCAACGGTCTGATAACTTTGACCACCGACTTCGGTCTCGAAGATCCGTTCGTCGGGGTGATGAAAGGGGTGATCCTTCAGCGTTTCGCCGATGCCCGCATCGTCGATCTGACCCACGGTGTTCGTGCCCAGGCTGTAGCTGAGGCGGGTTTCTGGTTGGGAAGGTCCTATCGCTGGTTTCCGTCAGGCAGTGTCCACGTCGCCGTCGTCGACCCAGGAGTAGGAACCGGCAGGGCGGCGCTGGTCGTAGCCGCCGGGGGCCACGTGTTCTTGGCTCCGGACAACGGATTGCTCTCTCCGGTGTTCGCAGAGCATCAGGACGCCGAGGTGCGGGAGATAGATGTCGCTCGGCTCGGCCTGCCCACACCGAGCCGGACCTTTCACGGGCGTGACGTGTTCGCGCCGGTTGCGGCGATGCTGGCCAGTAGTCACACGGACTTCGCTGAGTTAGGGGTCGTGGCCGAGTCGCCGGTTCAGATACCCATAGAACGGATCGAGTTGCAGGCGGGAAAGATCAAAGGGCACGTCGTGTGCATCGACCGGTTCGGCAACGCTATCACCGATATCTCAGAGGACGTGCTGGGCGATGCAAGCGGGTCGAAAGTGTTGGTGGGGAACAGAGAGGTGCCGATGGGGTTCACTTATGCGGATGTGAGAGAAGGCGAATGCCTGGCGCTGGTGAACTCCTTCGGTTGCCTGGAGGTTGCGATGCGCAACGGGGACGCTGCTGTCACTCTCGGCCTGGCGCCGGGTGACACAGTGACCGTCGTCAGCAACGAGGATAGCTAGGTGCTCATGCCTGGACTGAGCTGTGCAACTGCGAAAGCATCTCCCGGCGCGAGGTCGTGCGCGCCCCGAAGTCTGAGGAGACCGACAGGAGGCAGAGATGGCCGACAAGGATAAATCCCGGCGCTATTGGAGCATTATTCCGCCCATGCCCGCGCCCGCTCTCGTGGCTATCGCGCAGCAAGCGGAAGAGCGCGGCGTGCACGGCATTTTCTCTCCTCAGGTCTACGGACCACCTTTCATACCGTTGGCATCGGCTGCGGCCGTTACCGAGAGGGTGCAGCTGGCGAGCGGCATCGCCATCGCTGCAGTGCGCAGCCCCTTCGAAACGGCGATGGCAGCCATCGACCTCGACCGGATCTCGATGGGTCGCTTCGTTCTGGGGTTGGGTACGAGCGTGCACGCCTGGACCCAAGGGGTTTTCGGCACGCCTCACTACAAGCCCGTGTCTCACCTGCGCGAGACCGTGGCCGCCGTGCGCCACATTATCAGTGGCGCTCACAAGGGGTTGGAGCCTTTCGAGGGAGAATACTACAGCGCCCACTTTCGTGAGCTGCAACCGAGCGAGCCGCCCGTGCGTGAAAACATCCCGATCTGGATAGCGGCTCTTCGCGCGGCCCTAGTGCGCTTGGCGGGGGAGACCGCCGACGGCTTGATCGGTCACCCGATGTGGTCGGTGGAATGGTCGCTGGAGCAAATGAAGCCCGAGTTCGAGGCCGCCGTTGCCAAGGCGGGCAGGCAGGTCTCCGACATCGAGGTCAACCTGTGGCCTTGGGTTGCGCCCAACACCAACGAAGCCGAGGCTATCGACGATGCCCGTCCTACGATGGCCTTCTATGGCGGCGTAAAGCAGTACGAACCCTTCTTCGAAGCCCACGGCTTCCTCGACGTTGCCAGGAAGCTCCAAGAAGGTGTGCAGAGAGGCGACTACAAAAGTGTTGCGCATCTGGTTCCCGACGAGATGGTGAAGACCTTCGTCGCCGTCGGTGAGCCGGACAAGGTCCGCGAGAGGATCGAGCCTCTGTGGGGGTTTGCCGATTCTCTGTGTCCGGTTCCACCCGTATATGCCTTGGGGCCGGAGAAGCTGGCCTTGTACTCGGAGATGCTCGCCCAGACCTTCTACGCCTGAGCGAAGTGGCGGCGCCGAGCCCGCTTAATCGAAGGCGCTTCGGCCGCCGGCGCTACCCCTACGCCTCGTGATGCCGGCCGGCCACCGTCCGGACTACGTCCGTAAGTTCCTGTAAAAACATAGAAAAATCGGTGGGCTGATATTTTCGTCAACCCCGGGTGCGCCTGCCTCGTTAGGACATGCACATGAGGCGTACCTATGATGACACCGGGGGTAGCCGTGGGCAGCGAGGGCCTCTACGAGACTCTTTATTCCGACAATCACGCTCGCATCCTGAGGCTGTGCAGGTTGCTGGTCGGCAACGATCAACTCGCCGAGGAAGCCGCCCAGGACGCCTTCCTCAAGCTCCACGTTGCTCTGAGGGCGGGCAAGGAACACCCGGACTGGCAACGTTGGCTGACCCGTGTCGCCGTCAACGGCTGCAAGGACATGCGGCGGGGAAGTTGGTGGAAGAACTGGTTGCGCGGCGATGAGGGTTTCGACGAAAGCGCATACGCCGACCGTGGCGACGATCCTGAACGAATGGTTCTGGGCCGCCGCGAGCGCCTTCGAATCCACGGTGCACTCGACCGGCTCACGGATCGGCAACGCCGCGTATTCATACTGCGGCATCTCGAAGGCTGGAGCACCGAAGAGGTGGGCGAGCTTCTCGGCGTCGACGCGGGCACGGTCAAGCAACATCTTTTCCGTGCAGTGGAGAGGCTCAGGCGGGCACTAGGTAGTTCACGATGAGCGCATGCTTGAAAGAAGAACAGCTTGTCGCCTTCTACTACGGCGACGGTTCGAGTGAGCAGGCCTCTCATCTGGAGGCCTGCGAGACTTGTCGGCACTCCTACGACCGGCTTGAAGCCGAGCTTACGTTGATCGGCGAGGCTCTGGCCGAGCCTGCGCCACCAGCCATCGAAGTAGGTGAGTCAGGCACGGCCTGGACGCCGCCGCGCTGGTCGTGGCTGGCGGCGACTGCCGCAGTAATCGTCATGATCTCGATAAACGTCGCGCGCATATCTGAGCCGATCGGTCCCGTTCGCGTGGCAAGTGTGGACGCAGGGGAGTTCGATGCTTCGCTGGAGCGCGTCGGCTCGGCGATCTTCGGCAGTGATGTTTCCGGTGACGATGAAGCATCAGACGGCGCCGTCGAGTTCGCCTACGTGCAAGCGGCGCTTGATGGGGACTTCCCCTACTTCTGGGCGGACCCGTTCTACTCGGAAGAGTATGAACCGGCGCTGATGGATTTCTCCGATCTGTCGATGGGCGGCTGAATTCAACGAGGTGAAGAAATGAAGCGTTCGATATGGATAGGTCTACCACTCATAGCGGTGTTCGTGCTTGTCGCGTCAGCCCAAGCCGAGCGGCCGTTCGGCATG